>JAZREJ010000021.1:0-62568 GCA_045660745.1 Eubacteriales bacterium
AGACGGTTATCGTCAGCGAGAGCCTTGAATACTTTTATTCCTTCGTAGTGCTTGAATGCCATTTTACAGTTCCTCCTTCCAACACATCGATAAGTGCAGATATATTATATCACACACTTCGATGGTTGTCAATATGTTCTGCGCGGTAAATTTTTATTTATCGGTGAGTTTATTGTATCATATTTTTATGAATATTTCAACCGTTCAAAGCTATAAGGGCTGACAGTTTTTCTTCTGTCAGCCCTCGTTGGTTATTCAGTTAATGTTTCAATGGCAATCTGCATCCCGAGCTTGAAAGCGTATTCAAATATGGATGCTTCCGCCAAACCCATATATTCGCTCCAACAATCGTGTAACTTCTCAAACACCTCTTTCTGCTCGTCAGAGAAGCTCTTCTCCAAATCTTCGTGATGCCTTGACATATAGCCGAGTAGTTCTTTCATTTCCTTGGAGTTGGTTCGGCTATCTTCTTGTGGAATTATGTTTCCGTGCCACAGTTCGTTGATAATTGACTTCATACCAACACCACCTCCCGTAAAACGATTTCTTCCGCGCTTGCCCTGATGTTGTTCATCTCGGCAACCCAACGGAGCATATCGTGAGCTTTCAAGCTCTCGTCAATACCTCTTTCAGCGGCGAAGCAGGAGATGATAGTTTCAAGCATTTTGTTTGCTTCAAAGTCGATTTCGTGCAACCGAGCGTTCAGTTTGCCTTCGGTCAGCAACGTGGTGTACCTTCCGCGGCCATGCTGTTTGATGTAATCAAGGTGCATCCGTCCATACTTGCCAATTTGATAGTCGGTCTGTTCGGGAAGCTTTACGTTAGGAATAAGGTGTCCGTTTTCCTCGCTGGAGGTTCCGCCGAGAGTTTCATAAAGAGACTCAAAGTTCTTTTTCATTGTAGTATCCTCCAAAATTAGATTTTGATTTTACTACAATTCATCCTCGCATCCAAACCAATCAACAAAAATGCCAAGGGACACCTACCTGCTTTATGGTAGGTGTCCCTTAGGGTGTTTTTTGTTTGGTGCCATGTTACTGATTTTGTTGTCAATTATTTTTTAACAGTGACACAGGTTGTCACCGTTAAGAGTTACAGTTAAAGAGCAGAAAGATAACGCTGCAAAAAAATAATAAAAAGGAGTGATCATTAATGAAAAACGATTACTGTGAAAATGTTATCATGAACGACTCTTTCTCTGTGGTTGAAGCTGAATGTATAAAGAACGGCGTGGCTTTTCCTAAAGGAGATAGAAAGGAGGTAATAACAAACCTTTCAAGCGATTATTATGAGAATTGGCATCCGTGCTCGGCAAAAGAGGCTTGTCTTGCGGCAAACAAGGGAATCATGTCTGTTGGAATCACACCGACTGATGCTTTTATCGTTGAAGCGGACAGCGAATTGACCGCTGATACCATTGCTGAAACTACATTCTTCTCACAGGCTGAGTTTATTTACGGAGCCGACGGAAAGATGCGCGTAGTTCCGCGTTGTTCCTGCCCCGAAAGCTGTACGGCGTGTATTTCTTACTACGAGTATGAGGACGGTCCCTTTATAAGCGCTGAAGAAGTACCTTTGTATAGTGCAATTACAATTGCCTCGCCGCCTGACAGACCCGGATATGAGTTCAGTCACTGGGTAGACAGCTACGGATGGACCCTGTATCCCGAAGGATCTTATAGCGTTTACGGAGATACGGAATTCTACGGTGTATGGGAGAAAATACCGCCTGAACATATTTTCACCTGGAATACAAACTACCCTCTCTCTGAGTGCGATCGTGAGCTTGTGCTCTCCGAAATGGATGCATATTACAATGACGAGTCAAACGGTCTTGGATGTTACATCGATAAGGTAGACGAAAACGGAAACAGTAAGCGAAACACTTGTATTTTTGCTTTTGAGGGCTTGGGAGATCCTAGCTTAAAGGACGAAGAAATCCCTACTAATCGCAAAAACGTTTCTGACATACACCCCATATGGCTTTATAATGCTATGATGGTAGTAACCAAGGGCAGAGAAATAGTTTATATTACAAGACGAGCTTCCACTTTGCCTGATCTGATTCCCGGCCCTCTTGATAAAAGCGGAAAATCAACTACGCTGAAAGAGGAAATCTATGATTATCAAACGGGAAATCATGCTCTGGATGACGAAAAACCTTCTGGAATTGGTGAAGGTACTTATATTGCATTGGTTCCGTGCACGCAACCGCAGCCCTCGTGGTATAAGGAGAATGGGGAATTTGTGTGCGGCACCGCAACCGGAGTTAACATACACGCGGGGCATATGTATTTCTTCAAGGACGGTTCTAACAATTCGGAGGGGTGTCAGTTCGTACATTTCAAAGACTATATTTCCTTTGGCAAGGCAGTTGGCTTTTTGAATGAAAGCGCTCCTTCGGATCTGACATCGATAAACGGTAATTTGGGACCGACCCTGCATAAGACTATTGGTGCTGTGGGATACGGCGAAAAAGACTACAGTCAACAGATTTCCGTGAAGTATATTTTGTGCAGAAAATATGACAATCAGAATCCGTATAAATGCAGTTCCGATTGCGTGGAGGAAGATTGTAAAGATAATTCTGCTTTGTATCCGAACGGCGTATTTTATCCAATAAATCATGAGCATTACGATGGTCTTTGTATATTATAACAAAAAGAAACGGTGAGTCGTAGTTACTCACCGTTTCGTTGGAAACTCGAAATAAGTGTAATAGCCTTTAAATAACGTTCCGATTTTATGGGGGTTCGGGGAAACGAATGGCAATGCCACTCTGCTGTCATTTACATAGCTTTGTATATCCTCGCGTTTTATCCAGCCCTCAACGGAATGGCGTGTACAGGGAACGGAACATCTTCCTTCACAGGGGAAGAAGACGGTTTCGCCGCTCTTTAGATTTTTTACGTAGAACCCATTCTTCATATTACCAAGTCCGTTAGGCAGGTCTCCAAGGTCAATGCGATCTCGCCCTTCTCCATTTCCGATTGAACAGTACGCCACGTACTTGAGGTCGGGTGATACGCGTGCATATTCAATGTAGGGGACAAGAAGATGCATTTTTTGAGTGATAAGATCGTATGCATAGAATGAGGTAACGTAGTTTTTGGTATAGATAAGTTTGAATAGCAAGGTATTATATTTCTCAAGGTGCTGTAAGTTAAAATTATCGGTGGAATACTCATCATTAGTGTTCACATTTACAATGTAATTGTCTTTGGGATATAGTTTGATAATGAAGTCATAGACAGGAAATTTTGCGTTCAGATCTTCGAAGAGCTCGCAAGCGTCATCAAAGTTCAGTGTTTCTTCCGACATAATTGCGCCTGACCCGTAAACGTCGCCGGCAGTGTTTACTTTTCTGATGCCGTATGAAAAACAAGGCAAATAATCACCCCAATCGAATTCCTCGGGCGAAACAAGCCTGGGCTCGGTATACGGCTCAATTGGAAAGTCGTCGGGAAGGTCGATCGTAATTTCTATAGTTTTCTTAGTCTCGACTGGCTTCTCGTCCTCAACAGGCTTCTCGTCCTCAATGGGCTTCTCGTCCTCGAGCGTTTTTTCATCTGCAACGGTTTTTTCGTCAATATTCGGGGCGGTACTTTGCGAGGCATCATTGGACGGTGAATCATTACATGCTGTAAGTAAAAGTGCGAGAATAAAGAGTAACGTTAAAAGTGCTTTTTTCATATTACCTCCCAAAACGTTGTTTGTATATACATTATATCATGTTACTGATTTTGTTGTCAATAGTTTATTACATGCGAGTGAGACGAAAACGGAGACAGTAAGCGAAACACATGTATTTTTGCTTTTGAGGGTTTGGGAGGTCTCGGCTTCCTGCAACTTTCTCTCGAAAGGTAAATCATACACTCTCGAAGAGACAGTCATAAATCATCCCGAAGCGAAAGTTCTTGTGCGATATTCTGCTGTAAAATAAGGTTAGTACTTGGCTTAATCTATTTTCACTTTAACGCAAGATTAATAGATTTTCCGTGCGTGTTCTCTTGAAATTCAAGAGTGTAAACAACCTTGTATTGTTTGCTGACGCTACGCCGTGTGTTGGTATGGTCGCCAATCCGCACGCCTCGTGCTGAAGCACTCGCCCCTTTTGTCTAAAAACAACCATTCAGGTTGTTTTATTTACGCCAAAAGCCTCATTGAGGTTCAAGTCCCGATTCTTTATACAAACAAAAAATATTTTCGGCAGTTTTGCGTATGAATTTGAACTCTAGAAAAAAATCACGGCGAAGTCGTGTATATCATCAAGACGAAGTCTTGCATATCATCAATTCCACAAGAATTGTATATCATCATTGCGAAAGCTTTTTATACACACCTGCGGTGTGATGAGATACAAAGGCGGCAAGCCGCCTTTGATGATATACACGCTGATGCGTGATGATATACCATTGCTTTCGCAATGGATAAAAAATCGGCAGGTCGAAACCTGTCGATTTTTGGTGCGGGTAGCAGGACTTGACGCGTATTGCTTGCAATCCGCACGCCTCGTGCTGAAGCACTCGCCCCTTTTGCCTAAAAACAGTTCCCCGAACTGTTTTTTAACGCCAAAAGCCTCCTTGAGGTTCAAGTCCCGATTCTCTATACAAACAAAAAAACACCCTTTTGGGTGTTTTTTGTTTGGTGCGGGTAGCAGGACTTGAACCTGTACGAGTTGCCCCACTAGAACCTGAATCTAGCGCGTCTGCCAATTCCGCCATACCCGCATCTTCGGGACCACATCATTATACATTAAAACTTCGTTTTAGTCAAGTGCTAATTTTAAACTTTCAAAAAAGCTTTAAGCAATTCACGCAAGTACCTATTTTGCGTCCTTTGTCTCTCCGTCAAGAAGACTCTTCTTTCCCGTATTACGGAAGTTATCATATTCCGCGTTATAAGAAAATTCTCCGAAAAATACTCGCTTTTTACAATCCTTATGAAGCACGTCAAACACAACTATCTCGTTCTTACCCTTTTTCAAAAGCGGCGCCGGAATATACGCACGGTTCTTCTTATGCACAGTATCCCAATGGCGTCCGAGATTAAAGCCGTTGACAAACACAACGCCGCGTGTAAAGCCTTCAAAATTCACAAGAGTATCGCAAAGCTCCTCCACATCAAGCTCATACCTGTAGAATGCAGGCTCATTCTCCCGAGGCTTGCCGATATACTCCTGCGGGAATGAATCAAGAGGCAAGTTATACACCTTAAATCCGAGCGGCTTTGAATAGACGTTCAGGTCGCGAAGTTCTATGATAATATCTCCGAGAAGCCCCTTTCGGTCAATCATTGTAGCACCAATCTGCACTCTTCCCATATTCTCAACGAGAACAGCAATTTTATGCATACCATTCTCAATCGGCATACTCCTGTCGGTGTCGGTTCTGAAGAACGTGCAACGGTACTTGCCGTCAATATAAACGTGTGCGATATCATGCACGGTAGGCAATGACAGATATGCTCCGTCTCTGTCAACAAGCGCTTCGGTAGTATAAACAATATATCCGTACCCTTGATCGTAGTACTCCATCGGATGGATAGTCACAGACTCGTGAGAGCGAAGATTCAGTCCACTCTCTCGGAGTGAGCACTCTCCCATAAGCTTCGCATCGGGGTAACGTCTAAGCTCGGTATCGGTCGCGGTATTTACTATTTCCTTGCCGAGCGCCTTGCATATTACCTCCTGCTCTGCGTAAAACTTAGGAGTTCTTCTGCCAAATTCGTCAAGAGGAGCATCTACGTCATAAGAATTCGTCACGACCGTAAGCTCGTTCTTTTCATGAATACTGTTCATAAAGCCGAAGGTGGTTCCTCCGTGGAACATGTAAAGATTAACAAGCCCCGCCTTTGCTACGGCTTCCTCAACCGATTCCTTGACCTCGTCAACGTCGCGCGGCGGACGGTTGCTGTTCCAGTGATCCTGACGTCCGTTCCAAAGCTCCATTACGGCACTCGGCTGATTTGGGCACACCTCTCTCAAAACGGAGAACGCGGCATCCGCATCGTTGAGATAATTCACGCTTGCGACTGTTCCGTCAACGGCTCCGTTTTTAACAAGCATGCGGAAAGCACCGTCGGATGTAATAAACGTACAATCAATACCTCGCGCTTTATAAAAATCACGAAGCCATTCAAGGTATTTCTTATCATTGCCGTAGCTTCCGTACTCATTTTCTATCTGTAAAAATGCTATACATCCTCCGTTTGAAATAAGATGCGGACGGATTATTTCACACGCCTTTTCAAGATATGGCGTGCAGGCATCAAGATAACGTTCATCATAGCATCTTATACCGATATCGGGAGTTTGCAAAAGCCACCAAGGAAGCCCCCCTAAATCGCATTCCGAGCATATATAGGGTCCGGGGCGAATGACTGCATAAAGTCCGAGCTCTTCAACTGTATCAAGAAAAGCGTTAAGGTCGAGCATTCCCGTAAAGTCAAGCTCACCTCTCACCTTTTCGTGAAGGTGCCATGAAATATACGTATCAACGCAGTTACATCCGCACTCCTTCAATTTAAGAAGTCTGTCTCTCCAATACTCCGGGTGTACGCGGAAATAATGTATTGACCCCGAAATAAATTTTTCAGGCTTTCCGTCAACGTAAAAGTTATCCTTATCCCATGTAACTCTACTCATATAAACCTCCAAAAAAAATAATTTATCTAAAAAAGCGCCGTTCCGATTCTAAAAACGTTTTGCGTATGAGCATTTACGGCAAAGCTCCTCAGAAGCACGTCTGTTTGAAAAGCCGTTATATATACTCTCCGCACGCGGAGAGGCGAGTATCAAATCAAGAGATTCCTTGAAAATATTACCGAGCGCGATATCACCGTTGCTGTCAAGACAGCAAGGCACCACCGTTCCGTCGGCAAGTATTCCGATCTGATCACGCAGTCCGTAACAAAACACCTCTCCCGTTTCCTCGGTATTTGAAAGGCTCGGCCATTCAAATTTATCGCCAAATTCGAGAAATGCTTTCTCCCCTATCTTCATTCCCGTTCGGTTTTCCTGCCAAGGCTTCGGAAAATACTCGGAAAGCCGTGATATTATCTGCGAATTGAGTGATTCAAGGCCTCCTTGATTCCAAAGTCTGAACACCGTAATAAAGCGTCCATTTACACTTTTACCGAAGTCAAAAGCCGAATCGAGATACTTTTCAAGCTCAAGCGTCATGGAATTTGCTTCAAACGAATGAAGCGAAAAAACAATTTTATAAACGCTTGATGAAAGAAGCGCCTCGGCATGCTTATCAATAAGTGTACCGTTCGTAATGATGGTGACCTTATATCCAAGGTCTCCCGCAAGGTTCAAAAAGCGTTCAAGCTCGGGATGACAAAGGGGTTCACCCAAAAGATGAAAGTACAAATACTCAACGTATCCCGAAAGACTTTCCAGAACACCTTTAAACTCGGCATATGACATACGCTTCGGTGCTCTTTTCGTACCGGGACAAAACGAGCAAGAAAGATTGCATATATTGGATATTTCAACGTAAGCCTTCGCAAATCTCATATAATGCCCCCTTTCCCGAAAAAGCACAAATTTTATCACACAAGATTAAGAGTCTTACAAACAAGTATCCATCCAAACACTGTAAATATACTTACAACAGTTCCGAACATTACAAGCTGTCCCGCAAGCTCATCGTCGCCACCCATTTGCTGTGCCATTGTGAAGGAGGACACTGCCGACGGTGATGCGAAAAGAGATATAAGTATTGCAAACTCAACATCTCGGAATCCAAACACGTATGCACCGATTCCAAGAACGATTGCGGGAAGGATGACAAGTCGAGCGCCCACACCCCAAATGATTCTTGAAAGATTTTTGCCAATCGTTTTGAAGTTGATGGATGCGCCAAGCATAATAAGGGCGACCGGAGTTGTGATAGATGCGACGTTCCCCATTGACTTTTCGATAACATCCGGAAAAATCACACCCGTGCCACTTACCGCAAGTCCTAAAAAAGAACCTATTATGAGCGGATTTGTCACAATTCCCTTGACAACCTTCGCAAAATTCGGCTTACCACCACGATAAACCTCAAGCGTTACAACCGCTGCAATATTGAAAAGGGGTATTGTGAGTGCGATAAGCACGGATGCCGTGCCCGATGCCACTTGTCCGCAGAGTGCTTCGGAAACGGGAATACCGAATATAACAAAGTTTGAGCGGAATATCGCCTGAATGAGCACTCCTCTTTTGGGGTTTTCTTTCTCAAAAATCGGCACTATTAAAAAGAGAAGAAGTATAACGACAACAACAGACACCGCCGCAAAAACGATAAGCTTCAAATTGAAAACTTCGGCAATCTCGCTCTCGTAAACGTTTTTGAATATCATGAGAGGCAGGAATATTCTGAACACGACGTTGTTCATCTGCTTCACTGTCAGGTCGTTTACAAGCTTTATTTTTTTGATTAAAAATCCCACCGCCATCATTACGGCTATCGGGAATACCACGTTAAACGATACTAAAAAATTCTGCATGATTTGCTCCTAGAATAATATGAACTTATTATACGAAAAAGATTGTTAATTGTCAACACAAATAATAAGTCGCCTCGTGCTAAGCCGAAGGGAGTCGAACCCTTATCGGTTTCAAAAGGAAATTTTCGTCCCTGTCGTCGTTACATCCACTTGTAATACGGCAAGTATTCCAAGCGACAAAGTGTGGTTTTAACCAAAAAGGATATTCGTCAGCGATGAACATTTGATATTTCTCTGCTTGCCCTCCGAACTGTTTTTTTAACGACGAAAGCCTCCTTGAGGTTCAAGTACTGATTCGTTATACAAACAAAAAATATTTTCGGCAGTTTTGCGTATGAATTTGAAGTCTCGAAAAAAATCACGGCGAAGTCGTGTATATCATCAAGACGAAGTCTTGCATATCATCAATTCCACAAGAATTGTATATCATCATTGCGAAAGCTTTTTATACACACCTGCGGTGTGATGAGATACAAAGGCGGCAAGCCGCATTTGATGATATACACGCTGATGCGTGATGATATACCATTGCTTTCGCAATGGATAAAAAATCGACAGGTCGAAGCCTGTCAATTTTTGGTGGCGGGGGTCGACCCCCTACTTCTTTCATAAAAAACATGGGCTGTAAAAAACTCTGTTTGAGTTTTTTACAGCCCATGAATTGTAGGAGATTGGAAAAATGCTTCAGAGTCAAAAAACATATGTTTTTTTACCTTGAGCTTTACCCGTTTAAAAGTTTTAAATACACTTAAAACTTTATTTGTTAGTGTTTTTTGACGGTCTGGACTTTTTTACATCTCCTTGCTTTATAATTTTGATTCAACTGTTACACCGTTAAAGCTTATAGAAAGATTGATTAACCCTTTGTATTTTTCCAACAATACCTCTTCCGTTTTTATTATCAGCAGCTCCACAGCACCTCCATTGGGAAGCACCCTGTCAAGACGGATATAAGGTTTATCAAACTGAAGCTCATCGATATTTAAAATTTGACTACGTTCGGTCTTATTGTGCAAGTTCAAGGTTAAAATATAAGCATTCTTCACTTCGATTACTTCATAAATCTTATCGTTATATTTAATTTCAACAGTCATATTCAACCACCTCTACAGAAACGCTTACCTCATCGTTGTTAACCGTTGCTATAGGTCCCACAACACCGCTGGTAATCATTTCAAAGACCGATTCGGGAATATCTTCTCCACATTCCCCTAAAAAAGTTTCTAATGTCCCATCTTGGCGAGCCTTCAAAAAAAGCTCCATAGGGATTCTTAATGTCACATCTACGTTATCGCCGTCATGAACATTCACGGTAAATACGATAATACGTTTAGAATAGTCAATATCGCTTTTAAGCGATGTTACCGAAGCGCGCTCTCCGTTAATAATGCTTTCGGCTGTGGAACCTAAAACAGATGCAAGCTGTCCTATTCTTTCAAGATCGGGACAAGATATATCATTTTCCCATTTAGAAACCGCCTGAACCGAAACATTCATTTTTTCAGCCAAATCCGCCTGTGTCATTCCAGCTTCTTTACGATATTGGGCTATGTTATTGCCAATTGTGTTTTTCATAATAAACTCCTTGTAAATATAATATGTTCATCGATGACATACAAAGTATAACACAAAAAATCAGTTTAGAAAATACACAAACAGTTGATTTTTGTTTATCTCCATATATAATCGGTTGAATTATTAATCAATACTATCGAATCCAAATATCAATAGGTTACAACTGGCGTGTGGTTACAGTTAATAACGTAGCACTAAAAAAGTTGGGCAGACGGAAGTGAACTCTCTTATAAAAAGAGGCTCGGCGTCAAATCCCAACACGTTCATGGTAACACACTCCAAACAAAATGTCAATAGGAATACACAAGTATTCCAAGCGACAAAGTGTGGTTTTAACCAAAAAGGATATTCGTCAGCGATGAACATTTGATATTTCTCTACTTGCCCCCCGAACTGTTTTTTTAACGGCAAAAGCCCTCTTAGGGTTCGACCCCCTACTTCTTTCATAAAAACATAAAAGGTACCCTCTCGGGTACCTTTTATGTTTTGGTGCCGGTGGCGGGGGTCGAACCCGCACGGTATCGCTACCACTGGATTTTGAGTCCAGCACGTCTGCCAATTCCATCACACCGGCTTGTGACGTGTGACCATTGTATCACAAGTTTTTCTTTTTTTCAATACTTTTTTAAAAAAATTTCTTTTTATTTAAAAAATCTCTTGACTTTTTATACCTTTTTGTGATATTATAAAGCGTATCTACGAAGAATATCCGAAAAGAGGTGCTAAAGAAATGAAAAAGGACATCCATCCTGAGTACAAGGATACCGTAATCGTATGTGCTTGTGGCGCTGAATACCCCACAAAGTCTACAAAGGAAAATCTCCACGTTGAAATTTGTGCTAAGTGCCATCCGTTCTATACCGGAAAGCAGAAGTTTGTTGATGCAGGCGGACGTGTTGACAAGTTCAACAAGAAGTTTGGCAGATAATTTCCATATACGATTTTCAAAAACGCCGCAGGTTCTCTGCGGCGTTTTTTCATCAAAGCCAGGAGGTAACATGGCAAAGGATATTTTACATGAAACAGAAACCGCTTCCCTTCCCGAGGCAATACTTGTTTACGTGGGATGCGAAAGCGAAGATATTATAGACACTCGCCTTGACGAGCTTTCAGAGCTTTTATCAACGGCGGGTGGTGTCGAGCATTCCCGACTTGTGCAAATCCGCCCGAATCCCGATAATGCTACAGCCCTTGGAAAAGGAAAGCTTGACGAGCTCAAAGAGATATGCAACAATGCCGAAATAGAGCTTATAGTATTTGAAAATGAGCTTTCCCCTTCCCAGATAAGAAACATCGAAAACGCCATCGGTGACGTGCGCGTCATTGACCGCACCATGCTCATTCTTGACATTTTCGCCCTCAACGCAACAACGGGCGAGGGAATCTTACAGGTAAAGCTTGCACACCTTCAGTACACCATTCCGCGACTTCGCGGAAAAGGCACCTCCATGTCGCGACTCGGAGGAGGTATCGGCACAAGAGGTCCCGGTGAAACAAAGCTTGAAATCGAAAAAAGGCGTATCCGCGAGGGAATGACAAGCCTCAAGGAGGAGCTTCGCCACATGGAGAATCAAAGGGCTCTCAGACGTGAATCCCGCGCATCCTCAGGGGTTGTAAAAATAGCTGTTGCGGGGTATACCAACGTTGGAAAATCAACCCTTCTCAACACCCTTACAGGTGCTGATATACTTGCAGAAAACAAGCTTTTTGCAACGCTTGATCCCACAACGAGAAGATGGACTCTTCCAAATGCGGGAGAGGTGGTTTTGACCGACACGGTAGGCTTCATCTCAAACCTTCCGCACAATCTTGTCGAAGCCTTCAAATCGACCCTCAGCGAAGTGGTTTTTGCGGATATCATACTCGTTGTTCTCGATGTGTCACACCCCGAGGTCAGAATGCAGTACGAGGTCACCGAAGAGATAATAGGAGAGCTTTGCGAAAAGAACAAGGTAGAGAGAAGACCCACTGTTTACGTTTTTAACAAAATTGACAAGATAGAAGAAATTCCCGAAACGGTACTTGGGCTTCCGAAAAACGATTCGGTATTCATTTCGGCTAAGACGGGACGCGGACTTGACAGCCTCGTTGAAACGGTAGAGCGTGTCATATCCTCTCTCAAGAAGGACGTAAAAATCTGCCTTCCTCACAGCCGAGCAGGGCTTCTCGACACTCTCTACAAATCCTGTACCGTTAAAAACGTCGAATATACAAATGACGGAATCGAGGTAATTGCAAGCGTCAGCGATAAGGTGCGCGGACAGATGAGAGAATTTATTAAGGAATAAAGCTATGAGTGACAGTTATCAGACAGCCGCCCGCGAGGGACGTGGCATATACGAAGAAAAAAAGTCAATATTCTATTCCTACATTGCCCCAATTGAAACAGAGGAAGAAGCGCTTGAATTTATCGAGCTTGTAAAAATGGAGCGAGACAACATGCGTCACGTTTGCTATGCTTACATCAATCGCACAGGAAACGTCGTGAGATTTTCGGACGACGGAGAGCCACAGGGTACGGCTGGTATGCCCATCCTCGAGGTGCTCAGGCGAGAGGAGCTTGTAGGTGTTGTTTGCGCTGTGGCGCGTTTTTTCGGAGGAGTGCTCATCGGAGCGGGCGGACTTGTGCGCGCCTACGGGAAGGCTGCAAAGCTTGCGCTTGACGATGCGGACAAGGCGGAGTTTGTCAAATACGGCGTATTTGACCTTTCCTTTGATTACACCTATCTTTCTAAGATACGCCACGAGCTTGCGGGAATGAAAATACCCGAGGAAAGGTGTGAATTCGGTGAGAAGGTAAAGCTTACTCTCTTTGCCACCCCCGAGGAGGAGGAAAAGATCCGTGAAAAGCTTGCCGACATTACATCGGGACGTGCGATTTTTGAAAAAAATTCAGAAAAATACGCTCCTGCAAGAAAAAGTAATTGACTTAAGCGCCTAGTTAATATATAATAAATAAGATAATTAAAATATATCGGAGGTAGCTTTTGTGAGCATTGCTGATAAAATTTTTGTTGAAAACTGTAAAAACATACTTGAGAACGGTGTATGGGATAAGGAGTTTGAGGTTCGCCCGCGCTGGGAGGACGGTACACCCGCATACACAAAGAAGTGCTTTGCTATCGTAAACCGATACGACCTTGCAAAAGAATTTCCGATAATGACCCTCCGCCGTACAGCAATAAAAACGGCGGTGCGCGAGCTTCTTTGGATATGGCAAAAAAAATCCAACAACATAAACGAGCTTGATGCGCACATCTGGGATAAGTGGGCTGATGAAACAGGCTCCATCGGTAAGGCATACGGATATCAGCTCGGTATCAAGCACCACTACCGTGAAGGCGAATTCGACCAAGTTGACAGAGTAATATTTGACCTCAAGAACAACCCAAACAGCAGAAGGATCATCACCAACATTTACAATCATGCAGACCTTTCCGAAATGCACCTTTACCCCTGTGCATACAGCATGACCTTCAACGTTGCAAACGGAAAGCTTTCGGCAATCCTCAATCAGAGAAGTCAGGACATGCTTGCGGCAAACAACTGGAACGTTGTACAGTATTCGGTGCTTGTTCACATGCTTGCTCAGGTTGCGGGACTTGAGGTGGGAGAATTCGTGCACGTAATTGCGGATGCTCACATTTACGAGCGCCACATTCCTATAATCGAGAGACTTATCGAGAAAGAACAGCATGAAGCACCGAGCTTCACACTTGATAATACCATTGATGATTTTTACAAATTTGACGAAAACAGCTTTAAGCTTGACAACTACAAATATAACGAATTCACAGACAGAATAGAAGTCGCAGAATAAGGAGAGAAAAATGAATCTTATTGTTGCAATAGACGAAAAAAACGGAATCGGTAAGAACGGAGACCTTCTCTGCCACCTTTCCGCAGACCTCAAGCATTTTAAAGAAGTTACGACGGGCAAGACCGTCATCATGGGATACAATACCCTTATTTCCCTCCCCAAGTCCGCGCCTCTCAAAAACCGCACCAACATCGTCCTTTATGAAAAGGACATCGAGATAGATGGCGCTGTTGTTGTTCACAGTGTAGATGAGCTTTTTGCATACATCAAAGAAAATTCCATAGATGATGCGTTTGTTATAGGAGGTGCAATGGTCTACGCGACCCTTATACCCTACTGTCAAAAGCTTTATATCACACACATTCACAAGAGCTTTGATGCCGACCGCTTCTTCCCCGAGATAAAGTCAGACGAGTGGGATGCCGTTGACGTCGGTGAAACACTTGAAGAAAACGGCATAGAATTCCACTACGTCACATACGAGCGCAAATAATGGCAAAATTCAAATATGCCGCAACCTGTATGTTCGGGTTGGAGAAATTTGTCGGTGAAACGGTGGACTCACTCGGATACAAGCGCCTTGAAACCATCGACGGCAGAGTATACTTTGAAGGAGATGAAGCTGCCGCCGCGCGCTGCAACGTGAATTTCCGATGTGCCGAAAAGCTGTATATCATCGCCGGAGAGTTTGACGCGGTGACATTTGACTCGCTTTTTGAAGCGACAAAGAACATTCCGTGGGAGAATTACATCGAAAAAAACGATGCCTTCCCTGTTGCGGGACATTCCATAAAATCCCGTCTTTTCAGCGTGACCGACTGCCAGCGAATAATCAAAAAGGCCATAGTCGAAAGACTTTTCAAAGCATACAACACCTCAACGCTTACAGAAAGTGCCGCAAAAATCCCAATTGAGTTTTTTATACTAAAGGACCGTGTGGCGCTCATGATAAACACGAGCGGTGAGAGTCTTTACAAAAGAGGCTACAGAGTAGCAACTGGAGAGGCGCCAATGCGCGAAACACTCGCATCCGCCCTTGTTCAAATAGCACGTCCCTTCCCCGATACACTTTTCTACGACCCCATGTGCGGTTCGGGAACTCTTGTAATCGAAGCGGCTATGTACTTGAAAAACATGGCACCGGGTGCAAGACGTCCTTTTGCGGGAGAAAGCTTCAAGTTCCTTCCGTCACACATATGGAAGGAAGCAAGAGACGAGGCACAAGAGAAGGTGCGCGACATACCGCTCAAAATATGGGCAAGCGACGTTGACCCCGACATGATAGAAATTGCAAAAAAGAATGCCGAAAGTGCAGGAATTTGTGACATTGATTTCTTTGTGCGTGACGTTGCGGATATCACAACGGGCGGTGAACGTGCTACAATTGTGTGCAATCCTCCCTATGGAGAACGTCTTCTTGACGTCAAGGCGGCTGAAGCACTTTACCGAACAATGGGACGCGCCTTTGAGCGAGAAGGCTTTACCAGATATTTTGTATTCACATCAAGCGAATATTTTGAAAAGCATTTCGGCAAAAAAGCCGACAATGCGAGAAAAATGTACAACGGAATGCTTCGCTGCTTCTACTACCAATACTTTAAGAAAAAATAATTTTCCAAAGAGGAATTTTTTATGGATTATAAAAGACTTGCAGAATTACTTTTCCCCGACATTAAAACAACTCCCGAAGATATGGAGGCACGCTTCCCCAAGCGCGAGCTTCCCGAAGGAGCGGCTGTAACACGTTTTGCGCCCAGCCCCACGGGATTCGTTCATTTCGGAGGTCTCTTCCCTTCCACAGTCGGTGAGAGACTTGCCCACCTTTCAAAGGGTGTTTTCTTCCTCAGAATCGAGGATACCGACGCTAAGCGTGAAGTACCGGGTGCGGCAGAAGGGCTTATAAAGACTCTTGCCCGTTACGGTGTATTGTTTGACGAGGGCGCAATACTCGACGAGAACGGAAACATCACCGACAGCGGTATTTACGGTCCCTACAAGCAGAGTGCAAGACGCGAGATATATCAGACGTTTGCAAAGGCACTTGTAGAAAAAGGTCTTGCATACCCCGTATTCACAACGGAAGAGGAGCTTGAAGAGCTACTTGAAACAGACAAGAAGTCCGAAATTAAGAACACAGACTGGAAATCGGCAGCCGCAGAAAAGAAAGAGGCTCAGCTGAAGGCGAGAGAATTCACCATTGAAGATGTTGAGAAGAATCTTGCCGAGGGCAACCGTTTCGTGCTCAGAATCCTTTCGGACGGAGACGGCGAAAAGAAGGTAAAGGTTACAGACCTTATAAAGGGCAACCTTGAGATTCCCGAAAACGACGAGGACTTCGTGCTTCTCAAATCCGACGGCATCCCCACCTACCACATGGCACACGCGGTTGACGATCATCTCATGGGCACCACCCACGTAATCCGCGGTGAGGAGTGGCTCCCCAGCCTTCCAAAGCACGTACAGCTTTTCCGCTATCTCGGATGGCGCACACCGAAATTCATGCACATCTCTCAGATAATGAAGCTGGACGATGAGGGCAACAAGAAGAAGCTTTCAAAGCGTGACATGGGCGCTAACATGGACGATTACACGAGAATGGGATACATTCCCGAGGCAGTGTGCGAATACGTTATGACACTTCTCAACTCAAACTACGAGGAGTGGCACGCACAGAACCCTGACAAGCACTACAAGGAATTCCCGTTCAGCGTTAAGAAAATGTCGGTATCGGGTTGTCTTTTCGACTTTGACAAGCTCAACGACGTTTCAAAGAACGTAATTTCAAGACTTGACGCGAAGACCGTTACCGAAAAGGTTACAGAATGGGCGCTTCAGTTTGACGAGCCCTTCGGAAAGGCACTTTCGGAGACTCCCGAATATGCCGAAAAGATTTTCGCAATAGGACGCGGCGGCAAGAAGCCGCGCCGTGACCTTGCAACCCTTGCTGATGCGAAGCCTTACATGGGATTTTTCTACGATGAGTTCTTTAAGATTGAGGATGAATATCCCGAAAGCTTTTCAAAGGACGATATAAAGAAAACTCTCACCGCCTTCAACCTCACCTATGACCCAAGCGACGATATGAATGCATGGTTTGACAAGGTAAAGACGATTGCTGATTCTCTCGGATATGCATCCGACATGAAGGCATACAAGGCAGACCCGAGCGCATTCAAGGGAAGTGTTGCGGATATAAGCATGTTCATCCGAGTTGCCGTTACAGGTAAGATGAACGCTCCCGACCTTTACACGGTAATGCAGATACTCGGCCGCGACAAGACGGTTGAACGAATTGATAAAATGATAAGCTCTCTTTGATAAGGACGAACACTATGGAAGAAAACAAGAATTTTATAGAAGAAATAATTGACACCGATATTGCCGAGGGTAAGATTGAAAAGGTACACACACGTTTTCCTCCCGAGCCCAACGGCTATTTGCACATCGGACACTGTAAGGCGCTTGCAATCGACTTTGGTATTGCTAAAAAATACGGAGGTCTTTGCAATCTCAGAATGGATGACACCAACCCCGCAAAAGAGGATACAGAGTACGTTGATGCCATAAAAGAGGATATCCACTGGCTTGGATTTGATTGGGATGACAGATTCTTTTACGGCTCAGATTATTTTGAAAAGGATTACGAGTATGCCATTGAGCTTATAAACAAGGGACTTGCCTACGTTTGTGAGCTGTCGGCTGACGAAATGGAAAAATACAGAGGCGACCTCTCTCACCCTGCCGTATCTCCCTGGCGTGACAGACCGATTGAAGAAAGCCTTGACATTTTCAAGCGAATGAGAAACGGAGAGTTCCCCGACGGAAAGTATACGCTTCGTGCGAAGATTGACCTTGCATCAGGCAATTTCTGGATGAGAGATCCTGTAATTTACAGAATAAAGCATATGCATCATCACCGCCACGGCGACAAGTGGTGCATCTACCCCACCTACGATTTTGCTCATCCCATTCAGGATGCTCTTGAGGGCATCACGCATTCGCTTTGCTCTCTTGAATTTGAGATACACAGACCCCTGTATAACTGGGTAATTGAAAACGTAAGCGTTCCTCATACCCCGAGACAGATAGAGTTTGCAAGACTCAACATCACAAACACGGTCCTCTCGAAGAGATTTTTAAGACTTATGGTGGAAAGCGGACGAGTTGATGGCTGGGATGACCCGAGAATGCCCACTCTTTGCGGTTTGAGACGTCGCGGATTTACAGGTGCGTCTATCGTTGATTTCTGCTCCAGAGTAGGAGTTGCCAAGGCTAACAGCCTTGTCGATATACGCCTTCTTGAAGCGTGTGTGCGCGATGAGCTCAACGAAACGGCCGAGAGACGTGTTGCGGTACTCTCTCCTATCAAGGTCATTGTTGATAACTACCCCGAGGACAAGGAAGAAATATTCCTATTGCCCAATCATCCCCAGCATCCCGAGATGGGCACAAGAGAAGTAAAATTCACCCGCGAGCTTTATATTGATGCGGACGATTTTGCACTTGATCCACCTCCCAAGTTCTTCCGTCTCAAGCCTGACGGCGAGGTTCGTCTTATGGGCGCATACATCGTAAAATGCGGTGATATCGTATTAAATGACGACGGAACAGTCAAAGAGATACACTGTACTGCCGACCTTGAAACAGGTAACGGCAATCCCGCTGACGGACGTAAGATAAAGGGCACTATCCACTGGCTTTCCTCCGAAAATTGCTACGATGCAAACGTTGTGCTTTATGAGAATCTCCTAACCCTTGAGGATCCTTCAAAGCTTCCCGAGGATAAGGAATACACCGACTACCTTAACCCGAATTCAAAGACTGTGAAGAAGGCAAAGATCGAAGCGTCCTTGAAATCGGCTCTTCCCGGAGACAAATTCCAGTTTGTAAGAATGGGTTACTTCTGTCTTGACACAAAGAACGAAAACACCTTCAACAGTATCGTTCCTCTCAAGGACAGCAAGGGCAAATAATTCGTTAAGCTGAAGGGAGTTGTACCCTTAGAGAAATTTTCGCCCCTGTCGTCATTACAGCCCCTTGTAATATTTAAGCATACGGCATTTTGCCGTATGCTTATTTTTTCTCGGGCTTCATAAATATCTTTGAAAGAAGCTTATAGTCATTGAGCGTGATGCAGCCTACGATGCGCATTATAAGAGCGTAAACAAGAAGAGTCAGAATTATTGCCACGCAAAGTCCGCCGCCCGTCTTCGCCACCTCTCCGTGAATAAGAAACAGTCCCTTTCTGACGGTAAAAAGAGCTGTCACAACGCTTATTGCGGGAAGTATAAACCAATTCATTATTCGGATTCTGACGTGAGTCGTATTGACAAGACTCACCGCTGACATAATGCAATTTATCACCTCTCCGAACCAGACAACGAAAATGTATCCGCCAATGCCGAATTTCGGAACGAGCACCCATACAAGAACAACGCTCATAACCGAGTCTATCACGTTAAACCCTACAACCGAAAGCTGCTTATCAAGCCCCTTGAGCACCGCATCCGCAACGTGGTCAAAAAACATTACGATAACAAGAGGCGCCAAGGGCTTAAGGTAGAGACCGACGTCTCGACTTTCGTAAAGTATCAATCCGAGCTCGTCGGAAAATCCGAGCATAACTCCCGCAACACCTACCGAAAAGAAGCAGGTAAGCTGCATTACCTTGTTTGTAAGCCTTTTTATCCCCCTGTTATCCCCTACCGCACGGTATGCGGCAAATTCGGGCACGATAAGGTCGGAGGACGTATATAAAAATGCTGACGGGAAAAACAGTATGGGAAACACCATACCCGAAATAATACCGTAAAGTCCGAGCGCGCGAGAGGAGCCTACTCCGTAACGGCGAAGCCCTGACGGTATCATCATATGCTCAAGAGTGAGAAGGCCCGAGCGTATGTAGGAGCTGAGCGCTACGGGGACAGCGATTCGCGCTACTCTTTTACCTATCCGAGTCTTTTTGAACTCTCCTCTGTCAAGTGCTTTTTTATCGCGGTTATAAAAAACGTAGGAAAGAACAAACGATACTATTTCTGCAATAACGCCTCCGAAAATTACCGAAAGGCATCCGTATTCCAGATTTTCTCCGTTAAAATCCTTTAAAAGAAGCATGGTCGCAGCCACTCTTACACACTGCTCTATAACCATTGTAAAAGCGGGCTTTGCAAGGCTTCTCACACCTGTGAAATAGGCGTTTATGACCGATGACATTACAAGAAACGGAAGGCTCACCGACAGCACTCTTATAGAGGCGATACAGCGCGCATCCGAGAGAAAGACATTTCCGAGAAAGTCTGAACAGGTATAGAAAAAAACAGAGGTTACAAAGCCGAGACAAAATGAATACAGAATACATTTTTCCGAAGCACGCAATGCCTCGCGGGTATTTTTCTTTTCTATCTCCTCGGCAATTATTCGAGTCGCCGCAAAGCTCACTCCGCTTGAGGCAAACGTTATACCAAGCTTATATACAGAGCTTGTGAGAGAATAAATTCCCATTCCCTCTTCCCCAAGCACCCGTGCAAGCCATACCGAAAAATATACTCCCACTATCCTCAATGCCACCGCAACAAAGCTCATTATAGACGCATTGACAAAGAACGTTTTGATTTTTCCCATTTCTGTCCTCCTATACCATACAAAATTTTATGATACGGAAGGAATATATATGACAATCCCCCGAAGATTACTTCGGGGGATAAGTTTTCAATATTCTTTTAACACTTCGGAAATCGACGCCAAAACGTCTCTTGCGATAACGCTGCGCACTCCGAGTCTTTTACCCGCAACAGCACCTGCTCTGCCGTGAAGATACGTTGCGGTTACACTTGCCGCGCTCGGCTCGATTTTCTGCGCCGCAAGGGAGGCTATCATTCCCGCAAGGATATCACCCGTACCGCCCGTTGATAAAGAGGAATCGCCGGAGGAAGATAAATACTCCTCGTTGTCATCGGTAAGGATAAAAGCCTTACAGTCTTTTGCCACAACAGTTATATCAAGATGCGAAAAGCTCTTTTTCAACACTGCGAAGGTGTCTTCTTTTATCTTTTCAACACTGTCGCCTGTAAGCCTTGAAAGCTCCGCTATGTGGGGCGTTAAGACCGCTTTTGACGGCACGTGAGACAAAAGTGTCTTGTGTTGCGCTATAATATTAAGAGCGTCAGCATCAATTACAATCGGAAGAGGTGATGATATTACCTTTTTGAGTATCTTTTTCTGCCACTCTCCCGTACCCAAACCTACTCCCACTACAACAGCATCCGCCCAGCCAAGTGCGGCATCTAACACGGGAGTATCTGTCCCCTCCTCCCAAAACGAAAGCACAGCTTCGGGCAAAAGAGTTTGAAGCGGGATTCTGTTTTCGGGATGGGTATATATCTTCACAAGACCGCACCCCATACGGTATGCCGCCTCAGCCGCAAAAAAAGTGGCACCGCACATTCCGACGTCTCCGCCTACAACGAGAACGCGCCCCGCATCCCCCTTGTTAGTTACGTTATTACGACTCGGAAGGTGTATAAATTCATCGTTTACCTTTATCATATTACCTCACAGAACAAGTGAAATTGCATGCTTTACGTTTGTTATTTCAAGCTCTCCGCAACTCACGGCATGCTCACCGTCAAGTGACCAGTCAAGCTCGCTTTCGGTGGTTATCTTAACCTTGTCTGTATGTAAAAATACAATGTTTTCGTTTGTGTTATCCCCCTTCTTCAGTGATGACACAATACTTTTGTAATTTATGAGATGAGGTGGCTTGCGCACAAGCACCAGCTCGAAAAGTCCGTCCGACAGGTCAACAACACGGTCCTCAAGCTTTATAATCCCCGCTATCGACCTTGAGTTGCAAACGGCACCGAAAATAAATTCGTCCTCAATAACCTCTCCGTTTGCTTCCACCTTTATTTTAATAGGCTTGATGTCCTTTATTTCCTTCGCCCCTTCAAAAATATATGCAGAATGTCCGAAGTGATTTTTCATCTTCTGACTTGCGCTGTAGGAGGATGCCGTAAACGCACCGAAGGAAGCGATATAAGAAAAATATATATCTGCGAATTTTCCCACGTCTATTGAAGCCGCATTTCCGTGTATTATTTTATCTGCCGCAGAAAGGTGCTTTGAGGGAATGCCGAGGGTATTTGCAAAATCGTTTGTGGTACCTGCGGGAATATATCCGACGGGCACCGAAAGTCCCGACTGCAGAACACCTGAAATTACCTCGTTGTACGTGCCGTCACCGCCTCCGCAGATTATAATATCATATCCCGCCCCGTCCGATATAACTTTAGACGTTGCATCCTTACGGCATTTTGTAAAATAGATATCGGCAGAATATCCTCCATCGTAAAGGAGTGCGTCTATCTCACCTATGCTTTTCAAAAGCTTCTTTTTGCCGGAACACGGGTTAACTATAAAAAGCGCTCTTTTCATCATTTATCCTTTCATGCTTCTCTCTATTGCTATTATAAACGGAGAGCTTGGGGAATTGAGCATTTTGCATTGCAGTATGGAATATACCCTACGGTCAACTGTCGAGAGCATTTCGACAAGTGCGTTTCCCTCTCTTGTGCCCTCGTCATGTCCCGGATAGACCGAAACCGTGAGAACCCCGCCGGGAGCGAGCAGCTCGAGTGCGCTTGACACAGCCTTTAGGGTAGAGTCGGTCATGGTATGAATACTCTTATCTCCACCGGGAAGATAACCGAGATTGAACATTGCGGCATTTACAAAGGAGTTAACGTACTTTTTGACCTCGGAATGCGAATCGTGAATGAGAGTGACGTTTGTGACCCCGTTTTCCGAAAGGCGTGCACGGGTGGAATCCACCGCTGACTGCTGTATATCAAAGGCGTATACTCTGCCTTCGGGCACAAGCCCCGACAAGAACAGCGTGTCATATCCGTTCCCCATGGTGTAATCAACCGCTATTCCGTCAAGCGGAACCTTATCTTTAAAAAAGTACTTTGCAACGTCCGACAGTGTCAAAAGTATCCCTCCGATTTTTGAGTATATCTTATTTTAACTATATATTGCAAAAAAGTCAAGAATATCTGCATATTTCTTGACAATCATATATTTTTTATGCTAAAATTAGGTAAAAATACAGATTGAAGGTGATAACTTGTCATACTTTGTTTGCAACAAATGCTATTACGTTGAAAAAACAGACTTCGCCCCAAAGAAATGTATTGTTTGCGGTGCGGATGAAGAAATGTTTTCAAAGGTTAATTACTCTCTTAAAAGATATATTCCCGAATACTGGAGAGAGCATCTTGACGAAAAGATAAAAAAGATACACGAGAATCAAGTTCTTGCAGGAAAAAAAGGAATGTCCTTTGCACTTATTACCGATATACATTGGGGTCCGAACATGAAGCATTCGGCACACCTGCTTGAAAAGGTCATGGATGCCTGTGCTATCCCCTATGCCTTCAACGGAGGAGATACCGTCTCGGGAGCAGGACTTTGCCCCACCTCAGCACTTTTTGACGAGCTTCAGAATTATTCCGAAATGTTCAAGAGACTTGAATCCCGAATGCTCATGGCTCAGGGTAACCACGACCCGTCATATTCCCTCTTTGATGCTCCGAGATACTATGTGCAAAACATTACTCACGACGAGATACACGAGTACATGTTCCGCTATGAGATGAAATACAGTGACAGAGCTATAAGTGAGGACGGCTCATACTTTTACGTTGACCAGAGCTACTACAAGATGAGACTTGTCGTTCTTAACTGCTTTGACGTACCCTCCGACGAGACCAACGAGGACGGAAGCGCAAAATACAGTAAAATGGGTCTTGTGGGCTACAGACAGGCTCAGCTTGAGTGGTTTGCGGGCACAGCGCTTGACGTTCCGTCACAGGATTGGACTGTCATTCTTTGCACACATACCAACCCTGCAGGAGGCGGCAAGGGCTACAACGGTGACATTATACTCGGTCTTATAGATGCATTCCGCAAGGGAGAGAAATTTGAAGCATCAAACACCTTCCCCATCGAGGGCTACAACGCAAAGATTACTGCCGACTATACAGAGCGCGGCGGTGAATTTGCGGTATGGGTGAGCGGTCATACACACTATGACAACGCTGTTGTCACAGACGGAACACTTTGTACCGCCACCATCTCCGACTGGCACCATCAGTCGGCGCGTCTTACCTTTAAGCGCGAAGAGGGTACAATTACCGAGCAGGCGTTTGACGTATTCACAATAGACCCTGCACGTCACAAAATACGCGTCACAAGAATCGGTGCTGGAGAGGACCGCGAATTTGACTACAGCACAGGAAAATAAAGCTGTTTCATTGACAAACAGTAACAAAATATGGTACAATTAAAAAAATATATTTGAGGTGATATTATGGCTCATTTTCTTTGTAATAAATGTTTTTATGCAAAAGAGGCAGTAGAGGCTCCCGATACATGTGCTGTGTGCGGGGCGGATAAAGCTGCTTTCACACAGGTTATAAATCCAACAGAGCAATTCATTCCCGATTACTGGGCAGAGCATTTGAATGAAAAAATAAACAAGATACACAAAAATCAAATCCGAGCAGGCAAAAAAGGAATGTCCTTTGCAATTCTTTCTGACATACATTGGTATTCCAACAAAAGGCATTCTGCCGCTATACTTGAGAAAGTGATGGATGCTTGCGCTATCCCCTACGCATTTAATGGCGGAGACACCATTTCGGGAGCAGGAATATGCACACCCGAATATATAATCAAAGAGCTTACGTCATATGCTGAGGAATTCAAACGTCTTGAATCAAGAATTCTTCTTGCACAGGGAAATCACGACCCTGCATACTCAACCTTTGAGGCGCCCAAATACTATGCGCAGAATCTTACAAAAGACGAGCTTTTTGAATATATTTACAGATACGAGACAAAATATCCGGATAGAGTTATGAGTGAGGACGGTTCTTACTTTTATGTTGACAGCAAGGCTTATAAAATGCGTCTTGTAGTGCTCAATCCCTATGACGTTCCCTCGGATGAAACAAATGAAGACGGAAGCGCGAAATTCAACAAGATGTGGCTTGGCGGATACAGACAGACTCAGCTTGAGTGGTTTGCAAACGTTGCTCTCGACGTACCTGCAAGTGATTGGACGGTAGTACTCTGCACGCATTCATGTCCCTCCAGCGGCGAGCCCCACAGAAACGACAACGCTATTCTCGGGCTCATCAACGCTTACAGAAACGGAACAAAGTTTGAAATTTCAACAGAGCACGATATTCCCGAATACAACGCAGTTATTTCCGCAGACTACACAGGGCGCGGAGGTGAATTTGCGGCTTGGGTAAGCGGACATACACACTATGACAAGGTTGCCGTAATAGAAGGAACACTCTGCACGTCTATTATGAGTGACTGGAATCATCAGTGCGCAAATCTCACAATTGAACGAACAACAGGCACAACAAACGAGCACGCAATCGACGTTTATACCATAGACCCGAACAACCACAAGCTTTACGTTGTTCGTATCGGTGCGGGCGAAGACCGTGAATTTGACTACACAGCAAGAGCATAAAATCAAAAAATGGCAAAAGGATTCTCTTTTACCATTTGTCAAATAATATCAAAGGAGGAATCATCTTGGACATACTCGAAAGCGTAAAGAACGCCGAAGCACATGCCGAAGAGATCAAGAAGGGTGCCGAGGAAGAAGTAAAAAAGATTCTTTCGGATTCCGAAAAAGAGGCTGAACAGAAAAAAGCCGACATAATACTTGAAGCGCGTAAAAAAAGTGAAAGTATAACAGAAATGACTAAAGCTTCAAACGAAAAATACAAAAAAGAAGTTTTGGAAAACACTCTTGAGAAGAAAAAAGCTCTTGAGGACATCTGCGACAAAAACAGAAACAACACAGTAGAACTCATAATATCTCTTATATAATGCGAGGTACAGACACGTGATTTCAAAAATGAAAAGGGTCTGTCTTGTATGCATGAAGGATGACAGAGACAAGCTTCTTGAATCGCTCCAAAAATTCGGAAATGCCGAGCTTTGTGAAAGTGATTCGGGCGTGGACTCAGGCTCTGCGGAGCACGCTAATGCACAAAGGCGTCTTGAAGCACTTATAAAAGAGCTTACCCCGTATACCGCAAAAAAGCCCATGCTCAGTCAAAAGCCGGAATACTCAGAGGACGAGATGTATCGTCTTGACGGTGACTGGAGCGCTGTTGAAGCTGCAGAGGCGGACATTTCAAGGCTAAATATTCTTGAAAAAGCCATTGACCAAAAGAAGGCTCTTGTTTCTTCGGTGAAGGATTGGGAGGGCTTAAATTACCCGCTTGAAGATATTCACGACGGGAAATACATCTGTATTATGCTCGCCACCGTCCCGACTGTTGCAAAAAGCCGTATAGGTGAAGTCATACAAGATATTGGTGCATATGAGACAGTTTACGAAAATCCCTCTAAAACGGGAATAGTGCTAACCGTATTAAAAGAATCGTTTAACGAGCGGTCAACGGACATCAAAGCGCTCGGCTTTGAAAGGGTTACGCTACCGATAGAATCGGGAACTGTAAAGGAATTTATCAATGCTCATTTTGAACTGATAGAAAAAAATGAAAACGAAGTAAAAGAAATAAAACAGCGTCTTGCAAGCCTGTCAAAAGAGCACTCGGACGTATTTAAGCTCGCGCTTGAAAAGGAGCGCGCGGCATCCGAGCGTGACAGCGTAAAGCTTATATCTACCCGTGAGACGCTTTTCTTCAAGGGCTGGGTCCCCGAAAAGTATTCGGAGGATTTTGAAAAGGCTATCAAACAGGACGTGCCGATATCGGATATCACCTTCTCAGATCCCACCGACGAAGACGACGTGCCGACTTTCCTTGAAAACGGAAGGATAACCTCTCAGTTTGAGGGCATAACCAATATGTTCGACCCTCCGTCATACAAAAAGAGCTTTGACCCGAATCCCGTAATGGCGCCCTGGTATTGGCTCATATTCGGAATGATGATGGGAGATGCGGGCTACGGAGTGCTTTTGGCACTTCTCATAATTTTGGCAAAAAGCTTCATGAAGCCGACGGGTGGCACTCTTCAGCTTATGAACGTAATGCTCTACTCATCCGTCACAACGGTCATCTTCGGAGTGCTTTTCGGAAGCTATTTCGGAGAGGAGTTACTGCCTCCGCTCATAGGATTTACCTCAATGGGCGACCCGATAAAAATGCTGATATTTACAATCGTTATCGGAGTTTTGCATATCTTTACGGGTATAATTACAAAAATGTATATTCTCATCAGGGACGGACAGTGGCTTGATGCGATATTCGACAATTTTTCATGGATGATGATAATTTCGGGCATCGGCATGATATTCATCCCGCGACTTGACAAAATCGGAATGATTCTCGCAATTGCGGGTGCTGTCATTATCCTATTCACGGCGGGCCGTCACAAGAAGGGCATCATCGGAAAGGCGACGGGCGGACTTCTCGGTCTTTACGATATTACAAGCTACTTCAGTGACATTCTTTCCTACTCAAGAATACTTGCGCTCGGACTTGCAACGGGAGTTGTCGGCTTTGTTATGAACATGCTTGCCGAGATGGTACAGGGCAGTGTGATAGGCTTTATCCTGTCCCTTGTAATATACGCGGTGGGACATCTTTTCAATCTTGCTCTCGGTCTTCTTTCGGCATACGTGCACGACTGCAGACTACAGTATATCGAATTTTACAGTAAATTTTACGACGGCGGAGGAAAGCTATTCCGTCCGTTCAAAATAAAAACAAGCTACATCAATATTAAAAAATAATCGGAGGAACAAAACTATGTCAGGTATTGCAATAGCTATTTTCGGTGCGGCACTTTGTGCCCTTCTCGGCGGAACAGGCTCCGCTATTGGTGTTATGGCGGCAGGTAAGGCTGCTGCAGGCGTTACGTCCGAAAAGCCTGAGCTTTTCGGTAAAATGCTCGTTCTTCAGGCTCTTCCCGGTACACAGGGTATCTACGGCTTTCTTACAGCCGTTCTCGTTATGGTGCAGATAGGCGTGCTCGGAGGCACTCCGGCAGACCTCACCGTAGGTCAGGGCTGGTCCTTCTTCTTTGCAACCCTCCCCATGTCCATCGTAGGTCTTTCATCAGGTATTGCGCAGGGACTCACAGCGGCATCCGCTATCCATATGACAGGAAAGCAGCCCGATGCATCCGGTAAGGGTATCACCATGACAGCTATGGTTGAGACCTACGCGATCCTTGCACTTCTTACTTCCATCCTTCTTATATTCTCTCTTTAATTCGGTGATGATATGAGTGCTGAAACAGTCATAAACAAAATAGAAGAAAAAGCACGTGCCGAAGCTGACCTTATTATCAAAGAAGGCAAGAATAAAGCGGCACTTCAAGAAGAAAAGATTCTCTCGTCTGCCCGCGCAAAGGCTGACGAGCTGATAAGCACTGCCGAGAAAAACGCTGAAATACTCACGCGAGGCGCAAAGCAGTCGGCAGAGCTTCAAGCAAAAATAGAGCTTCTCGACAAAAAGCGTGAGGAGCTTGAAAAAACAAAGCTTGAAGCAAAAAAGACCTTGCTTGCACTCGACAGTACAAAATGGTGTGAAATATTTAAAAAGCAAATAGAGTCGTGTCAGGTGGAAAACGAAGTTACCGTTGTCCCCTCTGCCGACTCAAGAAGCCGTAGCGAGGCACTTGTCAAGATGCTGAATCTCGACGGCAAGGCGCACTTCACTCTTTCGGACAAGGATGCCGAATTTGAGGGAGGAGTTCTTCTCGTATGCCCTACCTACGATATTGAAATATCCATGGATGCAATTCTTGACGGTATATTTGACAAAGAAGAAAAAAGAATTGCGGACACACTCTTTGCAGGAGAAAACAAATAATGGCTCAAAACGAATTTGGTAAAAAGTCCTGGGGTTATGCCATAGGATGCATAAAGGCGTGTTCTCACCCGCCGCTTACCGAAATAGAGCGGCAAAAGCTTCGCGACTGTGATGCGGGTGAGTTTTTAAGACTTCTTGACGAGTTTTCTTGGGGACGCGGAAGTGAAGGCGAAGAGCTTGACACACGCGTTGAGCAAGAAATGGAATACGTCGCCCTCATGATTCGCGACATATGTCCCGATGAAAGGCTTTCCTCTCTTCTGCTGTGGGAAAAGGATGCGCATAATTTGAAGCTCTTCTTAAAGGGCGCGCTTATCGGACGCGACGTTTCGCCAATAGCTGACGAGAATGGCTCAATTCCAATTGAAATAATTCGCGCATCAGTTGAAACGGGTGATTATTCCCTTCTCGGGAAAGAGGCAGAGCATGAGCTTGTCGGAATCGAGAAGGAAACCGACGCCTTTACAATTTCAAGCAGAGCGGACAGGGCAATATTTGCAAAAGTACTTGCCAATGCGAAGAAGCTTTACCGACCCCTCTACGAAATGCTGAAAAAAGATGCCGAATCCCGCAATCGCATGTCTCTTATCAGAGCAAAGGAGCTGGGACTTGGAGATATAAGCGCTTACCTCTTGCCTGTCAGCGCCTCATTTAACGACACTGACAAATCACTTGACGAAATACGTTCCGAAACAGATGCCGCGTGGGAACGTGCAATGTATGACCTTCGTATTTCGGAAGGCTTCGGTGCAATTGCCGAATACTATTTTTCCAAGAAAAAAGAATGTGAGCTTATTCGCTTCCTTTGGTGCGAAAAGAAGCTTCTTCAAGGATAAGGAGGAAATATTATGGAACAGAACACCATCGCCGCAGTCGGCGAAATGTCCTCCGTAATAGTTTTCCATACCGCAGGAATTAAAGCGGTGGGAGCTGAGTCCCCTGAGGAAGCAAGACGCGCTATAATGGAGCTTGTAAGAGATAACACGAAAATAATATATCTTACCGAAAATTATTTCGAGGCGCTTCCCGATCTTATAGAAAAATACAGAGCATCGGCATACCCCGTAATTATCCCCATTCCCGACAGAACGGGATCGCGCGGACTCGGTGAGAAAAAAGTAATTTCCAACATGGAAAAAGCAATCGGAACCAACATATTTGATAAATAAATTTGAAAGGTGGTGTATACTGTGGAAGCGAGAGCAAACGAAGTCGGAACCATATACAAGGTCTCGGGACCTCTTATTGTTGCGACAGGACTTGCAAACGTTCATATGTTCGACGTTGTGCGAGTAAGTGAAAAAAAGCTTATCGGAGAAGTAATCGAGCTTCGAGGTGACAGAGCCTCCATTCAGGTATACGAGGATACTACGGGTATCGGTCCGGGCGAGCCGGTCTATCTTACAGGCGAACCGCTTGTAGTTGAGCTTGCACCCGGTCTTATAGAAGGTATTTTTGACGGAATCGAACGTCCTCTTGAGGATATTTACAATTCTTGCGGAGACAGAATCCCAAGAGGTGTTGACCTCCCCAAGCTTAACCGCGAGAAGAAATGGACTTTTGTTCCCAAAGCAAAGCTCGGTGACAAGGTGAGTGCGGGCGACGTACTCGGCGAAGTTGAAGAAACGCTTGCGGTAACACAGAAAATAATGGTGCCTTACGGTGTTGAGGGCGAGGTCGAATGGATATTCGACGGAGACGCGACCATCACCGAGGCTATCGCAAAGATAAAGACCTCCAAGGGAAAGAGTGTTGAAGTTGCAATGCTTCAGAAATGGCCTGTGCGCCGTGCACGTCCCTATAAGGAAAAGCTTATTCCTAATGAGCCCATGATAACGGGCCAAAGAGTAATTGACTCCCTCTTCCCCATTACAAAGGGCGGTGTTGCGGCAATTCCCGGTCCCTTCGGCTCAGGTAAGACCGTAACACAGCATCAAATTGCAAAGTGGGCAGATGCCGATATCATCATATATATCGGTTGCGGTGAGCGTGGAAACGAAATGACCGACGTTTTAAAGGAATTTCCCACACTTAACGACCCGAGAACGGGACTTTCCATCATGAAACGAACCGTTCTTATCGCTAACACCTCCGATATGCCCGTTGCGGCTCGTGAGGCATCTATATACACAGGAATCACCATTGCGGAATACTTCCGTGACATGGGATATAAGGTAGCGATAATTGCGGACTCCACGTCCCGTTGGGCAGAGGCGCTTCGTGAAATGTCGGGAAGACTTGAGGAAATGCCGGGTGAAGAAGGCTACCCCGCATACCTCTCTACCCGTCTTGCCGAATTCTACGAGCGTGCAGGCTCTGTCGTATGTCTGGGTGGTGAGCGTCGCGGTGCTATTACCGCCATTGGTGCAGTATCGCCTCCCGGAGGTGACACGAGTGAGCCCGTATCACAGGCAACGCTCAGAATCGTCAAGGTCTTCTGGGGTCTTTCGGCAGAGCTTGCATACAAGAGACACTTCCCCGCTATTGACTGGCTTAAGAGCTACTCACTTTACGAGAACACAGTTCACAATTACTATATAGAAAATATAAGCGAAAACTGGACTTCGCAAATCGCAAAGGCTAAGACCATTCTCCAAGAAGAAGCAGAGCTGAATGAAATTGTGCGTCTTATAGGCTTTGACTCTCTCGGTGAAAAGGACAGAATCACTCTTGAAGCGGCGAGAAGCATACGTGAGGACTTCTTACAGCAGGACTCCTTCCGAGAGATTGACAGATACACGTCAAGTGCAAAGCAAGCGGACATGATGGAAAGCATCATTTCGTGGTACGACGGTGCACTGAGCGCACTCACACAAGGCGCAACCTACAAAAGCATTATGGCAATGGAAACCTTGCCGAAAATTGCATCCATGAAGTATGAGCCCGAGGAAAACTGGGATCAGTACCATGGTGAGCTTACGGCATTAATGAAATCGGAATTTGAAGAAATGTGCAGAGGAGGTCAGGCAAATTGATTCGCGAATATAAAACAATAAAAGAAGTTGTAGGCCCCCTCATGCTCGTTGAATGCGTCGATAACGTAAAATACGATGAGCTTGTTGAAATAAAGCAGTCAAACGGCGAATCACGTTTCGGACGTGTTTTGCAGATACAGGACACCACTGCAGTCGTTCAGCTTTTTGAATCATCTCAGGGGCTTAAGATATCCGACTCAAAGGCTTGCTTTCTCGGTCACTCGCTTGAGCTTGCCGTAAGCCCCGATATGATAGGAAGAGTATTTGACGGAATGGGTAATCCCGCTGACGGCGGCGGTAAGATCATTGCCGAAAAGAAGATGGATATAAACGGCGCACCCTTGAATCCCGCAGCGCGTGACTATCCCGCAGAATTCATCGAGACGGGAGTTTCCGCAATCGACGGACTCAACACCCTCGTTCGCGGTCAGAAGCTTCCTATTTTCTCAGGCTCGGGTCTCCCCCACGCAAATCTTGCCGCACAGATAGCGCGACAGGCAAAGGTGCGCGGAACAGATGATGATTTCGCGGTAGTTTTCGCGGCTATAGGTATCACGTTTGAAGAGGCTCAGTTCTTTGTTGAGGACTTTAAGAAGACGGGCGCAATTGAACGCTCGGTGCTCTTTATGAACCTTGCAAACGACCCCGCGGTAGAACGTATATCCACCCCGCGTATGGCAATAACGTGCGCTGAATACCTCGCATATGAGCTTGGAATGCACGTGCTTGTCATAATGACGGATATCACAAACTACGCCGAGGCGCTCCGAGAAGTATCTGCCGCAAGAAAAGAGGTTCCCGGCAGACGCGGATATCCAGGCTATCTCTATACCGACCTTGCAACACTTTACGAGCGCGCTGGCCGTATCAACGGCAAGAAGGGCTCTATCACACAGATTCCCATTCTCACAATGCCCGAGGATGATAAGACACACCCCATTCCCGACCTTACGGGATACATCACAGAGGGACAGATAATCCTCTCCCGCGAGCTTTACATGAAGGGAATCGAACCGCCTATTGACGTTCTTCCCTCCCTCAGCCGACTTAAGAACAAGGGTATCGGCAAGGGTAAGACAAGAGAGGATCATGCGGACACCATGAACCAGCTTTTCTCGGCGTATGCAAGAGGAAAGGAAGCCAAGGAGCTTTCGGTGGTGCTTGGTGAATCGGCGCTCTCAGAGGTAGACCGCAAGTATGCGGCATTCGCTGAGGAATTTGAGAAGGTATACGTTTCTCAGGGATATGAGGCGGACAGAAGCATTGAAGAAACCCTTTCTATCGGATGGAAGCTTCTTTCGATCCTTCCGAGAAACGAGCTGAAGAGAATCCGCCCTGAATATATTGAAAAGTATATGAATGAGTGAGGGAAGCTATGGCGACAAGAGTCAACCCCACACGAATGGAGCTTACAAAAACAAAAAAGCGCCTTGCAACCGCTGTGAGAGGTCACAAGCTTTTGAAGGACAAGCAGGATGAAATGGCACGTCAATTCATGATGTACATCAGGTGCAACAGAGAGCTCCGTTTGGAAATTGAAACACTTCTTGCCAAGGCAATGGCGGACGTTGCCTTAGCACAGGCACAAATGGGAAAAGCGGCAATTGAAGAAGCGCTTCTCATCCCGACTGCGTCTGCAACAACCGAATACGCCACCAAAAACATCATGAGTATAATCGTCCCCGACGTTCACGTAAAAGAGGAAAAGGCTTCGCACGGCGTCCCCTACGGACTTGCACTCACAAGTGACAAGCTTGACAGCGCAACGACGATAATGACAGCTCTCGCGCCAAAGCTTTTAGAGCTTGCCTCAGTTGAAAAGACTTGCGATATGCTCTCGGATGAAATGGAGCGCACAAGGCGTCGTGTAAACGCACTTGAATACGTAATGATAGCCGAGATGAAGGGAACTATCAAGTTCATTACAATGAAGCTTGAGGACAATGAGAGAGGAAATCTCACGAGGCTAATGAAGGTCAAGGACATGATGCGCGCTCAGGAAAACGGTTAACAACACACAAGGGGCTGTAAAAAACTCTGCTTGAGTTTTTTACAGCCCCTGAATTGTAGGAGACTTGAAAAGCTTGCGAATGGACAAACCGAAGCCCGTCGGCGTACAATTGTACGGCAGAGGCGAGGTTTGTTCGGAGTCAAAAAACATATGTTTTTTACCTTGAACTTCATCCGTTTAAAAGTTTTAAATACACTTAAAACTCTATTTGTTTGTGTTTTTTGACGGTCTGGACTTTTTTTACATCTCCTATTTTTTGAATATTTAAAGGGTCTTGAGGGTATATTAAAGAAAAAAGGAGGTACTTTGATATGTACGAGCTTATGCCATACGGACGCGACAGATATTCGCGCCGTTATAATCCCTTCAAGGCTTTTGAGGAAATGGAAAAGAGATTTTTTTCTAATCCCCTGACACTTTTTGAAAAGGAGGAATCCTTCCCAATCAAGACGGATATTCGCGATATGGGTGAGTATTATTTGCTTGAAGCAGATCTTCCGGGATTTGATAAGAAGGATATCACCCTTGAGATAAGCGATAATATTCTGACTATTTCCGCTTGCAGAAACCACGAGGATAAGGACGACAACAATGAAAGATTTATCAGATGTGAAAGATTCTGCGGATGCTATACCCGACAGTTTGAGCTTGTCGGCATCGACAAGGATAGGACCGATGCTAAATACGAAAACGGAGTTCTGACCGTCGAGCTTTACAAGAAGGAAGAACCCAAAAACACAGCCAAGGAAATAAGTATAAAATAATTTTTTTGATTCTTGGTAAACAGTGCAATCAACACTAAGATTTTTACCGTCTTTAAACAAATGTCAGGGTGTAGCAAAAAAGCTGCGCCCTGTTATTTTCGCTCTTTCTTTTTACACGTTAATGAATAGAGAAGCTTTCGGATAAATTTCGGAGGGCAAATCGTGTATATTTTCATAAAATGCTCCTTTAAGTCTTGATGAATAAAAATCCTGTCGCAATAATAACTCCCGCTTCAATTACTATCAAGGCAGGGCTTGGCATAAAAAAAGCCGTCATTATACCGAGGCCAAACGCCGCTACAGTTATTCCGATACATTTACAGTTCGCTCTCATGGTATCTCCCCCTTTACTTTATATTATGCAACACCGCATATTTTTGTCACAGAAAATGTTTTATAAGAAATACGTTTTAGGGCAAAAAAATCCCTGTACCTTTTGGGGTACAGGGAATTCTTTTAAATATTAGTTGTCTTTTGCAAATGCGGGAGAGATAATGAGGTAATCTCCGCCGAATACTGAGAAGGAAGCCCAACCGCCTTCAACAGTTGCAGTCTCTTCATTTCTGAGACGGCTTACACGCTCGTTGAAGGAGCAGATCTCAACCTCGTATCCGTCGTACTTATCGCCAACGTATACTTCAAAGGTAGCCTCCTCAAAGAAGTAAGCTGTAGAGGACTCGAAGTGAATACCCTTAACGAGTTCCTTTTCGTCAGCTGCTGCCGCCATCTTGTCATACATTCTGTCGTATGCGCTCTCTCCGTCGAAGGTAACCTTCATATCGAAGTAGTGAGCTGCCTCAAGTGCGAGGTCAATCTTGGATGCCGCAACTGTGATCTTATAATTTTCAGCCTTGAATACAATGTTGGAATCGGGTGAATCGTAAGCGATGTTGGAAAGTGCGAGACGGTTGATCCAACGAGAAGCATCAACGTCGAATACATACTCAGCATCAGCAACGGTAATATCCTCGGGAAGAACTATCTTGTCCATCTTAACGGTGTCTCTGCCCTGAGTATCGAGAGTTCCGATCTCAACAACGGTCACGTCGGAGGAAGCGTAGTTTGCGTCGGTAGCGGAAGCGATACCTCTGATAGCGTAAGCGCCTGCAGGGAGATCTCTAACGCTTTCAACACCTGTGATCGCTGCCCATTCGCCTGTTGTGCCTGTGGTCTTATCATAGAGTGCAAAGAGGTAAGTAGCGTTCGGGTTAAGACCTGTGATCTCACCGCCGACATTTGTCAATGCGGGAACGGTGGAAAGTGTGTCAATCTTGATGGTCTCTTTAAGAGTTACGAACTTTGAAGTCATAAGAGTGGTGGTATCAATGCCGTTTGTATTGAAAACGGGATACTGCCAATCGTCGCCGGTCCAAATAACTGTCAAGCCTTCAAGCGCATCTTCTCTGAAATAATAAACGTCCCAAGCTACAACGTAGCCCTCGGGGATAAAGTTCGCGTCAGCGGCAACCTCATCCTCCCAGATGGTGTAAACGGGTACTGTAGTAATGGTCTTTTCACCTGCCATGGTGAAGGGAACGTCATAATAGGGAGCGTCTCCGCCTGCGATATAAAGTCTTACGTAACCGGGATATTTAGTGGTGTTATAAATAGCTCCGTTTGAAAAGCCGAGCGAGAAGGTCATAGACTTAAGCTCGGAGAGGGGGAATACTTCGTTATCCTGAAGAGCATATCTGTAGCCTATATATGCAGCATCCTTTGCAGCAGAACTAGCGTTAAATCCGGATGCAATACGCTTTCCTGTGCCTTCCTGCGACAACTTCATAACTATACCATTATTGGGAAGACGGAAGCCAGTCCACTGTCCTTGAACGTAACCGTCAACTTGACCGCCTGCCTTAAAGGAGATAGTACCCTTATTGGAGCCGCCCTCATATACGAATACGTAATAAGGAGCGCTTGCAACGTATTCGCCGGAGCCTGCATATCTGAATGCATAGTTGCCGTAGGTTGCTGCAATACCTGTGTCGGTGCTTGTTGCTGTATTGTCCCAAGCACACTTACCGTCAACGGAAACCTTACCCCATTCAACGGTCTTGTCCGAAGCAAGTGTATCAAAGCCCTTAATTGTGCCGGTAGCCTTATCATAGTAAAGAGCATCTTCGGGGATAGCGGGCATTGCGCCTGCAACGGTCACAGAAGTAACTGCAGAGTCAGAAGTCTTAACGCCGCCCTTAACGTAAACGTAGTGTGTGCCTTCGCCTGTAACATCAACGTAAGTAGAATTTGCTGCAACGTCATCGAAATCTACGTTATTGGAGGAAACAGCATAACGCTTTGACGCGTCAAGACCTGTAATTCTGTAAACGCCATCAGTTCCTGTACCTTCAATACCGAGAACAGGAGCTGCTTCAGGGGTGCGGAGTCCCACAGGAATTCTATTATCTGCATTAGGAACAAACTGTAATACCTGATACGAATAAGCACCGTTACCTACATCAGCAAGCTCGGATTCAAGAGCGGGACGGACGCCATCTGCTGCCCAGTTGGGGTTTGTTTCATCGCAAAAATCTATTGCTATTTTATATACATATCCATCAGAGGAGCCGGCATATACAGAAGCAAAATCTATACTGAGATCTGTTCTTGCCCAGTTTTTACAGCCCCAAGTAAATGGAACCGAGTAAGATGCCTGTGCACCACCATATACGTATACTGTAGCAAGACCGTACGCCTTATCAGTATTAGATTGAACATGATAACCGCCTGCGGCCATAACCTTGCTAAAATCGAATCTTACAAAGTCATAAAGAGGAAGAACTTCATCATCCTTGAAATTGTAGGTATAAACGCCCGAGTTATACTTTTCTTGGCTATTTGCTGCAGTTGAAGCAAACTTGATCTCGGTAGCATAGCCCTTATATTCAGTATTTCTCGAAGGAGCAATATTACCGAGAGGAGAAACAACAGTCCAAGCACCCGCTGTCTCAACAGTGTTTCCTGCTTCCCAGCTGATGGTACCATAGTTTGCGCCCTTTACCCAAACGGTAGCGGCGTCAGTGGTATCCTTTTCACGTACGGAGTAAACGCCGGCAGCAAGAGCCGTGCCGTCAGTATAATCCGCATAAGAAGCCTCATCCACAGTTCCTGCGGGGAAGGTAACCTTTGCGTATTCATAAGTCTTAGCGGAGTCAAGTCCGATAAGCTTGCCGTCTTCCACGCCAATTCCTGCAGGAGCTGCAGCAGCAACGGTAAGTGCCACAACAGACAGTACAAGAGCAAGCATGAGAAGTGTTAATAAAAATCTCTTTTTCATGTCTTTAAATCCTTTCTATGCTCATGCACAATTGCGATTTTCGCAACGCATAAAGCGAGCACATTTTATAATTGTATTATACATAATTAATTGCAATAAGTCAATATCTTTTTTTACTTTTTCATAATATGCTTATTTTTTGATGTTTTTTTGTGAATAATGCACATAGTGAATCAAAAAAAAACAAGTTGACAAGAGAAAAAGCCCCTGTATCCTCAAAAGGTACAGGGGCATAAAACTTTAATTGTCTTTTGCAAATGCGGGAGAGATAATGATGTAATCTCCGCCGAACATTGTGAAGGAAGCCCAACCGCCTTCAACGGTTACGGTCTCTTCTACTCTGAGACGTCCTACTCTCTCGTTGTAGGAGCGAAGCTCAACTTCATATCCGTCATACTTATCGCCAAGATATACCTCAAAGGTAGCCTTTTCGAAGAAGTACTTGGAGGTAGACTCGAAGTGAACACCCTTAACGAGTTCCTTTTCATCAGCTACTGCAGCCATCTTGTCATACATTCTGTCGTATGCGCTCTCTCCGTCGAAGGTAACCTTCATATCGAAGTAGTGAGTTGCCTCAAGAGAAAGGTCGATGTCGGAGGCTGCAACCGTGAACTTGTAGTTCTCAGACTTGAATACAATGTTGGAATCGGGTGAATCATAAGCGATATTTGAAAGTGCGAGACGGTTGATCCAACGGGAAGCATCAACGTCGAATACATACTCAGCATCAGCAACGGTAATATCCTCGGGAAGAACTATCTTGTCCATCTTAACGGTGTCTCTGCCCTGAGTATCGAGAGTCGTGATCTCAACAACGGTCACGTCGGAGGAAGCGTAGTTTGCGTCGGTCGCGGAAGCGACACCTCTGATAGCGTAAGCGCCTGCGGGGAGATCTCTAACGCTTTCAACACCTGTGATCGCTGCCCATTCGCCTGTTGTGCCTGTGGTCTTATCATAGAGTGCAAAGAGGTAAGTAGCGTTCGGGTTAAGACCTGTGATCTCACCGCCGACTTTTTCCAATGCGGGAACGGTGGAAAGTGCGTCAATCTTGATGGTCTCTTTAAGAGCAACGAACTTGGAGGTCATAAGAGTAGTGGTGTCAATACCGTTAGTGTTAAGCATTGCATATTCTTCAAACGGTCCTGTCTTTCCTGTAGGCCAACCAAGATTTTCTGTAGTGCCTTCTCTGAAGTAATGGATATCCCATCCAACAACGTATCCCTTGGGGATAAAGTTCGGGTCAGCCGCAACCTCATCCTCCCAAAGAGAGGAAACGCCATACGTAGTAATCACTTTATGCTTTGACTCAATAGGAAGATCGTAATAGAGCTCATCTCCACCGGCAACGTAAATTCTTACATATCCCGGGTGAGTTGTTACATTATAGCCGGTAGTATTTTCACAACCAAGAGAGAAGGTAAGAGACTTGAGCTCGGAAAGTGGGAATACTTCGTTATCCTGAAGAGCATATCTGTATCCGAGATACGTAGCATCTTCTATGTAAGTGTTAAAACGTATTGCTATACGTGTGCCACCTGCATTATAGGGATCCAAGATTCTGTTGGTTTTGGGAAGATAGAAGGATGTCCACTGTCCCTGAACGTATGCATCAACGGGATCACCTGCCTTGAAGGAGATAGCACCCTTATTGGAGCCACCCTCATATGCGAACACGTAAGTGGGAGCACCTGCAACGTACTCGCCGGATGCAACGTATCTGAACGCATAGTTGCCATAACCTACTGTAATAGATGCAGCATCAATTGTGGAGAGCCAGGTGATCTTGCCGTCAACGGAAGCCTTTCCGTACTCAACGGTCTTGTCCGAGGCAAGTGTATCAAAGCCCTTGATCGAACCGGTAGCCTTATCGTAGTAAAGAGCGTCTTTAGCGATAGTGGGCTGCGCGCCTGCAACAGTAACGGAAGCGGATTCGGAACGGCTGGTTGTAGAACCACCCTTGGTGTAAACGTAGTATGTGCCTGTGCCACGAACGTCAACGTAGGTAGAATTTGCGGCAACGTCTTCAAATGTTACGTTGTCGGAGGAAATTGCATAACGCTTTGACGCGTCAAGACCTGTAATTCTGTAAACGCCATCAGTGTCTGTTCCTTCAATACCGAGAACAGGAGCGACTTCCGGAGTACGAAGGGTCAAAGGAATTCTGCTGATAGTATCATCCGTAAAAGTAAATTGAATTCTTCTCCAAGTATACCACGCACCTTTACCTTCATTCTGATAAAGCTCTGTCTCTTCGCAAGGAACTACTCCGTCTTCGGTCCACTTGGGGTTTGTTTCATCACAAAAGTCTATTTCAAGCTTATAAACGTAGCCTGCGGGAATCCCATCGTATACTGTGGTAAAATCGACAGCGGGGATATCGGTTGTAGGAAGGTTACAATCCCAGGTAAAAGGAACCGAATAGGATGCTACTGTTCCTCCGTAAACATAAGCAGTCACGAGTCCGTAAGCTTTACCGGTGTTCGACTTAACGTGGTTTTTTCCGGCGCTTGAGCTTGTTTTAAACTTGAAATTTAACAAATCGTAAACAGGAATAATCTCATCATCAGTAAAATTGTAGATATAAGCACCTGCATTGTAATTTTCCTGAGCGGCATATGTAATTTGATGAGATAAACCTTTTTGAGTTGTGCTAGCAGTCGGGTTTATAGTTCCACCGGGATAAACAAAAGTCCAAGCCCCCGCAGATTCAGTTGCGCTATTTGCAAAGCTAAGAGTACCGTAGCCTGCGCCCTTTACCCAAACGGTAGCGGCGTCGGTGGTATCCTTTTCGCGTACGGAGTAAACTCCGGCAGGAAGAATCGCGCCGTCAGTATAATCCGCATAAGAAGCCTCATCCACAGTTCCTGCGGGGAAAGTAACCTTTGCGTATTCATAAGTCTTAGCGGAGTCAAGTCCGATAAGCTTGCCGTCTTCCACGCCAATTCCTGCAGGAGCTGCAGCGGCAACGGAAATCACTGCAACACACAGTACAAGAGCGATCATGAGAAGTGTCAATAAAAATCTCTTTTTCATGTGTCTTAAATCCTTTCTTTGCTTGTTTGCCTACGAAATAAACCGAAAAGGCAGACCTCAAGCACATTATACAGGAATATTCTACACTCATTTTTGCAATAAGTCAATCTGTTTTTTAATGTTTTTTTACAAAATAATAAAAAAGCCCTCTCGGATTTAGTATAAAATGCACATATTCAAAAGCTGTTTTTTGACACATTTTTAAAGCGTGGCTTGTGCGTCTTGTTTTTCTCTCTTTTTTCTCGATAAAAATCTTTATTTTTCATTCAGTTATTGATTTTGACACAAATTCATGTTAATATATGATATATATATTGAAAGGAAAATTTTTTGATGCGCTGCGGTATCATATCGGAATACAACCCGTTTCACAACGGGCACAAATACCAGACAGACTTTTTGAAAAGTAAATACCCGAATGCGGTGACGGTTGCGCTCATGAGCTCGAATTTCGTTCAGCGCGGGGAATGTGCTCTGTTTGACAAATATGCGCGCGCCGCGGCGGCGGTATCGGCGGGGGTCGACCTTGCGCTGTCCATTCCCTTTGTTTTTTCGGTGCTGTCTGCCGAGGGGTATGCCGAGGCGGGAGTGAGGCTTGCCCACAAGCTCGGACTTGACGCCATTTCCTTCGGTGCCGAGTGCGATGAGTATGAAAAGCTTTTTTCCATTGCCGATTTTATGCTTTCCGAAGAATACAAGGGCTTGGTCGAGAGCATTTGTGCGAGCTCACCTTCCCTCTCGCTTGTCAGAGCGGGAGAGCGTGCGGTTCTTTCGGCACTCGGCAAGGCGTGTGCTGTTGAGGTTTCCAAGCCCAACAACATTTTGGCGCTTGAATATATCAAGGCTATCAAAAGATACTCCCTTCCGCTTGACGTCATTATTGTCAAAAGGGCGGGCGCGGGATACAAAAGCCTTGAGCTCTCCCCTTTTCCGTCGGCAATGCTGATACGGGAGAAGCTGTATTCGCAAGAGAGCATAGAAGGACTTGTTCCCGATGAATGTTACGGGCTTTACAGAGAATACATTTCAAAAGGGGCGGCGTGTGACAGGGATAAATTTTTGTCACACATGCACTTTTCACTTTTGCAAAAGAGCGATGCTCTTCTTGACAAATGTGTGGGAAGCGTTGAGCTTGCAAGCCGAATAAGACGCGCGATTTTTGAGTCGGACAGCATTGACTCTGCCGCGTCACGGGCAGTATCCGCAAGATTTACGCGCGCACGAGTCATGAGGGCGCTGGTATCGGCACTTTTTGAAATACCTCACAACGCCTTTATGCACAAGGCTCCCGCATATACTCAGCTTCTTGCATTTAAAGAAAGCGCAAGAGCGTATCTTGCCTCAAGGCGTCGGGAGAGCTTCCCGATAATCACAAAAAACGCGGATGCGTCGGTGTTTGAACAAGACATTGAATTTTCCGCGCAGTGGCGTGCCGAATGCATGGCGGACAGCTTCTTCGCACTTTCCTGTGCTGTACCAAGACCCGCAAACAGCTTTATAAAGCAATCACCTTTTTTCATAAAAGAAAGAGATAAATAATGAAAACAAAAATACTTTTTATCGGAATAACCATGAACTGTGCGGGAAGTGAAAAATCCTTCCTGTCATTTGTCAATACACTCGACCCCGAAAGATTCGAGGTGGACCTTGTGCTGGCGAAAAAGGAAGGGCTGTTTCTTGAGCAGATACCGAGCTTTGTGAACGTTATAGAAATGGAAAAATACGGCGAGCACTTTCTTCTTTCCGGCAAGAATGCCGTTTCCAACATTTTCAACACGTTTATAAAGAAGAATCCGCTCACGGGATTTCGAGTGCTCCCCTATTTCTTAAAGCTTATCCTCTGCCCGAAATCACGCGAGTCCACAGCAACGAAAATGTGGATATCTCTTATGAAGAAGATGCCGAGGATAGAAAAGAAATACGACGTTGCCGTTGCCTATTGGGGTGACAGAACGATGTTCTACATGATAGACCGCGTGAATGCCGACAAGAAGATAACCTGGCTTCATTTCGACTACTCCTTCCCCAAGCGCGACAACTCGATATACGAGCCGTATTTTAATAAATGCGACGCCATTGTTAACGTATCGACAGCTGTTGACGATGCGCTGAAGCGTGAGATACCCGCGCTTTCGGATAAATGCCTTGTTATAGAAAACATAAACTCCACCGAGCTTATTGAAAAGATGGCGAAGACGGGAGATACCTTCAACGACGGATTTGACGGAAAGAGAATACTTACCGTCGGAAGAATCGCCGACCAAAAAGGGTATGACTTCGCAATTCCCGCATTTGCACGTCTTTTGCGTGACGGTCACAATATCCGCTGGTACGTGCTCGGAGGCGGGGATGAGGATTACGTAAAATATATCAAGGATATTACCGAAAAAGAAGGAGTTTCAAAGGATTTTGTTTTCCTTGGAACAACTCCGAATCCTTACAGATATCTTGCCGACTGCGACATATATGCTCAACCCTCACGTTATGAGGGCAAGCCGATATCTGTAGAGGAGGCAAAAATACTCAAAAAGCCCATCTTCGTGTGCAGATACCTCTCGGCAGACGAACAGCTTGAGGGCGGGGCGCTCGGAAAGATATCCGATATCGGTGAGGAGGGCGTTTACGAGGGACTTTCGGAAATGCTGAACGATACCGAAAAGACGGAAGGCTACGTCAAGGCGCTTTCCGAAAGGTGTTTTTCAAACGAGAATGAAATCGAAAAATTCTACGGGCTTATTTAATCATGTTCGGATATATTAAAGTAAAAAAAGAAGAGCTTCTTTTAAAGGACTTCATGCTCTACAAGGCGGTATACTGCGGACTTTGCAAAAGGATAAAAAAGTTATCGTTTTTTATTCCCTTTTCATTAAGCTATGATTTTGTATTTCTGGCTATCGTTCGCGATATGCTGGAGGGCGGAAGCATAACGGTTGAACGCGGAAGGTGTCCCTACAATCCCTTCAAGAAAAAGGCGTTCGTGTCATCTCACGGCATAGAGTATGCCTCCCTTGCATCCCTCACACTCATTCATAACAACATCGTTGACAAGAGACAGGACAAAGACCACAAGCTTCTTTCCCCGCTTTTATGGATTGCGGAAAAGTATCTTAAAAGAAAAATAAAAAAGCATTACAAGACCGACACTCTTCATAATATGGAAGAAAGGGTCAAGGCGAGTCTTTCAAACTTTTCGGAGCTTGAAAAGAATCACGCTGTGTGCGACGAGCTGGGGCAGGCTTTCGGAAAGGTGCTGGGGGAGGTTATGTCTGCGGGACTTGAAGAACCACACGCACGCATCGGATATGCCGTCGGAGAAGCGGTAGGCGCGTGGCTCTATCTTGCGGATGCGGTGGACGACTGTGAAAAGGACTCGAAGAAGCACCGTTTCAATCCGCTTCTTGAGGAATATGGGACGCCGAACGAGGTAAGAGCGCATTTTCGCGAAATTGACGTCACCTTTGCATCCCTTGCTCGGGATGCACACCTTGCGCTTTCACTTGTATCGCACAAGGATTTCGGCAGAATTTCAGACAATATCCTGTCCGAGGGGCTCGGTGAAGAAGCATATAACATAATGAATAACAAACGGAGGAAAAAATGACAGATCCATATAAGGTACTCGGGGTTCCCTCAAGCGCAAGCGACGATGAAGTCAAGAAGGCTTACCGCGAGCTTGCGAAAAAGTATCACCCCGACAATTACGTAAACAACCCTCTCAAGGACCTTGCTGACGAAAAAATGAAGGAGATAAACGAAGCCTACGACCAGATAATGAACGAGCGCCAGAACGGCACCTCGGGCAGCTCGTCGGGCGCGTCTTATCAGTATCAGGGAAGCACAGCATTCGCTGCAGTGCGCCAGAAGATCGCTTCGGGCGACTATAACGGTGCTGAAATGATGCTTGATTCCTCGTCAAACAGGAATGCAGAGTGGTATTATCTCAAGGGCTGTGTTTTTGCGGGGCGCAGATATTATTCACAGGCGAGAGCATATATTGAGAGAGCGTGTGCCATGGATCCGCAGAATGCGGAATATCGCACCGCCTATAACAATCTCATGGGAAGCCAGGCTCAGTACGGAGGATTCAACACCCAACGCTCGGGCGACTGCGATGCTTGCGATATGTGTTCGGCACTTATGTGCGCGGACTGTATGTGTGAGTGCTGCGGCGGCGACCTCATAAGGTGCTGCTAATGGCTAGGCGCAAAAAAACGCACTCGGTCGCATTCTCGGGAATCGCAAGCGCCATGTGCGTTCTGCTTCTGTATTTCGGCTCTGTAATCGACGTTCTCGATTATACCGTCTCTGCTTTTTGCGGAGTAATAATTACGGTAGTCATGGTGGAATTCGGAAAAAGTGCAGCTCTCGGAGTCTACGTTTCTTCATCCGTCCTTGCACTTCTTTTGCTTCCGTCAAAGTTTTCGGCACTTCTGTTTATCATGTTTTGCGGCTGGTATTCTTTTATCAAGAAAATACTTGAACGCCTCACTCCCGTTGTTTCATGGACAGCGAAGATGTGCATCTTTAACGCGGTGCTCGTTGCCATTTACTTTGTAACGCTTAAGGTACTGCTTATAGAAGGGGTTGGAACGCTTACCGCCGTCGGAGTATTTGTGCTTTCAAACTTCGTGTTTATAGTATACGACAATCTGCTCACTAAGATAATCTTTATTTATCTTTCGTCATGGAGACAGAAATTTACGTTTTTAAAATAAAGTTAAAAAAGCGGGGCTGCGGCATTTATTTTGCCACAGCCCATATTTGTTTATTTCGACACTATATCGTTAATCTTATATATTTCAAGGAATGCTGCGCGACGGCGCTCAGCCATGCTCTGCATACGAGCAAGGGTTGCCGTGGGAATTGCCGCTATCTGTTCTTCGGTGAACTTACCCTTGTAGAACTTATCAAAGTCAAGAGCAAAGGAGATATCCATGGAGTCAACAACTCCGTTGTGCTCGCAGATAACAAGGTTTGATTTACCCTCGTAAAGAAGGTCTACCGCCTTGTGAGCCATGATGGTTGCGGTCATTCTGTCGCGATGAGTGGGAGAGCCTCCGCGCTGAACGTGAGCAAGGCGCGCATAACGGGTCTCGATGCCTGTCGCCTTTTCAATTCTCTCGGCAAGCCCTTCTGTGAAGCCCTTGCCCATATTTTCGGAAACCATAACGATGAAGTTTCTCTTCTTTGCGCGCTTGGATTCGAGCATCTTTTCCACGAGCTTTTCTTCGTCAAAGGGAATCTCCTTTGTGATGATAGCGGTAGCACCAACCGATACGCCTGCGTAAAGTGCGAGATAACCCGCGCCGTTACCCATAACCTCTACAACGTCACAGCGTGCGTGAGATTCACAGGTGTCGCGAAGTCTGTCAACCATCTGTACAACGGTGTTAAGCGCTGTGTCAAAGCCGATGGTGTACTCGGTGCTGGAAATATCATTATCAATGGTACAGGGGATACCTATACAGGGGATGCCTCTGTCGGTGAGGTCACGGGCACCGCGGAAGGTTCCGTCGCCTCCGAGTGCGATGATTCCGTCAATCTCGTTCTCACGGCATGTGTTAACAGCCTTCTTCATCCCCTCTTCTGTTGTAAACTCTATACATCTGTCAGAATAAAGCGCTGTACCGCCGATATTTATAATATTGGAAACGTCGCGGTCTCCGAGAAGCTTCATATCGTTTTCAATAAGCCCCTTATATCCGCAACGAATACCCATAGCCTGTGCACCGCCGGCAAGTATAGAGCGGGTGATGGCTCTGTAGCAAGGATTCATACCGGGTGCGTCGCCGCCCGAAGTAAGTATTCCTATTCTTCTGAATTTTTTCATTTTGTTCCTCCGTAATACATGGAAATAACTTTAAATATTAATTGTATCTATTGTATACTTTTTGTTATAATATGTCAAGAGAAAGTTAATTTTTTAACACATTGACATGCAATTTTCTTTGTGATATAATCATTTTAATGAAAGGATGTGTTATTTTTTGAAAATTATCACACTTGTGCTCGGCAATTTTGCCGTAAACACTTATATAGTACACAGAGAAAACTCTCGTGAATGCGTTATAATAGACCCGGGGCACGGTTTTTCCGAAATAGAAGCGCTCTTGAATGAACGCATGCTTTGCCCCAAGGCAATACTTCTCACGCACTCACACTTTGACCACACGGGTTCACTTGAAAAAGCTCGTGAGCACTACGGATGTCCGATATACTTATCCGAGGATGACACAGAAATGCTCGGGGACCCTGAAAAGAATCTGTCGAGAATATTCTGCGATGAGCCGATAGCGGTAACGGATGCCGAAAACACACTTCGTGACGGTGATGTATTTAGCGTTGCGGGGCTCACGTTCGAGGTGCTTCACACACCGGGGCACGTTAAAGGATGTGTATGCTATAAGTGTGAGGATGTCATTTTTACGGGCGACACGCTTTTTGACGGGTGCTGCGGACGGTGTGACCTTTGGAGCAGTGACGAGGATGCGATGAGAGAGTCTCTTGAAAAAATATTCTCATTAAAAGAAAATCTTGCCGTTTACCCCGGTCACGGAAGCTCTACAACACTTGACCTGCAACGGACACTGTACAAATATTTTATCTGAGCCATCCGCCTTGTTTTTGCAAGGCGGATATTTTACCGTCACTTTTAGAGAAGCGCTTATTGATATTTTGTTTCTTTTGTGTTACAATAGGCAAAACGGAGGTGAAGAAATGAAAAGACTTACAAGCTTATATCTTTATTTTTTGATAGGCTTCTTCCCTCTCGTATTCTCCGCCGACGGCTTTTCAAACATCTTTGCCACAAAGCGTTTTTTCTTTTTCGCCGTCACGGGGATATATCTTATTCTGATATTCATTCTTTGTATAGTATACCGCAAAATGCCATATCTTAACACAGCCTGCGTTTTTGCGATATTATATCTTGCACTAAGCGCACTGTCGGCTTTACTCTCACAAAGCTTTCCGAAAACCGTTTTGGGAACAAGCCGCTACGAGGGACTTTTCACACTGTTTTTATACGTTGCGCTTTTCATCTGTGTTTCTGCGTTCGGAAGCATTACCGCAGGGCATATATACACACTCATCGGCTCGTCGACGGTGTTTGGCACTGTATGTCTGCTTCAGCTTCAAGGTCTTAACCCTTTCGGACTCTACCCCGAGGGCTACAATTTTTTCGACGGCGGAGTTCGTTATTCGGGAAGCTATCTCGGCACTATAGGAAATGCGGATTTTGTGGGTGCGTATTTGTGTATTGTGATTCCGATACTCTTTTATGTTTTGTGCTTCTCGCGCATAAAATTCAAAGCAGTCGCATTGATACCTCTTGCGCTTCTTCTGTACACTGTTTCAAAAATGTCTGTAATGGCGGCGCTTGTGGGACTGACCGTGGGTGCGCTATTCGCGATTCCCGACCTTCTGAAATTTAGGAAAAGGTCGGTGTTAGTATATGCACTTATCGTGGCGTCATGTGCGACTGTTGCGGCAGTGTATTTAAGAGAGCGTGACGTGGGAAACGGCTTTCTCCATGAGATACATGAGATATTAAATGGACGCATTTCGCCCGAATTCGGGTCAAACCGTATCAGAATATGGAATAACGTTATATCAGTGCTTCCCGAAGCCCCCATCCTCGGAAAAGGCCCCGACACCATGATTCTTGAGGGCTTTGAGAAATTTTCCACCTTCTACCCCGCACTTAACAAAACGCTTACCTCAACCATTGACGTGGCGCACAACGAATACCTGAACGTCTTGTACCACCAAGGAATATTGGGACTCTTGGCGTTCCTTGCAACAATTGCCGTATCCTTGAAAAACGTGTTCTTTTCCGACTCTCACACAAGCTCTGCGCTTTGCATCTGTCTTATCTCGTATCTTGCGCAAGCGTTTTTCGGTATAAGTATTTGCTTGGTATCCCCGTTTTTCTGGGTCGTACTCGCCCTTGCATCACAAAAAGCCTCCGATATCGGAGGCTTTTATTCATTTAAACATTTTTCTTAAATTCAGTCCGTCGCGGAAGGTGAAAACTCGGTTAATAAGCTTGCTGATACGTCCGATGAGAAAACCGTTTACAAGCGCACAGAACACGGTTCCAAGCTTTACTCCCTCAAACTCCCAGAGTCCGAAAAACGAGAAGGACATGACAACTCCAATAAGACAGCTGCAGCAATCGTATGCCGTTTTGACAACGCTTATGCTCTTACCGTATCTTTCCGCTGTCTCCTTGACAAAAAGCTCATACGCTTCGGGTGCAATGTAGGTGTGAAAGAGGAGTGCGACTCCTGTCGAACAGAGCACCATTCCGAGAAAATAATATATCCACCTCAAAAGGTCTGTAGATGCGGGCACGAATGAAACTGCCCATATGCACGCATCAAGCACAAGCCCGTAGATGACAGCGGTAACAAAGGAGAAAAGATAGCCTTTTTTAAAGCGCTTAACGGCTATTACCGTCAGTATTATCAAAACTCCTTGAAAAAGATATTCGGACATACCGAAGGTAAACCACGGCAAAAATTCGGACACCTTAAGATGTATTATGTAGGCGGGTGCGACCACCATTGACATACCGAAATCCGCCTGCTCCATAAGAGAGGTGCCGATTGCCAAAATTATAATGCCAAACACCCATGCAAGTTCTGAGTAAAATACTTTTTTCGTTTCCATATGATCCTCCGGCTTAACGTATTACAAGGGGATGTAACGACAACAGGGGCGAAAAATTTCCTCTGATGGCTACATTAAACCGTTTGATACAGAAACGGGAAAAGATGACTTTTAGATTCTATCACAAAAAATCCGAAAAGTAAAGTTATTTTTGCGAGCTTACGATAAGAGTTGTAATGCCGGTGTCGGTGAGATAAACGTCAAAGGAGTTGTGAGCCTTACCCTTATTATAAAAGCAGACGTTCCACATACCACCGCGCTTATCATAATACACGCTCACGCTATTATAATTCTCGCGGCACTCGTTTTTCGCTCTCGCAATTGCCTCTTCCACCGAATCTATCATGACTTTATCCGTATTTTTAAAGCCGTTAAGCCTCACGCCCGCCGAATTTTCGCTGTAGGACCTGACAGCCTCCCCGTAAGAAAACTCGGGGACCGCCTCACGTTCGGTTGCCGATACTTCAACGGATCTTTCGCTCTCCTCCATATCTTGCTCGCAAGCAAATACAAAAAACATTATCAGTGCCAAAAGCAATATTATTTTTTTCAAAAAAATCCCTCCCTTGTTAATAGTTTTATCTCTTAGGGGAGGGATTATTCCATTTATTTATTTTTTATATCATTTAATAGCTTTATTATTTCGGCAAATCCAAGGAACATCATTCCGCTGATGAACGCTGAAATTATCGTTATAAAGCCCGCAACCGCTGCGTCATTTGCAGCTATTATGATTCCCGCAAGCGCTCCTACGGCAAAGACTATCCACGCGATGACCTTAAGAGTGGTGGCAATAGGATTGGACTTTAAAATGCCTGCCTCACGTCCCGAATGCTTGAGTATTTCAACATATTCCTCGTCACTCACTTCGACCGGAATCTTCTTAAACCATCTTACCTTGTATTCATTATCGGTATCGGCATAGCCTTCCTCGTAATCATTGTATTCCTCGCTCCACGTATTTTCCAGAGAATACTCCTTCTCATAGATTCCGAGAGAAATAAGTGTTTCAGCCTTTTTCTTTTCGTATCTTTCGCGCTCCGCTTTCTTTTGTGCGTCAAGATACGCTTCAACGGTCTTGTTCATTTTTGCACCTTGCCTTTCTCTTATTTTAATATGATTATATCATGTACAGAGAAAAAAGCAACAAATTTTCTAAAAAAACATTTAACTTTTCTTCAATCCACAACAGGCAAAACAATAAACCTGTCAACTATTTTGTTCACCTCAGCTTTAAGGCTTGATGACAGAATAAGGTGTTTGTTATTTGTGACATCGTTAAATATTCCGTCATCATAAGAATACCGTACCTCCACATTACCATCACGGAATACATAATCATACTCCGCTTCAGCAATGTCATTTTCCCACATGCCAACTTCCCACACGTCTAAAATAAACTCAGCCTGAACCTTTGTTATTTCCAGGTCAGGACTCGCCCAAGCTGAATTATTCGCCGTTGAGCAGGTTAAAAGGTTTGAAAAACCAAAAGGCTTTTTCTTAGACAGCAATTCATCAAGACTTTTGGGGGCTCGTTCATGAGTCATGTGGTAGGTGACACCGTTGAGATCGATTGTGTTTACACCGCTTTCTACAGACGTCCCATCTGAATATTCAATTCTGATCGAAATAGTATTTGTACCGGGATCAAGCATTCCCTCGGCTTTTCTATCAAGTCTGAATGTTCCTATCCACTTTATAATTTCTTCCATATACTCATTGGGAACATTGACCCCTTGTTCGTTATGGGGAATAGAAAAGAGTATAACGCTATTAATGTTTTCAGTTTCAAAGACGGGACTCTCCCTGTCAATACTATCTACCGCTTTACAGCAAGTTAAGAATAACGAACAGATAAGCAATAAAAATATTGTTGTCTTTTTCATATTTTTACCTCCTTTGATCACTTAGACGAAAGAATTAAGAAAAAGTTCAAAAAATTTGATATTTAAAACTATTTTACATCCTCATTTTTATTTCACCAAAAAGCCGTCCGATGTGCACTAATGCTTGCGTATATGTATATTGAAAAATAATCTCAGTATATCAATAATTTCCACTTAATTTTCGATAATCATCACTTTTGTTATAGATATCGAACAGATAATGTGGTAAAGTTGTAATGAAGTATAAAAACACGGAGGTTTTTATGAAGACACAGATCAAAGAATGCAGAGATTCCTTTATATTGGAAAACCAATTTGTTGAAATCGACGTATCAAAAAAAGACTCAAAAATCCTTTCTGTTAAAAACGCAGAAGGAATAGATATCAAGGGTGCCGATGACGCTTACTTCTTTGAGTTCAAAGACGCCGACAAGAATCCCGTAGCAACGGTTAATGAGGTTATTCTCAACGGAAACGTTGCAACAGCCGTTGGTGACTTCGGAAGCGTTGAAATGTCGATTGAAGCCTTTGACGACCATTTCATCTTTGAAATTCTCAAGGCGGATATTTTTGATAAGGTAAGATATTTCAATTTTGCAACCGTAAACTTTGAATATGACACCTCTGACGATTCAGCCCTTCGTGCGGTTGACATCGCCATGACCATCAATACCAATCCCCGCTACTATCCCGACGGAATGAACAAAACCTTCTCGGGACAGGCTATGACACACCTTGGCGGATACGTCGGTGCAAAGCTTGCTGCGGCAATTGTTCCCAAGCCCATTCTTCGTGACACACTTAAAGTAATCTGTGAAAAAATCAATCCCGAAAAAGGTATCGTTTCAAAGATTGCAGGTCCTTGGGCGCTTGACTATCAGCCTAACTTCGGCGACTACATCATTATGGGCAATGCCGATCCCGAAAAGGTTAACGCTAACCTTGACAAATACAAAGAGTTCGACATTGATCAGCTCGACTTCCATCAGGGAGTTGACTCCTTCCGTCAGGGCGACTTCAAGTTTATGAAGGGCGATTCCATGCAGGAATTCCGTGAAAAGATTTCCGACAAGCTCAAGGAAAGAGGAATGATGGCGGGACTTCACACCTACTCCTACTACATCACCTTCCGCTGTGAGGAGCTTCTCTCCGATCCTGAAAACTTAAAGCAGCTTGACCGTGAGGAGGAATTTACTCTCGCAGAGGATATTGCTCCCGAGGATATGTTTATCCCCTCGGTTGAACCGACTGACGGACTTTCAAAGGTTTACGGTTTCTTTGCAAGGAATCTCCCCTACTGTCTCATAGACAACGAGATCATTCAGTATCGCAATCACGATCACGGTTTTACTGTTGTTCAGAGAGGCGTTGCGGGCACAAAACCAGTAGAGCATAAGAAGGGTGCTACCATTTATCACCTTATCGGATGCTTCCACCTGTTCTGCCCCAAGCCCGGCTCACAGCTTTTCAAGGACATCGGACGCTTCACCGCCGAGGCGTACAATGAGGGCGGCTTTGATATGATCTACCTCGATGCGCTCGACGGCATCGGCAGACACTGTAAGGGCGATGAGGCATGGTACTACTGTGCGCAGTTCATTCACGAGATAGTCAAAAACTGCGACTATCCCCCGATTATCGAATACTCCACAATGTATCCGTCACTTTGGGCGGCACGTGCTCGAAGCGGTGCTTGGGACCATCCCACAAGAGCCTTCAGAAGGTTCAATTTCGCTCATCACAAGGAGCACGCAATCTTTGCCCGCCGTCACTACACGGCAACTCTCGGCTGGTATAACCACTATCCGATAAACGAAAGCTATCCCGGTAACTTCCACACAAAATACCAGCATTGGGACAACATGGATTATCTCGGAAACCTTGCGATAATGTACAATTATTCAATGGTTTACCAGAACCTGAACACTCAGCGTTATGCCGCACTCAAGCGTAACCTTGATATTTTCAAAAAGTATAACACACTCCGTAAGAGCCGTTACTTCAAGGATTCCTATCTTGAGAAGCTACGCCGGTCCCGTCACGAGTTTAAGCTTATTGACAAGGGTCAAGGGAAGTGGACTTTTGTCGAAAAGAACTATCAGACAAAGCGTCTTTACGGCATTGAAGAAGCAGAGCGTGGCATCGCGCCTCTTGCAAACCCATTCAAGGCACAGACTCCTTTTATCCGTCTTGAAAATTGTATGTCAACCCTCGGGGATTCCCCAATGATACTCATCCCAATTAATGAAAACGCTCCCCTTTCCGACCAGCTCAAGTCATTTGATTTTGGCGGAGAAATCAATATCACCTCCCTTCTCGCAATGAAGGTACGAGTAAAGGGTAACGGCAAAAAGGGTCTTATCGGTATCAAGACTAAATTCGCAACCAACGGAAACGGTTTCGGATACGGACTTTATCTCATCGACACCGACTTCACGGGCTGGCGCGACTTTGTTCTCTATGAAACAGACAACGGCTCACGCATCGAAGAGCACAACTTTGAAGAGGGCGAGCATCTTTGGAAGATTTACCGCAACCCCATTTCCACCGACCGCCTTGTTAAAATCGAGCTTCACGCATCGGGCGATATCGAGGGTGTTCAGATGTCATCCGTCAATGCTTGCCGTCCGATTTATAACGTAATAAAGAATCCTGCCGTTAAGATCGGCGAGGAAAAGGTGATGTTCGAGTGCGAGCTTATGTCCACCGACTTCATCGAATGGGACGGTGTGAGTGCAAAGGTCATTGACCGTTACGGAAACGAAAAGCCTGTATGGTTTGAAGGTACTGTCTCTGTACCGAAGGGCAAATACAAAGCCGAGCTCTCGATTGCATCAACCCTTAACGCTTGCCCTGCAAACGTGATTCTCACTGTCGGCACTACAGGTAAAGAAATCAAATAAATAGCCTTTGAAAATAAGCAATATCTCCGTGATTGAAAAAAGTTACTGTTATAATAAGCACTTTCAGTAAACAATATCTGTTACAAGGGAATATCCCTCAAAAGTCAATAAGGGATATTCCCTTATGGTATTATTTGGCAAGGTGATTGTTTTGACATACCGTATAATAGATATGCGAGTCATGTGATATAATAAAACTAATACTATTATGTTAAGAAAGAGTCATAATGATTCTATTAAGAATCGTTATGACTCGTATAATTTAAAAGATTGAATCTTTCTTGTTTTTATGCTATAATTATAAAAAAATCGGATGGTACTTTCATTATGGATGTAATTCATCATTATGATATGTTGATTGACGAAAACAACGACCCCTACAGAGACCCAAAGCCTTTACAAGATTATATGGATAAATGGGACGGCATGGAATTTATAAATTCTATGTCTCTGTCAAAAGATAAAACCGTTCTGGAAATTGGCATTGGAACGGGCAGGCTCGCTGCAAAAGTTGCACCACATTGTAATTATTTGTGTGGTATAGATATATCTCCAAAAACAATTTATAGAGCAACAGAAAATCTTAACTTTCTAAACAATGTGCAATTAATTTGTGCTGATTTTTTCGAATACAGTTTTAAGACTTCTTTTGATATTATTTATTGTTCGCTTACCTTAATGCATTTCAAAAACAAGAATAAGTTTTTCTCTAAAGTTTCCAACTTGCTGAATTCAAACGGACGATTTGTTTTGTCCATTGACAAAAATCAAGATGAGTACATAGACTACGGTACTCGTAAAATCAAAGTTTATCCAGACACCCCTGCCGATACTATAAAAAACATTGAGAACACAGATATGGCGATTTCGAATTCTTTTGAAACGGAAAATGCATACATTTTTGTATGTACGAAAGTAGGAACACAGTAATGAAAATACATATTATTGGTTGCAGTGGCTCTGGAAAAACTTATTTAGCAAGGGCACTTTCGAAGAAATATAATATTTCTCACTATGACTTGGATGATATACAGTGGGATAATAATTCTCAAGGTTATGGAGTTAAAATGCCTCTTGAAAAAAGAAATGCCTTGTTGCAGGAGATATTGACTACTGATGAATGGATAATTGAGGGTGTATACTACGCTTGGGTACAGGAAAGTTTTGAAAAAGCAGACATAATCTATGTGTTGGATATACCAAAGCATATTTATAAAAGTAGAATTATTATCCGTTTTTTAAAAAGAAAATTAGGAACAGAAAAAGGTAAAAAAGAAACATTAAAATCTTTATGCAATCTTTTGAAATGGACTAACACTTTTCAAACTAAAAATCTAACGGAAATCAAATATATTTTAGAAAAATATGAAAACAAAGTTATTTGGCTTTCAAGTAGCCGAGAAGTTAATAGAATCATAACTGATTAATTCAGTTTGCCAACAGTTTTGCTAACAAAAGAGGGCTATGACATTTCGTGTGTCATAGCCCTTTTAAAATAACTTGCACCAAGTTTGCACCAAAGAAAAAATCAAGGCATAAAGAAAACCCCGAAAACCATTGTGGTATCGGGGTTTTTTGATAATTGCCGTAAGGCTGTAATTATCTCTTTGAGAACTGAGGAGCACGACGTGCGGCTTTGAGACCGTACTTCTTTCTTTCCTTCATTCTGGGGTCACGAGTGAGAAGTCCTGCCTTCTTAAGAAGTGCATGGTACTCTTCGGTAGATGCCTGATCGAGTGCACGTGCGATACCGTGACGGATAGCACCTGCCTGACCTGATACACCACCGCCTACAACGGTACATACAACGTCAAACTTGCCTTCTGTACCTGTTACTCCGAATGGCTGGTTAACAACGAGCTTGAGTGTGTCAAGTCCGAAGTAATCGCTGATGTCACGCTTGTTGATGGTAACAACACCTGTTCCGGGGTAGAGACGAACTCTTGCGATAGATTTCTTTCTTCTGCCTGTACCGTAGAAGTAAGGCTTTGCGCTTGTATAATTCATATGTCTTTTCCTCCCCTATTATTTAACATCAACTGCAGTGGGCTTCTGAGCCTGCTGGTTGTGTTCTGCACCTGCGTATACTTTAAGACGGGTAAGGCTCTTTGCACCGATTGCGTTGTGGGGAAGCATTCCCTTTACTGCAAGAGTGATAGCCATTTCGGGCTTCTTTTCCATAAGAACCTTGTAAGGGATCTCCTTAAGACCGCCGATGTAGCCTGAATGATACTTGTAAGTCTTCTGTTCAAGCTTCTTACCTGTGAGTACTGCCTTTGCTGCATTGATAACGATTACGTATTCGCCGCAGTCAACGTGGGGTGTAAACTCAGGTCTATGCTTACCGCGAAGAATGTCCGCAGCCATAACCGCTACCTTACCGAGGGTCTTACCTGCAGCATCGATAACGTACCAGTTGCGTTCAACGGTTTCTGCTTTAGCCATAAATGTTGACATTATGTTTTCCTCCAAAATATTTCGTTTTATTTACCTGTACATTATAACGAAGGTTTGATGATTTGTCAACATATTTTTTGAAAAATTTCAATTTATTTCATGCTTCCTTGTTTTTTCTTTCGTTTTCTCGCTTTTCCTCGCTTTTCCTTGTTCGCGGTTTTACATTTTTTATTGACAACTTGGAAAAAAAGCCGTATAATAAACGAAAACAAAAGAATAAAGGAAGCTTAAATGAACATAAAGCGCATACTAAGCTGCACAAGACGTGCGGTTGACAATTACAAAATGATAAAGGCGGGCGACAGAATAGCGGTGGGAGTATCGGGCGGTAAGGATTCGCTCACACTTCTTGCATCACTTGCACACCTGAAAAAGTTTTATCCCGAGCCGTTTGAAGTAATAGGTGTCACTATCGACATGGGCTTTGAGGGGGCGGATTATTCCGAGATAGCCGAATTCTGCAAAGAGCTTCAAGTCGAGTATCACATAATAAAGACTCAGATATCGCAGGTCATTTTCGACGTGCGCGAGGAGGAGTCTCCTTGCTCGCTCTGTTCAAGAATGCGACGCGGTGCGCTCAACGATGCGGCAGACGAGCTTGGATGCAACAAGGTTGCACTCGGACACCACAAGGATGACGTTATTGAGACCTTCTTCATGAACATCTTTTTTGCGGGGAATATTTCCACCTTCTCCCCTGTTACATATCTTGACCGCTCGGGGATAACCTGTATAAGACCGCTCATCTACACTCCCGAAAAGGACATCAAATATTTCGCATCAAAAGAGGGACTTCCCACTCTACCAAAACTCTGCCCCGCCGACGGATACACCGAGCGCGAAAACGTAAAGTCGAAGATATCGGAGATTGAGAAAAAGATTCCCGACGTAAAAAATAAAGTATTCGGCGCAATTGAGCGAGCTAACATTTCGGGTTATTCAAAATAAATCATGAAATAAAATCCATTATATATCATATACTAATATTAAGACATTATTTTAGGAGTGATATATATGGCATACGAAAAAGATACAGGCTCAAAAATACATTTCCGACAGATAACCGAGCGCTTTTGCTCACACAAGGGAGATAACGTGGTTGTTATGCAAACAGTTACGGGTGACGGAGAAACCTTTCAATGCATGAGCGCTGACACCTGTGACAACTGCACCGAATGTAAAAACAATCTATAACGCTAAAAGGGGCTGTAAAAAACTCTGTTTGAGTTTTTTACAGCCCCTGAATTGTAGGAGAGATTGGAAAATTAATTATCCCAGTTATGCCAAACGTTGGTGACGTCCTCGTTCTCTTCAAGTGCGTCGAGAAGTCGGTTCATCTTGGTAACGCTATCCTCGTCCTCAAGCTCGGAGTAGGTTGACGGGATCTTGTCCTGTTCAGCCGAGTTTATAGTGTAGCCCGCATTTTCAAGTGCTGTCTTAACGGCATCAAGGTCAGCGGGGTCGGTAGTAATCTCGAAAAAGCCCTCTTCTGCGGCAACGTCCTCAGCACCTGCTTCAAGTGCCGCCTCCATTACTGCATCCTCCTCAATATCTCCGTCCTCGTTATCAACAACTATAACACCCTTATCGGTAAACATAAAGCTTACGCATCCGATAGTACCGAGATTTCCGCCGAACTTATCAAAATAGTGGCGAACCTCAGCGCCTGTACGGTTACGGTTGTCGGTGGTGGCTTCTACCATTACGGCAATTCCCGAAGGACCGTAGCCCTCGTAGTAGATAACCTCATAATCAGCCGCATCGTTTGATGAAGCCTTCTTGATGATACGGTCGATGTTATCGTTGGGAACGTTGAGTGATTTAGCCTTGGAGATAAGGTCGCGAAGCTTGGTATTCGACGTGGGGTCGGGACCGCCCTCCTTAACTGCAACGGCAATCTCCTTGCCTACCTTTGTGAAGACCTTGGCTTTCTGTGCATCGGTCTTCTCCTTCTTATGCATAATATTTTTCCACTTGGAATGTCCTGACATATATAAACACCTCTTTAAATTTTTTCTGTTTTTTCCATACCGATGAGCCAAAGTCCGTTACCGATAACGTTCTTTGTAACACGGCATATTGCAAGTCTTACGCTCTTTTCGGAGTCGCTTGCGCGAAGGATGGGGCAATTGTGATAGAATCTGTTGAACGCATGGCATACGTCAAGCAAATAGCGTGAAATGACAGACGGCTCATGCTCCTCGAGTGCCTGACGCACCTTTTCGGAGAAACGTGCAAGAGTGCTTATCATTTCCTTTTCGTCGGAAGAAAGGGTAACGTCCGATGGGAGGGACTCTGTGCAATCCGCCTTTTCAAGAATGCTGCAGGAGCGCGCATAGGTATACTGAACGTAGGGACCTGTATTTCCGTCAAAGTTGAGTGCGTCCTCCCATATAAAATTAATATCCTTGATTCTGCCTGTTGAAAGCTGATTGAATATTACAGCGCCGACACCGACCTTGCGCGCTATTTCTTCCTTGTTTGCGCAGTCGGGATTCTTTTCCTCTATAACCGCGCGCACACGGGAAATGGCCTCGTCAAAGAGGTCTGTGAGGAGTACGGCATTGCCTGCACGGGTGGCAAGCTTCTGTCCTCCGACGCTTATCTTACCGTAGGGAACGTGAACAAGCTCCTTCTCCCAGTCATAGCCCATAAGACCGATAACCTTGAAGAACTGCGCAAAATGGAGGCTCTGTCCAGCATCGGTAACGTAAATACATTTATCAAAATTGTAGGTTTTCTTTCTGTAAAGAGCCGCTGTTATGTCGCGGGTAGCGTAGATTGTGGAGCCGTCGCTCTTAAGAATGATACAGGGAGGCATATTGTAATCGTCAAGGGGAACTATCTTTGCGCCCTCGCTCTCAACGAGAAGTCCCTTTTCATCAATTTCTTTTACCACAGCATCCATCTTATCGTTATAGAAGCTCTCACCGGAATAGCTTTCAAAGTCGATTCCGAGAAGATTGTAGGTGGTCATAAACTCTTTAAGGCTTATTTCACGGAACCAGCGCCAGATGGAGAGAAGCTCCTCGTCACCGTTTTCCATCTTGGTGAAAGCGGCGCGCGCCTCATCGTTGAGGGAGGGGTCCTTTTCGGCTTCAATATAGAACTTCTGATAAATTCTCTCAAGCTCCTTTACGCCAAGTCGCTCTACCTCCTCTCGGCTTCCCCACTTCTCATAAGCGACAGCAAGTCTTCCGTACTGAGTACCCCAATCGCCGAGGTGGTTAATGCCGTAGCACTTGTAGCCGGCAAACTCGTAAATACGCTTGATGGAGTTACCGATAGCGGTGGTGCCGAGATGACCGATGTGGAAACGCTTTGCCATATTCGGAGAAGAATAGTCAATGCACATAGTCTTTCCCACGCCGTCGTCAAGATGTCCGATATTCTCCCCCTCGTCGAGCATGGTGCCGAGAGTGGAAGAAACAACGTAAGAATCGGAAATAAACGCATTGAGATAACCCGAAACGGCTTCGATTCTTGAAGCATACTCAAATTCAAGTCCGTTTGCAATATCCGATGCAATCTTTACGGGAGATGTACGAAGGGCCTTTGAAAGCTTAAAGCAAGGAAGCGCAACGTCGCCCATCTTAGGGTCGGGCGGATATTCAAGCATTGCGGAAACTTCCTCGGGGGAAAGGTCTACAGAATAGACCTCCGATATTTTTTGCGATAATACCTTTGAAAACAGTGTTGCGAATTTCTGCATAGTGTCTCCTTATTCTATGATGATACCGTTCTTATACGAAGCGCTAAAAACGGTTATATGTGTCTTTCCGACATTGAGAGGTGCGGGCGTTTTGTCGAGCTGTTCAATACCGAGCTTACCGTCGGATATCTTCCACTTGATATCGACACATCCGCCCGCTGTGATAAGTATACCGTCACCTGTGCCGTGAAGGTCTATTTCAAGTCTTAAATACTCATCAACCACCTTTTGAGGCGCAAAAAGTATCAAAAGGTTGTCAAATGAAAGCTGAGCGCCCGTTGCCTCATCTATATGAGGTGCATTATAGCTTTCTTTATAATATTTGCCGTCCTCGGCATTGTATATAAAGCATGGCGTTATGTATGAGCTGTGCTTTGCCGTTATCATTTCGGCAGCTTTGCCGTTCGGCACAAAGCGTTCCTCGGAAAACTCAAACATCGGGATATTGGTGTCGCACTCGGTTTTATATCCCTGAGACTTGAAAGCCTTTATAAGCTTTTCACCGCTTGTTTCAAGACAGTGCTCGTAGCCTCTGGAATACCTCTTATCGGAATTTCTCCAAAAGGTGTCCGAGGGGATGGTGTGCATATTGACTTCGTCTATATTGTCAAAGTCGCGCGCCTTATCCTCGGCATAAAAGGAATCGCTTCCACCTGCGTGGACAAGCACCGCGCCGTACATCTGGGCAACATCGAGGAAATAATCTCTTCCGCTTCGGATGGCACCAAGCGTTTCTACCTTTGAAATATCCGAATAGATGGCAAGAAGTCTTGTTATACCGCCTTCGACGTTGAATTCCCAAACAACGTCAGCCTCTCCTATCCCTACCTGCGGGAGTGCTTTATTGTGATTGTTAAAAACAACTGCCGTAGGTCTTATTTTTGCCGTCTCGGAGGTTATGGGAAGTCCCGTCAGCGCCGAGCGTTCGGTAAGGGGCTCGTCAACGGTGGGGATGGGCTCAGGCTCCGTCAGGTCGGGTGTGGGGGTGATAACAGACTCATTCACCACAGGCTCCACTACAACGTCGGTCGGAGTTTCTTCATCCTTTATCTGTTGAGAAGGCGTTTTTTCGGAGCAAGAGAAAAAAACAAGTAACGAAATAAAAATGATACACAAAAGAGTTTTTTTCATTTATAATTTTAATCCTCCGCGCCGAAAAACTCGGCAAGGCTCTTTACACTGTCCGCTGTAAACACAGCATTTTTATGCTCATCGGCAGTTCCGTAACCGTAGGTAACTCCGATTGAAGCAATTCCGTTTTCGCGTCCCGCCTCGGTATCAAACAGCCTGTCGCCTATCATTACCGATTCTTCAAGCACGGCACCCGTAATACGGAGCGCCTCTGCGAGCACGTCGGACTTTTCGGAAAGTCTGCCGTCAAACGTTGCGCCAACGGTGTAGGTAAAGTATTTTTTTATATCAAAATGCTCAAGTATTTGCAAAGCAAATTCAAGAGGCTTTGAGGTTGCAAGAACGAGCACGTGCTCGCGCGAGAGCTTTTCAAGAAGCTCTCTTATACCGTCATAAAGTCTGCACTCAAAAATTCCGAGCGTCGGGTATCTTTTGCGATACCAACACACCGCCTCTTCGGCATCCGCCTCGGTCATGTCAAAGCGTCTCATAAACTCATCCTTGAGAGGAGGACCTATAAAGCTTATAAGATCTTTTTGCTCGGCATTTATTCCAAACTGCTCAAGCGCATACTTAACGCAAGCTGTGATTCCCTCAAACGGGTCGGTTATAGTGCCGTCGAGGTCAAAAAATAAGTATTTGTAATTATTAGTCACGGTATGTCACCGAATTGTCGGACATCGAGTCAATAATGGCAAGAGATTCAACACGTATTCCCTTGCTTCTTATAAGGTCGCCTCCGCGCTGGAAGCCCTTTTCGATGACCGAGCCGCATCCGACAAGCGTTGCACCCGACTGACGCACTATGTCAACAAGTCCCTCCATTGCGCATCCGTTAGCAAGAAAATCGTCAATAATTAAAACTCGGTCGTCGCTCTTTAAAAACTCCTTGGACACAATAACGGTATAGGTCCTTGAATGCGTAAAGGAGACGATATCGGTGGAATAAACGTCGCCCGCAATATTTTTTGTTTTATTCTTC
>JAZREJ010000022.1:0-93741 GCA_045660745.1 Eubacteriales bacterium
CCCGCAGGACCCATTTATGGGTAGTAAGTAACAGTTGCGTGGCTGGCAGGCCAATCTAAAACGCACTTGTGCGTAGCCAGTAGCGTTTAGGGCTATGCCCGAAAATGAAATACCACCCGCTATGCGGGTGGATATTTATTAGAGCGAGGTAAAAAATGCCTTGCTATGGATTATTTTGTTCTCCAAAAAGCATGTCCGTTTCTCAAAGATTTTGCCTGCGGTTATAAGATTATTTTTTATGTTTAGCAAAAGAAAATTTAACATTTTTTCTTAAATTAATATTGACATTGTAAGTTAAACCATATACAATGGAATTACAAAATTACACGACAAAATTTTCGGAGGATGAAAAAATGTCAAAGCTTAAAGTTGCTGTTGTTGGCTGCGGAAGTATTTCCCACTGCCATTTCCCTGTTTACAAGAAACGCGAGGACGTAGAGCTTGTTGCCTGTGTCGATATCGACATCAAGCGTGCAAAGGCTTGTGCAGAAAAGTACGGTGTTCCGAATTATTACAAGAGCACAAAGGAAATGCTTGAGAATTGCGACGTTGACATGGTTGACGTTTGTACGTGGCCCGCGGCTCACGGTCCCGTTACCATTGAGGCGGCTAATGCAGGTAAGCACGTTATCTGTGAGAAGCCCACATCTCATAATCTCAAGAGTGCCCTTGCAATGCGAGAGGCAGTTCTTAAGAACAACGTTATATTTCAGCTTGCAGTTCCCCTTCGTTATCAGAAGAAGGCTGTTTACATCCGTGAAATGGTAGACCGCGGTGAGCTCGGTGAAGTATTCTATGGCAGAACCGCTTACGTTCGTCAGAGAGGTATTCCCGGTGGTTGGTTCTCCTGCTCCAAGTACAGTGGCGGCGGTCCCGTTATTGATATCGGTGTTCACAGAATAGACCTTGCATGGTATGCAATGGGCTGTCCCAAGCCTGTAAGCGTATCCGCTTCTGCCTCCTACAGAATCGGTGACTATCGTCCCTCTGCATCCGAAAAGGATAAGGAAAACGCATGGGCAGGTACCACGGTTAAAGGTTACAAGTTCGATACAGAAGACTCTGCTTGCGGATTCTTCCGTTTTGAGAACGGTGCTACTCTTTACTTCGACACCTCCTGGTCCTTCAACGGTCCTATCGAAAACGCAACTACTATCGTAGGCGATAAGGCCGGTGCTACTCTTGACCCGTTCAAGATATTCAAGGGTGACGGAATGAACATCGCAGAAGAGGTTCCCGAGGGAGACTTTGACGGAAACTTCTTTGAGCATGAAATTGCTCATTTCATTGACTGCGTAAAGACCGGCAAAAAGCCCAGCTCCGATATCGAGCAGGCTGTACAGCTTGAAGCAATGCTTGCGGGTATCTATGAATCCGCTAAGAAGGGTCACGAGATCAAGCTTAAATATTAAAATACTAAATCTGTAGAACCAGAACCAAATAGCGGGACGGCGCAAATGCCGTTCCGCTATAATTATTTGCACATGACATTTAGAGCATGCCATAATTTTGTTCGCTCTTTCTTCAAAAAAACGCCCCCGAAATTCGGGGGCGTTAAAATTATATCTTTGCAAAAGCCTTAACTATTGATTTGTACTGATAACGTGCTCCTGACAGCTTTTTCTTATAAATAGATTCAAAGTTGTTATTGTTTCCTGCTATCATCTGCTGAAGTGTGAAGGAGAAGCCCTGCCAGCCATCGTAGATATAACCGAAGTCAAATACGCGTCCCTTAACTATAATATCAAGAACGTCTTTCGACTCGGAGTCACGAAGATATCTTGTCTTGAGTGCTATCTCGTAGAAGGTGGGAACAACGGTCTTGTAGGTCTCGGCGGAGAGCGCCTCAACTATCTTTCCTATATATGCTGTATCCTTAACAGTCTTGGGTACTGCAAGAACTGTGTGATATCCGTCAGCCATGGTATGGTATTCCTGCTGATTCTCATCGTACTTGGGATAAGGAAGAATTCCGTAATCGTTATCGAAGTTTCTGTAGCCTTCAGTTGTAAAAGATCCTAACTGAGTAGGAACAAAAATACATTTCTTTCCAAGGAACATCTCACCGGGGTAGGAAGTACCCGAAACAGCGTCTGCATCATAGTAAACACCGCCGGTATTATAGATGAGGTCATAGATATCATTTACTATATTATTTATCTTATCTGTCTTGATAGCAATCTGAGGAACTCCCTCTTCGTCCTTAACACATACGGGATTATCAAAAGACCAAAGATATGTATTTACCGAAGAGCCGTTGGAATGAGCCATTCCGTAAAAGTCGTTCATATCGCGCTTATCGTTACCGTCATCGGTATAAAGGCCCTTTACAAGCTCAAGCACCTTGTCAAAGGTCCACTTGCCGTTAAGCGCCAGCTCGTAAAGGTTACCCATCTCATAGGATGCGGCAAGGTTCTTATTGAATGCATAACAAAATGTTGATGCGATAGAAGAGAAATTAAAGTCGGAAACAGCAAGTGGCATTTTCCCGCTAACGGTCAACTCATCCTTATTTGATGCCGCCCACCAGGGCTTGTCAAAGTTAACGTTCTCAATGTCATACCAGTTAAGGAAGAGCTTCTTTGTTACAAGCTTTCCTGTATCTATAGCCATACCCATGAGAAGGTCAAATTCGTCACTTCCTGCAAGAACGGTCTTGGAAACATAGTCCGAACACTCGGCATAGGTACCTGTATATGCAAGAGTAATATTTATATTGAAACGATTTTCAACAGCCTCATTACGGGCAAACTTTGCGTCCTTCATAAGGTCGCCCTGATTACGCTCTTCCTCGGGGATATCAAATTCCGAAGGATAGTGAGTAACTATTCTGAACTCACGTCCGCCGAAATCCTCGGTCACAAGGTCATCGGATATAAGGCTTCTCTCATAGAAGATAGAATCCTCTTCGTATTTCTTTTCTTCGTAGTCTCCGTTCTTTTCGCTATCTTTATCACCGCTTCCGCAGGAAAAAAGAAGCGCCGCAGAGGAAACGAGCATGAGCAGTGCAAGTATCAATGCCGTAATTTTTTTCATATGTATACTCTCCTTTTTTATTGTTGACAATAGTATATCATCACAAGACATCATTTTCAAGAAGAATTTTAACAAATTTACATAATTTATACCTAATAATATGTATTTTTTTGATATAAAGCAACAAAAGGAGATGTAAAAAAATCCAGACCGTCAAAAAACACAAACAAATAGAGTTTTAAGTGTTTAAACGGATAATGTTCAAGGTAAAAAACTCAAAAATGAGTTTTTCTCAAAAAACATATGTTTTTTGACTCTGAACAAACCTCGCCTCTGCCGTACGAATGTACGCCGACGGGCTTCGGTTTGTCCATTCGCAAGCTTTTCCAATCTCCTACAATTCAGGGGCTGTAAAAAACTCAAACAGAGTTTTTTACAGCCCCTTTGTTTTATAAGTTATATTTTTGCAAAAGCTTTATAAATGGATTTTATTCTGTTACGTGCACTGGTATATGTACTGCTGTAAACAGACTCAAAATTGTTGTTTCCGGCGGAAACCATTCTCTGAAGAGTGAATGCAAAGCCCTTCCATCCGTCATAGATATAACCGAAGTCAAAGGTACGTCCGTCGATAATGATATCGAGAACCTCTTTTGATTCACTGTCGCGGAGATATCTTGTTTTAAGTGCTATCTCGTAGAAGGTGGGAACAACGTTCTTGTAGGTTTCAGCGGAGAGCGCCTCAACTATCTTTCCGACAAATGCTGTATCCTTAACGGTCTTGGGTACTGCAAGCACAGTATGGAAGCCGTCAGCCATGGTTAGATATCTCTGCTGATTTTCGTCATACTTGGGATAAGGAAGAACCCCGTAGTCATCCTTAAAGTCACGGAAGCTCTGAGATGAGAAGGATCCGAGTGAAGTGGGAACGAAAATTGCCTTCTTGGCAAGGAACATCTGAGAAGCATAGTTCGAGCCCGATGCCGCATCTGCCTCAAAGTAAACACCGCCGGTGCTGTGAATGAGATCATACACGTCGTTTACGATATTGTTTATCTTGTCGGTCTTGATAGCTATCTGAGGAAGTCCTTCTTCGTCCTTAACGCATACGGGATTATCAAAAGACCACAGATATGTGTTAAGCTGCGAGCCGTTCGAATGCGCCATTCCGTAAAAGTCATTGGCGTCGCGAACGTCGTTACCGTCATCAACGTAAACACCCTTTACAAGCTCAAGAAGCTTATCGAAGGTCCACTTGCCCTCAAGCGCTATCTCGTAAAGATTTCCCATCTCATAGGATGCGGCAAGGTTCTTATTGAACGCATAGCAATAGGTTGACGAAATTGCGGTAAAGTTAAAGTCGGATATTGCAAGCGGACACTTTCCGTCAACGGTCAGCTCGTTCTTGTTAGACTCCGCCCACCAGGGCTTATCAAAGTTTACGTTTTCGATGTCGTACCAATTCAAAAAGAGTTTTTTAAGAACAAGGCTTCCTGTGTCTATCGCCATGCCCATGAGGAGGTCAAACTCATCCGAGCCTGCAAGAACGGTCTTTGAAACGTATGTTGAGCACTCAGCATAAGTACCCGTATATGCAAGAGTAAGATTCACGTTAAAGCGCTTTTCGACAAGCTCATTACGGGCAAACATTGCGTCCTTTATAAGATTACCTTGATTGCGTTCCTCCTCGGGAATATCAAATTCGCCGGGCTGGTGAGTAACAATTCTGAACTCGCGTCCGCCGAAGTCCTCGGTCTCAAGATCGTCGGATATAAGGCTTCTTTCGTAATAGATAGAGTCCTCTTCATATTTCTTTTGCTCATATTCACCGCCGTTTGCCCCTTCTTCGCCTCCTCCTCCGCAAGAAAACAAAAGAGCACACGCAGAAATAAGCATAAAAATTGCCAGCATCAAAGAAAAGATTCTTTTCATCTCACTTTTTCCTCCGTTTTGTAATTTCTACATTGATTATAACATCGCAAAACAACATTTTCTAGAACTTTTTTAGCATTTTTAACAAAATCGGGGCGAAATTCGGTAAATTATTGATACAAATTAACGAGCATAAAAGGCGTGTTTTTTGATCAATGCGATACACAACAAAATGATATGCACCCCAAAAGTTAGACACTTTTGGAGGTGCATATTTTTCAAAAAAGCAGAAAAAGTACTCGTCAGAATTCAAAATAGGTGTTATAAGGGATATGCGAGAACACCAACTTGGATATAACGAAACAGTGCGAAAGTATTGGGATATAACCGGAGGTCAAGAACACAATTATCAAAAACAAGTACAAAGGTGGGAACGCGTATTTTTAGAAGAAGGAGTCGAAGGTCTGATGAAAGAAAGACGAGGCAGAGCTTGCAAAGCAAGCGGTTCGAACAAAGGTCGTCCGCCGTAATCCACATCAGGAAGATCATCGGAGATAAGGCTTCTCTCATAGAAGATTGAATCTTCTTCATAAACCTTCCCCTCATATGAGCCGTCTTTTTTTTCGTCACCTGAGCCCGAACAAGAGAAAAGCAACGATGAGGCACTGAGGGTCATAATAATTGCCAAAAAAGCACAAATAATCTTTTTCATGTTTTCCTCCTTGCTTGCTTTTTAAAAATCCTATCATAAAGAAAATCATTTACAAGGAGTTTTTTCGTTAAGTGAAAAAATTGGCACAGAAAAGGTATGATCTGTCACAGTACGTCCTTTATCATCTGAGAGTAAGGAAGATTTTTGTATCCGAGCTTTGTGTACAGCTCTATTGCGCGCGTATTGTCGTCCTCCACCTCGAGTCGGAAGCGTGCGGCAAACGGATATTCTCTTTCAACGTATCCAAACATTTCGCGTCCGAGTCCTCTTGAGCGGAACGCCTCTCTTATGTAAGCCTCTTCAATCCACACGGCGATACCGCCTGCCTCCTGAGAAAAGGTTATGGCAAAAAGTGCATATCCCGCAATCTCCCCGTCACATTCAATGATAACGGCATCGGCATATGGGCTGCCCTTTACAAGCTCTCTGAAGGTAGTGAGTCTGTACTCCTCGGGAATTGTGTGATCAACAGCGGAACTTGAATAAAACTCTCCCGTAAGCTCAAGCCATATATCTCTGTCGGATTCGTTTATCTTTCTTATCATTCTTCTTCCTCCGCTTCGGGCAGATATTCCACTTCTTCTCCCCCGTCGGGAAGTGCTTCAACGTCGCGAAGCTTACGCCTTATAGCGCGAGTACGGGTGGTTACAAGCTTATCGAGGTCTCGGTAAGCCATATCAAGCTTCTTTTGTGTAGAAAGAAGCACGTCCTCAAATTTTGTAAATTCGCTCTTAACTTCTCCCAGAACCTTCCACACTTCTCCCGATCTTTTTTGTATGGCAAGAGTGCGAAAGCCCATCTGTAAGCTGTTGAGAAGAGCTGCCATAGTAGTGGGACCCGCAACAGTTATGCGCCATTCAGCTTGAAGCGTCTCAACAAGTCCCATTCTGACAACTTCTGCGTAAAGCCCCTCTGTAGGCAAGAACATTATAGCAAAATCGGTAGTGTCGGGCGGTGCAATATATTTCGTATGTATATCCTTTGCAAAGCTCTTTATTCTCTGCACAAGCTCACCCTGCGCCACACTTATCTCATCTGTGTTAGCGCTGTCATAAGCGTCGCAAAGCTTGGCGTAAGCATCTGCGGGAAATTTGGAGTCTATCGGAAGAAGTACTCTTTCCCCGTCGGTCGCACCGGGAAGCTTTACTGCATATTCAACCGGATTAGAAGTTCCCTTGACTGTAACCACGTTTCTTTCAAACTGCTCGGGAGACAGCATCTGTTCGAGTATTGCACCAAGCTGTATCTCGCCGAGTATTCCTCTTGTCTTGACGTTTGAAAGAACCTTTTTAAGGTCACCAACGCCCACCGCGAGTGTCTGCATCTCGCCAAGACCTCGGTAAACCTGCTCAAGCCTCTCGGAAACCTCCTTAAAGCTTCTGCTTATCCTCTCCTCAAGAGTGGTCTGCAATTTTTCATCAACTACCTGCTTCATTTCGGCAAGCTTCTTATCGTTCTTCTCCTCAAGAGATGCAAGTCGGCGGTCTATGGTTTCACGAAGCTCTGTCATCCTTCGGTCAAAAAGCTCGTTTTGAACTCTTGTGTTCTCCTGCGAGAGCTTGAGTGACTCAGACAGAGTAGCACGCAGCTCTGTCTGCTTTTCTCCTACGGAAGCGCTCATTTCGGTTATTCTTTTTCCCTGCGCCTCGGCAAAATCCTTCTGTGCCCCCGCCAACGTGCGAGAAAGAGATTCGTTCACGGTCTGCACGGTAGACTGAATCTCCATTCGCGACAGCCTTATCTCGTCCTCGACCTTTGAAGTGTCATTACCGTTTTTTCTTTTGAGAAGCACGGCAAGAATAACAGCGCATACAATCAAAACCGCAAGACATAGACACAAAAGTGTTATCTCAACCATTATTCAGCCTCCAATTTTGCACGCTCAACGTTCTTGAGATGCTCGTATTCGGTCTTTGCAAAATAATGATATCCGTTAGGACGAGCGCACATATAATAATAGGTATGCTTGACACCGCTGTTATCTATAGAGCTCGGATACAGCGCGGCTATCATCGCATTTAGAGACGGGGAACAGATTGCAGAAGGCGGAAGTCCGTCGTGAGAATAGGTGCTGTAGGGACTGTCTGATGCCTTCATTTCATCAAGTGTCAATTCAGCTCGGCGCTCGGGATAGATATAAAGGTAAGTCGAGTCGCACTGGAGTCTTGGAAATGCACCCGAATTATTCAAGCGGTTATGATAGAGAGAAGATACAGTTTCATACTCGGAATCATATTTCGTCTCCATCTGAACAATAGCGGCAATATTTACTATATCATCAACCTTCATGCCAAGCTCGTCGCATCGCTCATAATAAGCCTCCTCGAACCTTCTGTTGAAGGTGGAAAGTAGCTTTGCTATAATATCAGTCTCGGGTGAATCGGTATAAAAATCGTAGGTGTCGGGATAGAGGTATCCTTCAAGCACATAAATTCTTCCGTCCTTAAAGCCACCTGCTTTTTCTGTCTCCTGAAGCTGCTTTAAGAAAGGATAGTCCATATCATATAAGAGAGAGGAGGATATCGCTTCCCTGAAGCCCTCCTTTGTGCCCACCCCGTTTTCAACAAAGATATCTATCATCTCGTCTGCCGAAAGACCCTCGGGGAAGGTTATGCGAACTATCTCTCTGGGAGGTGCTTTCTTGGAGAAGGTATAGATTATCTCATCATAATTAAGGTTTGCAAGAATGGTATATTCGCCCGGCTCAAGCTCCTGCTCATTGTTGCTTCCGCGGTTTTTAAAGCTATTGTATATTCTAAAAACAAAAGGATAGTCAATTACCCCCTTTTTTTCAAGCTCACTTGCAAGCTGGCGGAAGGTTGTTTGCTCTGTTACCGTTATCGTTACCTCTTTGCCATCCTTGACAAAGGCAAAAACGTCATTTGCAACGGTAATTCCTATATAGGAAATTATAATTGAAGCACAAACGACAAACACTATATACGCCACGGATTTCCACAGTGCGGAAAGTGCGTGACGCTTGTCAGAGGAATCCTTTTCCTCCTCTTCTTCAAGCGCAGCTACCTTTACAGGCTCTTTCTTCTCGGGCTCAAGGTCAGACTCAATTTTTCGTGGTTCGGAAGAAATGATCTCATCCGTAACAGTAGGCATGTCGACACGTGTCTTGCCCTCGTCCTCAATTACAGGGTGAGTCTGAATCTCTTCTGCATTATTAACGTTGCGACGAGCACGAAACGGACGCTTCTCGCCGCCGTATATCTGTACGTCCTTTTCACCGTTTTTCTTTTCTGTATTGTTATTCATCGCTTCTCCTTAAATCATTTCAAGCGTTATAAACACGAATACTGCCACTGTCAAAAGTATCGTGGGAGACAAAAATGCTTCCCATACACCGACCTTTTTATCAACAGACTCGTTTTTGGCATCCTTGTCCACCTTGCCGGCCTTAGCAAGTCTTTTTACCGCATCAGCGCGACTTCCTTCGAGTGTTCCCTCATCATATTCCCATGCCTTTCTTTCGTAGATGGACTGCAAGCAAGAGACGGTAAAATAGAGAGCTATCAAAAATGCGGTTGAAAGAAGGAACATAAGCACCACCGAGTTTTCCACGCTGTCAAGAAATCCGTTGATGAAATCGGAAAAGTTAATGGTGGCAAAATTCGAAAACATATGAATCACTACCGCAGGTATCGCGGAACGTGTAACGTAGGTTATAAGTCCGAACACAAATCCGCCCCAAAAATATGACGGGAAAGCGGAAATTGAAAAATGAAGCATTGCAAAAAACACTGAGCTTATAGCTATTGCCCATATACCGCGGCAGGAAGAATATTCACTGAGCAACACTGAACGGAAGAGCATTTCCTCAGCAAGTGCGGGAATGATAATATAGCAAAGTATAACAAAGAGGCTTTCGGTTTCGGGAATCGTCTGAACCGTAAGGTTTATCTCGGATGCATTTGACGGCACCGACCCGAAATACATGAAAAATATCATTCCCAGAACGTAAAGGAAAAATGCCGATATTACAAACGGAAGGTCCGAGAGAGACATAAAACGAGCACCTGTTGACTTTATCATATCCATACCGCGTATTTTGCAGTAAAATGCGGCAGGTATCATATAAACGAAAAGCTCAAGTATCATTGCGGTAAAAAACAGGTCGTCGCTTCCGCGCTCGGCGGTTATTTCAAGAAGCTTTCCCGAGGTTCCGAGAAGTATCATAACAACGGTGACGTATATCGGAGCTGTAAATATTGCGTTATTCTTTTTCACCCGTATAATACACTCCCTTCTCGGTAATGACTGCATCGCAAGCGGCATCGTATCTTCCGTGAGGAAGCTCTTCCACAAAAAGCTCTTCAAAGGAAAAACCGATCCTCACGGTATTAAACCTTGAAAGATATCTGTCATAGTATCCCTTGCCGTACCCGAGCCTATACCCGTGTCTGTCGAATGCAAGTGCGGGGATAACACACACTGTCGGAGTATTACCTTTATATTCCTCACATTTCTCACACGGCTCGGGAGCAGAAAATTTTCCCTTTACAAGCTGATTTTTATCCGTAATATACCTAAACGTCATATGACCGTTATCGAAGCAAACGGGAAGTGCAAGACGCTTACCGTCCGAAAGTATTCTGTCAACCATCGCACGCGTTCTTACCTCGCGGTTAATGGAAAGATATAAAAGCACTGTCTCGGCGTTTTTGTAAATTTCGCTTTCAAAGAAAATATCCGCTATCTTCTCGGACGCTTCCCTGTGATAAGTGTCCTCTATTGCCGCACGACGGGAAGAAAAAGTACGCCTCAAGGCGTTCTTTTCATCTCTCAAAGAAACCTTTTTTGTCATTTCAGTAAACCATAGCAAGTCTGAGTCTGTCTGTATCCTGTCTTGAAAACAGTTTATCCATGAGCGCAAATCCGAAATCAGCGGCTGTGCCCGCCCCCTCGGAGGTTATGAAGTTGCCGTCAAATACCACCTTGTCGTTCTTGTATTTTACGCCTTTTTCAATAAGTTCACCCGCAAGACTCGGGTAGCATGTGGCACGGCGCTTTGTGAGAAGACCCATTTCTCCGAGCACTGTAGGTGCCGCGCATATTGCGGCAATATATCCGCCGCGCTCATTCACCGAAAGAATGATATCACGAAGCGCTTCACTCGCCTTAAGATTTTCGGTGCCCTTTGCCCCTCCCGGAAGAATTATCATATCAGCCGCATCAGCATCGACCTCTGCAATATCCATATCTGCCATAACGCTTATTCCGTGAGCTCCCTCAACGCGCAGTCCGTCGCCCTTTACCGAAACCGTCTTGATATCGGCTCCTGCACGGCGGAGTATATCAAGAGGAGTTATAGCCTCTATTTCTTCAAAGCCTTCTGCCAAAAATAAATATATCATAATTTTTACCTCTCTTACATTATCAATGTTGAACAGCCCATCTTCCATACACACTTTTTGCGAAGCACATCGACGAGCTCGTCGCCTGTCCTTATAGGGTTTTCGGTCAAGAGTGCGCAAAGCTGTCCGTCATCTGCATGGTGGTAGTCACTGCCGCAAATGGCGAGAAGATGTTTTTCCTCTGCATATCGTGCCGCCACGCCTACTCTTGAATTGTGTCTTATATTAAGATTATATACCTCTATTCCGTCAAGAAGCCCACAAGGGGCAAGGGTTATTCCGTTTCGGAATGGATGCGCCTGATATATAAGAGAATTTTCAGTCTTGTAATTATTTACAAAATCCTTAAGACTTCTCGTCTTATTTATCTCAAACGTCCTGTAAAAATCCGCATCCGGTCCGTAAAAAAGGAAATCGTTGATGTCACCCGGGAATCTGAGCTCGGAAGCGAATATAACGGTAACTCCGTGCTTTTCGCCTTCGCTCCTTGCTATCTCAAACTCTCGCTCGTGAAGGTCGATTACGTCCTTCAGTTCAGCGTCATCATTGATAACTCCAAAGTCGAAGTGATTCGTTATAACAAGTGTCGAATAATCCGCCTCGGCAAACTGTCTGACAGCTATCTCGGGAGCAACGCTTGAACAGCCCGATACGCCCGATGTGTGGAAATGCAGTTCTGTCTTGTATTTGTATTTTTCGTTTAGTTCTTTTAAAAAATCCTTCATTGCGTCCTCAGTTCATAAGATAGTTTAAAACAGGTTTTTCACGCTCGCCGAATTCCGAATCAAGTCCTATTCCGAGGTCAAGGAGCACGGCACTTCTTTCGTAATGAACAAGCTCAAACGAAGGAGCGTTTCCGTCGGGGTCGCACACGTCGTACATAATGTACCTTCCGTTCTTTTTAGCAAAAGCAAAATAACCGTTTTCAAAACCGAAGAACCGATGCTCAGCAGTGCTTTCAAGAAACATTTCGCGGCTTTCAAGGAGGAATGCTCCCTTCTTGCTTCGCTTATACGCAGCTAGACGCCTTTCCCAAGCCTCCTCCGATGATATCTCGTCAAGGTCAAGACTCGACATAAGGTATTCGGTCTTTCTGAACGGGGAAGTATATCCGAACTTGCGGTAAAGGGAAAAGAGTCCCTCAGTCTCGGGAATGGCAAGCACAAACTTGTACTTGCGGGTTTCAAGCTTTTCCGCAAGCTCCTCGTGAAGAACCGAAAAATGTCCCGCATTACGTTCGGTAAGCTTTGTTGCAACACCGTAAAGATATGCACCCTTATAAACACGTCGGCGATATTTAAGCTTTACGTCCATCCAAAAAAGCATTGCGACAAGAGTGTTGCCGTCATAACGCAGAAGAGTCTTTGAGGGACGATAAAACTTATCAAAAAAAACGTTGACGAACTCTGTATCCGCGGGAAACGCCTCAAGCCAGAGTGCCTTCATATCGGAAATACGCGCTTTTGAGCCTCTTAATATCCTCACGACTTACTCCTCCTGTTACAATACTTCATTATATTATACACCTTTTGGCATTCACTGTCAATCACACAAGGGGGATTTTTGCTATTTTTTAAATTTTTTTCAAAAAACACTTGACAAACACCCCTTCACCCGTTATAATACTCACGTTGACCAAAGACAGCAGGTGACGGAAAACCGTCATAATATTCGCCTGCCGAGGAAAGCGCAGAAATTTAATTGTGGATTTATGCTCTTTTGTCGGATACGGCGAAAGGGCTTTCTTTATTTTATTTTTACCCGGAGGTGAATCACGAATGGCAAGTGAAAAGATACTTGCAGGAAAAAAGGCGGCAGTTGCTGATCTTTCCGAAAAGGTAAAGGCAAGTGCAGCAGGCGTTCTCGTTGACTACTCCAAGACAACCGTTGAAGACGATACAGCTCTCAGAAAAGAGCTTACCCGTGCAGGCGTTTCTTATAAGGTAGTTAAGAACACTCAGCTTCGTTATGTATTTGATGAAGTTGGTTATCCCGAACTCAAGGCACACCTTGAAGGTATGACCGCTATCGCATACTCTGACGACCCCATCGCTCCTGCTAAAATCCTTTCCAAGTTTGCTAAGGAACACGCAGACTACACTATCAAAGCAGGTTACATCGACGGCGCTGCTATTGACGCCGCAGGTGTAGAAGACCTCGCAAGCATTCCTTCCAAGGAAGGTCTTATTGCAAAGCTTCTCGGAAGCATCCAGAGCCCCCTCTATGGACTTGCTTATGTATTGCAGGGCAAGATCGACAAGGAGAACGGCGGCGCAGAGGAAGCACCCGCAGAAACTCCCGCAGAGTAATTTTTATTTATTATTTTGCACACTACAGCGTAATACACGCAACAAATTAATTATTTTCGGAGGTACATGAAAATGGCTACAGAAAAGACAACCAACATTCTTGAAGAAATTAAAGCACTTACTATTCTTGAACTCGCAGATCTCGTTAAGGCTCTTGAGGAAGAGTTCGGCGTATCCGCAGCTCCCGTTGCAGTTGCAGCAGCTCCCGCTGACGGCGCAGCTCCCGCAGCTGAAGAGAAGTCTGAGTACGACGTAATCCTCGCTGCAGCAGGCGACAGCAAGCTCGGCGTTATCAAGGTAGTTCGTGAGATCACTGGTCTCGGTCTTAAGGAAGCTAAGGAGCTCGTTGATACCGCTCCCAAGCCCGTTAAGACAGGCGTTGACAAGGCTCAGGCTGAAGAGATCAAGGCTGCTCTTACCGCTGCTGGCGCTACTGTTGAAGTTAAATAAAGAAAAACTTTTGTCAACACTCAAAGGACAACCGTTTGGTTGTCCTTTTTGTTTTTGTGAAATTGCAGGCATTTACGCGAAATTTTGCATATTTTCAAAAGTACACCAATATCGGATAAATGAAGAGCCATGCGAGGAACGTTCAAACACTTTTTAAAATCTACCATTGACAATTTTCTAAAGTTGTATTAAAATATATGGAGAATATTTCCCACAATTTGCAGAAAGGACTACTTATGGCTATACTTATCACAGGAGCAACCGGTTACATAGGCTCACACACGGTTGTTGAACTCATAAATAAAGGCTATGACACAGTACTCGTTGACAATCTTTACAATTCCGACATCTCGGTCCTTGATAAAATAGAAAAAATAACAGGAACAAGACCGAAGTTCTACGAGCTTGATGTTGCAATTCGCGAAAACGTTGAAAAAATATTTGACGAAAACAAGATAGATGCCGTAATTCACTTTGCGGGACTTAAGGCGGTTGGCGAGTCATGTACAATGCCCGCACTATATTACTATAACAACATTGCCTCTGCAATGGCAACAGCCGACGTTGCAGAGCGTCACGGATGCTATAATATAATTTTCTCTTCCTCCGCAACCGTTTACGGCGAACCAAAGAGCGTTCCGATAACCGAAGACTTTCCTCTCCACACCTCGAACCCTTACGGCGAAAGTAAGCTTCTTATCGAAAACCTTTACCGAGATCTTTACCGCTGGAACAACAAGTGGAATATAACCCTTCTCAGATATTTCAACCCCATCGGCTCTCATGATTCGGGACTTCTCGGAGATGACCCGAACGGAATTCCGAATAACCTTATGCCCTACATTGCAAGAGTAGCATCCGGTGACCTTGAAAGACTCAACGTATTTGGCAACGATTATCCCACAAGAGACGGCACGGGAGTGCGTGACTATATCCACGTTGTCGATCTTGCGCTCGGTCACATCGCTGCACTTGAAAAAATGACCTCTCCCGGTATACACACCTATAATCTTGGCACAGGCAAGGGCTACAGTGTTCTTGAGATAGTCGAGGCTTTTGAAAAGGTCAACGGAATAAAGATACCCTACGTTATCACCGACAGACGCCCCGGTGACATTCCCGAATATTTTGCTGACCCATCCAAGGCAGAACGCGAGCTCGGATGGAAAGCCCTGCGTGACGTTGAAGATATGTGCCGCACGGCATGGAAGTTTATAGAAAACTCAAAAAAATAACAGGAGACTGTAATGAAAAAGACGATTCTGGCATTTCTTGTGCTGTCGCTTATCCTTGTTTTTTCCTCATGCTCAGAGGAAGAGAGCAAAGGTGGAACGATGGCAGATCACATAGATATTGAAACTTTGGAAAAAGACTCACTTAATATATCCATCGAAGTGCCGGAAAAATGGGTCGAATCATCCTCAAGCTACTATGGTACCGAAGTAAGACACTATATGTCGCTTCTTGAAGGCACAAAGGACAGCTTTGCGGAGAGTATTTCGGTCACTGCAGAAAAGCTTCCGAAGGACGGAACGCTCAAGACATACGTTGAAAGCAACGTGAATGCGCTTGAGATAACCTTTACCGATTTCGAGATACTTTCCCCCGTAACCGAGCTTAAGGTTGGAGAGTATGACGGTGCAAACGTTGTCTTTTCCTATTCTGCGGGTACCTTTGACATTGTTATCGACCAATCTTTTGTTGTGATAGACGGCACGGCTTATATAATCATGTGCAATGCAACCACCCACTCCTATGATGACTTTAAGGATATTTTTGTAAAAGCACGCGAAACTTTTAAAATAAACTAAAAAACTATTGACAAAACTTTATTTTGGTGTTAGAATAATATGCCGCATATTGTGGGTTTTTAAACACCTTCGGGTTACCTGCCGTAGCGAGTCATAAAAGAAAGTGAGGTGCTTTTCGTGTTTGCAGTTATCAAAACAGGCGGAAAGCAGTACAAGGTTCAGGAAGGCGATATCCTTTTCATTGAGAAGCTTAATGCTGAAGACGGCGCCGAGGTTATTTTCGACGAAGTTTTAGCTCTTTCCGATGGAGAATCATTTGTTGCCGGCACTCCCCTTGTAAACGGTTCTTCCGTTAAGGCAACCGTTATCAAGAACGGCAAAGGCAAGAAGGTCGAAGTCTTCAAGTACAAACCCAAAAAGGGCGAGAAGAAGAAGATCGGTCATAGACAGCCTTACACCAAGGTACAGATTGAGAAGATCGTAAAGGCATGACAAAAGCTCACTTTTACAAGGCCGATTCCCGTTTCACGGGATTCAAAATAATAGGACATGCAGGTATTTCGTTTGAAGGCGCAGACGTTTTGTGTGCGGCAATAAGCGGTATGACACTTCTTGTTATCAACACTCTCACCGACGTGTTCGAGTGTAAGGTTGATTTCACACAGAATGAAAAGGAACCGAGCATTTCGCTTGATGTTCTTTCATGTCCCGTTCAAAGCAGCGAAGCTGTTGACGGCGTTTTGAAGGGTTTTGTATTACAGCTTGAAGATCTATCCGAACAGTATCCAAAAAATTTGTACATTGAGGTACACAAAAATACCACGAAAGGAACTAAAGAATTATGATTAGAATCAGTTTGCAATTTTTTGCACACAAAAAAGGTGTCGGTTCTACTAAGAACGGACGTGATTCCGAATCTAAGAGACTTGGTGCAAAGAAGGCTGACGGTCAGCATTGCGTTGCGGGCAACATCCTTGTTCGTCAGAGAGGAACAAAGATCCATCCCGGTGAAAACGTAAGACGCGGCTCTGATGACACTCTGTTTGCAGTAGCAGACGGTATCGTTAAGTTTGAGCCTATGGCCGGTGGAAGAAAGAAAGTCAGCGTTCGCTAACCACGCCACATTTTTGAGGGTTGTTTCAGGTTTCTGAGACAACCCCTTTTTTTAAAGAAGAAACGGAGGGATCTTATGTTTATTGATAAGACGGAAATATATATCAAGGCAGGCAACGGAGGTAACGGTTGCGTTGCATTTCACCGTGAAAAATACGTTGCCGAAGGCGGCCCGTCGGGAGGTGACGGCGGACACGGCGGAAACGTTATATTTGAGGTAGACACAGGCGAAAACACCCTTCTCCCCTTCCGTTACAAGCATAAATTCGTAGCAAAAAATGGTGAGGACGGCAAGCCCGAAAAATTTCACGGAAAGACTGCTGAGGATCTTATAATCAAGGTGCCCCAAGGAACCCTCATAAGGGATGCCGATAGCGGAAAACTGCTTTTCGATATGGGGGAGGACGGAAGATACGTTGCCGCAAAGGGCGGACGCGGAGGCTTCGGGAACGTTCATTTTGCCACACCTACCCGTCAGATACCGAGATTTGCCAAAGGGGGTACAACAGGCGAAGAGCGCAGAGTTATACTTGAGCTCAAGATGCTTGCAGACGTAGGACTCATCGGATTCCCCAACGTCGGAAAATCCACCCTTCTCTCAATGGTTTCTGCAGCAAAGCCTAAAATCGCAAATTACCACTTCACTACCCTTTCTCCCATTCTCGGAGTCGTAAAGGTGGATTCTTCGGCATTCGTTATGGCGGATATCCCCGGACTTATCGAGGGGGCAAGCGAAGGAGCAGGACTTGGGCATGACTTTCTCAGACACGTTGACCGTTGCCGACTTCTCGTGCACGTTGTTGATGCGGCGGGCACCGAGGGCCGTGACCCTGTTGACGATATAGAAAAGATAAATCTTGAGCTTGCGGGCTGGAGCGAGGAGCTTGCCGCACGTCCTCAGATAATCGTCGCAAACAAGTGCGACGTGGGAGTGCCCGACGAAAACCGTGAAAGCCTCAAGTCTTGGGCCGGAGAAAACGGAGTGCCCATCTTCTTCATTTCGGCGGTTACAAAAAGCGGTGTTAACGAGCTCCTCTATAAAATAGTTGAAACTCTTTCCACCCTTCCCGAACGCAAATACTACGAGCCGGATGAGATTGAAGAAATTGAAGAAGAATCGGGAGAACGTGAATTTGAGGTAGAGCGCGAGGACGGTATCTGGTTCCTCGGAGGCGATTGGCTTGAAAAGGTCACTTCCTCTGTAAACTTTGAAGACCGCGAATCTCTTGCGTATTTCCACAAGGTCCTTAAAAATGCGGGTGTATTTAAGCGTCTTGAGTCTATGGGAATTGCAGACGGTGATACTGTTGACGTTTGCGGCTTCGAATTCGACTACGTTAAATAAAAGATTGAAAAACAACGCTTTCAGATACTGTTTTTAGCACAATACGGCATGAAAATTCCCATCTGTAAAATAAAGGTATATAACATACCCATTCAGAACAGGATTATAAATAATGAAAACCGAATCATTAAATAAAAGCGCAGATCCGTCTCTTTCGCCAAAAGATGATATCACCCCCCCACGAAAAAAGAATAAACATATCTTCCGTATCATACTTTTCGGTTTTTTATTTTTTTTGGCAGTAGGCATCTTCTCTTCATCAATTTGGTACAAAAATACTTTTTATATCGGATTCAATGAATTTCTGTTTACCCTTCTTGCACCAATGGCAGGAACAGGTAAAGAAACGGTATTAGACATCCTCTCAGTCAGCGTGTTACCGGGAGGGCTTGCTCTTATTCCATATGCACTTTTCGTTTTTTTTACACGGAGCGGCAAAGCGATTCATTTGCTATTGCGAAGGATCGGCGCAGTAACAGTTTTGACTTCCTTCATTTTTTCATTGATCTTTGCCTTCATCGTACTGCACATTCCGGAGTTTCTCGCTCACTGCGGTGAAAAAACCTTGATCTATAAGGAAAAGTATATTGATCCAAAGAGTGTCGCCATCACCGATCACGACGGCAATGCGCACAACTTGATCTACATTTACCTTGAAAGCATCGAGACTACATATGCGTCAAAGGAAGAAGGCGGTGCTCAGAACGGAGTCAATTACATTCCGTATCTTACTGCTATGGCAAAAGAAAACGTCTCTTTTTCGGACGGCGAGGGGCTGGGAGGCTTTCACAGCGTTACAGGAACAGGCTGTACGATGGGCGCTCTGCTCGGTACGACATCAGGGGTTCATCTATCCCTTGAGACCTTCTACTCGCAAAGTAAGAAGGGATCGTTTTTGAACGGGCTCACAACTCTTGGCGATATCTTGGCAGAGAAAGGCTACAGAAACAGCTTCCTTGTTGGCTCAGATTCTGCGTTTGCAGGCACAAATTACTATGTCACCGTTCACGGAAGCTATGAGATATCGGACCTGTATACTGCGCGTGAGTGCGGTTACGTTTCGAAGAATTACCACAACGGATTTTGGGGTATTGAGGACAAATATCTCTACGATATGGCAAAGGACAAGCTACTTGAGCTTTCCGCAGATGATGAGCCATTCAATTTCACAATGATGACGATTGATGCGCATCACACGGGTGGATATCGGTGCAGTCTTTGCGACAATAACTATTCCAATAAGCTTGGCAACGTTGTTGCCTGCGCAGACAGACAGCTTTATGAATTTATTGAATGGTGTAAAGAGCAAGACTTCTACGAGAACACGACCATAATCGTTACAGGAGACCACCCTCGTGCCGATAATTACCTTGTCAAAGGTGTTCCTTTTTATGAACGCACCGTCTACAACTGTATTCTGAATTCCGCGATCAACACCTCATATTCCGACAAAAACAGGGTTTTCACTTCACTAGATATGTTCCCGACTACCCTTGCCGCTATGGGCTTTGAAATCGAAGGAGACAGGCTCGGTCTTGGTACAAATCTTTTCTCTGACCTTCCCACGCTTTGCGAAGAAATGGGAGAAGGCAAGAAGGGGTATGATCTGTTCGATACCGAATTCAAAAAGAGCTCGGCATATTATAAAAAGAATTTCTTGAAAACATAATTATATAAAAAGCATTCGATATGACTCCGATGCGATCGCTTTATCAAGCAAACCAAAAGCTTAGTTAAGGATATTTAGTTCGACTGCGTAAAATGTTTTTTGCATGACACCCTCGCTCGGGTGTCATGCTTTTTGTCAAATAATAGATTTTAATGTAAATAATTGTTGACAAAGTGTTAATAAGTGATATAATAGATGAAGAATATTAAAAAGGAAAGGATATCTCTATGAAACTCGTTTACGGCATTAACGACAAACCAAAAGGCGCATCCCTTATCGTATTCGCAATTCAACAGTTACTTGCAATTATGGCGGCAACCATCGCAGTTCCCGCAATAGTAGGAAACGGAATGACTGCTTCTGCAGCTATGTTCGGTGCAGGTATCGGTACACTCGTCTACCAGCTTTTCACAAAGTTTAAGAGCCCTGTATTCCTCGGCTCGTCATTCGCTTTCATCGGTTCCATGTTCGCAGCATTCGCGGGTGCAGCTTCTGTATCTCTCGGCTATCTCGGACTTATCCTTGGTGCGGTGTTCGCAGGACTTGTTTACGTTGTACTCGCACTCATTGTTAAATTTGTTGGTGTTAAGTGGATTGCAAAGCTTATGCCCGCAGTTGTAATCGGTCCTACCGTTGCTCTTATCGGTCTTTCTTTGGCAAGTGCAGCTATAAATGACGTATTCTCTTACGGACCCAAGCTTGATGATGGCAGTGCATTTGTTATGTCAACTCCCATATGGCTCTCAGTCATCTGTGCTCTTGTTACTTTCGCAGTAGTTACTATCTGCTCGGTATACGGCAAGAAGATGACAAAGCTTATTCCCTTTATCATCGGTATTCTTGCAGGCTACGTTGTAGCACTTATATTCACGCTTATCGGAATTGCTACCGATAACACAGCTCTTCAGATCATCGACTTTACCCCATTTAAGAATCTCGTTGCTGACGGTGTAAACCTTTCAACCTTTGTTTCTCTTCCCGAATTTTCATTCCTTGAAGCCTTCAAGGGCGTTAAGGAGTTTGAGTGGTCATACGTTGCAACTGTTGCTGTTGCTTACGTTCCTGTTGCATTCGTTGTATTCGCTGAACATATCGCAGACCACAAGAACCTTTCCTCTATCATCGAGTCCGATCTTCTTGAAGAGCCCGGTCTCCACAGAACTCTTCTCGGTGACGGTGTAGGCTCTATCGCAGGTGCATTCTTCGGCGGATGTCCCAACACTACATACGGCGAGTCCGTTGGATGTGTTGCAATCACAGGTAACGCTTCGGTAATCACAATTACAGTAACCGCTATTATGGCAGTTGTTGTGTCCTTCATCTCTCCCTTTGTTGCCTTCCTCGACTCCATCCCCGGATGCGTTATGGGCGGTGTATGTATCACCCTTTATGGCTTCATCGCTGTATCAGGTCTTAAGATGATTCAGAAGGTTGACCTCGAGGACAACGCAAACCTCTTCACTATTGCTGCTATTCTTATCCCCGGTATCGGAGGTATGGCAATGTCCATCGGCAAGGTTACCATAACAGGTATCGCTTGCTCTCTCATTCTCGGCATTCTTGTAAACATCATGCTTCACTCAAAGAAAAAGAACTAAAAAATAAGCAAAATACGGCAAAGATTCAAAAACTTTGCCGTATTTTTTTATATTTATACAAAAGTCCTTGACAAAACAAATAAAATGTAGTAGAATTCTTGTATTAAAAAAGAAGGAGAAAAAGGTATGTTTAATAAGGCTTATTATTACTTTTATTACTTTAAACGAGACTGCCTGTTTTTCTCCGATTACAAAGGCTTTTAATAAGCCCTTAACGAAAAGCAGACAGTCCGCAGCCGTTTGTGCTCATACTTTTGAGTACATGAGGGTGGCGGATTTTTTTATTGGAGGATAATATGTTTTCAGAAAAAATGCTCGAAATGGGCAGACACGGCTCTGTTATACGCGAAATTGCGGAGCACTCAAAAAAGAGAAAAGCGGAAATAGGTGAGGACAAGGTGTTCGATTTCAGTATCGGGAACCCAAGTATCCCCTGCCCCGAAGCCTTTACAAAAACACTTATCGAGCTTTTGAATAACACGGACCCCGTCGAGCTTCACAGCTATACTGCGGCACAGGGTGACCCTACGGTACGCCGCACGCTTGCTGAAAACATAAAAAATAAATACGGTTTTGAGCAAGATGCCGACCTCATGTATCTCACCTGCGGTGCTTCCTCCTCTCTTTCTATCGTATTCAAAGCGTTGCTCCATGCGGAGGATGAGGTAATGGTAATCGCTCCATACTTTCCGGAATACAGAGCATTTGTCGAAAACGTCGATGCAACTCTTTGCGTTGTCCCCTGTGACCCTGAAACACTTGAGGTAAATTTTGAGGATATCGAAAAGTGCATAAACGAAAAGACAAGAGCGATAATCATAAATTCCCCGTCCAATCCCACCGGTGCCGTGATGCCTCGCAATGAAATTGAAAAAATAGCTGAGATACTCGATAAAAAATCAAAGGAATATTCAAACCCCATTTTCATTGTCGCAGATGAACCTTACAGAGAAGTGGCTTTCGACGGTGTAGAAATTCCGTACATTCCGGAAATTTACGCAAACACTGTCGTTTGCAACTCCTACAGCAAATCTCTCTCAGTACCGGGTGAGAGAATGGGTTATATTGCAGTTTCTCCGAGAGTATCCAATGCGAAAGAATTCTACTATGCAATATGCGGTGCGGGACGCTGTATGGGATATATCTGTGCCCCCTCACTTCTGCAGAAGGCTATTGCTATATGTGATACACTCCCATGCGACGTTTCTGCATACGACAAAAACCGCAAGCTTTTATACTCCTCTCTTACCGATATAGGCTACACCTGCGTTATGCCCGAGGGCGCTTTTTACCTGTTTGTAAAAGCTCTTGAAAAGGATGCGGGAGCATTCTGCGAAAAAGCGAAGGAGGAAGAATTGCTGTTTGTTCCCTCTGACTCCTTCGGAGTTACGGGATGGGTCAGAATCGCCTACTGCACAAGCTATTCCCAGATAGAAAACTCAATCCCCGCTTTTAAAAAGCTTTACGAAAAATACCAGGAGAAATAATATGACAGATCTTGAAAAAGCAAGAATTACAATAAATGAAGTGGACCGTGAGATGTGCCGTCTCTTTGAAGAAAGAATGAACGCAGTAAAGATAGTTGCCGCTTACAAGCAAGAGCACGGACTTCCGGTGGACGATTTCGCAAGAGAAGAAGAAATGATTAAGAGAAATTCCAAGCTTCTCTCGGATGAGGAGCTTCGCTCCTATTACGTAAACTTCCTTCGCTCTGCCATCGACATATCAAAAAGCTTTCAGCACAAGCTTCTCGACGGAATGAGGGTTGCCTACAGTGGTGTTGCGGGCGCATTTGCAAATATTGTAGCAAAGCGCATATTCCCGGATGCAACAGCCGTTCCTTACCCCGATTTCAAATCAGCCTACAAGGCTTGCGAGGAGGGAGCTTGTGACGTCGTGCTTCTGCCTGTTGAGAATAGTCAGAACGGTGATGTCGGAAACGTAATGGACCTCGCGTTTTTCGGAACACTTTTTATTAACGGAATATACGAGGCGGAAATAGTACAGAATCTTATCGCACCGCAAGGGGCAACACTTAACAGTATAAAAAAGGTAATAAGCCACCCTCAGGCATTAGGTCAGTGCGCATCTTTTATTGAAAAGCATGGCTTTGAAACAGAAGAAGCGGTCAATACTGCAGTAGCGGCGGAGTACGTCGCAAAGCTTAACCGCACAGACGTTGCGGCAATCGGAAGCGTTGAGGCTTGCGAACAGTTCGGACTTGCGAAAATTGAAGCACATATAAATGAAGCATCCAACAACACCACCCGTTTTGCAGTATTTTCAAGAGCAAGACGCACCCCGTCTCCCAAGGACAAGCACTTTATAACAGTGTTTACGGTTAAAAACGAAGCAGGCTCTCTCGGACGTGCTATATCTGTTATAGGAGAACACGGATTTAACCTCAAAGCACTTAAGAGCCGTCCAACCAAGGAGCTTATCTGGGATTATTACTTCTACGCCGAGGGCGAGGGAGACATCTACTCGGAAAACGGTGAGGAAATGAAGAAAAAGCTCAAAGCGTGCTGTTCCCACTTCAAGGTGCTTGGCACATACGAAAAAGAATTAAAGGTGTAAAGAAATGATCATTCCTGTTAAAACTTCTCAAGGCTTTTACAATATAATACTTGGCAGAGGCGAGTTGTCGCGCGCTGACAGCTATATGAAGCTTGACCGCCGTGTGCTTGTAGTTACCGACTCCGGAGTTCCGAAGACATACGCCGAAAAGGTTGCATCTCTTTGCAAAGCACCTGTCATTTACACCATTCCCGAAGGAGAAGCATCTAAGACTATTGACAGTTTCAAGACTCTTCTCGAAGTGCTTGTTGAAAACTCATTTACACGCTCGGACTGCGTTGTTGCAGTAGGTGGAGGCGTTGTTGGAGATCTTTCCGGATTTGTGGCATCGACATTTATGAGAGGCATTGATTTTTATAACATACCAACGACACTTTTGTCACAAGTGGACTCTTCTGTCGGCGGAAAGACAGCGGTAGATTTTATGGGCATCAAGAATATAGTAGGTGCTTTTTATCCTCCGAAATGTGTTATTGTTGATCCCGACACCCTCAAAACACTGCCTGCAAGACAAATATCAAACGGTATGGCGGAAGCAATAAAAATGTCAGCAACCTGTGACACTGAGCTTTTTGAGTTTCTTGAGACATGTACCACAACTGACTCTCGTTCCCTCGATTTTATAATATCACGTTCGCTTCTTATAAAGAAGAGTGTTGTTGAAAAGGACGAGAAAGAATCGAATCTGCGGCGTGTACTTAATTTCGGTCATACGCTCGCACACGCGCTTGAATCCTCAGAAAGCTTTTCCGATCTTTATCACGGAGAAGCAGTTGCCATAGGTATGCTTCCAATGTGCTCAAAAGCAGTGCGCAAGAGACTTTTGAAAATACTTGAGCGTTTCTCTCTTCCAACAGAAATTTCAGCCGATGCGCAAAAACTTATAGATTTCGCCCGTCATGACAAGAAGAAGTCGGGAGATCACATAAATCTTATATTTGTACCCGACGCGGGTCGTTTTGAAGAAAAAAAGATACTCTTTCAGGAATATGAAAGTTTGATACGGGAGGCAGTTGAATGAAAAATACGTTCGGTTCAAGTCTTGCTATAACCATTTACGGAGAAAGCCACGGCCCATCGGTGGGTGCTGTGCTTGACGGAATTGCCCCCGGCATTAAAATTGACGAAGACTATATAAACGAAAAACTTTCACTCCGCCGTCCCGTCGGAAAAATTTCCACTCCGAGACACGAAGAAGACCCTGTTTTCTTTGAATCGGGAGTCTTTAACGGATACACCACAGGAACTCCGATCTGCATAAGGATACCAAACGGAGATACACACTCAAAGGACTACTCGGAAACACGCTTTCTTGCCCGTCCCTCCCACGCTGATTTTACCTCGAATGAAAAGTATCACGGATTTGAGGATTACCGCGGCGGCGGACACTTTTCGGGTAGAATAACCGTGGCGCTGGTTGCAGCAGGTGCAATCGTTATGCGAGCACTTGAAGAAAACGGCATTTTCATCGGTACGCACATTAAACGCTGTGCGGGTGTTGAGGATGCAAATTTTACAAGCGATATAAAGTCGGACATTGTAGCCCTTTCAAAAAAAGCTTTTGCCACCCTCTCAAATGAAGCGGGAGATAAAATGCAGAAGGAAATAGTTACAGCTCTCGAAGCTCGCGACAGTGTTGGAGGAGTTCTTGAAACAGCAATCGTCGGACTCCCCGCAGGAGTAGGCGAGCCGTGGTTTGATACCCTTGAATCAATCATATCGCACGCCGTCTTCTCGATTCCCGCAGTAAAGGGAATTGAATTCGGTGCTGGATTTGCCATTTCGGACATGCGAGGCTCCAAGGCAAACGACCCATTCAGAGCGTATAACGGAAATACCGTGACCTCCACCAACAACAGTGGAGGTATAAACGGTGGCATCTCTAACGGAATGCCCATCATTTTTCGCACGGCGGTTCGTCCGACACCTACTATCGGAACAGAACAAAACACTGTCGATATATCAAAAAAAGTAAATGCAACGCTTGCCGCACGCGGACGCCATGACCCATGTATCGTACACAGGGCACGCATCGTTCAGGACTGTGTTTCAGCCCTTGTGATATACGATGCAATGGCAGTGAGATTCGGAACCGATTGGGCGGTGAAAAAATGAAGTACGGATGCATTGCCGAAAAGCTCTCACACAGCTTTTCAAAAGAAATACATTCATATCTTGCATCTTACCCCTACGAGCTTCGCGAAATTGCCAAAGGAGATCTTGACGCTTTTATGCGCGAAAAGGATTTTCTTGCAATAAACGTTACCATCCCTTATAAAGAGGACGTTATCCCATACCTTGACGAAATATCCGAAACTGCAAAAAAGATAGGCGCAGTAAACACTATTGTCAACCGAAATGGCAAGCTTTACGGCTATAACACAGATTTTTTCGGAATGCGCTCTCTCATTCTTGCAAACGAGATATCTGTAACAGGAAAAAAAGCTCTTGTGCTCGGCTCGGGTGGAACCTCAAAGACTGCTGCGGCAGTGCTTGAAGACCTGGGGGCACGAGAAATATACAAGCTTTCAAGAAGGGCGCAAAACGGATGCATAACCTATGACGAAGCACTTGAAAAGCATACTGACGCTGAGGTCATAATAAACACTACCCCCGTCGGAATGTACCCGAATATCGGAGTCTCTCCCATTGATATTTCCCTTTTTCCAAAGCTTTCTGCGGTAATTGATGCTGTGTACAATCCGTTACGCACAAGGCTTGTATCTGAGGCTCTTGAAAGAGGCGTTCCGGCAATCGGCGGTCTATATATGCTTGTCGCACAGGCGGCGCGTGCATGCGAATTTTTCATTGATACTGATATTCCCGATGAAAAAATTTTGGATGTGTTCAAGATAATGTACAAAAAGACCGAAAATATCGTTCTCACGGGAATGCCGGGTGCAGGTAAGAGCACCGTAGGAAAGCTCCTTGCAAAAAAACTTGAAATGGACTTTGTTGACTCGGATGACGAAATAGTAAAAAAGATAGGAAAAAGCATTCCTGAAATATTCTCCGAAAACGGTGAAAATGTCTTCCGCGACATCGAAAGCGAGGTTATAAAAGAGCTTTCGACAAGAAAGAATACAGTTATCGCAACGGGAGGCGGAGTAATACTGCGACGCGAAAACACCGATCTCTTGCGAGAAAACGGAAGGATATACTTCCTTGATCGTCCACTTGAAAACATCCGTCCAACAAGCGACCGACCGACAGCGCTCGACCGTGAGGCACTTGTAAAGCGCTACCGCGAGCGTTACGGCATCTACACTTCTTCCTGCGACGTGCATATCAAAACAAGTGAAGATGCACTCGAAAACACAAATATGATCATCGAGGATTTTAAAAAATGAAGTTACTTGTTATAAACGGCCCAAATCTTAACATGCTGGGAATCAGAGAACCCGGAATCTACGGAAAAGGCACCTATTCCGACCTCTGTGAAATGATATACAGCCACGCCAACAAAAAAGGCTTTGAAGTTGACATATTCCAGTCAAATCACGAAGGTGCACTCGTTGACAGAATACAAGAGGCTTACGGTAAGATTGACGGCATAGTCATAAATCCCGCCGCCTATACCCACACAAGCGTTGCTATTCTTGACGCACTCAAGTCAATCGGTATACCGTTTGTTGAGGTTCACATTTCAAAGGTTGAAAACAGAGAAGCATTCAGACAGATAAGCTACATCCGTCCGCACGCCTTGAAAACTATTACAGGTCACGGCTTTGACGGATATCTTGAAGCGCTCGATTTGCTTCTGGAGGCTTTATGAGAGTTGTAATATCCCCTTCGGTAGCTAAAGGACGTGTATCTGCCCCTCCCTCAAAATCAATGGCTCACCGCGCCCTTATATGTGCCGCTCTCTCGAAAAAGAGCACCGTTTCAAATATTGCGCTTTCCCGCGACATTGAAGTGACTCTTGACTGCCTGAAAAAAATGGGCGCACACATAACACAAGAGGGTGACTCCTACACGATAGGTGGTCTTGACCCCAAAAAAATTCCCGACGGATGTGAGCTTTACTGCCACGAAAGCGGAAGTACACTGCGTTTTATTATCCCTCTTTGCATGCTTAGCGAAGGACGAGTAACGCTCACAGGTGCCCCCCGACTCATGGAAAGACCTCTTTCGGTATATGAGGAGCTTGCGGAAAAGCTTGGAATTGAATTTAAAAAAGAAAATGGAAAAATAACAGTCGGAGGCGGTCTTTGTGCAGGGGACTACAGTGTTCCCGGAAATATCTCAAGCCAGTTCATAACAGGGCTTTTGCTTGCGCTTTCCACTCTCCCCGAAAAGAGCACGCTCACTGTTACAGGACAGTTTGAAAGTGCTTCATACACAGACCTTACAGTTTCCGTCCTTAAAGAATTCGGAAAAAGCGTTACAAGAAACGGACGTGTTTTCACGGTGATTCCATCGGAATTTAAAAGCACCTATCACACAGTGGAGGGAGACTTTTCAAACGCCGCATATCTTGACGCACTAACTCTTATCGGTGGAGAAGTAGAGGTCTCGGGACTTTCAAAAGACAGTCTTCAGGGAGACTCTGTATATAGAGACTTTTTCAAGCGAATGACAAAAGGATACGACCTTTTTGACATATCCGACTGTCCCGACAACGCACCGATACTTTTTGCGATGGCATCTGCTTTGAACGGCGGAGAATTTACAGGGACTGCAAGACTTAAAATAAAAGAAAGCGATCGCTCCGAGGCGATGAAAGAGGAGCTGTCAAAGCTTGGTGTTAACATCACAGTCGAAGAAAACCGAGTTATCGTACCAATAAGCACTCTCACCCCTCCCAAAGTGCCGATATTCTCCCACAACGATCATAGAATAGCCATGGCAATGGCTATCCTTCTGACTCTTGTCGGAGGTGAGATAGAAGGTGCCGAGGCAGTAAATAAAAGCTTCCCCGATTTTTGGGAGAAGCTTCAAGAATTACAGATAGGACTTGAAAAACATGCTTGATAAAAATTTAAACATACTGATAGTAGGTCTTGGACTTCTCGGAGGAAGCTATGCCAAAAAGCTGTCCGCCGAGGGATACAGCGTAAAAGCGATAACCCGCGATCCAAAAACCATTGATTACGCGCTTGAACACGGATTCATAAGCTACGGTACGACAGAGATAGACGAAAAGCTCATTACGGATGCAGACCTTATAATTTTTGCACTTTACCCGAAGGTATTTATTCGTTGGATAGAAGAAAACGGACATCTTATAAAACCTCACACAGTCATAACGGACGTTACGGGTGTGAAGGGTGCTGTAGTTGATACAGTGCAGAATAGGCTCCCCGAAAACATTGAGTTTATCTCAGCGCACCCCATGGCAGGACGAGAATCAAGCGGCATCGAATATGCCGACGACTCAATATTCAAGTGTGCAAATTATATTGTGGTACCTACAGACAAAAACACCTCCGATGGAATAAAACTGTGCCGCGAGCTTGGTGAGACGCTCGGCTTTGCTAAAGTTTCCGAGCTTTCGGTAGAGGCGCACGACAGAATGATAGCGTTTCTATCCCAGCTTACCCACTGTATTGCGGTAAGTCTCATGTGTACGGATGACAACCCTGACCTTGTTAAATATACGGGTGACTCTTTCCGAGACCTGACACGAATTGCTAACATAAACGACGAGATGTGGAGCGAACTTTTTCTTCTCAACCGCGACGCACTCCTTCATCAAATGGACAGATTCCGTGACTCCTTTGAAGAGCTTTACGGTACTATAAGAGACGGCAAACGTGACGAAATGCGCGCACTGATGCGCACTTCAACAGAGCGCCGCAGCAAATTCAATAAGTAAAAAAGATTTAAAGAGGTAATTATTATGAACATGAACTTTTCCAGAAAACTTCCTATTCCTCAGGACATGAAGCGCGATTTCCCGCTCAATGCAGATATGCAGAAAATAAAAGAGACCCGAGCTGAGGAGATTAAAAAAATATTTACGGGTGAGAGTGACAAATTCATTCTTGTCATAGGCCCCTGCTCTGCAGATCATCGCGATTCGGTGCTTGAATATATTTCCCGTCTAAAAAGAGTCGAGGAACAGGTAAAGGATAAGATATTTATTATACCGAGAATATATACGAACAAGCCCCGTACAACAGGTGAAGGCTACAAGGGTATGCTTCATCAGCCCAACCCTAATGAAAAGCCCGACCTGTATCAGGGAATCGTCGCTATCAGGGAGCTTCATATGTCAGCACTCAAGGACTACGGCTTCACCTGTGCGGATGAAATGCTATACCCCGACAACCACAGATACCTTTCCGATCTTCTTGCTTACGTTGCTGTCGGCGCTCGCTCAGTTGAAAACCAGGAGCACAGACTTACCGCCAGCGGTCTTAACGTCCCCGTCGGAATGAAGAACCCGACAGGCGGAGACCTTTCCATAATGATGAACGCCATCAAGGCAGCTCAGAGCAGTCACTCCTTCATCTACAGAGGATGGGAGGTACAGAGTGCAGGTAATCCGCTCTCCCACGCAATACTTCGCGGTTACGTTGATTTTGCCGGCAAGAGCGTATCTAATTATCACTATGAGGACCTTGTAAAGCTTTCTTCTCTCTACGCTGAATCGGGGCTTTCAAATCCTTCCGCGATAGTTGACACCAACCATGCAAACTCAGGCAAGAAATACCTTGAACAGACAAGAATCGCATCCGAAGTCGTTCACAGCAGAAATCACAACCCTGACATCAAGAGTCTTGTAAAGGGTCTTATGATTGAAAGCTATATTGAGGACGGTGCACAGGGTATTGGCGAAAACGTATTCGGTAAGTCAATTACCGACCCCTGCCTCGGCTGGGAAAAGACCGAATCGCTTATACTCGGTCTTGCAGACAAGCTGTAATCCACTACAAAAAAACCGTCGAATTCTCGACGGTTTTTTGTCAGATGAAATATTCCAACACAAAAACTATACTGCATGCGGCAATTGAAACAAAGAACATACTCTTCCCCAACCACGCAAGCAGCATTGCCACAGCAAACGCAATACTTGCCGCGATAACGCTCTCAGTTGCATGAATGATACTGGGGAAGGTCATTACTGCAAGAGTAACGAATGGGACGTAATAAAGGAACGAACGAACAAAAGTGTTGTCTATATGACGGCGTATCAACGTAAGCGGCAGTGCGCGGATAAGATAGGTCACACCCGCCATAACGATAATATAAATGTATATGTTATTCATTTTCGTCCTCCTTCTCGTCAACCGGGAAAAGAACTGCAGCAACAGCGGCTATTACCACCGTAAGGATTATCATCCTAAATCCTGACTGTATTTCTTTAAGGTAGGGCGTATAATTGAATAGTGCGGACAGGAGCATTGAAACAACGACCACTCCCGCAACAACAGGTCTTTTGCGAGCCGGAGGCACTATTATTGCAATGAACATACCGTAGAGTGCAACACCGAGTGCTGACAGCACTCGCTCGGGAAGAACGCTTCCGAGAAGTGCTCCGCAGAGAGTACCGAGAGTCCATCCGGGAATAGACAAGCTCATCATACCGTAAGAATAAAATGGGGATAGCTCACCGTGAACGCCTGCAGCAAGGGCAAATATCTCATCGGTGACACCAAAAGACATTGCCGCTCGGTGATAGAACGGAAGCTTGGTCGATACCTTTTGAGAAAGTGTAGAGGACATCAGACAGTATCTCAAATTTATTATCAGCTGAGTAAGAGCAACTCCGACGTAGGAAACACCGCTCACGATATCCCGAAGTCCAGCATACTGTCCCGCAGAGGTAAGGTTTGTGAGAGATAAAAGGGTTGCCTGAAATACTGTGAGACCGTTTGTCTTTGCAAGTATTCCAAATGCAAACGATACTGCAAAGTATCCAAGAAATATCGGTATTGCATCATGCATACCTTTTTTGTAATGTGCAAACCGTGTCAGCGCTATCATCTCCCAATAATTCAAATAACTCATGAATTATAACAAATTTTTTCTTTATATGCAAGCCTTTTTTGATTTTTTTCACCCTATTGTCACCTTTTGTCAAAAAGTCGCACTTGACTAAACTCAAATTTAGTTGTATAATGATATTCCCACACAAAAAGAAAGGAGGAATTATTACGGCACGACGCAAATTACGTTTCAGACTTCGACAGAAGCCGGGAGAAAAAGGCATATTTCTGCCTGAAAGTGTTCTTAAATCACTTACTAATGCTACCGAAGCTGAACTTAAGCTTCTTATAATACTTGCAAAGGAAGGCCGTGATAAAGACTACCTTTCGGAATCGGATATACTTCCCGCCTGCGAAAACGCGGGTATTGACAAAGAGTCATTCGTTGAAGCGCTTGCCTTCTTCAGAGGGGCAGGACTTGTGGAAAACGAAGAAAAGGATTCCACCGTCCCCACAGTGAAGGAAGTTCCCGCTCCGACAAAGGAAGAACCTGTTCCCGCAAAGAGATCGGTTGAACGACCTAAAAGCTACACCTCGCTTGAGCTTGCGGGTGCTGCAGAGAGCCGTGAATTTCTTGAGCTTGTGGATTTCACTGCGGTAAGCCTCAAAAAAACGCTTAACCGCTCAGATATTACAACGCTTTATTCCTTCGTGGATTCGCTTCTTCTTCCTTATGACGTCATAATGCTTGGTATTGAACATTGTGTGACAGAAGGGAAGATGAGTCTCAGGTACGTCGAAAAGCTTCTTTGCGACTTTGCAGACCGAGAGATAAACACATACGAGCTTGCCGAAGAATACATACGCACACGCACACTTTATAAAAGCTTTGAGGGGAAGATACGCACAAAGCTCGGCCTTGGTCAGAGAAGCCTTACCCCCAAGGAAAAGGCAATGATCTCATGCTGGCAGACCGAATGGAAGGTTTCCGATGAGCTTATTGACTTTGCCTACGAGAAAACAGTGGAAAAGACAGGCAAGGCAAGTATGAGTTATATGAACAAAATACTTGAAAACTGGCATACAGCCGGCTTTAAGACTCGTGCTGAAGTTGAAATGGGAGACGTAAAACCCTCCCTCGGACAATCCTCCTTCGACGTGGATGAATTTTTCTCGATTGCTGTTGCACATTCAAATAACAAACAAAAGGAGCAAATGAATGAGTGATATACCGTTTGAAGAGCGCCGCGCAATAGCGCTTGAAAAGGCGGAGGAAAGAAGCCGCGAGGTCTGGGCGAAGAGTGAGGAGCTTGAGGCTATTGATAAAGAGCTTTCCGGTATTGGACTTAACATTTTCAAAACGGCACTTCTCCCCGACGATAAAAGACAAGCGGAGTTCAACCGTCTGTCTGACGAAACGCGGATGCTACACGAAAAAAAGGCTAAGCTTCTTGCCCTTCTCGGATATCCCGAGGATTATACAAAGCCGAAATACGAGTGTGATAAGTGCTCTGATTCGGGATATATCGGGCACAAGATGTGCGATTGCTATCGAAAGTATCTTATGACAAAGAGAGCCAAGGCATCGGGTCTTGGAAAAGCCCTTGAGACACAGAGCTTTGAAACAATAAGGCCTGAGCTTTATCCCGAATCCGTAAGGCATGATATGATGGGAATTGTGGATACCTGTCGTAAGTATGCAAACGAATTCAACGGAGAGGACGGTAACTCGCTTCTGCTCATAGGCTCAACAGGACTCGGTAAGACACACCTGTCCAGTGCTATTGCAAAGACGGTGCTTGAAAATGGCTTTTCGGTGGTATACGAGAGTGCTCAGAATCTTATTTCTACATTTGAGAGAGACCGTTTTTCTCAGGAAACAAAAAAAGCGTCCGACCGATATTTTGACTGTGATCTTCTTATAATTGACGATCTCGGAACAGAGGTACGTGCACAGACATCTCTTTCGTATTTTTATACGCTTATAAACACAAGACTCGTTAATTCAAAATCTGTGATAATCAATACAAATCTCACAGGGCAAACACTTCAGTCACACTATGACGAGCGGTTCGTTTCCCGCCTTTTGGGAGAGTATCAGGTAATGCTCTTCAAAGGAGAGGATGTCAGAAAAATAAAAAAATCAAGAGGTGTAAAATGATAAAGATAACTGTTGAAGTTGAAGGTATGAAGTGCCCTATGTGTGAGGCACATACAAATGATGCAGTCAAGGAAGCTCTTGACGTCAAAAGCGTTGTATCCTCCCATAAGGAAAACAAGACCGAAATCACGGTTGAAAATGATATTCCCGACGAAAAGATAATCGAAGCGCTTTCCAAAACAGGCTATACCATCGGCGATATCACCCGTGAAGAAGCTAAAAAGCAAGGCTTTTTCGCAAGATTTAAAAAATAATGCAAATTCTCTGTATTACAAAAGAATTCCCGACACTCTCGTGTCGGGATATTTTTATGCCTTTTTGTGACGAAAGCGTATCCAGAATACAACGGCTGAAACCATAGAGAACACCTCGCATGTAATACCGCCTATGGTGAAAACAACTACATTATTTATAAGCCACAGCGGAGATTGAAAGAATATTCTGAATTTTCGAATACCTATCTCAGAGGCGAACCACATAGCGTAAGTACCGACAAGCTCAGCGGCACACACAAGAAGTGACAGCACACCTGTATAGCTCAATGCTGTTGCAACAGCTATTACTGTACAAACCGCAACAAACATATAGTCTTTTCGAGTGTGTCTGTTTGAAGCAAGTATTCCTCTCAAAGCACACACCATATTGATTATGGCGCTTGTGGGTGAGCCGAGCAAGAAATAGCTTATTGCAAAAAGTGTACAGGTGCACACCGATGCCACACAAAAATGGCTCGTTTTTTTAATCTGAAAGGCAAAAACCGTGCCTATCATTCCGATTATACTTAATATTTGTGCTAAAACTTCCATTTTTATCCTCTTTTCGGAATATTAATAAAATTATCTAAGGTCGAATATATTGCTCCACGCGAATAAGCCGTCCGCTGTCTCCAGCTCTACTCTGACCCACTTTTCAAACTCCTGCGGTATATACTCTGCGTGTGTCACGCCCTTGAAAACTCGCTGAGACCATGCGGCACCCGACACGAAGGAGAGTCTTTTACACTCGTCGGAAGAATCAACAACGATTTTGTTCCCCTCACGTCTTGCGTAAAGCTCGGGACCTTGTGTTGCGTAAAAGCGTCCTTCCTTTACGGCATTCACAATATCGTCGGCGCTGTCCGACTCGGATTCTACCATGATATATGATTTACAGTCATCCTCGCCGCAGTAATAGTGAGCATCATCCGTTGCAACAAGCGGAAGAATATATCCTCGGTTAGCAAGTATATCCACGATATACCCCGAATAAGGACGGAAGCTCATTCCGACGTCGGATACCGAATTGTATATTTCGAGAGCGGAAAACCCGTGAAGCGGCTCTATCATTTCGGGAGTATTAAGAGACCACGCGGGGTGTGCAAGTATCGCAATTCCACCCGCTTCGCCTATCCGATCAATAACCGTCTGCGGATCTGCATCTTTAGGCATTTGGGGGTCATATTTCATATTGATGCCAACAATATGCATAACAAGTCCCGACGTATCGCCGCCGCCCACGTTATACTCAGCGCCCGAAAGAACGCAAAGTCCGTCCTCAATGCCGCCCTCTCCGTATGCCCAATGGTCAGTCAGTGCAATAGCATCAAAGCCTGCATCACGGTAACGCTTTTTTGCCTCATCGGGAGAAAGCCGTCCGTCTGACACGCTTGTGTGAATATGAAGCCCTACCTTATACCATTTTCTGCCGTTTGTATCAATAAACATATTCAATCCTCCGGTGTATATTCAAACACAGGCATCAATTCAAGCTTGAAAAGATTCATTTTATGCTTTCTGTCAATAATATCCTTTGTCTGAAGGTCGTCTATTTCCCCCGTCCTTATATATCTGTCAAGCACAGCATAGGTAAAACCGAGGTTGTCCTCATCTGTCTTACCGCAAAGTCCGTCAATAGGGGTCTTCTCAACGAGCATCTCGGGGAGTCCGAGCACCCTTCCTATCTCCTTTACCTCCGCAACCGTAAGACGGGAAAGCGGGCTGAAATCTCCTACCGAATCCCCGTAGCGGGTGGAGTATCCCACCCAATCCTCCGAAAGGTTGCAGGTGTTTGCAACACGTCCGTTAACGCTCTGCGAAACAGCGTAAAGCGTTGTCATCCTGACACGTGGCGGTATATTATTCACCGTTTGCTCGGTAAGTTCAAGCTCCTTAGGTAAAGATTCCTTTAAGGCGTTCACGGTTTCTTTTATATTCACAACAAAATGCTTTATTCCAAGATGTGACACAAGCAATTCGGCAGCGTCAATATCATGCTGTACACCGTTTGGCATAAGCACGCCAACAACCCTGTCAACTCCCAGCGCCTCGACACAAAGCGCCGCTACAACCGAGCTGTCCTTGCCGCCTGATATTCCGACAACGGCAACGCATCCTTTTCCGTTATTCTCAAAGAAATCTCTAATCCATAAAACAACATCATTTTTGACCTTTTCTGCACAAAACACTCGAACGTCCCCCTTCCAAACAGTGAGATTATAACATAAAAGCCCCTCTTTGTAAAGGAAAACGGCAGAAAAATCTGCCGTTTTAATTTATTTTATAAGCTTTTCAAATGCCACTCTTTCAACCCATGAGATAAATTCGACTCTGCCCGAGTGGTAGGTGGTTTCTTCAATGCTTTCATGCGGATAAAATACAGTTTCACCGTTTTCAAGATTCTTGATATAAATGCCGATTTCAGCCTTATCCCAACCGCTCAGGTGTGAATAGCTTGAATCCCACCAAGGTGCTAAATAAAGAAGATACCTGCCGTCGGGTGAAAGCCTCGGCTCCTCGGCATAATCCTCTGCAAGAGATAATTCTCCCGTATTAAAGTCATAGATATAGACTGCCTGATAGTTATGATACGCATGTCCGCCATTATCTCCTGCAAAAAGGGTGACGTTGCGGTTTATGACAAGCCATCTGTCGTCAACAAGCGCCGTACAGTATGCATTGTCCTCCTCGGTTGAGGGGAGCTTGAATTCGCAAAGCACGTATCCCGAATCAAGCGAATATATCCTGTAGGTGGTCACACCGTTTTCGGTATACGAGAAGGCGAGTCTGTTCTCGTCCACCTCAAAAAGGTACGCACCGCTTCCGTTTTTATCAAGGGAAGGCACGTATTCGTACTTATTTTCGCTCACTTTAATACTTTTGGGAGTATTGTCTCTCATCACGCCCCAGTCCCAATAATCGTCACTGTTAAAGGTTTTTGTTATCTGTCCGTTTTCAATCACGTCATACTCAACACGCCAATCGGCACCGAGATAGCTTTCCTTTCCGTAGTCTCCCTCCCCCTCGCAAATATATTTGATTCGCCCGAGGGTGAAGCCGTCTGCGGAAACGTAGGAAATTTTACTTTCAAATAAGAATTGTGCCAAAAGGCTGTTTTCTTCAAGCTCACCGAGCGGTGTGTAGGGGTATGTAACACGCCACTTATTATTAAGCCTTTCCCACAGTGCGTGCCCCTCGTCAAAGCTTTTCGTGTTTTCATTAAGGAATGCCAAGTGGTAGGCGTTTGAATGTCTTGAATAGCGCTCAACGTCATATGATACAAATGGAACGTAGCTTCCGAAATCGAAATCCTCCGCCGCTGTTCTTTCATTGGGAGTGTAGGTCATCATATCAAGAGTGACCTCCGGGAGTGTAATTTGTGCAAATACCGTTGCGGAGCTGTATCCGTTTAAATAAAACTTGTCATAAAACTCAATGCCGTCATACTTTTCATATTCGCCGTTTTCAAGGCGCCATCCCGCCTTTGTTTTATGAAGTGAGAAAACAACGTTCTTTTCAAGCGCTCCGTCAACAAGTCGGTCAAGCTTCACCATCACAAAGCCTTCGTACTGTTCCACAATTTCAAGGGTCTCAAACAGATATTCGACCTGTCTTGTACTCGCATCTGCGTTAAAGTAAAGGTTGCCTTCACCCTCGGTATACAGTGCATCTCCTCCCTTTATCATGGGGAAAAAGATTCGCTCTGCGGCACTCGTTGTAAATACGCTGTAGGCGAAAGCCTTTATATCCTCGTCTGCCTTAAGAAACGGCGATTTCACAACCCCGTCAACTGTAGGCGGGGCAAGAGCTACCCGATCCCACAAAAGGTAGGCACGGTTTAAGAGCGGTCTGAATATTTCAAGCACTCGCTCACGGGTGAGTGTATCGCTCCTTTTCAGATAATAAGAATCGAAAGTAATCTCCTCACTCGGATATCTTTTTTTCACGGCTAACACAGGGGCAGTTGAATCTTTCTCTGTAACAGTTGCCCTGTGGAGTATCCAATCCTCTCCGTTTTTATTTATTTCAACGTCAAAGATCTCAAGGTCTGTTTCAACAGAAAGATAGAGCAGATCAAGTCTCTTACGCTTTGTGGAAATGCTTCTGATCTCGCTTGACAGCTCTCCCGGTGCATCAATTTTTTCCAGGGTATAAAGCCGTCCGTCCTTTTCAATGTACTTAGCGCTTTCACCCTCAACAATGGGCTTTAAGAGTTGAAGGTCGAAAAAGGAATAGTGAAAAGCCGAATGGAAATATTTTTCAACATCATCCATTGTTTTAAAGCCATTCTCAACTATCATATAGTATTCTCGTCCGTTGATAACAGTCGGTGTTGTGCTCGTTTCAAAATCACAGAAAACAAGCTTTCTCAAAACACTCTCACAACGTCTCAAAACGGCATTCACAACACTGCGGATCTCCTGATCGCCAAGAGAGTTCACGTATCTCTCGTTCTCGGAGTTTTCAAGCCTCCAGCCGCTGTCGGTGTTTTGCATAACGAACACCGCTTCCTCACCGTCGGAAGTGAGAAGGGACACCATTACAACGTCCTTGTACTGTGCCACCACCTCAAAGGTGTCAAAATCGTACTCAATATTTCTGCCGTGTGCGGCTGAGTGATAGTAAAGCTTCCCATCCTCATCGACATATCTCGGAATATCATCTGCATAAACGGGATATATCTCACTTTTAAAAAGCCGTATCGCAGCAGACTCGGTGTAAGCGCTGAGTGCCATATTCCAAACATCTGAAAGCGTTGTAATTTCGGGAGTATCGGCAAAATAATAGGAGTGATTACCGTTTCTGAAGGCTTCGGTTTTAGTTATACTCCAGGAGGGAGAGTTTTTTATCCGCTCGTGCACCGTTATGCCACGCTCTAAAAGAGGCTTAAAAATGCTCTTTATCTCATCGACAGAATATAGCATATCCATTTTGGAAAGCTCCTTGTCGTCAAAAGACAAAATGCCACTGCCTAAATTGAATACAGCTTCCTTTTCGCTGATATTTTCAACGTGCTCCGAAACGCTCTTAATTCGCCATCCATCACCTATGTCAACGATTTCCGTCTCAAGTGTGAAATAATAAAAGTCAACAAGTGCCCTAAAGCTTCTTTCCTCTTTTCCCACCTTCTCGGAGAGGATACGCACGCTTTTTATATCGGTCACGGTATAAAGAGTAGGTCTTTTTCCAATAACGTACAGCCTTTTTACATGCTCAATTATTCTCGGGGTAAAGTTTCCTTCAGCCATTGCCATATCAATTAAACGGCTTCCGTCGAGAAATACACTGTTCACATACGTTTTAAGCTCGTCTGCAGTCGTTACTCCGTCCTCGACCACCTTATAATATTTAATACCGTCAAAGAGATCTGCCTGTTCCCGTGCCTGAAGCGTGCCTCCTATTAGCTTTTCGTAAACCTCTCCTGCTCGAGTGAAAAGATCAAAAGTTACAGTCTCTATTTCATCACGGTTTAATTTTTCCTGAGGGACCTTATCCAAAACAATGCTTTTTACAACAATAGCCGCTACTAAAAGAAAGACTGTCGTTATAACTGCAAAAATAAGTTTTTTCACTCAATTTCCTCCATAAGCTTATCCCGTCTTATCCACCCCTTGAATATGGCATACTCGGAATATTCCATAAAATAAAGCGTGCCTGCTTCAAGGTCCTTTATATAATAGCCGCTCGGCATATTAAAGCTTGCATCATATCCTGTCTGTGCTCCGTAATTTCCTGTGTAAGCGATATATTTCATATCAGGAGAAACTAATGCTTGTTGCGCATAATTTTGAAGAAGCGTCAGCTCTCCCGTTTCGATATCGTAAAGATAGCTTGCCCATATCGGACCTTCGGTGTCAAACGCCTTTGTCATATCCGTCACTTCGAAAACGCAATATCTTCCGCCCACAAAATCACGAAGCGTCATAAATTTTTCGCTCCAATCAAACGGGACGTTTATTTCATATTCAACGCGCCCGCTCTCAAACGACCAAACGTAATAAGAGAGTCTTTTATCGGCGGTCTTTGGTAGGCAATAATAAATAAAATACTCGTCATCAATAAACGATGTGAAGTATCCTCTTTCAAGTCTTGGTATAGGATAGAATATATCGGCGATTTCATCGTAGGTGAGCTTATGTGGAGGGGATTTTTCCAAAACATGCGAAAAAGTAAGCTCTCCGTTTTCAAAGACCTCATAAATATTCCTCCACTCGGGTTTATCAAGGCTCTCTATCTCTCCCTCTCCAATATATTCAAGGCGGTACCGCCCGATCATATCAAGGTCCTCTGACATATAGTTGACACGGCTTTTAAAAAGGAAATCCGTGTAAGCATCTTCATAGCGTTCATCAGTGATACGATAATTTGCGTCACCGAAAACAAAGCCGTCAACAATGGGGGCTTCCACAAAATATTTACCGTTGAGTTTTTCCCAAAGTCCGAGCGCCTCGTCAAGACTCTCGCATTTTGAATCGAAAATCACGTGATCGTAATAGACGCCGTGTCTATCGTAAAAGCGACCGTTGTATATCGCCCACGGGATATATTCACCGAATTCAAGCTCGGAAAAGGGCTTGGGGTCTCCGAATTCAAACGGTGCGTAGGAAAAATCCTCGGGGAAATCAACACTTACAACCTTATGTGAAAGCGGTGTGCGTGTAAGCGTAATTATGGCAAATTCCCCGTCAATCGGCAAAACAAATGCATCCTCTGTCATATATTTTATCCAAAAGCCTTCGCGATTGGGCGGATAAAAGAGTCGGTCATACTCAATACACGGCTCAAGAAGGGTATTGCCTTGCGAGTCGATAAAGCCTATTTTCTCATCAAGCTGTACCACTGAAAGACCGTTGTAAACACAGCTTATATAGTCAAACATATCGCTTAGAGTTTTCCCTTGAGGATCTTGAAGGAAAAAGCGTCGCGTGTCATCTGCTTCAACCGACTTAAGGGTCGCACCATCGTAATGCGTGATTTTTTTATAATCCGTGACGGTGGTATGCCTCGGATAATTTGTATCGAGTATTTCTCCGCTCGTGTCAACGAGCAGCTTTCGGTTTTCACCGTTCAGGCAACACTCAAATACGGTTGCTCCGCCCTCGAAAGCGTAAAAAGCCTTATAGCTAAGCACCGAATCGATCGGAATTCCCGTGAAAACCAGGTTTACAATCACTTTCTGTCCATTGTAAATAAACTCTTTCGGAAAGTTCTGGTCTCTTGGAGCACGCTTGAGTATATCCGCGTCCCCTTTTGCATCAAAAACAAGACTCTCTTTCTCCTGTGATGCTACCTTATCATCCGCGCTTTCCAGAGTTTCTTTGCTCTCAATCATACCTTGGTCATACTCAATATCCGCCTCATATTCTTCTATTATGTCAGCAGGAGCTGCGATTCTGTCCTCGTCTGTGTTAAATACACAAAAACAGACAAATATCAAAGCAGCAAGAAGAAGCAGCGAAGCGATAACTAATAAAAACTTTTTCATTTTATATATCCCTTAAAAAACTCAGACTCCAGAACGTCGCTCTTGCGTATAAGAAAGGCTTTACCAAACCCGCGAAGAGCAATAAGTCCGTCAAAGACCTCCTCGAACGAGCTGTCGTTCGGTGTAAAGGTAATGCTCCAAAGAAGCTCGTTTTCACGGTAAAGAGAGGCCGTCACAAAAGTCTTGTGTATCTCAAGCTTTGCGGTCTTATCGCACGCCGAGTAAAGCTCGCTCTTTTCTTCTTTTATTTTACCAAACAGCAGTTTCATACAAAACAACGTATCGGCAAAAAAGGCTCCTGCAAGAAATCCGATAAAAATATGATGCACATCGAGCCACACAAATACCGCGATTGCAATCACCCACCAAATAAGAGACGGTAAAAGAGAGAAAAGATGTACCCGACGTCTTTTTTTCCAAACGCCGTCAATATCCTTTTTTTCAAAAAATGCAGTGTATTCTTCAAGAGCCTTTTCGGGATGATCTACCATATCATCAATAGTTACACCGAAGATCTCCTTTAATCTTATAAGGTTATCTATAGTCGGAAGAGTCTGTCCGTTTTCCCAAAGGCTCACCGTCTGTCGGCTGAGATGAAGTCTCTGTCCAAGCTCTTCCTGGCTCATATTTTTACTTTTTCTATAAAGCTGTATTCTCTCACCTATTGACACTGTTTTCGCCTCCTGATCGTTCTGTCATCATTATACTGCAAAACGAAAAAAATGCAAGCACCGTGTAATTGACTCGTGTCAAGTGGTGCTTGCTTTTTCCGTTTTTGCCCTTATTTATAGGTCATAAATCCACTTATACTTTTTAAGATCCACCCTGTTTCCGACTACCTCAACACCATCAGCCTCAAGACGTCGGCGCTGTTCATCTTCTCCTCCAAACACGAAAGATGGGGCGAGATACCCCTTTGAGTTCACTACCTTGAAGCACGGGTACTTATCTCCGTCGGGGTTTGCGTGAAGCACGTTTCCGACGTACCTTGCAAGATATCTGTTTCCGAGATATTCGGCAACCTGTCGGTAGGTCACGACCTTTCCTTTGGGGATGAGGGTAAGATATTCATATACTTTTTCTTTCATGTCTCTATCCTACGCTATAGCCAGCATAAACAAAACGAGAATGGCGAGAAAGCCAAAATTAAAGAGCGAAAATTCGAGAATATAGCGCTTTGTTTTTCCGGGATTATATTTTGAATATTGTCTGAATGTTATAAGACTTGCAAGAGAGGATATGAGAGTGCCCACTCCTCCGATATTAACTCCGATAAGAAGGTCACGATAGTTTTCGGTAAACTGAGATAGGAGTATTGCCGAGGGAACGTTACTTATAAACTGACAGGAAAATGTGCTTACAAGTAGCGTGCTTTTATTTAGAAGATAGGAGAAAAGCTCGCGCACAACATCGATTCTTGCCATATTCCCCGAAAAGATGAAAAAGAACACAAAGGTGAAAAGAAGTCCGTAATCAACGTCAAAAAGCGCGCGCCTGTCCATAAACAGAAGTACTGCGGGAATGACGATAAGTCCAACGTAATACGGCACACCTCTGAAAACTATGAGTATCGACAGCAAAAACAGGATAAGATAGACGGTTGTTCTGACGGGGGAAAGCTTTACCTTCTCCGCATTGATTGAAAGCTGCTCGGGCTTTACGAAAATAAAGCAGCAAACCGTGATGAGAGCAATTGAAAGTATGAAAGGCGGTGACATGATAAGCATGAACTCGCCGTTTGGAATATTGAATTTGGTATAAAGATAAAGATTCTGAGGATTTCCAAAGGGGGTGAGCATACCGCCGCGGTTTGCGGCAATGTTTTGCATTATAAAAACGAAAGCCATATGCTTTCCCATGTGCGTTGCGCTGAGAACAAAATATCCGAGCGGCAAAAAAGTGAGAAGCGCCATATCGTTTGCAATCAGCATTGAACCGATAAAGGTTATATAAACAAGTGCCAAAGTGCACACTCTAGCATTTTTGAATATCTGTACCACGCGCCTTGCAAGAATAAAGAAAAAGCTTATTCGGCGAAGGGCGCAAACAACCGCCAACACACAAAAAAGACAGGTAAGGGTCTTAAAGTCAAAATACCCGAGATATTTCTTATCGGGAGGTACTATAAAAGAGGTTATAAGCGCCGCTGCAAAGGCAATAAGCATAACCGCATTGTTCTTTGCAAACGCCGCAAGCTTTCCGCGTATCATATAAAAAGCTCTCCGAAAAATCAGTTTTATGAGCAACGCCCACAGTGTTTTATTATACTCCCGGCAGCATATTTTGTCAACAAAAAAAGACTGCCGAAAATCGGCAGTCTAATAATATTTTAAAAGTCTATTTTGACAACACACATAATGTCTCCGTCTTCTTCGCAAACGTTATAGATGATATTTTCAAGCTCAGGAAGCTCATTCTTAATGGGAGTAAACGATTCTCTCATTTGAGGAATAAGCGATTCATATACACCTTTTATCTGCTCTTTAAACTCGGCAGATGCGTTATTCGTGCCGCTTATAAAAAAGTTTACAACGATATCATTACCATTTGCACTCACGTCACATTCACCAAGTCCGTCAAAGCTCATTTCCATCATTCTGGCAATGGATTTGCCGTTTTTCGCAACGTAATCCTTAACCGGGCTTCCCGTAGAGCACGCGACAATCGAAAAAACAAACAGTACCAAAAACAGTGCGCAGATTATTCTTTTCATTATTATTACCTCTTTCAAATTATCATGCTTAGTGTACCACCGTAAGTTGAATTTGTCAATATACATCAAAAATTCAATTCACAACAATTCCTCAAAAAAGAATCGGTGCATGACTGCACCGATTCTTGAAATTTTTAGTTCTTCTTGCCTTTAAAATCGGGGAAGGTTATCGGCATTCCTCCGCATTTAAGAGAAAGCTCGGACAAAGGAGAAACCGCCATAACAACCGCTCCGTCATAAGCGTTGATAGGCATAGGCTTTCCTTCAAGCACGTGATTGAAAAATTCGCGATAGCAAAGGAAGTCCTTTCCTCCGTGACCCGTTTCCTTTCTCGTCTCGGGGAGACTTGCCCAGAGCGGATGCTCATACTCCTTGAAGTACTTATTCTCGCTCTCATACATTTCAGGCATAAACTCGTGATCCTCGCCGTCAAAGAATATCATTCTCTGATCCTCGCTCGCCATACCCTTAGTACCTCTAACGGTAAGACGGCGGCTATACGGACGCGGAAGTGTGGTATCAAGCGAAAGAACAACGGTCTGACCGTTTTCACACTTAAGAACGGTAGTTACGATATCGCCCTGCGAGAACTTTGTATCAGCCATTTCGGGCTTATTGGTCTTTGCCCACTCGTTTATTCCGGCAGCCTTGGACGAGAAGGATGCAAGGGAAACAAATCGGTTGCCTCGGTTAATGCCAAGCACCTGCATAAGAGGAACAAGAGCGTGAGACGGATAATTCTCGCGGTTATAATTAAGATATTCATCAAGTCTGTAATGGCGTGCCTCTCTGCCCGTTCCTATCTCAATACGAAGGTCATGGCCGTATGCACCCTCGCAGTGAACTATCTCACCGAAAAGTCCTTTTTCAACCATATTGAGAATAGTGAGCTCTCGCTCTCCGTAGCAACAGTTTTCACAGAACATATACGGCGTTTTTGTCTCTTCCCATACGCGCACGAGCTCAAAGCAATCCTCAACGGAGTTAGCACCGCCAACCTCTCCTCCGACCGCAACACCCTGACGCATAGCGTAAAGCACTATTTCCATACGGCTTCTCCAGGAGGTGGAAACAACAAGGCAGTCGATTCTATCCTTTGTTACAATATCCTTGTAATCAGCACTTGTAAATGGAATATTCTTTTCCTTCAAGGTTGCATAATCAACAATTCCCTGCATTCTATCTTCATAAAGGTCGCATACAGCCACAACCTCTACCATGTCCATATTATAAAACATTTTCGTAAGACCGGATCCTCTTTTTCCAAGTCCAACAACACCAAGACGAAGCTTTTTCATTATGTTATTCTCCTTATTTGAATTTCACAGTCATTATACATTAAAGCACCATAAAAATCAACCGTTTATGGGAAATTTACATGTTATGGGAAATTTACATCAGCCACAAAAACAGACCGGGAGTCAAGTCTCGGTCTGTTTCGCACATTTGTATTTAGTTCTTTTTACCCTTGAAATCGGGTACTGCAACCGGCATGCCTCCGCACTTAATGGACATTTCGGTAAGAGGAGAAATAGCCATAAGCACTGCCGCATCATATGCGTCGATGGGCATTGGTTCACCCGAGATTACGTGATTAAAGAAATCACTGTAGCAAAGATAATCCATTCCGCCGTGTCCCGCTTCTCTTTCCTCGGGAGTAATATTTTTCCAAATTGGATGAGCGTACTCTTCAAAATACTTCTTCTCGTTTCTGAAAATTTCATCTGTGAAGTAATGTCCGTCCCCGTCAAAATGAATCATCTGCGAGTCCTCACTTGACATTCCCTTAGTACCTCTTACGGTAAAGCGTCGGCTGTAGGGACGGGGGAGTGTCGTATCAAGCGACAGCACAACTGTCTGTCCGTTTTCACACTTGATAATTGTTGTTACAACGTCACCCTGAGCGAACTTTGTATCAACCATTTCCGGCTTATTTGTCTTTGCCCACTCATTGATTCCCATAGCCTTAGAAGACATGGAAACAAGAGAAGTGAATCGGTTTCCTCGGTTTATATCAAGCACCTGCATGATAGGTCCAAGCTCGTGGGAAGGATAATTCTCACGATTGTAATTAAGATACTCATCAAGTCTGTAATGACGCTTTTCGCGTCCTGTTGCAATCTCATCTCTGAGGTCATGAGCATATGCTCCCTCACAGTGAATAATGTCTCCGAAAAGTCCTTTTTTCACTATATTGAGAACAGTAAGCTCACGCTCACCATAGCAACAGTTTTCGCAGAACATATAAGGAGTCTTTGTCTCTTCCCAAACGCGCACAAGCTCAAAGCAATCCTCAACAGAGTTTGCGCCGCCTACCTCTCCGCCAACCGCAACACCCGCCTTTAAAGCGTAGAGGACTATCTCCATACGGCTTCTCCAAGAAGTGGAAACAACAACTACGTCAACCTTATCACGAGTTACAACATCCTTATAATCAACGCTTCCAAAGGGCTCGGTCTTTCCGAGATTTCTAGCCTCTTCCTTTATCGCCTCTATTCTATCTTCATAAAGGTCACAGACGGCAACCACCTCGACCATATCCATATTAAAAAACATTTTAGTGAGACAGGTGCCTCTCTTACCAACACCTATAACGCCAAGACGCAACTTTTCCATAACATCATACCTCTTTTTAAAGTTTGATACCATTCTATACCAACATCTATGAAAAGTCAATCCTTTATTTTAAATCTGAGAGCGCTGTTTGAATAATAAAATTTCCATAGCACTCAAGGGCATGATAAAAGCCCTCTTTCGAATGTTCAGGGTACCAACGTGACTGATTATGCTCAATAACAATATTCGCAAGCCCAAGCTCATTATAAGCATATCCCTGAAGATAGCAGCTGCTTTTTATATACTTTCCCGGAATGCGCACAAGGTTCGGCTCTGTCTCGTATCCCTTTTCAACAAGTCTGTGCCAAACATGGTTTATCACCCTTCGGCTTACCGTGGAATTCTTTGCCTGTATGTTAAACTGATACCACAGACCCTCAAGCGTTCCTCCGGAGGTATGTAGATCAATAACTACATCTATCTCCTTGGCATAACGCTTCATAAGAGAAGCAACGTTTCGGCTCTCTCTTTGCGAAAATGTGTCAAAGTCACGGTTAAGATCCTTTTCGTTACAATTGAATCGCCACTTTTTCTCGTAAGTGCTCCAAACATCAACCACAGGAATTACGATAAGCCTCGTGTTATGTCTAACGTGTTCAAGTCCTCTGTCGCTTCCGTCCGAATTACACATAAGCTCAATAAATCTCGCAAGCGACAAAAATCCGTCAAATTCATTTCCGTGTACACCGCTTGTAATAAAAAGCGTTTTTTCGTACTTTTCGGGAGTGAAGGTGTACACCCACATATCGTACTTTCCGCTTTCGTCAACGCCTATATTTTCGCGTGTTATATAATTGGGAAAACGGCGTCTTAAAGGCTCATACACATTTTCAAGAAGCTCGGCACAAGTCCAGTGCCAATCTCCCCAGCTTCCCTCTCCGCCTTCAAGATGTCCCGCCTCGGGCGGATAAAACCAATCGTCGTCCGTATCGGTTTCAAGCAAAACAGGGTTTTCAAAAACGTCAAATCTTCCGCCCTCGGTGTATATCACAAGATTTATTCCATCTTCAAGGGGCGTGTACGCAAAGTCACAGCATTCACCGAAAGGAAGATTCGTGTTCTCCTCAAGCTCGCACACGTCAAGCGTTTTCGTCGCAACAGCACATACTTTTTCGGCGGGCTCATAAAATCTGACTACATAAACATTCCCGAAAGTCAGCGGTATTACATATGATTTCTTGCCCGTAGCAAGGCTTTTTGAAGTATCCGGATACAAGTCTGTTATATATCCTCTGACGGTCACTTTGCGCTCAAAAAAAAGCGTATCGTTATTCCCCACAGTACACCTCCGTTGTATATGACAAAATTTGGCACGGTATAAACGAACTCTGTCCTTGACTTTTTTCTTTTTACATTATAAAATCATACTATAAATTTTTGACATTGTAATGCCATATTTCGCAAAATTTACGCCATATCTTGTTTTAAAAGCATGCCGTTTATTGCAGGAGGAATTTATGCATCCTAAATTTGGTATAGAACGCGAAAGAAACAACAATCTCTTTTTCAAGTCATATAAAAATGACAAAGGAAAATTTCAGTTTCATTCTCAGATAGAGCTCTACTTCGTTGATAGCGGCGAAATGGAAGTAGCGGTTGATGACTGTCACAGGCTACTCAAAGAGGGGGAGCTTTCGGTGGCACTCAGTTATCATGCGCATGCCTACAAAACGCCCGTCGAATCCCGCTCAAGCGTGCTTATCATACCACCTCACATCTGTCCCGAATTTATTTCCGCAACCCGTCACAAGACGGTGTCAAACCCCTTTATCACCGATAAGGAGGTTGTTACAAAAATCAAAAAGCATTACAACGAGATTATAAATTGTGAAAACAAAATCACGCTGCTTGGGCACATATATGTAATTTTAGGTCTTGTTATGGATTCTATAAGTTTCGAGGAGACAGATAAGACCATCGAGCCTGAGCTTTCAAGCCGCATACTGTTTCACATAAACGAAAACTTTAAAAACGATATATCTTTAAGCTCTATTTCGCAGGCTCTCGGATACAGCCAAAGCTATATTTCGCGTTATTTCAAGAACTGCTTCAATATAGGTGTCAACAGATACATAAACATAGTACGACTCAAAAACGCCATTACCCTCATGCACGAACACAAGCACAGTATAACCTATTGCGCACTTGAAAGCGGATTCAACTCCATGCGCACCTTCTATCGTGCCTTCTTCGACGAATTCGGATGCTCGCCCAAGGATTACATTAACATGAATCCCTAAAAAACATCGGAGACACTTCGTTTTGAAGTGTCTCCTTTTTGTGTCTTATTTACCGAGGATAGAAACAAATCTTTCGTAAGCCGCATCAAATGCATCTGTCCCCTGAGGCTCATAGCACTTAATCTCAAATGAACGGCGAACGACCTCTCGAGCTTCTGCAAGGTCACGGATCTCTCCCATAGCAATAGCCTGAACGAGGAGGTTACCGATAGCGGTAGCTTCAACAGGACCTGCATAAACGGGGATTCCGCAAGCATTTGCGGTAAGCTGACAGAGAGGAGCTTCCTTGGTACCGCCTCCAACGATATTGATGGAGGGAACCTTTGTTCCGCGAATCTCTTCAATAGCCTTAACAACGTAACGATATTTCATAGCAAGGCTCTCAAAGATACAACGGATTATCTCGCCCTTACTCTGAGGAACGTACTGACCTGTACGACGGCAGAACTCTGCAATACGGCGAGGCTGATCTCCGGGAGGCGTAAATTCGGGAGAATCAGGATCTATAAAGCACTTGAGAGGCTCGGAAGCCATTGCCATATCCGAAAGCTGATCGTAGGTAGTCTTTTCGCCTTCTCTCTCCCACTGTCTCTTGGATTCCTGCTCGAGCCAGAGACCCATGATGTTCTTGAGAAGTCTGATAGAGTTATCAAATCCGCCCTCGTTTGTGAAGTTGTACTTCTCGGTGAGAGGATTGATAAGGGGTTCAGGGTATTCACAACCCATGAGTGACCATGTACCGCTACTGATATATACGAAGTCCTTGTTATCGGAGGGAACGCTGACAACTGCGGATGCGGTATCGTGGGATGCAACGTTAACAACCTTAGCGTTAAGCTTACCAATCTCATCGGTAACGCCGGGAAGGATATCTCCGAGTACGTTTCCGGGCATTACTATCTTCTGGAGCAGATCGGTGGGAAGACCGAGAGCCTTCATCATATCATACGCCCAGTCGCGCTTCTTCGCGTCAAGCATCTGAGAAGTGGAAGCAATGGTATATTCACACGCAGGAATACCTGTGAGGAAATAGTTGAGAAGGTCGGGAATGAAGAGGAGCTTATCCGCAACGTCAAACTGCCAGGGATGAGCGCTGTTCTTGGTTGCAAGAAGCTGGAAGAGAGAATTGAGGTTTACGAACTGAATACCTGTAGTCTTATAAATTTCAGACTTGGGAACAAGCTCAAAAGCCTTCTCCTGCATACCTGTAGTACGAAGGTCACGGTAGTTGTAGGGGTTATCCATAAGCTGACCGCACTTGTCGATAAATCCGTAGTCAACGCCCCATGTATCAATACCCATGGATGCAATGTCTCGGTCGTCACTTGTGGCGCACTTGCCCATAGCAAGCTTGATTTCGTGGAAAATTCTCATAATATCCCAACGGAATGCACCATTGATGAGAACAGGCTCGTTGGGGAAACGGTGATTCTCTCTGAGAGAGAGCTTATCGCCGTCAAATGTACCTACGATGCCTCTGCCGCTAGAAGCGCCGAGGTCGATTGCAAGCATTTTTAACATAGTGTCACCTCATAATAATATTATTGTATTAATTATAACCCCAAAAGGGATATTTTGTCAAGGACAATGAACATAAAAAGGCGGTAAAACCAAAGTTTTACCGCTGTTTTCTTACAATATATACGCAAAATATGACAATATTCTGTCCTCTCTCAGAGAGCGAAGTGCACGCTCAGCAAGATATCGCTTTTCAAACATTCCGAACACCGTCGGACCCGCCCCTGTCATTCGTGCGGCAAATGCACCAAGCTCCAAAAGTTTTTCCCGAAGGGATGCAACCTCAGGACACTCAGCAAAAATATTGGACTCGAAAACATTACACATTCCGTTTTTCAAAAGGGGAAAATTTCCGCTCTCAAGCGCCTTTATTACATCGGTATGAGAGCCTGTAAAGGCAGTCTGATATGTATCAAAATCGGAATACACCTTAGCGGTTGAAAGCTTTAGTGCATTCTTGGCAACAACAACGTAAAGCCTTTTAGGGGACGGCATTATCGGAGTAATAATCTCTCCTGTTCCCTGACAGAGAGCACTCGTCTCGGTCATACAAAACGGCACGTCGGAACCAAGCGACAGGGCGAGTGCACCTCTTTTTTCGTCATCAAGTGCACCGTAAAGACGTTCCATGAGCTTTATAACAGTGGCAGCATCAGCGCTTCCACCGCCCATACCGCTGTTTGACGGAATAAGCTTTTTTAGTGTTATTTTTACGCTCTCGTCTTTGATTCCTTTATACTCAAGGTATCTTTTAGCAGCAACAACACACAGGTTTTTGTCATCGTTTCGAAGATAAGAGGCATTTGTCTCAAATTCAAGCGCTTCGCTCTTTGTAACACTTATCTCATCATAAAGGGAAATATGCGACATTACAGACGTTATTGGGTGATATCCATCGTCCCTCTTTGCGCCCACTTCAAGTGTAAGATTAAGCTTTGCAGGAGCGCGCATTGTTACAGACTTCATTTAGTATCCTTCTTTTTGAAGCTGAATTTGTTTTCGGTTCGATTCATAAGTCGTTTTATATTCTCTCGGTGCATTATTATAATAATAGCGGCAATGAGCACGGTGATTATAGCCTCTATTCCTCCTTGCTTAGGTACAAAAGCGTCTTTAAGAAGCGGAAAGAAGAATGCACAAATAATACTTCCGAGTGAAATATACTTTGAAAAATACACTATAGATATAAAGATCAAGATAAGGCAGAAGAAAATTACAGGCTCAAGAACAAGGATCGTCACCGCCGAAACGACAACTCCCTTTCCGCCACGGAACTTATGATATATCGGGAAAATATGACCGAGTATACAGAACAGTCCAGCAATATATGCACCGCCGTTGCCCATCAAAAGCATTGCGACAAGAACTGCCACTGCAGCCTTAACACCGTCAAGAACCAAGGTAAGAATGCCAGCTTTTCTGCCGTAAGTTCTCAGCATATTGGTAGCGCCAGCATTTCCGCTTCCGTGAGACCTGACGTCATCCTTATGCCAATGCTTTGACAACACTACCGCAAAATTAATACTTCCGAGAAGATATCCGAGTAGCGCACAGAAAAAGAGCGCCGCTCCGAGTACCCACCCGTGTCCGTAGGACATTGCGTCAAAGAATACCCCGTCGAAGCTGAACTTATAATATCCCTCGGGAGTATCAGCGCCAAGCGGGATATTATACTTTTCAATAAATTTACCGAGTATAAATCCAAAATCCTTTATGACAGCGAAATTCATTCCTTATCCCCCTTCTCGCGGATTATAAGCTTTATAGGTGTACCCGCAAATCCGAATGTGTTTCTCAGGCAGTTTTCTATATATCTCTGATAAGAAAAATGGAAAAGTTCGGCGCGGTTGCAGAAAATAACAAACGTGGGAGGCTTTACACCTATCTGTGTCATGTAGTAGATTTTTAAGAACTTACCCTTATCGCTGGGAGGCTGAACACGACTTGTCGCCTCGGCAAGCACCTCGTTGAGCATACCTGTTGAGATTCGGGTGGATGACTGCATATTAACGTAGTTTATCTCCCCAAAGAGCTTATCAACACGCTGACCCGTCTTAGCCGAAATGAAGTGGATTGGCGCATAGGTCATGTAAGAGAGCGCTTGATAAACCTTTTCGGTAAATTCCTTGTGGGTGGTATTATCCTTTTCCACCGTATCCCACTTATTAACGCAAATAATAGATGCCTTACCCGCCTCGTGAGCAAGACCTGCGATTCGCTCATCCTGTGCGGTAACACCCTCGCCTGCATCAACCATGATGAGACAGACGTCGCTGCGCTCAAGGGCAAGATTTGCACGGAGTACACTATACTTCTCAACCGCATCCTCGATTTTTGCGTTACGGCGAATACCTGCGGTGTCGATGAGCACGTACTTACCGTAATCGTTATCTACAAGTGAGTCGATAGCATCTCTCGTTGTACCCGCAATGTCGGATACGATAACTCGCTCCTCACCGAGAATTCGGTTGACAAGTGAGCTTTTACCCGCATTAGGCTTTCCGATAACCGCAACCTTGATTCTGTCATCCTCCTCTTCCTCCTCGGTCTGCTCGGGGAAGTAGGAAATAACCTCGTCAAGCACGTCACCCGTACCCGTGCCGTGAATGGAGGATACGGAAATGGGGTCATTCTCAAAGCCCAGCTCATAGAATTCGTAATATTCCATGGGGGGTGCGCCTATCTTATCGCACTTGTTTACCGCAAGTACAACAGGCTTACCCGACTTTTTAAGAAGGGTGGCGATGTCTCTGTCCTGTGCGGTAACACCTGTGGTAACGTCTGTAAGCATTATAATAACGTCGGCAGATTCGATAGCAATCTGTGCCTGTGTGAAAATATGCTTGAGTATTATATCGTCGGTCTTAGGCTCGATACCTCCTGTATCAATAAGGGTCATTGCCCTGCCCGACCATTCGGTTTCAAAATAAATTCTGTCACGGGTGACGCCGGGGGTATCCTCGACGATAGCAATTCGCTGTCCCGATATTTTGTTAAAAAACGTACTCTTGCCAACGTTTGGTCTGCCGACAATTGCAACAACGGGTTTTGCCATTTATATCACTCCTTTATAATTTTATAAAGAAAATCGGTATCACTGTCTGTGGGTACTACCTCGACTCCAAGCTCACGCTCGACATCCTCAAGGGAAACACCGTCAAGGAACAAATCCCCCTCGTGCCTGAGTGCACATCTCGGAATGAAGAGATTTGAGCCAAGCTCCTTTCCCTTCAGCTGTGCGATAATATCCTGACCGACGAGAAGTCCCGACACGGTAACACTCTCGCCGTAAAAGTCATTTCTTATAACGTGTACGTCACACTCTATATTATACCAAACTTCTCGGATTTTTTCAACAAGAAATCTTATATGTTCGCCTGCGGCAACACCCGTTGCGATGCTGACTCGGCGATTTTGTGAAAAATCATCTTCGTCTTCCTTCAAAAACTCAATTTCCGAGAGCACGTCGCTTTGCATGGAGCGTATCATCCCGACGCCGTTTTCAAGCTGAGGATATCCCTCGTAAAAATCTTCGTTCGGGAGCTCAAGTCCTGCCGTCAAATAAAACTCGTCGGATGCGAAAACAATACGCGTTCCGAACTTCTCCATGAAATGCTCCCCCCAGCCTTCGAGCATTTTTACAACCTCGCAGGCGCTATCCTTATCAAAGGCTTCAAGAGGGTAAAGACCGTTTCTGTACTTTGTCAGTCCTACGGGAACTACAGCAATGCTTGCAAGTCTTGGAACAAACCGCTCAAGGTCTGAAAGTGTTTTTTCGAGATACTCACCGTCATTTACTCCGCGGCAGAGAACGATCTGCACGTTGAGCTCAAGCCCGCCGTCATAAAGTATCTGCATCTGGTCAAGAATCTTACCCGCAAAGCGGTTGCCAAGCATCATACATCTGCGCTCAGGGTCTGTCACCTGCACCGAGATATTGACGGGAGAAATGTGCATTTTGCAAAGTCGGTGAAGCTCCTCGTCGGGGACGTTCGTAAGAGTGACGTAGTTCCCGAATAAAAATGAAAGTCGGGTATCGTCATCCTTGAAATATATCCCCTCCCTCATTCCGTGAGGGTTCTGGTCAATAAAGCAAAAGATACATTTATTCGAGCATCTTTGCTGTTTATCCATGAGAAACGTCTCAAATTCAAGACCAATCTCGTCACATTCGTCCTTTTTTATCCTGACCTTATAGCGCTCTCCGTTTTCTCTCTCAAGCTCAAGCTCAAGCTTTGTCTCGTACATATAAAAACGGTAGTCCAATACGTCGCGGATAGGATGAGCGTTTACCGATATAAGCTTATCACTGTCTTTGATTCCCGCTTTTTGCGCGTGTGAGCCTTGCGTTACCTTGTATATCTTTACCATACGCTCTCCTTTCAAAATTTGCAAAAAAATGTGTCATGCCCCAAAGAAGGCATGACACATCCTTTTGTTTAGTCAAACCAAGCTCCAATTAGTCCTGCTTAATGACTTCCTTGCCATTGTAAGAACCGCACTTGGAACAAACTCTGTGAGGAAGGTTGTACTCTCCGCACTTGGGGCATACAGACATTCCGGGCACTTTGAGCTTCCACACGCTGGAACGTCTCTTGTTCTGTCTCTGACTGGATACTTTTCTCTTCGGTACTGCCATCTTACTTGACACCTCCTCGTTCTATACTAATAAGCATTTAAGCAATTTTATTCCTCGTCGAAAAAGCATTCAAGCGCTTTCCAACGGGGGTCCTTGTCCTGTAAATTACAATTACAGGTTACAAGATTAAGATCGGCACCGCATTTGGGACAAAGTCCGCGGCAATCCTCTCGGCACAGATGCGACATTGGTACGTTCAAAAAGAACGCCTCTCTCGCAAGCTCTGCAAGATCAATCTTCCCTGATTCGGGAATAATGTATTCATCATTGTCCATATTCTCAAGAGTCTCGGCAACGGGTGCCGTTATCCTGTGTGTCAATACCCTTTCAACCGTGGTAAGACACCTTGAACAATGAGTGCGATACTTTACAGTTAACTCTGCATCAAGCTCCATATAGCCTGATAAATTGACCGCACGCCCTTTGATACGGGAGGGAGTGTCCACTTCAATGCCCTCAACGTCAAGCTCAGGAGTGAGCTCTGTGTCAAAGTCAAGTTCACGGATTTCCCCGCGGAGCAAGCCCGCAACGTCAAGCAGTGAAGAGTTCTGAACTATATCCATACATCCTCTTTTCGGTCATATGCGAAAAACTGCAAAGTACATTATACACACCTTGACAAGTTTTGTCAACAATTTTTTTTACTTTTTATAAAAAAGTCGTATTTTTTTTAAATCAATGATTATTTTGCGTTCTGCTCTCTTATTTCCTGAACCCTTGCCTTAACGTCATAGGTCTCAAGTCTTGCCTTAATTTCGTTGTAATCGTCAAGCTCTGCATAGCAGAAATCTCTGTAACCGAATATAGAGGAAGAGATACCCTCAAGCTTATTCGATCTCATGAAGTTGATTACGTTGAAGGTAAGAGGAATTGCGGGAGCCTCATCGATGAGCATTTCTTCTGCCTTATGGAGAAGCTCGATTCTCTTGCCCTTGTTACCAACTGTATTGAATATCTCATCAATGAGCGCATTGTATTCTTCGTTGTCAAAGCCTGTGATGTGTGGCTTTGTAGTATCTGTGCCTTCGCCTATCTCGATAACGCTTCCGCTGTACTCACGTGCAAAAGGAGCAAGGAATGAGAATGCGTCGGTAGTAAGACCCTGATAGTCAATACCGATAACATCAAATTCACCTTCGTAAAGAGCGGTCTGGTAATCATTAGTTCTCACGTCATTAACTTCAACCTTGAAGCCAAGCTCTTCCCAAACAGTCTCTGTATAATTTGCAATAGCAACGTCTGCGGTGTCTCTGAGAGAAGTGATAGCAATGGTGTAATCAGCGGGATTGATTCCGGATTCCTTGATAAGAGCCTTAGCTGCTTCAATGTCTGCAGTGGTGGAAATAAGGTTGCCGCCTGCTGTACGGAATGCGGTTGAGTGATTCTTATCCTCAACACCGTATGTTACAAAACCTGTTGCGGGAAGAGTTCCGCAGCCTGCGGTCTCTGCAATGGTGTTTCTGTCAAGAGCAAGGCTGAGCGCCTGTCTTACAAGCTTGTTATCAAAGGGAGCCTTTGTTGTATTGAAGAAGTATGTGAAGGAGGAAAGGAGATTCTTTGTGGTAATATCATCCTTATACTTTTCATACGCTTCCTTGGAAAAGCTACTGATGTAGAACATCAAGCCGTCTTCCCACATCTGGAGTCTTTCTTCTTCCGACATGTTATAATCTATCGGAAGCTGATAAGGCTCAACTACATCCCATTCAGCTGTATCGCTTTCGGGATCACGCTGATAGCTTACGTTTCTCTGGAGAGTGAGAGTGCTTCTGAGAACGTAGTTCTTAGCGGTGAATGCAGCGTTTGCCGCAAAGTTATCGCCTGAGCTTGACCAGCTGTCTTCTCTGCCGTATACAAGGTCCTCACGCTGAGGAGCAAGTGCAGGGCTGGCTACAGTCTTAAGGAAGAGGTCAAGATCGAACTCACCTTCAAACTCTACCTTGAGAAGAGTTCCGGACTCAGCATATACGCCAAGGTCGTCTGCAGTTACAAGACCCGACTTAAATTCCTTTGCGTTTTTAATATTGTAAAGAAGGCACGCAGCAGGGCTGTTTGTCTCGGGAGAAAGAACACGGCGCCATGCATAAACAAAGTCGTCTGCCTGAACGGTTCTTCTGTCATCCCATCCTGTTGTGTCATTGAGCTCGAAGAAAAGGAAATATTCTCCGCGCTCCTTGTTTATCTTTGTGTACCAGTCAACAGCAATGCCCTCATGGAGATTTCCGTCTGCATCAAGGGTGGTAAGTCCTTCAAAGAACATACCTGTGTTGACAACTGTCTCCGCCTCATAGATCATCGGAACCGCATCAATTGCGCCGAGAGCCTTTGAAACGTAAATCGGAATAACGGCACCCTTATCATCCTCGTCTCTCTTTGAACATCCTGTAAAGAGTGTAAGAATGAAGAGTGTTGCAAGTGCTAATGCTATGATTTTTTTCATGTAAAAAACCTCCTGCTGGAATGTGCGCATAGCGAATATAGTTTACCATAATATTTCACCTTATATAATAACACAAACACATGAATTTATCAATGATAATTTTAACTTTTCCCCCATTTGCACAATAATTTTTTTATTATTTTGGCAAAATAACCAATAAAATCCCAAAAACGAAGCATATTTGGTCCAAAAAACTTAATTCCGGACGGTTTTAGAGCACAAAAAAATCACATCGCAGATATTTTTTCCGTATAATACCACCGGGTGCTTCCTATTTATTCTGCATCCGGAAAGGATGGATTCCATGTTCCCGTTTTCCTTGCCCTGCCTTTTCAGACGTAGCGGCAGCGCTCCGTCGGGTCAGGTGTGTCTTGTCGGAGGATACGATATAAGTCGCCTCAATTTCATGAGTGCCAACGTGTGCGAGTGCGAAATCAACAACGCCGTGTCTCTTGTTGAGAGTGGCTTTGACGAATACCGCCTTGACCCCGCGGCAGTCGCTGCGAAATTCTTGAATTCGCCATCAGTGCCGTGCGCCTTCCGAGGCAAGCCTGCATATCTCAAATGCCTCAAGACTTTATCCTGCAAGACATATGTCGTTCTGGGTATCTCCTGTGTTGGAGACGCTGTATTTGAGCTTGACTGCAGAGATACCTCTTGCGGCAAAAAAATATACACGGTCAGCCGTGCGGCTTTCATCTGCGGATAAAAATCCCCAAACCTATCCCTCACGCTTGAGGGAAATAGGTGCGTTTTTTGAAATATGCAAAACCACGCGTTCTTGTGAGTAATTTGCCGCAAGAAAAAGTCGTCTTCGACAGCTGATGCTCACCGAAGCTCACGAAAATCAAGCAAGCTTTTGTCTGTAACACAAAAAAGCTTGCGCAATTTCTGTGTGTAAAATAAAAGTTCCTCCCGAGCGGAGGAACTTTTGTATTGTGATTTATGCCTTATCCTTTGAGCCGAGAACGTTAACAATCTTGTGAGTAACGAGATCACGAACATTGTTTCTGGAAACCGAAAGATAAGTTCTGGGGTCGAATGCCGCGGGGTCCTTAACAAAGGTATCGCGAATACCTGCAGTGAATGCAAGACGAATATCGGAGTCGATATTGATCTTACAAACAGCCATAGAAGCCGCCTTGCGAAGAAGCTCTTCGGGAACACCTTGAGCATTTGCAAGGTTTCCGCCGTTTTCGTTGATAATCTTAACGTATTCCTGATTTACGCTGGATGCACCGTGAAGAACGATGGGGAACTCAGGGAGTCTCTTTGATATCTCTTCGAGAATGTCGAAGCGAAGCTTGGGCTCGCCCTTGAACTTGAATGCGCCGTGGCTGGTACCGATAGCGATAGCAAGAGAGTCAACGCCTGTTCTCTCAACGAAAGCCTCAACCTCTGCGGGATTTGTATACATAGCATCCTCAGCAGATACCTTAACGTCATCCTCAATGCCTGCGAGCTTACCAAGCTCACCCTCAACGGTAACACCGCGCTCGTGTGCATATTCAACTACCTTGCGGGTGATTGCAACATTGTCGTCAAAATCAAAGTGAGAGCCGTCGATCATAACGGAGGTAAAGCCGTTGTCGATACAAGCCTTACAGATTTCAAAATCTGCGCCGTGGTCAAGGTGAAGTGCGAAGTCAATTCCAGCATCCTCTGCTGCAGCCTTTGCAAGAGCCATAAGGTAAGCGGGCTTTGCATACTTTCTTGCGCCTGCGGAAACCTGAAGGATAACGGGAGAGTGCTGAGATGCAGCAGCCTCACAGATAGCCTGAATAATCTCCATGTTATTGATGTTAAAAGCACCTACAGCATATCCGCCGTGATATGCCTTATTAAGCATTTCCTTGGTATTGATAAGTCCCATAAATACACACCTGTCCTTTTTTAATATTTTAACATCTAATATGATAATATATATTTAGCTTAAAGTCAATAAAATCATGCAAAAAAGAAGATTTTTGTTAATTTATTAACATTTTTTGCATTCAAAAGCCTAACTTTACACCAAACATGCACAATTTCTTTTGACATTTCGAATTTTTTATGATATAATGTACTATAAGTATATATATCTTTAAGAATACGGATTTCCAAAAATGATAATATTAGGAATAGACCCGGGGATAGCAACGGTTGGTTGGGGAGTGGTTTCCTGTGACAGGGGAAGCTTTCGATATATCGACTGCGGAATAATTTCAACCCCTGCGGGGATGAGGGTAGAGCATAGACTTTACCTCATACACCGCGCTCTTGACGACATAATAACACGTTATACCCCAAACGAAATATCGGTGGAGGAGCTCTTCTACCAGAACAACCAGAAGACAGTAATCAACGTGGCTCAGGCAAGAGGCGTTATACTGCTCACTGCCGAAGAGCACAGAATACCTATTGCCGAATACACGCCGCTTCAGGTCAAGCAGGCAATAGTCGGCTACGGCAGAGCGGAAAAGAAGCAGGTCATGGAAATGACACGTATATTTTTACATCTTGACAGAGTTGTAAAGCCGGACGATGCTGCAGATGCGCTGGCATTGGCAATATGCCACGGTCACGCATCAGGTAGTAAGCTTTACGGCACACAATCACTCAAGGATTCCAAAAAGACAGGCGGTAGGTAAGCATGTATTACTACATTTCAGGAAAGCTTGTGCACCTTACACAAGGGTGCGCTGTTATAGATGCGGGAGGAGTCGGATACGAGATAACCGTTTCGGACAACACTCTCGCAAAGCTCCGTGCGGAAAACGCGGACAAAGCGCTTCTTTACACACATTTTCACGTTCGTGAGGATGCCGAGGAGCTGTTCGGCTTTCACTCTCTTGAAGAGAAGAGCCTTTTCATTCATTTAATATCCGTATCGGGAGTAGGCCCTAAGGTGGCAATGTCCATACTTTCCACCCTATCCCCCGAAAAGTTAATTTATGCTATAGTGTCGGATGACGCCAAAACCATTTCCGCTTCCCCCGGAATAGGTCTGCGCACCGCACAGAAAATAATACTTGAAGTCAAGGATAAGCTCAAAAAGGACGGCGTTTCGGGAGGAGAGGACATCTCCGTTCCCATTCCCTCTCAGGACAAGGGGGCGCTTTCCGAGGCGCTTGAAGCACTCTCGGCTCTCGGATATTCACGCTCGGAGGCACTTTCAGCTCTGAAGATTGAGGGGCGCGATTCCATGAGTGTTGAAGAACTTATCCGCCGCGGACTCAAAAATCTGACAAAGTAAAGGATATCCCATGAACAACGATTACCGTTTTGACGAGTACGATGAGTTTGACGACCGTCTTATAACAACAGCAGAAACCGAAATAGACCGAAGCTTTGAGACGGGTGAAACATCTCTTCGTCCTCTTACTCTCGACGAGTACGTGGGACAGGAAAAAGCAAAGGAAAACTTAAAGATCTTCATGGAAGCGGCAAAAAAGAGAGGCGAAAGTCTTGATCACCTCCTTCTTTACGGCCCTCCCGGTCTTGGTAAGACCACCCTTTCCACAATAGTTGCAAACGAAATGGGGGTCAACATCCGTATAACCTCAGGTCCCGCTATCGAAAAGCAAGGGGACCTCGCGGCACTTTTATCAAACCTTTCGGCAGGAGATATACTTTTTATCGACGAGATACACCGTCTCAGCCGTTCGATTGAGGAAATACTTTATCCCGCAATGGAGGACTATGCCCTTGACATCATCGTGGGTACGGGTCCCGCTGCACGAAGCATTCGCATTCCGCTCGAACGCTTCACACTCATCGGTGCCACCACCCGTGCGGGTCAGCTTTCAGCCCCTCTTCGCGACCGATTCGGAGTTATTTTGCGTCTTGAACTTTACACAGAGGACGAGCTTGCAAAGATTGTAACGCGCTCAGCCTCTATCCTCGGCATTCCCATCGAAGACGAGGGCGCGCACGAAATTGCCCGTCGAAGCCGAGGCACACCGCGTATTGCCAACAGACTGCTCCGCCGTGTAAGAGATTTCGCGGAAGTTGAGGGCAACGGAATCATCGACAAAAAAACAGCCTCAAAGGCTCTCTATATGCTTGAAATAGACGAGCTCGGGCTTGATAACACCGACAGAAGGATGCTTCTGTCAATGATCAAACATTTTAACGGAGGTCCCGTGGGACTTGAGACTCTGGCGGCGGCAATCGGAGAGGAATCCGTCACCGTAGAGGACGTGCTTGAGCCGTATCTTATGCAGATAGGCTTCCTTGCCCGTACCCCCAGAGGAAGAGTCGCCACCAAGAGCGCTTACGAGCACCTCGGAGTTTCGTGGGGACAGGACGAAGCTCAGGTATCGTTTGAAGAATAAGCGCAAGGAGTCCCTTCGTTTCAGAAAGGAACTTTATGGCGAAAAGCAAAAAACAGAATCTTAAGGTAATACCTCTCGGAGGTATAGGCGAGGTTGGAAAGAATATTACCGCAGTCGAATATGAGGATGATATAATAGTCGTTGACTGCGGACTCGGATTTCCCGATGACGATATGCTCGGAATCGACCTTGTCATTCCCGACATCTCCTATCTTGAAAAAAATGCCGATAAGGTCAGGGGAATAATACTCACTCACGGACACGAAGACCACATCGGCGCTCTTCCTTATATTTTAAAGGAACTTAACGTTCCCGTTTACGGAACAAAGCTTACCCTCGGAATACTTGAAAACAAGCTTGTGGAGCATCATCTTGACAAGGTGGCTGAGCTCAACTGCATAAGCGCGGGGGATACTGTAAAGCTCGGGTGCTTCTCGGCAGAGGCAATACGAGTAAACCACTCAATTGCTGACAGCGTCGCTTACGCTATCACAACTCCCGTGGGAGTGGTGGTATTCAGCGGAGATTTTAAAATAGACCTTACCCCTATTGAGGGTGAGATGATTGACCTTACAAGGTTTGGAGAGCTTGGCAAAAAAGGCGTGCTTGCATTCTTCTGTGAGTCAACGAACGCCGAGAGAGGCGGTTATACCCCCTCCGAGCGTATCGTCGGAAACAGTCTTGATACTATTTTCGCATCCACCTCAAAAAGAGTTACCATCGCCACCTTCTCATCAAACGTTCACCGCGTTCAGCAGATAATCAATGCTTCGCAAAAATTCGGACGTAAGGTTGCAATCACAGGTCGAAGCATGATAAACGTTGTTAAGGCGGCAATGGATCTCGGATATATGCACATGCCGGAGGGAATGCTTATTGATATCGGAGAAATGAAGCGTTACCGCCCCGACCAGATAACCCTTATCACTACGGGTAGCCAGGGTGAGCCGATGAGCGCTCTTTATAGAATGGCATATTCAGACCACGACAAAGTAAGCCTCGGAGCCGAGGACCTCGTTGTTATATCCGCAACTCCCATTCCGGGAAACGAAAAGCTTGTCTCAAGAGTAATAAACGAGCTTCTCCACAAGGGCGTGGAGGTAGTGTATAACCAAGTGGCTGACGTTCACGTTTCGGGACACGCTTGTCAGGAGGAAATAAAGCTTGTAACATCCCTCTTGAAGCCCAAGTTCTTTATTCCGATGCACGGCGAATTTAAGCATCTGTCACAAAACAGAATGCTTGCCGAATTAGTGGGAGTGGAGCGTGATAACATTCTTATTCCCGAAACCGGCAAGATAATAGAAATAAACAAAAAATCCATCAAGCACCAAGGATCGGTTACTGCGGGAAATATTCTCGTCGACGGTCTTGGTGTGGGTGACGTCGGAAGCGTCGTGCTTCGAGACAGACGCCATCTTGCACAGGATGGTATCGTCACTGTGGTAGCCGCACTCGACATTGCGGCGGGTTACCTTCTGTCGGGACCCGACATCGTGTCACGCGGCTTTGTATACGTAAAAGAATCGGAAGAGCTCATGGAGGAAATGCGTCTTGTAACAGGAGAGGCAATAGACCGATGCCTTGAGGCGGGGGTACGGGATGCCGCAACCATCAAGAACGTCATGCGTGACGATTTGGCGAAGTTCCTTTACACAAAGACCAAACGTCGCCCCATGATATTACCGATATTAATGGATCTATAATTAGGAGGACAAATTTATGAAAATGATTTTTGCAGTCGTAAATAATGACGACGGAGCAGTTGTAAACGCTCAGCTTATAAAGGCAGGCTTCCAGGTTACAAAGCTTGCATCCACCGGAGGCTTTCTTAAAAAAGGAAACACCACCTTTATCGTAGGTGTTGAAGATGATAAGGTCGACGAAGTTAAGGACGTTATCCACCGCTACAGCAAAAAGAGAACTTATACCACTCCTCTTGACGTTGTTTCATCCGCTACCCTCGGAGGTGCTATGACCCCCATTGAAGTAACTGTGGGCGGTGCTACCATCTTCGTTATGAACGTTGAGCACTTCGAGCACATCTGATGAAGCTCATCGGCAACAGCACCGCCTTTGAGAATTTCAAGCGTGAATTTCTTGAAGGCAAGCTTTCCCACGCATTTATAATCGAGGGCGCAAGAGGAAGTGGAAGACTGACTCTTGCGCGCCATCTCTCGGCTCTTTTGATGTGTGAGAAGAACGCTCAGACCGACTGCTCCTGCAACGGATGTCGGAGAGCTCTTGACGGGACACATCCCGACGTTCACGAGCTTATACATCTTGATAGAACAGGTCAGATAAAAATTGACAACATACGGCAAATAATTGCCGAAGCACACGTTAAGCCGTCGGAGGCTGAATACAAGGTATTTATAATAGAAAACGCTCAGATGATGAACAAGGTAGCGCAAAATGCGCTCCTTCAGATATTTGAAGAACCGCCTCAAAACACTGTTTTCTTCCTTTTATCCACCGACCGCAACCTGCTGCTCAAAACGCTGTTATCCCGTGCCCGCGTCATCATGACCGAACGCCTCTCGGACAGCGAGGTCGAAGCGTTTCTCAAAGAAAAATACCCCGATAAAACCGAGCTTATTCCGCGAGCCGTGAAGCTTGCGTCGGGATTTGCGGGGGATGCCGCAGAGCTTTGTGAAAACGAAGCGTCGGCCGAAATGCTCTCTCTTGTCAGCGACTATTTCGACAAGGCATCAAAGGGAGCCGATTTCTACACCCTTTCAAAGATTCTTTCCCCTTTCGGAAAGATGTCTCGTGAGGAGTTTTCCTGTGCCGTCGGATATTTTATACCCGCACTGCGCGACGCCGCTTTATGCTGTCTCGGTATTGAGGAAGAATATTGCTTTTTTACCGACGTATCACTTCCCGAGGAGCTTGCACGCCGATTCGGGCTTTCGCGTATCATACGCGCCTTTGAATTTTGCACAGATCTGCAAAAGCGCCAAGGCTCGCTGAATTTTACCGCAAATGCGGCAATGCTTAACACCTATTTTGCAAGCGATATCAAATAAAGGACATTTATTTTATGGATAATAACACAAACAACATTCCCGAGGCAGTTTCCGCGAGCACCCCGGAAGCCACCGAATACGAAATAATCGGCGTGCGCTTCAAGGAAGCAGGAAAGGTATACTTTTTCTCCCCTTCGGGCATACAGTTCAATACAGGAGACGGAGCAATAGTGGAGACCTCACGAGGCGTGGAATACGGAGTTGTTGCGATTGCCAACAAGACGGTGCCCGCCAAGGACGTTGTGCTTCCGCTCAAGCCCGTCATAAGACGTGCAACCGACAAGGATACCATTCGCGTCAAGGAAAATCTTGAGCTTGCCGAAAAGGCAAAGGAGATATTCCGAGAGCGTGTTGAAAAGCACAAGATAGACATGACTCTTGTTGATGCCGAATACACCTTTGATAACTCCAAGCTTCTCTTCTATTTCACATCTGAAGGACGAGTTGATTTCCGTGAGTTTGTAAAGGATATGGCGGCAGTCTTCAAGACAAGGATCGAGCTGAGACAGATAGGCGTCAGAGACGAAGCAAAGCAAATAGGCGGACTCGGTATTTGCGGACGTCCCTTCTGTTGCAAGACCTTCCTCAATGACTTCGAACAGGTCTCAATCAAGATGGCAAAGGATCAGGGGCTTTCCCTCAACTCTGTCAAAATATCAGGCACTTGCGGAAGACTTATGTGCTGCTTGAGATACGAAAATGACGTATATCAGGAGGAGCTTGCAAAGACTCCGAAGGTTGGAAATATCGTCACCACCCCCGCGGGCAAGGGTACAGTTATAGAAGCAAATCCCCTTGCGGGAATCGTCAAGGTGTCTCTTGACCAGAACAGAGACGCTGCGCCCTCCGTATTCATTCGCGAGGATGTAAAGGTTATCGCAAAGGGCAAAAAGGACGAAAAACCGGATGATGAAGAGCTTCGCGAGCTTGAAAAAGAATAATTTTATTTATACCACTTTACAATTTGCTTTTTTTGTGTTACAATGACACATGTTAAATAAGATACTAAAAGGAGGACTTTAAAAATGGCTTACAAGATCAATGACGAATGCATCAACTGCGGCGCTTGCATCGGCGAATGCCCCACCGGCTGTATCAGCGAAGAAGACGGCAAGGCTGTTATCAACGCTGACGAGTGTGTTGACTGCGGCACCTGCGCTTCCGTATGCCCCGTTGAAGCACCCCAGGCTGAGTAATAGTACATACTATTTATGCCAAGTGCCACAGGTCTCCTGTGGCACAATTTTTTAAAGAAGGAATTTAACAGATGTACAATCCCGAAAACATTCGAAATTTCTGTATCATTGCGCATATCGACCACGGCAAGTCAACCCTTGCGGACAGACTTCTTGAAATAACCGATACAGTCGAGCGCCGTGAGATGGAGGAACAATTACTTGACAATATGGACCTTGAGCGTGAGCGAGGCATCACGATAAAGGCGCGTGCAGTAAAGCTTGATTACAAGGCAGATGACGGACAGAATTATACCTTCAACCTCATTGATACACCTGGTCACGTCGACTTCAACTATGAGGTATCACGCTCTCTGTCGGCTTGCGAGGGCGCACTGCTTGTTGTTGACGCCTCTCAGGGCGTTGAAGCACAAACTCTTGCCAACACATATCTTGCTCTTGACCATGACCTTGAGATTCTTCCTGTTATAAATAAGATAGACCTTCCCGCCGCAGACCCTGACAGGGTCAAAAACGAGATAGAGGAGATAATTGGAATCCCCGCCGAGGATGCCCCCTGTATTTCTGCTAAGACGGGACTTAATATAAAAGACGTGCTTGACGCCGTCGTAAAATACATTCCCGCCCCCAAGACAAACATCGAAAAGCCCTTGAAGGCGCTCATCTTTGATGCCGTTTACGATTCCTACAGAGGCGTTATCGTTTACGTGCGAATTATGGAGGGTAAGCTGTCGGCAAAGGACCGCATCCGCATGATGAATACCGGAGCGGAATTTGAAGTAGTTGAGGTAGGACATCTGCGTCCCTTCGGCCCCGAAAAGCGCGACACGGTATATGCTGGAGAGGTTGCCTACATCACCGCCGCCATCAAGTCGCTTGACGACACGCAGGTCGGTGATACCGTGACTCTTGCCGAAACTCCCACAGAGGAAGCTTTCCCCGGCTTTAAGAAGGTGCTTCCCATGGTGTACAGCGGTATTTATCCTGCCGACGGCGCTCGTTACACAGACCTTCGTGATGCTCTTGAAAAGCTCCGTCTTAATGACTCGGCTCTCGTTTTTGAAGCCGAAAGCTCGGCGGCTCTCGGATTTGGCTTCCGTTGTGGATTCTTAGGACTTCTGCATATGGAGGTAATCCAGGACAGACTTGAAAGAGAATTCAATCTTGACCTCATCACAACAGCTCCCGGCGTTATCTATAAGGTCGTTATGAGAAACGGAGAGGTCAAATACATTGACAATCCTCAGAACTTCCCCGCCGCAGACGAGGCGGACGAGTTCTGTGAGCCAATGGTTAAGGCGACCATTCTCTCCCCCAAGGAGTACGTCGGTACCATTATGGACCTGTGCCAGGACAGACGTGGCACGTTTGTTGACACTAAATATATCACAACAGACAGAGTAGAGCTTCATTACAGACTTCCTCTCAACGAGATAGTTTATGACTTTTTCGATGCTCTCAAATCCCGCACAAAGGGATATGCATCCCTTGACTACGAGATGTCCGATTACGAAAAATCAAGCCTTGTAAAGCTTGACATAATGCTCAACGGAGACGTTGTTGACGCACTTTCCTTTATCGTACACTCCGAAAAGGCTTACGGCAGAGCGCGAAAGATAGTTGAAAAGCTCAAAGAGAACATCCCGCGCCAGCTTTTTGAAATACCCGTACAGGCGGCTATCGGAGGAAAGATTATAGCGCGTGAGACCGTTAAGGCTATGAGAAAGGACGTTCTTGCTAAGTGCTATGGCGGTGACATTACCCGTAAGAAGAAGCTTCTTGAAAAGGAAAAAGAGGGTAAAAAGAAGATGCGCCAGCTCGGTACGGTTGAAGTTCCGCATGAGGCATTTATGGCGGTGCTCAAGCTTGATGAATAAGGGTATTTATATTCACTTTCCGTTTTGTGATTCAAAATGCCTTTACTGTGACTTTTTCTCGGTCCCCGATATGAGAAAAAAAGAATTATACGAAGAAGCGCTGGTAACGGCGCTTCTGTCATATAAAGGCAAAAATATCACGGCGGACACAGTATTTTTCGGAGGCGGTACACCAAGCCTTATGTCGGATGCGGGCGCTGAAAAAATATTTTCGGCTTTGCACGATGCCTTTGAAATAACCCCCGATGCCGAAATAACGCTTGAAGCAAATCCATCATCGGTGGCAGAGCTTCCAGAAAAGCTTTCTCTTTTTAAGCGTCTTGGAGTAAACCGACTGAGTCTCGGTGCGCAAAGCATGAATGAAAAGGAGCTTTTGACTCTCGGAAGACGGCACACCCCCCTTGACACAGAAAATACCGTAAAAGCCGCAAGAAGCGTAGGTTTTGACAATATATCACTCGACCTGATGGTGCGAATCCCACACCAGACCTCCGAAACGCTTATATCCACTCTTGAAAAAACATGTAATCTATCCCCGGAACACCTATCGCTTTACACTCTTTCAATTGAAGAAAAGACTGTGTTCGGTGCAAGATACAAAAAGGGTGACTCCCTCTCTCTTGCAAGTGAGGAATGTGAGGAGGAAATGTGGGAAAAAGCATGTGAGTATCTTGCAAAAAAAGGCTTTGAGCATTATGAGGTGTCAAACTTTGCACGAGACAGCAAACGCTCCCGACACAATTTAAAGTATTGGCGAGCAGAGGAATATATCGGCATCGGGGCTTCCGCTCATTCTTATTTTGACGGAGTACGCTTTTTTCATACAGCAGGACTTGACGCCTTTATTTCAGCCCCAACCAAGCGCGAAGGAGAGGAAATAATCGACAAAAAAACACGGGCACTTGAATACGTTATGCTATCCCTCAGGCTCTCAGAGGGAATAAGCCTTGAGAAGCTTGAGAGCACCCACAATATCACACCGAGTGAGGAATTCTTTGATGTTGCAAAACGCTTTGACAAGGCGGGCTACGTCATACTTTTAGGCGACTCGCTTCATCTCACAGAGCGTGGCTGGAGAGTATCAAATGCAATTATCGAAAGCCTTCTTGAAGCGCTCGACTTAATATAAAAGGCAGAAGCTTTCGCTTCTGCCTTATTTCATTCTATTCCGTATAAAAGCCTTGCCGCTTCAATAAGCTCAAGATCATATTTAAGCGTGCCGTTTTTATCGCACTCACTCTCAATAAAATCAAAATACTCGGCAAGCACATTTGTGGGAATTTCCGTGTATTTTTTCGCTCTCACCTTGTCAAAGGTATAAATATTTCCATCATAGTAGAGTGCCAGAGGATTTTTCAAAGCTTTTTTCATCTCTTCAACGTCTCCGCAGTAGAGTGCGTCAATAGTGCTCTGCTGTAACTCGTCCCCTCCGAGTCTCCTGTTCGCTTCCTCAAGTGCCTCTCTCGGAATATTAAGGTCAACTATCATCATATATACGTTCGGAACTGCGTCCATTTCCTCGGGAGAAAGCTTTAAAAAGACCTCATTCACCCACTTGTCACCCACTTCGCGTCCCACTGCCTCATCGCAAACGACCAAATTATATACCTCGTCAATGTACTCACGGGAGAAGGAGGTATCTGAGCCACCTATAGGCGGTGGGTCAACGGGCGTAATATCCACCCCGCTTGCAACAGGAGGATCTTGGTTTTCAGTAGGAATAAAAGGCTTTTCAACATCAATTGGAGGCTCAGGGACAATAGGCGTTTGTACGGGCGCCTTTGCAGGTTTTTGAACTTCGGGAAGCGCGAGTATTCCCACTATTGCGATAAGGCAAACACAAGCTGCAAGCGGCAACCATTTCATTGACATTTTTAAACTTCTCCTTTTCTTATCCAAAGACGCTTCTTCTATATATTCGGGTGATATTTTCCCCATTGCCCACAATAAATTCTTATCCTTCATACAAAAAAGCCCTCCTTTTCCAAAAAATCACGAAGCTTCTTTCTCGTTCTGGACAGCGTCATTGTAACAGCGCTCTCCTTCATACCGAAATCACGCGCAATGTCCGAGATACTGCTCACATAAAAATATCTGCGCACAAACACACGTCGCACGTCTTTTGAAAGCCCTTTCAAAAAGCGGTTCATGGAATCCGAAAGCGCAACACTCTCTCCTATATCCTCACCGATGTCACTGTCCGAAATACATTCGGAAAGCTCGTCGAGTGCAAGAGCCGTCTCCCCTCCTCTTTTTTTCGCTTGCCGCGACTCATAGCGGTTAAGTGAAAGCTGACGTGTAACCATGCCGACGTAGGGCTTGAGTGGATTCGGCTTGTTTGGCGGAACCGTATTCCACACCTTGAGATACGTATCGTTTACCACCTCCGCAGCATCCTCGCTGCTCGATAATATATTAAATGAAATGCTGTGACAGTACCTTCCGTATTTTTTGTCGGTTTCCTCAATAGCACTCTCGGAGCGCTCTAAATAAAGCTTAAGTATTTTTCCGTCATCCATCTTTTGTCACTCCTTTCATTTATAATAACAGAAAAGTGCGGTGTTACAGCACATATAATTTAATTTTTTTCAAAATGTAAATATTTTTGTAAACAAAAAAGGAGTCTTATGACTCCTTTTTTATATGGGAAACACAGATTCCGAGGGCAATAAGCACAAAAGCTACCAAATATTGAGGCTTCAGTACGTTTTCTCCGAGCAAAGCCGCACCGAACACACAGGCAAAAAGCGGCTCGGCAAATTTGATGATAAAGAGCTTTGATACCTGTCCGTTTTTTAGTACCGAAAACCACAAAAGATAGCTAACGATCGAAGCAAGGCAAATGTATACGAGAATAAGGTATCCTCTAATGCCTCCCTCACCCATTCCTCCTCCCATTATAACGCCCGCTAAAAAAAGCACCGCTCCGCCGAAGAACTGCGAAATGGCGGTGGACGTCACGTAACTTGCAGTTCTGAGCACATTTTTAATGATAACTGTCGATGCAACAGATGAGAAGGATGCGATAAGTATTAGCAAGTCCCCCAAATTGAAGCTTAGACCCGATACGTTTGAGTTTATCGCAACAATACCTCCAAATCCGAGTAATACTCCGAAAAACTTTGGAAGAGTAAACCTATCATCCTTGAAAAACAGGAAAGAAAAGCACACGTAAAAGAGCGCTCCAACCTGTTTAAGTATTGCGGTCTTTGAGGCATCTGTCATGCCAAGAGCCGAATAAGTACAGGCGTAATGCAAAATAATTGAGAAAAATCCCGACATTAATATTGGAAATATGACCGATCTCGCACTTTTGTAGGATGCTTTATCCTTGAGCGAAAAGAGCGCAATAACACCTCCGCAAATAACAAATCTCACACCCGCAAACAGGAGTATATCTCCCATTGACTCGATATTCCATTCTTTCATTCCAAGCTTTACCGCAGGGAACAGGCTTCCCCACAGAAGCATTACGAAAAGGCTTATGATGAGGGTTTTATTCTTCCGCAACCGTAAGCACGACCTTTCCTATATTCTCGCCTCTTTCAAGTATTGCGTGTGCCTCCTCAGCTTTTTCCATGGGAAGCACCTTATAGACCGATGGCTTCATTTCACCGCTCTCTATTCTACTCCATACGTTTTTAACAAGCTCCGAGAGAAGCCATGCCTTAAACTCGGGAGTTCTTTTGCGGAGCATGCTTCCCACAAGATGAAGTCCTTTTGTAAGAAGAGGGCGAAGTTGAATATTGGTTTCAACTCCGGCAAGAGTGGAAATTACGACCCAATATCCGCCATCTGCCATATATGGCATACTCTCACCAAGTGTTTTGCCCGAAAGACAGTCCATTACAACAAACACGGGAGTTCCGCGCTCCTCCTCTGCCTTGAGCGCATCCGACACGCTCTCGGTCGTGGAATTTATAATAACATCAGCACCGAGAGGACGTATCTTCTCTCTTATCTCATCCGATAAAACAGAGGTAATTACTCTCGCACCGAATGCCTTTGCCATCGGGATTGCAACGCTTGCAAGTCCCGATGCTCCCGCAGGGATAAATGCCGTCTTACCCGATTCAAGGTGTCCTTCAATAAAGAGATTCAAATAGCTTGTGGCATATGCTTCAGGAAGAGTGGAAGCTTCAACAAGTGTGAGTCCCTTCGGCACTGGCATGAGCATATCATACTTTACGCTGACATATTCAGCATATCCGCCTCCACCGAGGAGAGCACAAACACGGTCTCCTATCTTCCAATTATTTACATTTTTCCCAACCTCAACTATCTTTCCCGCAATCTCAAGTCCCATCCATTCAGGACATCCCTTGGGAGAAGGGTAGGTTCCGGCTCTCTGCAAAAGGTCTGCTCGGTTGAGGGCAGCGGCGTATATTTTAACAAGTACCTCGTCATCCTTTATAACGGGATCGGGGACGTCACTCCATACGAGATTCTTATTTTCATCAACAAGCATTGCTTTCATATCAGTCTGTTCCTTTCATTGAGAGACATCTGCCGCCGTCTACAATATATGTCTGTCCTGTGATAAATCTCGCCTTATCCGAGCAGAGAAACTCTACCATATTTGCAATATCCTCGGCGCGGCACATCTCACCGAGAAGATTTGTTTCATAAGCATAGTGATGACCCTCAGGAGTTGTAATATCAATCTCGTCTCGACAAACCACACCCGGCGCTACCGAGTTTACGTTTATCTTATGAGGCCCGAGCTCCTTTGCAAGAGCTTTTGTAAGAGACATAACGCCTCCCTTACTTGCAGCATACTCTGTCGAACCTACAAGTCCGTTTACACCTACGGTAGATGCAAAGTTTATGATCTTACCGCCCTCGCCCTGCGCTATCATCACACGCGCCGCTGCACGACTTGCCCAGAATGCACCGTAAAGATTCACCTTGAGCACCTTGTCAATTACCTCGTCCGCCTGTCCTGCAAGCTCTGAATACTTGCCGGGGCCCGCAAGTCTTGCACTTCCTCCCGCGATATGTACCATAGCGTCAAGTCTGCCGAAGGTCTTGACTGCGTCGTTTACCGCCTCGTCGACTTCCTTTGATACGCTCACGTCAAAAACGTAGCCCTTTGCTTCTCCGCCCTCGGCAAGTATTTTTTCAACGGTTCTGTCAACCGCCTCACGGCTGATATCACCAACCGCTACGGCATAGCCTGCCTTTGCAAGGGTTATTGCGGATGCGCTTCCGAGAAATCCGCCTCCACCCGTAATAAATGCAACCTTTTTCATAATTATTCTCCTTTTAAGCCTGGTTGAGCGGACCGAGTACTCTTCCGCCGTCTACCACAATATTTTGTCCCGTAATATAATTGTTTTCGGCAAGGAACATTGCGGTATCGGCAATCTCAGAGGGCTCGCCCGCATATCCCTTATCGCCCATAAAGGTCATTCCCGTCCACTTAGCGCCGTCACGCTGAATCGCACCGGGAGAGATGCAGTTGACACAGATATTGTACTTGCCTACCTCCATGGCAAGCGCCCTTGCCATACCGATAAGAGCCGCCTTTGCCGCAGAGTAGTCAACTCTGTAGGTTATACCGCAAACAGCGGCAATGCTTGACATATTGATTATCTTTCCGTAGCGGTTTTCAATCATAGAGGGAAGCACCGCCTGAGCGCAGTTCATACTGCCCTTGATGTTAACGTCAAGCACGAAATCGAGCGTTTCAGGCTCTGCATCTACAAAGTGTGTAAGCTTTCCGATAAGCCCCGCACTTCCGCCCGCATTGTTGATAAGCACGTCAATCTTACCGAATTTTTCAAGTGCCTTTTCAACTCCTGCGAAAATCTTCTCACGGTCTCTCACATCACAGACAAGAGAGGTCGCTCCGACTCCGAGTGCCTCGCATTCCTTCACAACGCTCTCGGCATTCTCAAGGTTTATGTCGCAAACGATGACGTTTGCACCTTCCCTTGCAAAGGAAAGTGCTATCTCACGTCCGATGTTTTTTCCTGCTCCCGTTACCATAACGGTGCGATTTTCAAATCTTTTCATATCTTTTCTCCTATTGCACGAAGTATACTTTTATGTACTGCAAGGTCATGAGCATAAAGCCTTTCGTCCTTTTTATTGCCTGTTACAAGGTCATAAAACTCACGCATCATTTCGTCGTAGCGCTTACGGGACGGCATATCGGGAACGTCTATTTTTCGTTTTATGTTTTTATATGCGTTATCGGCAAAATCAACGCTTGAAAAATACATTTCAACGTTAAGCTCAATCGGTTTTATCTCAACGGTGCCAAGGCTTCCCATGACCGCCATGCGTCTCATCCCCCATCCGTTTACCTCGACCGAGCTGTTCGTAATCTTTGCAAACGCCTTATCGTATTCAAGGAGCGCAAAGCAGTTGTCATCAGCCTCAACTCCTTGAAATCTGCTCTGCTTTATAAAGGAATGGACCGACATCGGCTCACCTAGAATCAGATGTGCAAGGTCGATTAGGTGACTGCCGAAGATGTACATACTTCCGCCCTTGAAATGCTTCAGCCACTCGCGGTATTCCTTTGAGTGATAGGTGCTCATCTCAAGGTCTACCTGGTAAATTTCACCGAGCTTTCCGTCGCGGATAAGCTCGAAGGTCTTTTTTATTGCGGGATTATGGCGGTACATATACCCCATATGCACTATAAGGTTTTTGTCCTCGGCACTCTTTAAAAGACGGGTGAATTCTTCAAGCGTGCCGCTCGCGGGCTTATCGATGTGAACGTGCTTTCCTCTGTCAACGCAGACCTGCGCCCATTTCGTGAGATTCCACACGTCACATTCAACGCATATCGCGTCGCACCTTTCAATAAGCTCGTCAACGCCAAGTCGGGTGATTCCGTCATAGCATTCAAGTCTGCCACGCTTCCTTACCCATTCCTCGTCAGGCTCGGCATACCCCACTATATCAAAGCATTCGGGATTGTTTCTCATGCCGAGCATATGACCGTCGGCGTGATTATGTCCGATACCGAGCTGACCAATTTTTATTTTTTTCATAAGGTGCCTATTTTCCTTGTCTTGTCAATGATATCACGCGCCGTCTCAAGATGAAGCTGCCCCATAGTGCTGGTCGCCTTGAAGGAGTCGACACAGAAAATCATGTGTGAGCCGAGCATAGGATTTATAATTCTTGAAAGATCCCCCTTTGAACCGCCCACGTGGAAGGAAACAGCGGTCTTAACCTCCTTTTTGAGTGCTCTCATCGTCTTAAAAGATTCAATAAGCTCATCCTCTGTCTCGGCGAGCGTTACAAGCTTTATTACATCGGGGTTTCTCTTTTCAAGGAAAAGTGCAAGGTCTACCACCTGTTCACAGCTCATGACTCGCGCGGGATGGCATGACAAAAGCACCTCAGCACCTCTTTCGTGCACCCATTCGATAAGCTCGCACTGCTTTGAGATCACACCCTTGTCTGTCACCACTTCGCAAGGCTCCGCGCTTGCAAAGGAATGCTCTCGGTCTCCGAGATATGCAATCTTTGATTCCGCATGAAAGGTATACCCCTGCATGTCAACACCGGCTGCACCCGCCTCGACAGCTCTCTTAAAGTATTCAACTCTCTCCTCCTCCGTAAGTCCAAGAGGCTCCCATTTTTCGTTCATATTATAATTTAGCGCAAGGATCGGAAGCGAAGAAGCTTTCACTATATCACGAAGTGCACCAACGCTTGAGTCCTCCATACAGGACATATGCAGATCTATCATATCTGCGCCATGGTAAATACAGTTTTTAATTTCTGCCAAAACTGCGTTTTTACTGTATTCTCTCACAACTCCCGCAAGAGCGGGGGGTGTAAGGTCGGATATTCTCTTCATACTATCACCTCACGCCTATTATTTCATATATATCCGCTTTTGTAAATATCACTTTTGATACTTTTATCAAATTTGATATAAAGTGTTGACTTTTTTAAGTCAATATGATATTGTTTTTGCAGAGGGAGCGATTAAATGAATACAAATATTTTATCAAATTTGATTATAAAAAGCGTTTTGTCTGCAACTACGATGTATACCGAAAAAAATACCAAGATGAAAAAAGTGAGTCGTGAGGGATGGGCTCTCGTCATGAAATTCGAGGGAGAGACCGTGTATACTCAAAACGACAAGAGATTTGTCTCCTCAAAAAACAGCATAATAATTCTTCCTAAGGGCTGTGCTTACGAGTGGATATGTACCGAATCAGGACACTTCACAATAGTTGAGCTTGACTGTGATGGAGAATATCACGAAATATTTGCTCTCCCCATAAAGAATACGGAAAAGTATTTGAAGCATTTTAAAAACCTTGAATATGTCATGACCCTTAAGCCACGCGAATACAGACTTGAGGCTTTAAAGGACGTGTACTCTATAATCTTATCTCTTTTGCAAAGTCGAAACGGTTATCTTTCCTCAGATAAGACCGAAAAGATAGCACCGGTGCTTGAATATATCGCAAAAAACTACACAAAAAACGTCTCAAACGAAACCCTTGCCTCACTCACCGGTATATCCTGCGTATATTTCCGAAAGCTTTTTACCGAAATTATGGGTGAGTCTCCTATCGCATATATGCACGCGCTGAGAATAAAAAAAGCGTGTGAAATGCTCAAAAGTGACCATGGAACGATTTCCGACATCGCTTTTTCTCTCGGATACTCAAGCATCTACGACTTTTCACGCGACTTCAAAAAGCACACGGGAACCTCACCCTCAAAATACTAAAAGGTTGCAGTTATCTGCAACCTTTTTGTTACTTTTTATAAACCGTATTACCGCCAACGACCGTCATTTCAACATTGATATCATCATCAAAGAGTACAAGGTCGGCTCTCTTTCCTATTTCAAGAGTTCCTATCTCATTCTCCATATTAATAAGTCTTGCGGGGGTTTCTGTCATCATCCTGACCGCGTCCGTAATGGAAACGCCTACCGTCTTATACATTGTGCGCACAAGTCGGTCTGTTGTACAAACGCTTCCTGCAAACGCCGTGCGGTCGGGTAGCTTTGCAACTCCACCCTCAATAATACAGTGAAGACCTGTATCGCGGTTTCCGAGCACAGTGTCTCCGTCGGGCATTCCTGCACCTCTCATGGAGTCGGTTACAAGCGCTATGTTGTTTGCGCCCTTGAACTTATATATCATGAGAAGAAGCTCACGGGGAAGATGATGTCCGTCGGCAATCACCTCAACTCGCATTCCGTCGATAACATATCCGCTTTCGATAACACCGAGCTTTCGGTAGCCGTCAACACGCGTGATGGTGGACATTCCGCTGTAAAAGTGTGTCAAAAGGTCAGCGCCCGAATTAAAGGCTCTCTCAACGTCCGCATACACCGCATTCGAGTGTCCGATTGAAGGGAGTATTCCGTTTTTTCTGAGATATGCGGAAAACTCCTCCGCGCCCTCAAGCTCAGGAGCAAAGGTCCAACGGATTATACAGCCGTTTGCCGCATTTGTGATATACTCATAATCCTCACGCTTCGGCGCTCTTATATATCTTGGGTCCTGTGCACCCGCCTGCGCCGCCGAAAGATAAGGGCCCTCCATGTGGATTCCCACAAGACGCGCTCCTTCCTCGCTCTTTTTAGCCTCGATAAAGCTTTCAAAGGAGGCGATAACGTCCTCGACCGGGCCTGTTGTTATGGTGGGCACGAGAGTGGTGGTGCCGTGCTGTGCGTGAAGCTTTGCGGGAATTGTAAAGGAGTCAACTCCTCCGTCGTTGAAGTCGGCGTCTCCGCCGCCGTGACAGTGGATATCGACAAACCCAGCCGAAAGATACTTTCCGCAGGCATCGATGCCATCAAGATTCTTGGGCTTTCCCTCTCCTACCGAGGTGATAATTCCGTCCTCGTAAATAAGATATCCGTTTTCAAGAATTCTGTCGGGCAGAATAACTCTTGCATTATAAATCATATTTTTCATTTTTATTCTCCCAAAAGATGAATAAGATCGGGAACGGTCACAAGGTTTACATCCTTTTCGGAATATAGCTTATCGCTTACAATGTCTCTTACCGAAACGGGATCCTTGCGAATGAAGTGTGCCTTGCACCCTACCCTTTCAAGTATATCCGCAAATATGCAGAATTTACCTTCAGTATATAGCAAAACACTCTCTGAGTCAAGCTCTTTTTCAGCCATTTCAATACTCTTTATGATATCGAAGCTAACAAATGCGCCCATGCTGTCGCCAAGGAATAAAAGCTCCTTTGCAAGTCTTACGGGGGTGTCGAAGCTTCCGATATTGTAAAGGCAGGCGCGCGGTGTACACTTACCAACGCCCGTGACATCAACAACAAGCACGCGACTTTTTTCAAGCACGGTGCGTCGAATGAATTCCTCGTGAGCGGTGATGGCATTTGTTCCGTCCTCCCAAAGGCAGAGCGTTACAGGGCGGATATCCTCACCGTCCTTTGAAAAGAGTACTCCGTAACAAGGAATATCCTTTTGGGTAAACCACATTATACTACTTGCCTGAATAGTGTCCGAAGTGTATTCGGCAAGAAATCTTACGTTTGGAGAGACAGGGATTCTTTCAAAATTGATTTTTTCAAGAAGCCTCTTCGTCGTATTCTCTGAACGGGATTTTTTTTCATATTTAACGTTTTCATCAAACACAAGAGGAGCATCGGGATAAAGCTCGCTTATATTGCCGGATTTTGATACGTAAAGCTTTGAAAAGTCTTCAAAGTATCCGCTGTTTTCCGCTTTGACCTTCTTTCCCGCAAGCACCTCAGCAAAAAACTCTGCCGCCGTTCTTGCAAGAGCATCTGTATAAGAATGTCTTGAATCGTCCCACGCAATGCGAAAAAGATCCTCCTTGCCGTAAAGCGAGTAAAAGGCTTTAACCCTTTCATAGACATCAAGGGTTCCCTCGGCGCAGAAAAAGTCACTCTTCACTGCGAGTATAAGATAAGGCTTCGGACAAAATGCGGCTACAAGCTCATGATGGTCAAAGAGGTCGCGGGTAACGCCCTCCCACACCTGCTCGGCATCCTGAGTGCTGCCTGCGTTGAAATATTCCCGCCGGGAGGTTATAAAGGTACCGGGTGCACTTGCCTTTATTCTGTCATCGACAAGAGATATAACAGCAGTTGTTGTACCGCCTCCCGAATTACCCGTTGCACCTATTTTATCGGCATCTATCTCAGGGCGAGTTTCAATATAGTCAAGAGCGCGCATTGCATCCGAAATAAAATATTTCAAAACGTTTGAGCCTGTCATAAGGCATTGACGACCTACCCTCTCATGCTCATAGCAAGGAGAATCTATCACAGGATATATTTCGGGATAGCTGTTACGCTCGCCCTGACCGATGTGGTCGATGAAGAATACAGCAATCCCCGCCTTCGCTATTGTTCGGCATACCGATTGATAACGGGGAGTAAATCTTCCGCTTGCGTTATGTCCGCCCTGGAAAAGCACCACAGGTATTTTCCCGTCTCTCTTCTCGGGGAGATAGAGATTTGCCGGCACGTATACACCGGGACGCGACTGAAATACGACGTTTTCAATTATAAGTCCCTCATCGTGCGTGATTCCAACCGTCTTGGCATTTAAGGGAAGTTTTTTATCATAGGGAATATTTCCGACACTCTTTAAAAAGCTTTTCAAGGCACGTGCGCGGTATTTTTCAAACGCTTCGGGAGTTTTCACTCTGCCGCGTGTCTTATCCGCTCTATCAAACGCTTTATCGCTTCTTCTAAGAACGTGAAGAAAAAGCTTATCGTCAACTGCGTAAAAATTATCCGTCGGTGTATATCCCTGTATTTTTTCAAAATCCATCATAGCTTAAAACTTCAATATTTCGGAAGCACTGTCGCTGTCGAGATAAAGGATAAAGTCGGAGTGCTCCTTAAGAAGGGTTGCGGGAATGGTATTGGTAGTCTCTTTTGCAAAAAGCGTATTCTTTACAGCCTCTGCCTTAACGCCATATGGTACACAGGATATGATGCGGCGGCAAAGCATTATCTGATGGCATGTCATGGAAACAGCCTGCTTCGGAACGTCATCAATTGTAGCAAACCATCCCTCGCCCATCTGCTGCTGCTTGCAACGCTCGTTGAGATCAACAACGATATACGCTTCCTTGGTATCGAAGTTTGCGGGCGGGTCATTGAATGCGATGTGTCCGTTCTCTCCTATTCCGATGAGCCCGATATCAATAGGCTCACGTCTTATCTCCTCGGTAAGCTTTGCAATGCCTTCGACGGTTCCGTCAACGAAATGAGCCGCCTTAAGCTTTCCCACCTTCGCTACAAATCGCTCCTTCAAATACTTTCTGAAGCTTGCAACGTGACTTTCGGGAAGGTCTACGTACTCGTCAAGATGGAACATCTCAACACACTCCCAATTTATTCCCGGCTCCTCAACAAGTGCCTTGAGTGTATCAAACTGCGATGCTCCTGTTGAAAGCGCGATTCTTGCGCTGCCCTTTTCTGCGATTATAGCACGAAGAAGGTTTGCCACGTGCTTTGCGGCGCTTTTTCCGAGCTCCTCGCTTGTTTTACAAATTCTGATTTCCATAATATTTTCTCCTTTATTTATAAAATTCGTCCAGTCTTACCTGTCTGTTTTCTGCCATTGAAAGATTTGCCGCCATACCAATGCCGATAGACATCATACCTGCTCTCAGGTCTGCCATCTGACAAAGCGGGTCGGAGTCATAGCCTCTGAAAAGATTCTTGAGAAGAAGCGCATCGCTTCCTCCGTGACCGCCAGTGCCCTCCTTAGGAAGAAGCACCGTTATCTCCTCTCCGAGGCGGTTGTATATCTTGAGGCTTGCTCGGTCGGATATCTCGCTGTAATCAGCCGATTGCACCCAATACTTTGAAAATTCAAGTCTGCCCTCGGTGCCGTTGATTATCATATTGCATCCCTCAAGAGGCGAGTGTGCCGTGAGCGAATAGCTCATGACCGCACCCTTTTTATATTTTACGTTTACCGAAACGCTATCCTCAATATCAATGTCGGGAGAGAAAACGCATCCGTCACGCAAATATCCGTCAACATCCTCACAGTCGAAATAAAATTTCTTGAACGTTGGGCTTTCCTCGATATCTATGTAATATTTACATTCTTTGGCATAAGGACATCCGTGACAGCGCTCACTTCTCTTATCGGTAACAGGACCGTAAAAGCGGCGTGTGCCGAACGCGTTTACGCTTTCGGGCTCGTCATCAAGGAACCAGTTTGCCAGATCGAAATGATGCGTGGATTTATGCACCATGAGTGAGCCTGAATTCTTTTTCTGTCTGTGCCAGCGTCTGAAATAATCGGCACCGTGTGCTGTATCAAGCATCCACTGATAATGAACACTTAGCACATCTCCTATTGCGCCCGAGGATACTATCTCCTTAACACGCTTGAAGGGAGCATTGAATCTCAAATTAAAGGTAACTGTTACCTTCTTACCCGTCTCCTCCTCTGCCTTCTTGATAGCAAGTGCTTTTTCAAAGGTTGTAGTCAGCGGTTTTTCGGATATTACGTCACAGCCGGCATAAAGCGCCTTTATCGTGTAAACGTCATGATAAGCATCAACCGTTGTAACTATAACTGTATCGGGCTTTGTTTCCTCAAGCATTTTATCAAACGAATCAAACACGGGTATCTTCTTCCCCGCATATTCGCTGACAAGCTCTGCTCTTTTATAATTTATATCATAAACACCGCAAAGCTCGGCACAATCGCCAAAATTCTTTACCATAGGCACCGCATAAGAAAGAATGCCTCTCGTTCCGCAACCCGCAATAACGTATTTCTTCATTTTTCCCTCCTGTATTCCAAAACATATTGACAAGTTCATTATATTGTGATAATATCGAATTGTAAAGTGATAAATTTATGTTTTTCATCACAATATTGCAATATATTTGTTTTATTAAACCCTTATTTTATAGATGTTTTTGAGTAAATTAGTACAATTTTGAAGTGTATAGCACAAAATTATACAAGGAGAGAATATGGATACCCCTGTTTTTGAATTAAAGGAAGTCACGCTTAAGCCCAAAAGCGTTCATCTACACATACCGCCTATTGTATGGAAAGGAGACCGAGTCGGACATATCGGCATTTACGACGTTTTCTTTTTGGTGCTTGAAGGAGAATTCTTTCTAAACGTTGAGCGACATAACTATATTGTAAGAAAGGGGCAGCTTGCCTTTCTCCCAAAAGGGAAAATGCGTCGGTATACCCAGTCATCCAAGAATTTTTCGATGTATGAGATACGCTTTGATGCTGAGGCAGACGGACAAAATCTTATGACGGCAATGGGACTTTCGGAGGATGACTTTGTTGTAGACCTGCCTTATCCGGATGAAGTAAAACGTCTTTTCGAAAAATCAAGCCGAGAGGAGCTTTTTCAAAACCCTATATATCGACTCACACTCTTCGCAAACCTTACAAATATAATAAGGATTTACTCGGAGGAGCGTATGCGAATGAAGGATTCGGATAACGAATTTTTCAAGCCAGTTACAAAATATATGTCAGAGAATCTCGCTTCCGAAATTCGCCTTGCGGATCTTTCCTCTATTGTTTACATGCACCCGACGTATTTTGTAAAAAGATTCGGAAAGTGCTTCGGTATGCCGCCGCTTGCGTATCTTAACAGACTCAGAATCTATCACGCAATGGAGCGTCTGACGGCAACTCAGGACTCAATTGAGGATATCGCAAGAAGCTCGGGCATCCCCGACTCCTCTTATTTTGCAAGGGTCTTTAAAAAATACACAGGCACGTCTCCAACCGAATACAGAACCGCTTTCAAGAGATAAAAGTCATCCTCAACACACAGCATTACGATTAAAACCAAGAAAGACAAGGCGCTCAAGCCTTGTCTTTTATCATATCCGTAGGGAATAAAAATTCGTATCCGTTGTCCGCAAACATTTTGCAAACCTTTAAAAGCTTTTCTCCGAGGTCGGGCTGATATGCCAGATAATCGGGATAAAAATATTGCTCGTGACTTGCAAAGCTTATAAACTCGTCACCAATCATTTCGCCATATTCCTCGTCAATATCCTCCATACGGCTCAGGTTTAACATCCTTCCGTGACTTAAAAGCTGTTTGAACCAAACCTTTACCTCGTCGTTCCACACAGCCCCGAGATTGCAGCGCGTTTCTTCAAGCTGCTCGGTGGTAATATGATTAAAACCGCAAAGGGAGTTGGAGATTGCAGCGTCACGGCTAATACGGGTAAATATTTTCGTTTCGGGCTGACGGTTATTCAAAAGTCTCAACGCGTGTCCGTAAGGAAGCGTTGACGGGTCACCCGTGTATTCACGCACCTCTCCACCGGTTGCGTTGATGATTTTAATTCCGCCATCCGCAAGAGCAAGGCAACCCTCACGGCTGATAGGACGCCAATGAGAGCAAACTCCGTATGAAAAGCTTTCCTCACCCGCAAATCTTATAACCTCTCGGCGGATCATTTCAAATTCCTTTTTAACGTCCTCGTATCGTGAGTTTATGAGAGGATAGTCGGGAAATTCCTGCAAAGCGTGAAATCCGAATTTCAGCCAATCCGAATTTTCACGGAATTCGTTCTTGTACGCATCCGTCATCTCGGAAAGATTAAATTCATCCATTCCGTAAAAATAATCGGTTCGGTAAAAGACGTTCATCTGTACCTTGAAGCCGTATTTGTCGTGTGCCTCTTTGAAATATTTCAGGTAAAAGTGGTCAAAAAGAGATTTCGGTCTCTCTCGTGTCAAGTCGCGAAAAAGCCAGATAATATCGTCAAAATAAACGAAAGCCTTTTTATTCATGGTTTAATTCTCCTTAAATTTAATTTCAAATTTCTTTTTACCGCCCATCTTCGGCAAAACGGTCAAGCGGAGAATTTCTCCGTTCTTCTCAACTGTATCAAAGCCTTCTTGTCCTTCAAGCGTATATCCGTCGGGAATGTAAACGCTTACTGTATACGGGTCATTCTCGACAAGCTCCGAAACAAACGAAAGAGTCTTGTTATCGCACACTATTTCCGCAAGCTCAAGAGCGCCTTGCGTTATATGACGGGAGGTGCTTACTATCGCAGGCACTCCCTTATCCTCTCTTACAGCATAAACCTTTGTCTCAAAGGGAGCAAGGGTAGTTTTGATTCTGTTTGTTTTCTCAAAGGATTTAGACCAGAATTCAAACACAAGCTTGTTACCGCTCTCTATACCAAGCTCTTCAAAGACGCACTCCGCCTCGGTTTCCTCGTCCGAGGTGTTGAAAAGCGAAACTACGTTGTACGCATCCCACTCGGTCTGAACCGAAAGACAGGTTGTCACGGTTTTGTCTGGGAAGAATCGGTTTATTTCGGAGGAGTGTATATCAAGTGCGGGAATTGAGCGTTTTAAAAGCTCGACTCTTTCCTCGGAAAGCTCGGGGAGGTTGTCTCCGAGGGTAACGGGGAGTCCGAGAAGACTGATAAAGGCAGCACGGGATTTTGCCTGCTCAAAAGTGTTGAACTCCTCGCGCACGATAAGGTTATCCGCATCGTTTAAAAACATTACGTTGTGGAAGGGATAATGGTAGGCTGTGCACTCAACTGCCTGTTTGATAAACGATTCCCACGCAAAAACGTCATCCCCTATTCTTGAAGCATCAAAGATGTCACCCGCCCAAAGCACGACCGCCTCTCTTGCGCCTGCACAGGCAAGCATATAGCAATTCTTTCCAAGTATCTCACGGCATTTCTTTATCATGTTGCGATAAGCCTCGCATGTGGTAATCTTCGGGTTATAAGCGCGAAGTCTGTTCTCCTCGTTGAAGTTAATACCGTTGGGGAGAGTATCCATTTTTACTGCTTCATAGCCCCATTCGGAGACCTGTCCGAGTGCGCGCGGAAGGAAATTATTTAAAAATTCGGGATGTGTAAAATCAAAGAAATACTGACCGCACCAAACTCTTTGATGTAGAAGTACGGCTTCGGGATGCTCCTTGATGAAATCATTCTCACCCGGGTCGGTGCATATACCCATCCAAAGACAAGGAACAAGACCGAGTGCGCGAATCTCGTCGGATACGTATTTAAGGCCGTTCGGGTATTTGTCATGGTCGGGATGGAAGGTGTCGCATCCGTCATCGCGCACGCCCTTCATATCCTTGTGATACCATTCCCAATCCACCCATATGGAATCGGCACCGTATTTTTTGAGGTTTTCCGAAAGCCAACGTGCATTTTCAAGAACAGTCTTTTCGGAGGCATCAAATTTTACGGCATACCATGTCATCCAACCGATAGGCGGCTTTTTGAAGGTAGTGTTTTTATTTATGGGAGAATAATTAACACCGTACAGTGAGGCGTAAACATCCGATTCAAAATAAATTTCGGTGCTCGCGCAAAGATTTGATGATACACGCCACTCAGACGCATCAAAATCGTAGAAAAAGCGTTTACCTTCCCCGCCTACCGTCACCGCAAAATCGTTTTGTCTGTCAAACAGGGTGTCGTCAAGCGCATTTGACGCATGTCCGTAAGACGAGCGGAAAAACTTGTGCTCCGCTCTGCTTGTGGCAATAAGGTCATCACCCAAAGCCACAGCTTCAAAGGTCATGGGATGGGAAACGTTAAGCGTAAGCTTCCCTTTTTTAAGAACTATGAGAATTTCCTCATCTGCGCTTGTAATCTTCATGCCGGAACAATCTATTGCGAAATGGTTTTCAAGTGTCTTGAATGATATCTTTTCCCCGACCTTTATAAAACGGCAGTTTGAAAGACGAACCTTTCCGTCGTGTATTATGTCAAACGTCCCCGCTGAGCTATCAAACTCAATGCTTGTATCACAAAAAGAACAATAGCGATCCTTCATATATGGTTTTCCTCCGCATTTTTTAATTTTTTAAAATTATAGCACAGAAAGAATGTTTAAACAATGAAAAAAAACCACAAATATATGTAATTTTCCGTAATTCAAAAAAATTTTTGCGAATACATATTTTTTTGAAAACTTAAAAAAAGATATTGACTTTTTCATTTTTCTTTGATATAATGTATACGCAAATTAAAAGGCCTGTTGGTCAAGCGGCTAAGACGCCACCCTCTCAAGGTGGAATCATGGGTTCGATTCCCGTACGGGTCACCAAACAAAAAAACATCACCATTCGGTGATGTTTTTTTGTTTGTATAATAAATCGGGAATCGAGCCCGAGAGGGCTTTTCTTGCTGAAATCCTTATTCAAATCTTATATCATTTTGCTCTCTGATTTTATCGATGGTATCGAGCGTATCAAGGGTTAGGATGTGGTAGGGAGTGATATCAAGAGCTCCGTTGACGGCGCCGACAAAGTGCTCAACCTCGTATTTCATGTTCATGCCGCTCCTGTTTTCCGCAAGAGTTTTCTTTTCTTCGCCTCTAAGAGCAAGCTCTACCTTATCAAGGGTGGAAACCTTCCCTATAATTACCGAGCCGTCCTCTCCCATAACGTAAGACGGAGTTACGGATTCGCAAATTTTTGCCCATGCAAGATTTACCGAAAGCGAGGGATACTCGAAGACCGCCTGTCCCATTCCTTCAAAGCCGTTTTTCAGCTTATTGGATTTTGAGGTGATGCTTTCGGGCTTTCCGAAAAGTGCGACACATACGGCGATGGCATAGCAACCAAGGTCCATTACCGAAGCGTTTCCGTAAGCGGGATCAAATGCATTTAAAACATCTCCACGCCTGAAAGCATCATAGCGGGAGGAATACTGGCAGTATTCAATGTTTGCCCGTCTTAAAGTACCTATCTTATCTATCGCTTCGCGTATCACATCAAGCACGGGGTCATGTACGGGACGCATCGCCTCAAGAAGCACAAGTCCCCTGTCCTTAGCCATTGACAAAAGCTCATGAAATTGAGCCTTATCAAGAGTTGCGGGCTTTTCAAGAAGAACGTGCAGACCCGCGCAAAGAGCCTTTTTTGTCTGCTCAAAATGGCAGAAGTTGGGGCTGGCAATATAAACGGCTGTTATCCCCGATGCGTAAAACGCATCCATGTCGGTATACACTCTACCTATCCCATGCTTTTCGGCAAATGCTTTTCCTTTTTCCTCGGTTCTTGAGTAAAGCGCCGAAAGTTCAATTCCGTCTGTCTCATTCACGCTGTCGCATAACCAATCTGACACAAAATTCGTGCCGATAATACCAAGCTTTATATTTTCCATGACATATCTCTTTTCATGTTTTTTCTTTATTTTACCACACCGTTACATAAAAAACAAGAAGATTCCCTTCCTTTCGAAAGGGAATCTTTGGTTTTAAGACATAATGCACCGCTTATCTGCAGTAAATTTTAGAATATACCTTGCTCCAGCATAGCCGTTGCAACCTTCTTAAATCCGGCAATGTTTGCACCTGCCACGAGGTCGTAGCCGAGCCCGAATTCGGCAGCGGCGTCTGCGGATACCTTGTGGATGTTCTTCATCATGTTGTTGAGGTGCTCGTCAACCTGAGCCTCAGACCATACAAGACGCTCGGAGTTCTGGGACATTTCAAGTGCGGATACACCTACACCGCCCGCGTTAACCGCCTTGGAGGGAGCAACGATAACGCCCTCTGCCTCACGGAGGAACTCAAGCGCGTCGTTGGTAGTGGGCATATTAGCAACCTCGATGTAGTACTTGATTCCGTTTGCAACAATCTTCTTTGCGGAATCGAGGTTAACGTCATTCTGCATAGCGGCAGGCATGATGATATCAACCTTACGTCCCCAGGGCTTTTCTCCGGGGAAGAACTCTACGCCAAACTTGTCGGCATAATCCTGAACGCGGTTTCTGCCCGAAGAACGCATTTCGAGCATATAATTTACCTTTTCCTCGGTGGTAACTCCGTCGGGGTCATAGATGTAGCCGTCGGGACCGGAGAGGGTAACAACCTTAGCACCGAGGTGCATAGCCTTCTTACAAATACCCCAAGCAACGTTACCGAATCCGGAAACCGCAATAGTCTTACCCTCAATAGTCTCGCCCTCGTGGTGGAGAACCTCGTTGAGGTAATAAATTGCACCGTAGCCTGTAGCCTCGGGACGGATAAGAGAACCGCCGTAAGAGGTACCCTTACCTGTAAGAACACCGTTCTCAAAGGAGCCCTTGAGGCGGCGATACTGACCAAACATGTAACCAATCTCGCGTCCGCCAACACCGATGTCACCTGCGGGAACGTCGATATCGGGACCGATATAACGGTAGAGTGCGCTCATAAAGCTCTGGCAGAAGCGCATAATTTCGGCATCAGACTTGCCTGCGGGATCAAAGTCGGAGCCACCCTTAGCACCTCCTATGGGAAGACCTGTCAGGGAGTTCTTAAAGGTCTGTTCAAAGCCGAGGAACTTGATGATTCCGGGATATACGTTCTTTTGGAAACGGATTCCTCCTTTGTAGGGACCGATGGCACCGTTGAACTGACAACGGTAACCTGTGTTGGTATGAACCTCTCCCTTGTCGTCCGTCCAGACAACACGGAAGGAAAACATACGTTCCGGCTCTGTCATTCTGTTAAGAAGGTCAGCCTTAACGTATTCGGGGTGTGCGTCTATAACAGGAGAGAGCGAGGATAAAACCTCCTCTACAGTCTGCACAAATTCCGGTTCGCTTGCATATTTTTCGCGAACTCTGTTAATAACACTTTCAACGTAAGCGTTCACTAAAAATCATTCCTTTCGGTATCAGCATATTATATTTTTTCTTAAATGATTAAGGATTATAGCACTAAAAAACCCTTGTGTCAATAAGAAAAACGAACTTTTTCAAAAAATGTCATGAAAAAGTTCGTTTTTGGAGTAATTAATATTTTTTGTAATAATTCGGTTGTTTTTGCTCTTTTTAGGGATTCCGTTAAGTTTACAGTAGATTCGCCGAAAATATTATAGCTTTCTTTCCAAATCTCCGATAAGACTATTGATAAGAGCATCAAATTTTTCATTCTGCCTTTTTTTGAAAAGAACTGAAGAAAAGCTCTTTTTCGCCTCTCTTGCGTTCTTCGGACAAACCTCTCCGAAATAGATAAAGCCACATCTGAACAGTCCCGCTTTTCTAATATATGGAAGAGTTGCTTCCTCTGCGGGGATGAACATGGAGGTCTCATCATCCTTTATCATTATTCCATCTGCGGCAACCTCAATGCTCTTGCTGTACTTTCCGACAATAGGTGCAATGGCTGTAAGCTGGAATTCGGTCTCTTTATCTTCAATCGGAACATAGCGTTCAATGTCGCGTCCGATCGCATCCCACTCCTCTACAGAGAGTCGTACGGTCTTCACCTCATTCTTAGCCGAAGGAAATAAAAACTCATACTTATCCATAAATCCTATAAGGATCGCGGAATTGAGTCGGCTTATATTCAATTCTTTTGCAAGTATGGTATCCGAAAAAGTTCCGAGCTCCACCGCTTTGTTAAGAGCCCTTTTGAAATCCTCACGGTACTTTTCGGGTAGGTTAAAATTTCCCACAATAGCCTCCAGTAAATTTATTCAAGCATGCATCTTTTCTATTATATATTGTTTTACGATTTCCGTCAAGATATATTTTGATTTTTTTGAAAATTAAAAATCCTCCCGTTAGGGAGGATCTGTTTTACGGCAGAATATTGCCGGCCGCCTTATATATTTCATACCATTCCTCACGCGTGAGGGTAATGTCAGTTGCTTTGAAGCAATCGCGAAGTCTTTCGAGATTCGTTGTGCCCGTGACAGGCTGCATCTTTGCGGGATGGCGAAGAATCCACGCGATAGCAACCGTGGTTTTGCTCACACCATACCTGTTTCCTATATTCTCAAGTGTAAGATTCAACTCGGGGAACTTTTCGTTATTCACAAAACACCCTTCGAAAAATCCGTACTGCATTGGGGACCAGGGTTGAATTGTGATATCATTAAGACGGCAATAATCTATAACACCGCCGTCGCGGTTGACTGCCGAATCATTATACATATTAACGTTTATACCGACCTGAATCATGGGTGTATGCATGATTCCGAACTGCACCTGATTTGCGCAAACAGGCATATCGAGCGCCTTTTTCAAAAGCTCCATTTGATACGGATTTTGGTTTCACACGCCGAAATGGCGCACCATACCGCGCGACTTCAAAAAGTCAAATGCGCGTGCCACCTCCTCCGGCTCAACAAGTGCATCGGGACGGTGCAGAAGAAGTACGTCAACGTAATCGGTGCCAAGTCTTTTAAGGCTACCCTGAACCGACTTAACGATATGTTCATAGGAAAAATCAAACATTTTCCCCGAAACAATGCCACATTTTGTCTGTATTATGATGTCCTCGCGGGCAAGTGCGGAAATCGCCTTGCCGAAGACCTGCTCGCTATTTCCTTTGCCGTAAATATCGGCATGATCAAAGAAATTTGCGCCACAGGACAGAGCGGTATCCACAAACGCAGACGCTTCCTTTTCGCTCATGTTCGCAATTCGCATACATCCGACTGCAACCGTTGGGACGGTCAGACCGCTTTTTCCGAATTCTATCTTATGCATTACACTTCACCTTTTTAAGTATTTCTTTAAGCACGGGATATATCACTTTAGCCATTCTGTAAAAGCCAAGGTCATTTGGGTGAGTATTATCAAAGGAGCACATATTTCTGTTATCATCTCCGTAGAAGGTCTCACCGTCTATAAAGTAAACATTCTCATCACCGTTCTTCCTTGCCCACTCATATGTGGCTTTTACAACCTCGCGGCGCGCCTTGAACACGTCGGTATATATTTCGGCAGGACGAGTCATCATTACGACGGGAATATCGGGATGCTTTTCGCGGATCCTTTCAAAAAAAGGCTTGTGAGTTGCAGCAAGATGCTCAACCGTCGGGGCGTTGTGGTCATAATCGTAAAAGAAAGCCGACATATCAAGCGTGTTTATAAAATCCGCCATCTCAAGCTCTCCTTTTGCGTTTCCAGAAAAGCCCATATTTAAAAAGTCGAAGTCAAGCCATCGAGAAAGTATTGCCTCATAAGTATTCGTTGAACAACAGGGGCTTGCCCCCTCGGTAATGGAGGAGCCGTAAAATACGATAGGCTTAGGATACTTGAATGGTGTCGGCTCGGTAACCTTTGCATTATCGTCAACCGAGATCTCTATATTTTCAACAATCTCGTTTCGGGGAAAATACACCGTTATCTGTTCAAGTTCTGCGGATTTTGTAAAGGTCTTTTCAAATACCTTGGTTTCATAATCGGGAGGATTGACAAGACCGATATGACGGCAGTTATCCCGCTCACCAACCATTATCTGTGCTGATTGACAGGCGTAAAGAGAAAGTCCGACGTCAACGCCAAGAGTCTTGAGAGTTACTTTTACAGTAAAAGTTTCAGAATCCGTCTTAAAAGCAACTCTGCCTCCGGGGCATCGTCTGCCAAGTAAGTGGAGATGAGGAAGCTTTTCTATAACTTCATCGGGAAGCCTTGTAAGGCTTCTGTTTTCCTCAAAAAAAGGTACTCCGTAAACTTTTAAAGGTTCGTCAAAAAGGCTGTAGGATCTCATGTTTTCTCCTTTATTCAAATAATCACTTTTTCTTTTCGTATCCCCATATAATGATTCCAAGGCAAACAAGAACGAGAGCAAAAGAGAGATTAACAGGTGCTACGCCACCTTTTTCGCTAAGCAGAGCTGCCGAGAAAACAACTCCGAAGACAGGGGTCATAAAGCTGTATATAGTAATGCCCGACGCAGAATTGTATTTAAGAAGCACAGTCCACAAGGTATATGACACTGCGTAAAGAAGCGAAAGTCCAAGGAAAATGGGAAGCATGCCGACAAAGTCTATCGCTCCTCCGAAAGCTCCTCCGATAACAAGCATGATTCCCCCGCCAAGCGCCATTTGATAACCGCAGAGCACGATGGGGTCCTCCGCTCGGGTAAACAGCTTTATCATGATAAGAGAAAAGGAATATGCCAAAATGCCGAGCGTGACAAGACCGTCTCCTGCGTTAACACTGAGACTCAGCCCATCGAGGTTCATAATTATGATTCCGACAAAACCTATGATGCAAGAGATAAGCTTCTTTGCTGTAAGCTTTTCCATTCTGAAAAGAAGGCTTGAAATAAGTGCCACGAAGAAGACGTCGGTGCTTTTGAGTATCGCGCCCTTGACGGAGGTCGTCATAGAAAGCCCTACATACATGAGAGAATATTGCAAAACAGTTTGAAGAAGGGCAACAACGACAACCCCTTTAACGTTTTTCTTTTTGGGGTATACGAATTTCTTTGAAAAGATGCTGTAGATACATACTGTAATGAATCCCGCAAAAACAAACTGTAATCCAAGCCACAATATAAGAGACGGCACATGACTCTCGTCAACGTAAGAATAGCCCATTTTTACGATAGGCGTGGATATGCCCCACAGAGCACAGCAGAATATCGCAGCAATAGAAGTGAAGATTTTATTTTTTAAAAGCTTTTCAAACATAACTTTTACCTCTTTTTATCAGCACCGCAATTATATCATAAAGCAAAACAAAATTCAACATAAAAATCCGCCTGAATTTCTTCAAGCGGATAAATTTTTAATGCTGTTAGCACGGGGACGCTTAGTTTTCTAACAGGTCGATTGCCTTCAGATATTTTTCTCTTCTCGACAGTGCCACGTCATCTACCGAATCTAATCTTGAAAGATCCGAATTATGCCTTAGATCTGCAAGCTTTACTGCCCTGGCTATGGGATCCTTCTTGATTTCAAGCACATAATCCATGTACGCAACAGTTTCATCATGTGTCAGCAGAGAAACAGCTTTTACAACGGATTCCGAAAATCCTATTTGTTTTATGTCTTCAAGGGTATAGTCGGTGTCTTCGACCACATCGTGAAGCAGTGCCGTGATTGTAGTTTCTTCCGTTGTCATTTGCTCAGCCAGATGAAACGGGTGAAACACATACGGCATTCCGTTTTTGTCAACTTGATTTTTGTGTGCTTCAAAGCAAAGCTTTAGCGCTTGTTTTGTTTTTTGAGTGTATATCATATTCTTCGCCTCTTTAACATTAAATAAAGCCTAATTTTGATGAGCGGATCAAATCACTCAACGGGAAAGAACTCTCCGTCATCACTCATGCCAATGGGAAATTGACAGCGTGCTAACCATTCCTCAGTTGAAACAGATGCAATAGGCTCCTTCAAAATGCATTTCGCAAAAGTGTTATAGCAATCGTTAGTCAAATTATTAAAAACATTAATATCTACAGATTTAAAGAGTTGCCACGTATCGTCATTCAAATGCAGCAGCACTGTAACTCGTTTTCCTTTTCCTTCGGCTTTTCCCAAAACCAAAAAGCGAGAACCCTTATTCGCTACGCAGAGCGCCCATTTCTTATCGCCTTCAAATTGAAGTAGCGATGACATATGATTTGACATGATCATATATCTGTGACTTGTAATAATTCCACCGCTTAAAGCCGTTGTGTCAACAAAACCGCGCTCTCTGATAATCATTCCTCTTTGATATTTATGCACAATTTCATAAGGCAGATCAGCATCACGGCAAAAGACTGTCAAATTCGAGCAGGTTGCTTGTATTGCGTCTTTGATCGAAACGATGCATTGACCGTTAGCCTGTTTGCTTTCGTTCTTTTTGAATTTATCAAACAATCCCATAAAACCACCTCTTTTGTTTGATTATATCATAAACAGGTACCGTTTGCAACAAAAAATCCGCCCGAATTTCTTCGGGCGGATTATC
>JAZREJ010000023.1:0-32845 GCA_045660745.1 Eubacteriales bacterium
CGTTAGGACGATATTTCCTACTAATCCGTTTTCTCGTTAGGACGATATTTCGTCCTAATCCGTTTTTTCTTTAGGACGATATTTCGTCCTAATCCGTTTTTTCTTTAGGACGATATTTCTTCCTAATCTGTTTTTGTCTTAGGAGGATATTTCTTCCTAATCTGTTTTTGTCTTAGGACGATATTTCGTCCTAATCCGTTTTTTCGTTAGGACGATATTTCCTACTAATCCGTTTTCTCGTTAGGACGATATTTCGTCCTAATCCGTTTTTTCTTTAGGACGATATTTCGTCCTAATCCGTTTTTTCTTTAGGACGATATTTCGTCCTAATTTATTTTTGCCTTAGGACGCTAAAACCGGAATTGTCAAGATACGAAATGTCATTGAAATACGATGCATTTTTCGGAGATAATCAAGATTATATTCAGTTCAAGTAATCTGTAACTCAATAATCCTTGCCACTCGTGATATGCACCCCAAAAGTTAGACACTTTTGGAGGTGCATATTTTTATGTCAAAAAAGCAGAAAAAGTACTCGTCAGAGTTCAAAATAGGTGTTATAATGGATATGCGAGAACACCAACTTGGATATAACAAAACAGTGCGAAAGTATTGGGATATAACCGGAGGTCAAGAACACAACATCAACTGTCCTGTCTCTCCTAAATGCTTAAATGCATAGTAGGGGAGTGTGTTGTTCCACGCAACCTTCGTGTTCATTATCTCAAAGTGTTTTTTGCCTTCTTCTGTATCATCCTTATAGATTTTCTTTCGGCTATTGATTTCCTTGACACTTGCCTCACCCAATGCTCTTACACCCTCGTTGTATTTTGCGACATGGAATTGGTCAATCTGACTAACCACATTAGCAATTGTTCGCACGATGCCATCGAGAGTCTGCAAATCCTCAAGAGAAAGGTTTTGGAGAATGTACTCGTTGTTGCCTATAGTCTGCATATCAATGGTGCTGTTCGCCTTATTGATAAGGTGACGTGCGACAGCATCAAGAGATACGCCCTTGAACACCTTGCCGTGAGTGAGCTTCCTTTCAAGCTTCACAAGTTCCTTGAGCCTTTCGACATCTGCCTTGAGAAGCTCATTGGTCTTGCGTAGCTTCTCATTCTCGCCCATAATGTCATAGATGGATGTGGTGTTGCGGTCTTGGTAACGGATGTCCTCGCTCGATGTGGGGTTGGTGTTGTCAATGTTCTTGAATTGATTGCTATCCACGAAGCCATATGTAACAAGACCACTTTCCCAAGCCATCACTCCGTCATATCCAAGTTCTACAATCCTTTCCTTAAACTTCTTCGAAGATGTAATATCGTAAATACGAGCATTTCTAAAATCAACCATTTCTTCAAGTTCATCCGTAGTTAATTGTACAATATTCGCAAGTTCTTGCAATGTTTTTTGATAGTCGGTATAAGAATCAATGTCACCAATATCGAGCATTTTTGTGATATTTAAGTATCCCTTTAACACTATAGGCTCATCAGACCACGAGTAGTCTTTAGCGTATTCATAGTCCTTTGCCGCCCAATTCAAGCCACCGTGTCTGGAAGATTCATAACTATAATATGGCTCAAATATGGTAAATTCTTCTTTCGTTCCGTGATATACGGGCAATAAGTTACCTTCATAATCCCTTACTTTTGAATCCTTAAAGTATTTCATCTGTGCTTCGGAGAGCGTTCTGCCTTCGGTGTCTCGGTCGGAATTTTGAACGTCGAAAAAATTTTCCTTGACTTTTTCATCTGAATCGAGTATACTGTTATCAATGAACGGAGTATCATGCGTGAAGGTCACTATACGGCCGGATCCAACTTGATACCTTCCGTTCATTTTCTTTTTGTCATAAACTACTTCGTTATCCCTTAAATATTTTTGAAAATCGTCTGGCGAGTATTGAGTTACAACAATATTGTAGTACCCCTCGTTATAGCCGTTCATGTACTGATTGTATTTGTAGTTTTGGGTAGGGTCTTCGTCTCTTGCAAAGTCAATCGAAACAAGGACCTTTTTGTTATTTCCGTTATAGAAGGATACAACCATAGCATATCTGCCGTTCTCTTGGAGAACGATATAAGCGGGGTGTCCCATTTCTTTTGATATTGTGACGATATCATCGGGAGAAAGATTATGAGGACGTTCATTCCCGTAAGATGCACCATCTTCCTCGTCCATGTTTTGCCTCAAATGCTTAACTCGAGAAGCCATCGGGACGTGCATCACGTTATACTTTCCTTCGGAATGAACTCGCACAACATCAATAAAGAATTCGGGAGTCGATATTCTTAATGGAAGGTAAGTATCATTGTCATAAATTCCATTTTGAACATTTTCAAGTAGGTAGCGAAGGTCATCTTCTGTTAGTTCTTCTGCATTTTTTGTATCACCTTCTCGGTCATCATACTGCACAAGCACATCCTCACCCGACTTATCGGATGTTTCTGTTTTGGTAGATTTAGACACCTCAAGAGCCTTATTTGTCTCAACCGACTTCGTAAGCATCTCATCCCACATCTTGGAAAGCTCCTGTAATTCTGCCTCATAACTGCGAAGGATTACTGCTTCGTCACTATTGGATTTGTAGCCGTTGAGGAGGTTGTTTACCCATTCAAGGAGCTTATTGAGAAGTGCTTTGACTTGCTCAACAAATCCCTTCTTCTCGGTTTGGGACATCGAATCAAACATCCGTCTGCCTTCTTCGGACATGGAGAGCAATTATCAAAAACAAGTACAAAGGTGGGAACGCGTATTTTTAGAAGAAGGAGCCGAAGGTCTGATGAAAGAAAGACGAGGCAGAGCTTGCAACGCAAGCGGTTCGAACAAAGGTCGTCCGCCTAAGTTTGACCGAAAGGTAGAAGAAGATCTCATCGCCGAGAACCAAAGACTTCTTGCCAAACATAATATTACGCAAAGTATGTCCCGAAAAGGAAACTGTATGGACAACGGAATAATGGAAAACTTCTTTGGCAGGCTGAAGGTCGAAATGTATTACGGTGAAAAATTTGAATCCCCTAGGGGATTCATTGAAAAGTTAGAAGAATACATACATTATAACAACAACGAGAGAATCTCTCTCAAATTAAAAGGAATGAGCCCAGTTCAGCACCGAGCTCATTCGCAAATGATTTAATATTTAATTTTGTCTAAACTTTTGGGTTCACTTCATTAGGACGTTAAAACGTCCTAATTTATTTTTGTCTTAGGACACTAGTAGAATTATAACCGAAAAACGAATTGCCACTCATGGCAATTCGTTTTTTAATGATTAAAAGCTTTTGAAGATTTCAAAGAAGCTTTTCTCGAAAAGTTTCTTTGGCGGGGTTTGGGGCAGTGCCCCATTACATACTAAACATTTGGGCAGTGCCCCATTATAATAATAAATCATTCCACGGGACAATAAATCAAATACCTTTAGTATACATATCATACCAGCGCTGGAACACGAGGATACACCAGAGCTTGCGGTAGTTGTCCGCACTTCCGTCGCGGTGTTTTTCAAGAAGCTCAAGTGCGTGCTTCTTGTCAACGTACGGATTATCTGAAGAGTTCTCGATGATGTCCTTTGCCCAGGAGTAAAGCTCATTTTTCAGCCACTTTCTGACAGGCACGGGATATCCGAGCTTGGGACGCATGAACGTTTCCTCGTCAACAAGGTCACGGAAGGCATATCTGAGAATGTACTTCGTGGTGTTGTGAGAAAGCTTCTCGGAATCGTGAAGAGTGGACGCAACACGGAATACCTCCTTGTCGAGGAAGGGGACTCTGACCTCCAGTGAGTGCGCCATGCTCAGTCTGTCGCCCTTGACGAGAATGTCACCCCTGAGCCAGGTGTGCATATCAACGTACTGCATGCGTGTCATGGGAGAAAGATGCTCGCATTCCTTGTAAATCGGAGCGGTTATCTCTGAGAAATGCACGTCGGGAGACCAAGTCTTAAGAATATTCTTCTTGTCCTTTTCGTTCCATATGAAGGCATTTCCGACGTAACGCTTTTCAAGAGGCGTGGTGCCTCGGTAAATGAGCTGCTTGCCCTTGAAGCCGTCGGGGAGAATCCGTGAAACTCCCGAAAGTGCCTTCTTGATGAAGCTCGGAAGGGCATATATCTTTGATGAAACAGAGCTTTCGTTGTAGATGCGGTAGCCTCCGAAAAGCTCGTCCGAGCCTTCGCCCGAAAGAACTACCTTCAGATGCCGTGCCGCCTCCTCGCAGATGAGGTATATCGCCATGGTGGAAGGGTCGGCAGTGGGAAAATCAAGATGATAGACCACCTTATCAAAGGCGCGCTTGAAGTCCTCAAGTCCCGCTACAAGCTTTATGTGCTCAACGTCAAGATGACGGGCAATACTCGATGCCTCGTCTATCTCCGAGTATTCCTTCTCACCGAAAGCCACGGTAAATGCTTTGATGCCGGGATTGAGACGGCTGGCGGTCGCGGTTATTACCGCCGAGTCAATACCTCCCGACAGGAAGGTTCCAACGTCAACGTCGGATATCATGTGATACTTGACGCTTGACTCAATAACCTCTCTCACCTCAGCCGCCTTCTTCTCGAAGTCATCTGCCTTTTTCGGGTTGAAGGTGGGAGAGTAGTACTTCTTTATTTCGTTTTTATCCCCGTTTGACACCATGTAGTGGCCTGCGGGGAGTATCTTTATCTCGGGGTGCATGGTCGAGGGCTCGGGCACGTACTGATAGGTGAAATAGTGCTGGACAGCCCTGTCGGAAACAAGCGTCTTATCAAGAGACGGCTCAAGATAGAGCGCCTTTGATTCGGATGAAAAGAGAAGCTTGCCTTCCCGTTCAAGATAGTAAAGAGGCTTGATGCCGAATGGATCGCGTCCGAGCATCGCACAGTTGTTCTTTTCGTCGAAAATAGCAAAAGCGAACATACCGCGCAAGTCATTTATGAAGCTCTCGCCATCCCTCTTGTAAAGAGCAAGCATTACTTCAATCTCGGAGTTTGTGCGAAATTCGACACCGTCAGAAATAAGCGTTTCGCGAAGCTCACGGTAGTTGTATATCTCTCCGTTGAATATGCCGAGAAGCCCGTCGCGCTCAAATGGCTGGCTTCCGAGCTCAAGGTCGATGATGCTCAGTCTTCGGAATCCGACACCCACTTTATCGTAAAAGACCTGCCGTCCCTCGTCAGGACCGCGGAAGTGAATGGCGTCCGACATTTTTATAACAAGGCTTTTCTCCTCTTCCAGAAGAGAAGAGCTTTTAAACATTCCTACAAATCCGCACAAATCAAACAGTCTCCTTTATAAATCCTTTATTTTGTATTTTGCGAGTATGCGGGAGGAGACCGAATGGATGCGGTCTATCACCACGTATACGAAAAAGACAGCGAATATAAGATTGGGGAACGCGAAGGTTGCGTTCTTCAAGGGAAGCGCGTAAAGAATAAAGTTAAATACCGCAAGAATAGCAGAAGAGCCCGCAATTATAATGCCCTTGTAGTGCTCTGCCTCGTCAAGATACCGCTCCTCTATTGCAAAAAGCGCCTTTGAGAGAAGGAAAAATACAAGGAGGGTGAGGGCGGATGTGACAACGGCAAATATCATGGTATATTCCTTGTCAGCGAATGCGTATTCAACGGCAGCGCCCAGCTTTTCATGCCAGTATAGTCTGTAGAAGAAGGAGGCGCAGGAGGAAATTATTCCGAGCCCCGACACGAGGATGAGGGGAAGAGTTCTCATTCCCATCTTGCGCTGAACGTAGAGCGAGAAAATGAAAATGAGCAAAAATCCGACAGCCGTGGGTATCATCTCAACAAAGTCAATGTAAAAGTCAACGAAAAAGAGAGGAGACACAATTATCATGGAGCGGAAAGCCCTCGTTCTCTTGAGAAGCATCCTTGAAGGAACGCTTAATACGTTCTTTTCGTAGTTTGAGTAAAGACGTGACACGAGCTCACGGTTACGGGCAAGCTTTACAAAATAAAATGAAAGCTTGAATATCATGAGGATGAAAGCAAGTGTCATCAAGAAGAACGCAAGAACGGTGAGCACGTTGAAAAGTGCCGAAAAATCAATGTGCCATACACTGCTTCCGTAGTATCCCGTCTCGGCAGGGTCAAAGAGAGACACAACGCTCGGTGCCACCATCAGGGTGTCCTTCAGAAAAAGGAAGAGCACCGTGAGAGACTTTATCTCAGATGTCTTTTTTGACGATATCAGGATTCCCTGACGGGTTGCCGTGTAATCAAGAGAGCTAAAAAACTGCTTGAGAAACGGCAGGATGAGTATTACGTCTATTATTGCAAGCGAGAAGGTAACAACAAGAAGGTTTGTTTTCTCAAGGCTTGGCATATAGAACATCAAAACAAATTTTACACATGAGAGGGCAAGCAGTCTTTTGGCAAGGCTTTTCGCATCGTCCGCTCTCTCGTCTATATCGGCAAGCACCGATATGCCCGAAATTATAAAAAGGTATCCGATGAAATCCGGTAACAGGTCAATTATAACAATATCGGGAGACATAAGGAATATAAAGCCGAAAAGCAGCCTTTTATATCCGATACTTCTCTTTATCATTCTTCTCCTCCGACACTTTTGCCACAGCATTTCTTATACTTCAGACCGCTTCCGCAGGGGCAGAGGTCGTTGCGTCCCACCTTCTCGGCATCGCTCTTTCTTACGGGTGCCTTCTTCTGGGGGGTGGCATCTCCTCCGTGGGAGGTTCCCGTAATCTTCACAACGTTTTCACGCTTGATCTCATTTCTTGGCATTACCGAGAGCACCTGACGTACGGTGTCCGCGCGGATATCCGATATCATTTCGTCGAACATATCCGCACCCTCTATCTTGTATACGGCAACGGGGTCACGCTGACCGTATGCGTGCAGTCTTATACCGCTCTCAAGAGTATCCATAGCGTCAATGTGATCCATCCACTTGCGGTCAACGTTGCGCAAAAGGATAACTCGTTCAGCCTCGCGCATAACCTCGGGAGTCATAAGCGCCTCTTTGGCATCGTACAGAGCCTCACCCTTTTTGAGAAGAAGCCCTTCTATCTCCTCGGGAGCCATTCCCGCAAGTATCTTTTCGCTGTCGCTGTCATCAAGAATGAGAGGGTAAAATTCCTTTATGAGCGCTTCGGCATCCCAATTCTCTTTTTCCGCAGGGAAACAGAGTGAGACCTTTTCGGAAATGAGAGAGCGAAGCATTGAACGTATCTTGGTTTCAAGGTCGGCTCCGTCAAGCACCTCGCGGCGCTGAGAATAGATGACCTTTCTCTGCTCATTCATAACGTCATCGTACATCAACACGTTCTTACGGCGGGCGAAGTTGGTGCCCTCAAGACGCTTTTGCGCGTTCTCAATAGTGCTTGAAAGAATACCGGCATCTATTGCCTCATCGTCGGCTATCTTCATCTTGCCTACGATAAAGGATATCTTGTCGCCTCCGAAAAGACGCATGAGGTCATCGTCAAGAGAGAGGTAGAAGCAGGAGTTTCCCGGGTCGCCCTGACGTCCGGAACGTCCTCTGAGCTGATTGTCGATGCGTCGTGATTCGTGGCGCTCGGTACCGAGGATGAAAAGACCTCCTGCGGCAATTACCTTTTCACGCTCGGGCGCTATCTCCGCTTCATGCTTCTTCTGAAGCTCGTTAAATCTTGCGCGTACCGAAAGAATTTCTTCATTGTCGGTGTCAAAAACGCTGTCCGCCATTGCAATAAGCTCGTCAGACCAGCCCTCGCGACGAAGGTCGACACGGGCAAGATATTCGGGATTACCTCCGAGCATGATGTCGGTACCACGTCCTGCCATATTGGTGGAAATGGTTACCGCACCGTACTTACCCGCCTGTGCAATAATTTCCGCTTCCTTTTCGTGGAATTTCGCGTTGAGTACGTTGTGGGGGATTCCGTTTTTCGTAAGCTCACGGGAGAGAGCCTCGGATTTGTCGATGGAGACGGTACCTACAAGGACCGGCTGTCCCTTGTCGTGGCATTGCTTTATCTGACGGATGAGGGCTGTGTATTTACCGCTTTGATTCTTGAAAACCTTGTCATCAAGATCGTCGCGTATCATGGGCTTGTTTGTCGGGATTACGATGACGTCGAGATTGTATATCTCACGGAATTCGTCCTCCTCGGTGAGTGCGGTACCTGTCATACCCGAAAGCTTCTTGTAGAGACGGAAATAGTTCTGGAAGGTGATGGTCGCAAGTGTCTTTGACTCTCGCTCAACCTTTACGTTTTCCTTTGCTTCAATTGCCTGATGAAGCCCGTCCGAGTAGCGTCTGCCCGGCATGAGACGTCCTGTGAATGCGTCAACGATTATGACCTTTTCGTCCTTTACAACGTAGTCAACGTCACGCTTCATGGCACCCCAAGCCTTTATCGCCTGATTTATGTGATGGGCAATCTCGGCGTTTTCCGGATCGGAAAAGTTCTCAATACCAAAGAACGCCTCCACTTTCGCAATACCTGCCTCGGTGATGGTGGCGGAATTTGCCTTTTCGTCGATTATATAATCGTATTTCTTTTCGTTTTCCTCGTCAATGACTTTGTCGTCCGTCTCTTTTATTTTAAGAGATTTGAAGGTGCGGGCAAGACTGTTTGCAACCTCATACAGCTTTGTGGACTTTTCGCCTTGTCCCGAGATGATAAGAGGAGTTCTTGCCTCGTCGATGAGTATGGAGTCTACCTCGTCGACAATGGCAAAATTGTGCTCGCGCTGTACCATGCGCTCCTTGTAGATAACAAGGTTGTCTCTCAGGTAGTCGAAGCCGAATTCGTTGTTCGTACCGTAGGTAATATCAGAGTTGTAAGCACTCTGTCGCTCCTCCTCCTCAAGACCGTGTACGATGAGTCCGACGGTAAGTCCGAGGAAGTTATATATCTTTCCCATCCACTCACTGTCTCGGCGCGCAAGGTAGTCGTTTACCGTGACGATGTGAACTCCGCGTCCCGTGAGGGCATTGAGGTAGGCGGGGAGGGTAGCCATGAGGGTCTTACCTTCACCCGTTTTCATTTCGGCGATTCGACCCTGGTGGATGATGATACCGCCGATAAGCTGAACGTAGTAGTGACGCTTTCCGAGAACTCGCCATGCCGCCTCGCGTACAACGGCGTATGCATCGGGAAGTATGTCGTCAAGGGTCTCACCCTTGTTAAGTCTTCCCTTGAGAATGTTTGTTTGTGAGGAAAGCTCAGCATCGGTCATTGCCGAGTATTTATCAGACAGAGCCTCTATTTTGTCCGCAATGGGGCGAACCTTTTTGAGCTCCCTGTCACTGTGTGTACCGAATAAAGCTTTAATTAAACCCATTTTAATGTCTCCGTATTTTATTATTTACAGGGCGTTGCCCCGTATGTTATTATAATGGGGCGTTGCCCCATACCCCACCAAAACCTTTTTATAAAAAGGTTTTGGATTCTAAAAATTTTCAAAAAAAGTTTAAGATTGTTGTGATAAAGTCTCGATAAACCTATAAAACTTTAATGGTTTTATATTTAAAAGCTCGCGGGTTAAAACTCAATTTTCATTTGTCTTGAAAAGAGTGTATTAAGCGTTTCTCTGGGGTCGGCGGCATCGAAGAGCACCGAGTAAACAGCCTCACATATTGGGCATTCAGCCCCATACTCCTTTGAAAGATTGCGTATCGCCCGACAAGTAGATACTCCTTCGGCAAGAAGCGGATAGTCCTCGCCCTTGACAAAGGCTTCTCCGTAAGCTCTGTTGTGGCTGTGGAGAGAAAAGACGGTCGCCTCATAGTCTCCAAGATGGCAAAGTCCGTAGGCGGAGGTAGGATAGCCTCCCATTCTACCGATAAGCCGTGATATTTCAAGTGCACCGCGTGACATGAGTGCGCCCTTGAGGGAGGAAAGTCCGAGTCCGTCAAGCATACCTGCCGCAATTCCTACAACGTTTTTCGAGGCGGCGCCCACCTCGTTTCCGAGAAGGTCGTGGCCGTAGTAAAACCTTATAAGCGGGCTTGAAAACTCATCGCAAAGCTCCCGCTTGAGAGCTGTGCTTGCCGAGTCGATGACCATGCAGTTCGGTATTCCCGCCACAAAATCCTGAACGTGACCGGGACCAAGCCACACGGCAACCTCACACGGATGGGCATAGCCTTCCGAAAATACCTGTGAAAGCCGTTTGCCCGTGCCCTCCTCAAGTCCCTTCATGCAAAGAACGAAACGCCTTTTCCTTTCGGGATTGTATCGGGAAAGAGCATTCGCAAATTCGCGAAGGCTCTGGCTGGATATGGAAATTATAATGGTGTCGGTATCAAGTGCTGCTTCAAGATTGGTGGTGATGAGAGTTTTTTCATCAAACGCCAAAAGGGAGTTGCCCCTCTTTTCAAGAAGCTCACGGGTTCTCTCGGAGCCATCTCGGGTCCAAAGAGTGACCTTATGCATTTTTGAAAGGTACCATGCAATAAAGCTTCCCCAACGTCCTCCACCGAGAACGGATAGCTTCATCTGAGACTGTCCTCGTATGCGGCTCTCTCGCCGCCGACAAATCTCGGACGGGTGCGTGCAAGAGTAAGACGAGCCTCTCCTATTGAGTCTATCTCACATCTGACGGGAACTGCGACCGCTTTAAGGTGCATTCCGATAAGTACACCGCCGATATCCATGCCCGCTGATGCCGAAACGCTCTCAACGGCACAGGGCTCCTTGAAATTCTCCCACGCCTGCATAGCAAATGCACCTCCTGCGTGAAGCTGTGGAACAACGTTTACTCTGTCAAGTCTGTAAAGGCGCGCCGTCTCACGCTCGACGATGAGCGAGCGGTTCAGATGCTCGCAGCACTGCACTGCAAGGCGAAGCTTCTTCTCGCAGAGTATCGGATAGACCGTCTCGAAAAGAGCGCGTCCCACGTCCAGGCTTGAGAAGGTTCCAACCTTGTGTCCCGTAACCTCACTTGTAGAGCATCCGATAACGAATATATCATCCTCTTCAAGCTTTGCTGCATCCAGCAGAGCGCGAAGAGCTGTTTCAACTTCTTTTTTTATTTTATCAAGCATATTTGCCTCCGAAAATGAACATATATACCTATTATATACCAAAAGAAAAAAAGAAACAAGTATAAAGTGTTAATTTTCGAGAAAAGATTGACAAAAGATTTTCTCAAGGATATAATGTATCTTACAAAAACGTTGAAGGAGCGCGCTTATGGAAATAACCTTTGCAAGAATCGGCAATCACGAGACGGTACGATTTGCATTTGAGGAGCTTCGCCGATATCTCCACAGAATAGATTCGACAGTTAACGTGCATCAAAGAGTATGTAATACATATGACAAAAACATCACAGGTGTTATATGGCTCGGAGTTGATGCCGCATTTGACGGATATCTCCCGTCGGTTGGCGACAGACGGTATGACGATTCGGTGTATATAGACATCGACACACATGACGGAATTGTCACAGGTACAAACGAAAGAAGCGTGCTTATTGCCGCTTACAGGCTTCTCCGCGAGCTCGGGTGTGTATGGCACAGACCGGGTGAGGAGGGGGAAAAGATACCCGAAAAGCACCTTGACGGACTCAAAATTCATATCGACGAGACCCCGACAAGCCGTCACCGCTGTATAGATTTTCTCGGCGCAACCTCTCCCGAGGCGCATGATGCGTTAGTTGAATGGCTTCCCAAGGTGGGAATGAACAGTGTATTTATTGAGTTTGAGTCCCCCCACGAAAACTATAAGGCATGGTTTCAGCATACCAATAATCCGCTTTTCGACTCTGATGAGAATTATACCTTTGAGGATACCTTGAGCTATTTTAAGGCTCTTCGCGAGGAAATGAAAAAGCGCTCGCTTCTTTTCCACTCCTTTGGACACGGCTGGACTCTTTACCCGATAGGTGTGGAGAGCAAGGATGCATTTATCGAGGTGAAGCCCGAGGACGTTCCCGAGAGCATTCGTCCAAGCCTTGCCGAGGTAAACGGCATTCGTGCCTATAACGAAAATAAGCCGATGTTCACGCCCCTGTGCTTCTCAAATGAGGACAGTCGCGCTAAAATGGTTGAGGCATACGTACAGAAGGTGCGCGAGAATCCTGATATCGACTTTATTCATTTCTGGCTGTCAGACGGCTGTAACAATCATTGTGAGTGCGAGGCGTGTCGTGACACAAATCCCTCAGATTACTACGTTATGATGCTCAACGACATTGACAGAAGACTTACCGAGGAAGGGATAGACACGCGTGTCGTATTCATTATCTACGTTGACCTTCTTTGGGCGCCTGTTCGCGAAAAACTTGAAAATCCCGACAGATTTATCATGATGTTCGCCCCCATAACAAGACTGTTCAACGAGTCATATGCCGAAAAGCACGAGGGACTTGAGACGCGTGCGTATGTGCGAAATAATAATATATGGCCCGCAAGCCCCCACGAAAACCTTCTCTATCTTGAAAAGTGGCGCGACTGTACCTTTGGCGGTGAGACCTTTGTTTTCGACTATCATCTTATTTGGAATCATTTCAAGGATATGGGATATGCTCATATCTCAAAGATACTTGCCCGCGACATTGAGGCGTATGACGATTGCAAGCTTCGCGGTTTGTTATCGGCACAGACCACCCGCGCATATTTCCCGACGAATCTTCCCATGTACACCATGGCGCGCAAGCTGTGGAACAAGCACGAGGACTTTGACAAGATATGCCGCGACTACTACCGTGAGGCATTCGGACGCGATTGGACCAAGGCGAAGGTATATTGCGATAAAATATCCGATGCGTTCTCTGTGATTTACTCGTTTGATGCGGGTGTGCGCGATTTTGAAAAGGAGAAAAAGCTCCTTGAATCCGTGCGCAGTGCAATAAGCAATCTTATGAAAGGCGAGATAGTTTGCGACGGCTTTGACGAACAGGCAAGCTGGTACGGTCTCGGAGTTCATGCCGAGCTTGTCGAGAAGATAGCTGAGATGCTTGACCTTCTCTACAAAAACGATATTGACGGTGCAATCGAAAAGCGTGACGAGGCATTCCTTATAGCTCAGAAATTTGAGACCGAGTGTCCGCGCTCCTTTGACGTCAAGACCTTTATTTTCATCTGGGAGATTATTTTTGACTCTGTAAAGAACAACGTAACAACTCTTGTACAGGCGTAAATAAAGCAAAAAACGATTGCCGTTTGGCGATTTTGATTAATGAAAAGCCCACCTTTTGTTGAAAAAGGTGGGCTTTTCAATTAATCTGAGCCCTGCACAAGGCTGGGCGAGAAATTATTCTGCGAGCAACGTTTCAATTTCTTTTCGTTGTTCGTTTGTGTACTTATAAACGGTGCCTTTGAACCATTTGTTTTCAATAAAATCTTCTTCAAACGCATCCATTACCTTCAGAGCAATCCTAAATTGAGAATTAGCTTTTTCGATTTCACCAATTTCTTTCAAATGTTTACCCGCGATAATTAGCATATCAATCAAATCTTCTGCGGAAATATTTTTCTGCTTTTGTGCCGACTCATACATTTCTTCTCCCTCAAGAACCCGAGCCGCTACTCCAAGCTTTGTGAAGTAAATTTCCGGAATATGTTCAATTGCATCCTTAGCTAATTCGTATTCTCCCTTTGCTTTGTACGCTTCTGCCATAATGCGATATGCATCCATACGTACATCATCATATTTCGTACTCTCTACAAGAGCTTTTCCAATAGCAATGACTTCATCATTTTTGCCCAATTCCGAAATAACACCAATCAAACAATTTAACAATACATCATTTCCGGGATATCGCTTCAAACCGTCTCTGATAATTTGTTCTGCTTTTGCTTTATCCTCATACCAATATTTATGCTGTTCATACACGATTGCTTCAACGTTTTTCTCGATCTTGTAAAGATTAAAATCAAAGAGCTCGTCTGTTGAAACACCGAAAAATGAAGCGATAGCAGGGATCATAGTTACATCCGGCATTGTATTTCCGTTCTCCCATTTTGAAACCGCTTGAAATGATACACCAAGATAGTTTGCAAATACTTCTTGAGATATGTTTTTTTGCTTTCTTAATGATTTTATTTTTTCTCTAAGTTTAATCATTGTTGTTCCTCCAAATTGTTTTGGATCAGCGCTTATCCTGATACTATTATAGCACTTTTATACTTGAAAACAATAACTCGTTTGGAGAGAAATTTTCTAATCTCGGTTGAACTTTGGCAAAAGATATGGCGTACCTGCTCTGTCTCAGGTACGCCGAAGAGTGTATTTTTGCCTTAAATTTTTTGTTTTTTGAGGTTTGGACTTTTTTTATCCACTTTTCAGTTAACGGTATTTGAAGCTTTCACCGGGCTTCTTTTTCAAAATAAGCTTGTGGCAATAAAATCAATTCATAATTTCCTCGCCTATAAAGCCGAGGGAGACCTTGGCTCTCACGGGGGCGTCGGAGAGCGCCTCTGTCGAGTAGGACACCTCAAACTCGCCCTCGGGGACTCTGAGAAGGCTTGAGTATTCTATTTCTTCAACAGTCTCCTCGTCATTGTGGAAGAGAAGAGCCTTTCCGCTTTCGGGGTCATACTCAACGTAGTCACTGCCCTTCATTTCGCAGAAGAAGGTCATGGTGCACTCGCCTACCTTGACAGTGGGATCCTTGATGGGTGCGGGAGAGGTAAGGTAACTTTCAAGAACATCAAATTCTGCTTTTTCGGAGGTTTCTCCGCAAAGACGGACTGTCGCCTTGCTAATGTTGAAGAACTGCGGACAAGCGCGATAGGTTCCGTAGTCGGCAAATTCGGTGGGTACACCGTCAAATACGTACTTGTCGGTGTCATAGTCCGCATTATCCATATCAAGAAGAATGAAGTTGCGCCACCCCTCAAAGCTTAGGTCAATGAAGTGGTCGACTCTTCCGCCACCGACCTTAGAGGTGAGAGATATGAGCGCCGCATCACCGTCGCGACCCGTACCCTTGACACGTACTGTCTTTGCCTGACGCGGGTCAATGTCGCGTATCTCAGTGTCCACAACAAGAGGCTTTTCAACGGTAGCCTTGCCCTCATTGAGCCTTGCAAGAGTAAGGGGCTCTTCAAATAGGGTAGAGTAGCGGGATTCAATACGAACGAAAGGAATTTGTGCCTTGTAGGGATTTTGCGCCGTATATGATAAGGAATCTGCGTCAAGTGTGTTTCCGAGATTCGCCTTTTCATAGTGCATCTGCTCAAGGGCAAATTCATTTCCTCTCGGTACAACTCGCCACTCGCCGCCGATGGCTTTTACCTTGTCAAGCACCTCTGCGGTGAAGTAATTCAACTTGCGCAACTTGGAGTAATGCTCGGTGTAGTACTTGATGTTCGCATAGTGGAAGGGATGTTCCTTTATGGACTTAACGTCAAGCGGATGATATACGATGGACATGTCATAGAGAAGTGCGTTGAGTCCGAGATAGTCCATGTCATCGTGGAAGAGAGTCTTGAAGTTTGTGTTTTTAGTGTTGCCCCAATGCTTTTCATCAGGCATGAAGCTGAACCATCCAAGGGTTGCTGTCATGTTACTCTTTATGGTATTGATGTTCCATTTCGCGTGGTTGCGAATGTGCTTCTTGATGGAGAAGTTTGCGTAGTCCCACGCACCGCAACGCGCTCTGTAGTTCCATTCGACAGGATTGAAGTGAGAGGTTTCAACGATTGGAGTGCGCTCACACTGAGAGAGAACCCTATGCACGAAGGAAAGATGATAGTAGTAGCTCCACGCCTTTTCCTCCTCGGTGTCAAGGTGACGGCCTATGCCGTCGATGGCGTCGAAGTAGATCATATTGAAGCCGCCCTCATTGTAAGCCTTGGCAATGTTGTCGGCAATGTGATAGAAAAGCTCGCTTCCTATAACAGGTGTGAACATTCCGAATACACCGTCGAGCTTTTTAAGTTCTGCACCCTTGCTGTGTGCAGTGGGGGTGGTGCCTCCGATACCTCTTACGCATTCTATGAGACCTGTTTCGTCCACCTTTATAACCTTTATTATCTCCTCGTCAACGAGAACGTAGCTCATGTTGGTGTAAAGGAAGTTCATCACAACGTCAAAGCCCGATGCATCCTCAACTGTGGGAAGAGCGACGGCATCCGCTCCTACGTCCTCACCAAGAGTATAGGTCCTCTTTACCCTGAGCTGCTTTTGCCAATAAGGGTTTGTGAGAATAGTGTCAGCAGTGGGGGCAATGTAGTAGGCGTAGTTGTGGAGAGCCGTGATGAGACCTGCATCGGATATCATTTTACCCACGCCCTCGCGGTGCTCAGCGGCAGTTCCGTTTTCGGTCGTCATGAAGCGGAAGTCGCCTTGACGGAAGGTGCTGAAGGAGTTTTGATGAATGTCGTACTGCTCAATACCGAATTCGAGAGAAAGCTTGATGCTCTCGGAAATGTTTTCGGGAGAAATGTCAAGCACGAGCGCATAGTCGCCCGAGTTGGGCTTATATTCTCTCGCCCAAGGACCTGCCTGCTTTGAGACAAATCCTACCTTCGGATCAACTGCGCTTATGACAGTTTTCATAAGCTCAAGTGCGTTTTCGTATTTTGCGAATACGATACCGAGCTTCGCACCCTTTACTCCACGGTAATAGGGGTATGCCGAGGCATACACGTCGGGTGCGGGATTTCTGTGACCCGGAGCGACGGGCTTTGTCCAATACGTCATGCCGATAGCATTTAAAACGTAGGGGTTATTCTCTTCTGTGAGAGTTGTATTTATGTTTACAAAGGTCACAAGCTTGATGCTGCTGTCAAGCTCTGAGTCTATTTCAAATGTGAAATAGTCGTCAAAGCATTCGGGGATAATATAAAGCTCCATTCCGTTTTCAAAGGTGAAGCGGAGTCTTTCTCCCTCGCATTCGGCACTGACAGGCGGAATGACATTGTCGCCATAATCCTGAAGGTAGACGAAAAACGGGACAGGAGCAGGAGCACATATTTCTTCGTTTGTATAATGGTTTATGAAGCTTGTGACGGTTGCACTGTTTTTGTCAAGTGTTATGGATGCGTGCTTGTTACGGAACAAGACAGCGTTTGCAGTTTCTGCGAATGTCATAACAGTAACCTTTCTTTTGACTTTAATTTGATACGCATCGTATATGCTGTTTCAAGTATAAAAGAAAATCACGCACTTGTCTATACCTTTTTGTTTTGTTTTTATGTCAAAATGTTTGTTTCGCGTGACAGGCTCGTTACAAGAGAGCTTTTGCAAATGGTCTTTCCTACACCCTTAATTTGTCTTGTATTGTCTTTTTGTAAAAGCAGAGTTGAAGCCCTGTAAAGACAACAAAAAAGGCACTCTTTCGAGTGCCTTTTGATTTTGATTTACGCCTTGCCGGTGAGCTTTGCGATTTCGTCAGCGAAATCGTCTTCTCTCTTTTCAAGGCCTTCGCCCTTCTCGAAACGAAGGAAGCTTGCAACCTCAACGGGAGCACCGAGCTCAGCTGCAACGCCTGCGAGGTACTTCTCAACGGTCACACCGTCATCCTTAACGTACTCCTGAAGAAGGAGACAGTTCTGAGTGTAGAACTTCTTGATCTTACCGATAACCATCTTTTCAAGAACGGACTCGGGCTTCTTAGCGTTAGCCTCATCGTTTTTAATCTGAGCGAGGATAACCTCCTTCTCACCTTCAACAACACTTGCGGGAACCGAAGCCTCGTCGAGGTAAGCGGGAGACATAGCTGCGATCTGGAGAGCAACGTTCTTAGCAGCAGCCTTGAACTCGTCCTTATCGCTTGCCGCGGAATCCTTCATGCTAACGATAACACCGATCTGACCCTTGCCGTGAACGTAGCTTGCAACGTTGCCTTCTACGATCTCGAAACGGCGGATGTTGATGTTTTCGCCGATAGCAAATACCTTATCCTTAACAGCACCCTCAACGGTGAGCTCTGCATTGAAGGGGAGAGCGAGAAGCTCTTCAACGTTTGCAGGTCTCTTGTCGAGAATAATCTTAAGAAGATCCTTAACGAATCCTACGAATACTGCGTTTGTAGCTGCGAAGTCTGTTTCAATGTTGACTTCGATCATAGCAGCGGTCTTTCCGTCCTCGGAGATCATGATGTCAACTGCACCCTCTGCTGCGATTCTGGAAGCCTTCTTAGCTGCAACTGCAAGACCCTTCTCGCGAAGGAGCTTTATTGCTTCTTCTTCGTTGCCGTTAGCCTCGGTGAGTGCCTTCTTGCACTCCATCATGCCAAGACCGGTCTTAGCGCGGAGGTCTGCAACCTGTTTTGCTGTGATTGCCATATCTGTACCCGTCTGCCGTGTGGCAGACTTGTCCTTTCGTATTTAATTATTCAGTTACTTCTTCTGTAGCCTCTTCAGCTGCTTCCTCAACGGGAGCAGTCTCGCCCTGGTGACCTTCGATAACTGCATCAGCAATTACGGAAGCGATAAGACGGATAGCGCGGATAGCGTCATCGTTACCGGGGATGGGATAGTCTACTTCATCGGGATTGCAGTTTGTGTCAACGATAGCAACGATCGGAATACCGAGCTTGCGTGCTTCCGCAACAGCGTTTGCTTCCTTGCGGGGGTCAACGATAAATACTGCGTCGGGAGTAGTGGTCATTTCCTTGATACCGCCAAGGTTTGTCTCAAGCTTTTCCATTTCCTTCTTGAGAGAGCTTACTTCCTTCTTGGGGAGAAGCTCGAATGTGCCGTCTTCCTCAAGCTTGTGGATGTTAGCAAGACGTGCAAGGCTCTTGCGGATGGTCTTGAAGTTGGTGAGCATACCGCCGGGCCAACGTGCGTTTACAAAGTACATACCTGCTCTCTGAGCCTCTTCCTTGATAGCGTCCTGAGCCTGCTTCTTTGTACCGATGAAAAGAATGTTACCGCCGTTTTCAGCGATTTCGCGAACGAACATGTACGCTTCTTCAACCTTCTTAACTGTCTTCTGAAGGTCGATGATGTGAATGCCGTTACGCTCGGTGAAGATGAATTCAGACATCTTCGGGTTCCATCTTCTTGTCTGATGTCCGAAATGAACACCTGCTTCAAGAAGCTGTTTCATAGAGATTACTGCCATGATTTTTCCTCCTGCGGTTTTGTCCGCCATAACAGTTTTTTCCGCCACACGGGAGCCTTTCCCATGAACCGTCGGAAAGCGCAATCTGTTATGTGTGTATTTTTTTGCCGATATAGTGTACCACAAACATTTCCTCTTTTCAATAGCAGTGACACCCATTTTGAAAAAATTAACAATTTATTAACATTTTTCAATTAACAAAAAGGTTGTATCGAAAAGATACAACCCTTTAAATCAGCTTCTGAGTCCCGCAACAAGCAGGGATGTGTCGAAGTATTTTGCTCCGTTGTCATAGTAGATGTGTCCCGCGTCACGAATGCATACCGCAAGGTCGGCATCAGATTTCGTAGCACTCCTGTTGGGCACTGTCGCGATGGCGATGGAAAAGTCCTCACCGTTCAGTGCGAGTGTGAAATAGGAGTCATGAGCCGAGGAAAGCTTGGAACGGACCGAAAAAGCCGTGTCGGGGGAGACTGTCACGCCTCTGTTCTTGTCGGACTCGCCCTTACCGAATGCCTTGTATACGTCAAATTTTCCTTCGACGGGGAAGGATATCTCAAGCGCGAGAGTGGTGTTTTCGACCTTGATTGCACGTATTATCTCGGCATACTTTTCGGGAAGAGTCTCATCTGTCTCGAAAATGTCCTTGATGAGAAGTCCTGATGTGAGGGTGTCATAAAGCTTGTTTACCTTGCCCTGAAGCTGTCCGTTTGAGGATGCCCAGCGCTCAATGTCTCGGTAGGAAATTCCGTTCTTTTCCTCGATAAGAGAGGAGTAAAGAAGCTCGCGGGGTGAGTCGAAGAACTCAAAGTATTTGATCGTGCTGTAAAAATAACGGCACTCGAAGGCTGTTACAGCACGTATTTTTCTCATTATTGCTCCCTCGCGCTTTTCTGCCATTTCAGCCGGGGTAAGGGCTGCGTCAGCGTATGCACCCGCATCAATGCCCGCCTCAACTCCGAGTGCAACTTCATGAAGCTGCTCGTCGGAAAGTTCGGGGTAGAGAGAGGAAAGTCTTTCTTTTTCCTGATTTATATCCATTTTACGTCTCCTTTTGTTTTTATCCTCACCATTATATCAAATAATGAAAAATAATGCAATACGTGTCGCGAAAAAAGTTGTCATGCCTTGTCAATCACGCGTCATTGTATGGCATAAAACCTTCAATTATAATCAAGTCAAGAAATTTCTTAACGGGCGAAGCGGAAGACTTAAGTCGATGACCTACGCAAACGGCTGGGAGGTCAAGCTTTCCTATGACCGCTTCGGAAAGATAGTAGCTGAAAAATGGTATTATAACAACAGCTCAATTCCCTCTTACGAGTATGAGTATGCGTATAACAAATCAGGGGAACTTGTCCGCTCTATTGACAAAACGGCACTTCGCGAGTATACTTATTCTTACAGGGACGGCACTCTTGTCAAGATATGCGAATGTAAAATAATAACTCTTGATACGACAGGAGAGGTTTCTGCGCGTGAGCCTGTTAATATTATAGCCTGTGAATATGGCCAGGATGGTGAGCTTTCTAAGAAGGTATATTCCGTTATCGGCATGAGTGCGGAATACACGTCTGGTGAGAATACCTCAATTGTAAAGCATTTAATGGCAGGAACTGAGGTCGATACGGTAACCTCTGTATCAGACCACCTTGGCAGAATCACCGGCGAACAGGTCAAGGTAGGAAATACCGCTGTCATCACAAGAGCATTTGAGTATGCTCCCGGTGTTGTAAGCGCAGTTCATACAAGCAATAATAAGGTACCCTCAGCTCCCACAACAAATCTTGTAAGCCGTATAGCGGTAGGTAACAGAAGCTTTCAGTATACCTATGATGCGGAGGAGAAAATAACCTCCGTTGTTGATTCAAACGGACAGAGCGTTGTCTATACTTACGATGAGCAGGGAAGACTCACCCGTGAGACGTCAAGCAGTGGCAGTGCGCGCTATATCTATGATAGATTCGGAAATATCATAGAGAAGGGCGATTGGGACGAGGATACAAACAGCTTTGCGGAAAATGAAAACCATATGGTTTTCACCTATTACAACTCTCCGAGAGACCGTATAGGACTTATACAGTGTGGAAAGAGCGGCTTTTCCCTCCTTCAGTATGATAACGCAGGTAACCCCACGACCTATAAGGACAGCATTAACCTTACTTGGGAAAAGGGACGTCAGCTGAAGACTTACGGAGACCATAGCTTCACGTATAACGCAAACGGTATCCGTACATCAAGAAGCTATCAGACAGCAGTAAACGGAACAAGCGTTAACGTACGCTACGACTATTACCTTGAAGACACAAAGCCCGTAAGGATAAAGCTTCAGGACAGCCGTTTCGGCAATCCCGAAATGCTTCCTCTTTACGATACCTCGGATTCGCCTATAGGAATCATCCTTACCCGTGACGGCACAAGCGGTACAAGAGTAACCTCCCGCTATTGGTACGTCAAGAATCTGCAGGGCGACGTTGTGGCTATCCGTGATGAGAGCGGTACAGACGTTGTACAGTACTCTTATAACGCTTGGGGTAAGGTGACAGTTGTCAGCGACACAACCACCTTCAGCCTCTCAACTCTTAACCCCTTCCTCTACCGTAGCTATCTCTATGATTCGGAAACAGGACTCTACTACCTACAGTCAAGATATTATGACCCCGAGATCGGAAGATTCATAAATGCCGATGAGATGAAGTTTATTGAATCTATCAATAATTGTAATCTTTTCACATATTGCGAAAACAATTGTGTTAATATGTCAGACCGATACGGTCAAACTCCAAATTATATATATGATCAAGATGATATTAGTATAAAAGATATACCTTGGGGAACAAAAGGGAATACAGGAGATAATGGTTGTGGATGGATTTCTGTCTATAATGTTTTGACAAGTTACAGCAAAAAAGTAACTCATGATTCGGTAATAAAGGATTTAACCAAGATCAATGCTCCTTTATTCGGTGGTGAGTATGGGGCAAATCCGCTTAAGTTGTTCTTGTATTTGCGAACAAAATTTTGGTTTGTGACAATACCTTCGAGCACGTTGTCTTTGTGGTTAACTTTTCTTTCGGATGCTATAATTGTTCTTTTGATGTGGGACAATGGTGTAATGCATTATGTTGCAGGGATATCAACCAAAAAGGGAATCGGCAACAAAAAGTATAAATTCTATAATTCGGGTTTGTATGATAAGGAAACAGGCGATATTGATGGGAAAGCAATCACTTTGAAGAAATTTATGCAGTATGTAAAAGAAAAAAACGCAGTAGCTGTATGTCTTATAACAATGTATAAAAAGAAGGGGAAATGGTAAAATGAAAAAAACGACCGTCATATTGTATATTTTGCTATGTATTGTCGCATTTGTCGTTTTGGTAAAAGCAGTATTTCTAATCAAAAAAATCGTCTATGCCAATACAACGCCCTCAGCAAGCAATTTCACTTACACGTCCTGGTATTGCGACGATCCTAAGGTGACACTGCATATAAAAGGATTGGATGAGAACTTTGAGGTGATTGCAGAGGGAAAAATAGACGTAAACGGTACTGTGATCGAGGTTGAATATTTCTTCGATAAAATATCAAAACATGTGGATGCAATAGCAAAAACGAAGGAAGGAAACCGCTTAGCAGTATTATCCGGGACATGTTTTTTCAGAGGTGATAAGCTTGAAGTGGAGCTCTATGAGCGTGATCTTCTTTTTGACGGTAAAGTAAAAACTTTATTTTTTACCCGTCAGGATACGGAGTAAAAATCAACGAACCGATTTTTCAGCACACATGACGAAAGGATGGTTGCCAAAATGAGAAAAACAACGGTTGCATTACTCGTTCTTTTGGTATTGCTGTCGGTGTATATGCAGTTTTTTGCGTATCATATGACAGGAGTATGTGATGCCGGTAAATATATACCATTGTTTTCAGAAGACATATTTGAAGGAAAACGGCCTACAGACAAGCTGAATTCAACGTGGGTCTGTGAAGAAGAGGACTCGTACTTTACAGTAATCGAGGATGAAAACGGTAAACCTGTGGTGCTTGGGGAAATTAATAACTTCAAAACCCAGATGATAAGCGTTGAATTTAAGTTTGAGGCAGGTTCGAGTAACCGAGTTAACGCATATGTTGAAATTCAGGAGGGCTTGATTCTGAGGGGATTTACAGGCACTTGTATGTTCGGGTCGGATTACGTGCTTATCAGGATTGATACGGATACTGATGGTATTTTTAGAGGATGTGTCGATCGGATGCTATTTAAAAAAAGTAAGCGCACATAAAACGGTGGGAAATTCTCCCGCCGTTTTCTGTTGACAAGGAGAGGGGATTTTGGTAAAATATACTTAGGGAGACAGTTGTCAGCGACACAACCACCTTCAGCCTCTCAACTCTTAACCCCTTCCTCTACCGTAGCTATCTCTATGACTCGGAAACAGGACTCTATTACCTTCAGTCAAGATACTATGACCCCGAGATCGGAAGATTCATAAATGCCGATGAGCCGGAGGTAATTTGGTTATCCGGTAGCAAAGAACATCATTTATATGCATATTGCAAAAATGATGCTATTAACAGAGTAGACGAATGGGGATATATAAGTTTTTCGCGCGGGTGGGTTTCAACTCCGATAGATATGGTTTGTTCATGGGTCGCCCCTTATTTAGCGCCGGTTAAAGCGTTAGCTAAAAAGTTTTCGGGGTTTGCGTTGAAGACAAAATTATCTTCGCCGTTGATTGATTTGATCAAAAGCATAGCAAACATAGCATCAAAGATTTTAAATGCAATAAGAAATTTTGTTAAAAAGATACCATTTGTGGGAAAAAAATGGGCAAAAAAAATAAATGTTAGCGCCATCAGCGAAAAAATTGCAGGTATGGCATCCTCAGTTATGTTTAATAAGATTCTTGACGTAATTGTATCAAACATCACGGTTTTTTTGTCAGTTGGAGGCTTTATTTCCGGTATACTTGATTGGATTTCAGATAAAAGATTTAACAACAAAATTGTATTCCCTTTTAATTGGTGATATTATTGTTTTGAGTTAAAGCTTAACTTTTCGGATCTAAGGAGAATTACATTTTGAAAATAAATTATTTATCCAAAAGTGACACACGCATATGTATTGTTATCGGTGAGGGAAAATACACCTTATCCTCAGAAGACCAAATTGACATTGCATCCAAACGCGGTAAGGCTTTGCTTTTTACCGAAGGCGGAGTGAAGATTATGCTTTGGCAGAAGATATTTCTTTTTCTTCTGCGATCTATAGCGTGTCTTTTTAAGATCGTACTTTTCGATGTTCACAAGGGGTGGCTGAGCGGGCGTGAAGTTTTTACGCTGAGCACCGAGCAAGAGCTTGAAGGCGATGAAATAAATATTATTCATACTCAAACGGAATGTCGTTTAGGTGAGTATTTTGTGAAAAAGCCCAGGCTTTCAATCGACGGTAGGATATGTGATGTGGAGGTAAAGCTTGATAACGGAATTGTTGAATCGGTTTTCTTGAAGCATCTGTTTGACACCTTTTGGGTTTGGATGTATGCGAATGCAATACTTATACTTGTGTGTGTATTTTCAGGTGTTTTCGAAAAAATTGTTTGGCTTGCTTTAATAACAATTGCTCTTTATACAACATTATTGTGTTCTTATTTGAAGAAAACCTTCAAGGAAAAGAAAAGAATTATTTCCTTGTCGGAAATAGATGCATAGTAGTATATATCGCTTTAAGAAAACGGCGGGACACTGTCCCGCCGTTTTCTGTTGACAAGGGGAGGGGATTTTGGTAAAATATACTTAGGGAGACAGTTGTCAGCGACACAACCTCCTTCAGCCTCTCAAACCTTAACCCCTTCCTCTAGCGTAGCTATCTCTATGATTCGGAAACAGGACTCTACTACCTACAGTCAAGATACTATGACCCCGAAATCGGAAGATTCATAAATGCCGATGAGCCGACGTTTATCGGTATGAGCAACAGCATATCCTCATATATTTCGTATGGATACTGTGATGCAGACCCCGTAAACAAGGTTTATAAGGATGGGTGCGTAGCACTTACCGTGACCGCATTATATGCTTTTTGGACGCTAATTGGTCTTACGGCTGCTGCAACGCTAACTCCGATAGAGCCGATTACAATACGTGATCCTTTTGATCCCACATCCATTTGGAATATTCCGACACATGATTTTGGAGATGTGGTTTTACCAAAGGTAGAACCGGAGTTGAATTCAAAATCAATCCCCAGCCCCCAAATTGTAGAGGCTGATAGGAATATTAAGCGACGTATAAAAAGATATTCCATCTCTAGATATTGGGCGGCACGTAGGATAAAAGGAGCAGTGATAATTACAAATTCCATAACTTATTCTCATGCTATTGTAAGATTGCGAAACAATCTTGATGTGTTTACGGTAACGCGTATTGAAGCCAAACAGCTTGCAAAGGCTGCAGGAGGTCATATTAAACCTACACAATACGAAATAGATACCGGCAAAGAAAACACATTGGGATATTATTGGCATTACCATACTTACAATAGAAGTGGCGGACATGTATTTTATTTATTTTAAGGAGGTTTTTACTTTGAAAAATATTTGTGTTGATTTTGGATTGGATCTTTTTATTATTTGTGTTCCGGATAATATTGAAAGTTATCACAAAAAATATCAAAGGATGTTCGATAAATGGGTGGATAGAGATCCCGACTTCCGTGGCTTGTACGTGGAAATTAACGGTAAAAAAGGTAAATCTTTCGGAGTAGATGATTTTGTTGACTATTTGAATGAGTATCACATTAATGATCAAAACGAAAAGGCTTTCGTGTTAAAAAGAAATGTCAGTTATGATGATTATCCCAAGAATATGAAGGTTTTATATTTTTAAAGTAAACGGCGGGACACTGTCCCGCCGCTTTTTTGTAAGAAAATATTTGAAAAATTCGGATTATATATTGATAATATTGGTAAAATAATGTATAATAAATTACTAAAACAAGTAAAAGGAGAAGTCTATGGACGGCTTTGACGTAATAACGAAAAAACTTGCAAACGGTGTCTTGCTTCACACCATTGCAGATGAAAAATACAAGACCGAATATTTAAGCGTATTTGCATCTCTTCCGCTGAGCGAGGAGAGTGCAACCTATGCCTCTCTTACGGCGCGTGTGCTCCAGAGGGGAAGCGTAAATTATCCCACCATGAAGGCACTGTCCCGTGCACTTGACGAAAACTACGCCGCTACCCTTGGGGCAAGCGCGTTCAAATGCGGGGAAAAGGAAGTCTTCTCCCTGAACCTTGTTACCGTAAAGGAGCGATATGCACTTTCTGGTGAGACTGTTTTCAAAAACTGCCTTGAAATACTTGAGGATATGTATAAGAATCCGCTTCTTGAAAACGGAGGATTTGTTTCCGAGTATTTTGAAGGCGAAAGGCAGAATCTCATCGACGCAATATCCGCACAGATAAACAACAAGGCGTCATATTCCCGACACCGATTCCTTGCGTCAATGTGCGAGGGTGAGGCGTTTGGTGTTAACGGAGATGGAGATATTGAGACAGCGAAAAAGGCGACTTCGGAGGCTCTTTACGCTTTTTATAAAAATACAGTCATGAATGCACCGTGCGATATATTCTACGTTGGCGAAAAGAGTGCTGATGAGGTGGCTTCCCTTATTGCGCCCATTTTTTCTGACAGAAACGCCAAAGCTCCTGACGAGTGCGATATCATATACGGAAAAAGAGAGGTCAAGCGGGTTTGTGAGAACATGGATATTGCCCAAGGACATCTTTGGATAGGTTTCCGCACCGGGCTTACCTACAACAGCCCCGACTATCTTGCAGGAGTCATGTTCAACATGGTTCTCGGAGGAGACGTTACGGGCAAGATGTTTATGAACCTTCGCGAGAAGATGTCGCTCTGCTATACCTGTCATTCGTCTCTTGATTCGGCAAAGGGACTTCTCATGGCATACGCGGGAATCGACGTGGCGAATGCCGAGGTTGCCGAAAAGGCGTTCTTTGAACAGCTTGAAAAGATACAAAACGGTGAGATAACCGACGAGGAGATATCGGATGCTAAGAAATCCTACGCAAACAGAATGCGTGAGATACTCGACAATCCTTCAATTCTTCCCATGTGGTACTTCATCCGCCTCGGCGCATGGGACGTGAGAGACCCTGCGAGAGATGCCGAGGACATCGACAAAATTACGCGCGAGGATATCGTGAGAATATCAAGGACCGTTGAGCTTGATACAGTGTATCTGCTTGCGGGAAAGGGGGATAAGGAATGAATTTCAGCATGACCGAGAGCGCAAGGCTCGGAGAAAAATATTTCAGAGGTAAGCATGAATCGGGGCTTGAAATAATAGTTATTCCCAAGAAGCAGACGACTCTTTACGCACTTTTTGCCTCACGTTACGGCTCGGTGGATAATCGCTTTAAAACGAGAGAGGAAAAAGAGTTTCACGACGTGCCCGAGGGAGTGGCGCATTTTCTTGAGCATAAGCTTTTTGAAAACTCGGACGGTGAGGATACATTTCTCAGATTTTCAAAGCTTGGTGCTTCCTGTAATGCATTCACCTCAAACGACGTAACGGCTTACCTCTTTACCGCGACCGAGAATTACTACGAGTCGATTGAGGAGCTTGTGAGATTTGTGTCCGACCCGTATTTCACTCCCGAAACGGTGGAGAAGGAGATGGGCATTATTGAGCAAGAGCTTCGCATGTACGAGGATAACCCGCACAGAGCACTTTATGAAAATATGCTCCTTTGCCTTTACGAAAACCATCCCGTGAGAATACCCGTCGGAGGCACCCCCGAGACAATAAGACGGATAACTCCCGAAATACTTTATAACTGCTACAATACCTTCTATAACCCCTGCAATATGATGCTTATCGTATGCGGTGACATTGATGAGATGAAGGTGGCGGAGGCTGTTAATCGCACACTTCCCGAGAGGGAAAAGGTGTTTGTTGATAAGGGCTCATACACAGAGAAAAAAGAGGTGTGCGAGAAGTATCGCGAGAAATTCTTCCCGATATCCCTTCCGCTCTTTTGCATCGGAGTCAAGGACCCTGACCTTAAATGCGAAAAGAACGACGTGTTACGCCGTGAGCTTGAGCATACCATCCTTATCGAAATGATATTCGGCAGAGGCTCGTCGCTTTTTGAAGAGCTTTATTCCGAAGGACTTATAAATCAAAAGTTTGACGCCTCCTATCAGGCATCAACAAGCTTTTCACATACCGTGATATCGGGTGAGAGCCGTGACGTTGGCGAGGTATACAAGAGGGTGCTTGCCGAGACTGAGGCTTACAGAAGCGGTGAGAAGGTGCTGCTCCCCGAGGACTTTTCAAGAGCAGTCAAGCTTACCTGGGGTATGTGCGCTCAGGTGTGGAACTCCACCACTGACATAGGAGACGCATTCCTTGACTATGAGCTTGTAAATTCAGACGTCACCGACCTTCCCGAGATACTTTCATCCATTACGCTTGAGGATATCAAGGCGCGTCTTGAAATCTCTTACAGTGAGAAATATTTCGCACTTGCGGTAGTCAAGCCCTTAAAGGAGGATGAAGAATGAGCACACTATCTTTCCCCGGACTCGGTATAGGCGAGTTTACAATCAATCCTATAATAAATGTGCCCTTTTTATCGCGCGGTATCGCGTGGTACGGAGTTATCATATGCACAGGCATCATACTCGGATTTTTGTACGGCCTTTATCGCTGTAAGAAGGAGAACTTCAAGTCGGACGATTTTTACGACATGGTGCTTCTTGCGGTGCCGATGGCAATAGTGTTTGCCCGTCTTTACTACGTTATATTCGACCCGACTCCAAACTATAACTCGTTTGTCGACGTTATTGCCATATGGCGCGGAGGCATCGCGATTTACGGTGCTATAATCGGCGGAGCGCTCGGAGTTTTCATCATGTCGCGCATCAAGAAGAAGTCAATGCTTCTTCTCGGTGATATCATGGCACCTTGCGTTATGATAGGTCAGTTTATCGGGCGCTGGGGCAATTTCGTCAATGCTGAGGCTCACGGCGGCGAGTGTACACTCCCTTGGAGAATGGGCATCGGAAGCGGCGATGCGGCAATTTTCGTTCATCCCACGTTCCTTTATGAGTCACTCTGGAATCTTGCGGGCTTCTTACTGCTTCATTTCGTTGTGGCAAAGCGTAAGCGCTATGACGGACAGCTCATGTTTTTCTGGCTTGCGTGGTACGGCTTTGGCAGAATGCTTATAGAACCCATGCGCACCGACAGCCTTAAGGCGGGTGTGTTCGACGTGTCAACTCTTGTGGGACTCGGATGCTTTGCGGTATTTACATTTTTATATATTTGGTTTTTGAAGAAGGAGAAAAGAAATGGCACAGATAATTGACGGAAAGCTCGTTTCACGCAGTGTGAGAGAGAGCATAAAGGCAAAGGTGGATGCACTTCCCGAGGGCGCACGCCGTCCCGGGCTTGCTGTAATAATAGTCGGAGAGGACCCCGCATCTAAGGTGTACGTGAGAAATAAGAAGCTTGCGTGCGAGGAGGTAGGATATCTTTCCCGTGAGTATGCGCTCCCTGCCGAGACTCCCGAGGCAGAGCTTCTTGCACTTATTGATAGCCTTAACGGGGATGATGAGATAGACGGAATACTCGTTCAGCTTCCCTTACCAAAGGGATTTGACGAAAAGAAGGTTATAGGACACATTTCTCCATCAAAGGACGTTGATGCATTTTCTTACGTTAATGTGGGACGCATTACGGTGGGAGATGCGGATTTTGTACCCTGTACACCTGCGGGTGTTATGGAGCTTCTTTCCTACTACGGAATTGAGCTTGAGGGAAAGCGCGCTGTCGTTGTCGGACGAAGCAATATTGTAGGTAAGCCTCAGGCGCTCCTTCTTCTTGAAAAGAATGCCACTGTTACCGTTACACACTCAAGAACACGCGACCTTCCAAGCATGACAAGAGAGGCGGACGTGCTTGTGGTTGCGATAGGACGTGCGAAATTCGTAACAGCCGATATGGTTAAGGAGGGCGCTGTTGTCATTGACGTTGGAATGAACAGAGACGAGAACGGCAAGCTTTGCGGAGACGTGGACTTTGAGGCTGTAAAGGACAAGGTGAGCCACATCACTCCCGTGCCCGGAGGAGTGGGTCCTATGACCATTACGATGCTTCTTTCCAACACTATTTCTGCGGCAAATGCGGCAGAAGAGAGAAAATTGGGAAAATAATTTTGCTTTTGTAAAAAAATAGTTGAAAAATAGTCAAAAACCTATTGACATTCACAAAAAATAGATGATATAATAATACGCCGCATACTATAGGGTCAAGTGCGAAAGCCCCCTTTTAAAGTAGCGAGTCTTATATTGAAAGAGAGGAAAACTTTTCATGTTAGCAGTTTATGAAACAGGTGGAAAGCAGTACAAGGTCAGCGAGGGTGATATTATTTTCGTTGAGAAGTTGGGTGTTGAGGAAGGCGAGAAGGTAACCTTCGAGAGCGTTCTTGCAGTATCCAAGGGCGAAAATACCACTTTCGGCGCTCCGTATATCGACGGCGCTAAGATCGAGGCTAACGTTGTAAAGAACGGCCGTGCTAAGAAGATCGTTGTATTCAAGTACAAGCCTAAGAAGAACGAGAAGAAAAAGCAGGGTCACAGACAGCCTTACACCAAGATCCAGATCAACAGCATCATTCTTTAATTTAAGATGACAAAGATCAGATTTCTCAAATCGGACGGCGTTTTCTACGGCTTCGAGGAGGAGGGGCACGCAGGCTTTTCGGAGGCGGGCACGGATATTATCTGTTCCGCTATCTCCGCAATGACCATGCTTGTTATCAACACCATCGAGGTTGCGGTCGGCTCCGACGTTGAGTACAGTATCGACGAAGATACTACAAATATCAAGGTTCTTGCAAAAGGAGCTCTTGAAAAATTCGAGAGCGACGAAAAAAAGCGCTTTGCCGTTGCAAGCGTACTTATGGGCTATTACCTTCAGCTTAACGATATGCTCGAGGATTACTACGAGTTTATCGATGTTGAAGAGGAAGAACGCCCTGTGTGACGGCACTAAATTTTACGGAGGAAAAAACGATGATTAGAATTAGTTTACAGTTCTTTGCTCATATAAAGGGAGTTGGTTCTACCAAGAACGGCCGCGACAGTGAGCCTAAGCGTCTTGGCGTTAAGAGAGCTGACGGACAGGCAGTTACCGCTGGTTGCATTATCGTAAGACAGCGCGGAACTAAGATCCATCCCGGCAACAACGTTGGTATCGGTACCGACGACACCCTTTTCGCTCTTATCGACGGAAAGGTTAAGTTCGAGCACAAGGATAAGAACAGAAAGTGCGTTAGCGTATACGCTGACTAAAAAGATAAAGCCGAGGTTATTTATGCCTCGGCTTTCTTTTACGGAGAGAGAGGAAAGTATGACACTTGTAATTCTTGCGGCGGGTATGGGCTCGCGCTACGGCGGACTAAAGCAGCTTGACCCCGTGGGTGCAAACGGTGAGTTTATTATCGACTATTCCATTCACGATGCGGCGGTAAGCGGCTACGATAAGGTCGTTTTTGTCATAAAAGAAGAAAATTACGAGCTTTTCCGCGAAACCATCGGCGCTCGTGCGGAAAAGAAAATTAAGGTTGAATACGTTTTCCAAAAGGCAGAAAGCTTTTGCGATATAGAAATTCCCGAGGGAAGAAAAAAGCCTTGGGGAACAGGTCATGCGCTTCTTTGCGCGAGAGATGCGGTTGACGGCCCCTTTGCCGTTATAAACGCAGACGATTTCTACGGTCGCTCCGCTTTTGCCATGGTTAAAAAATATCTTGAGGAGCACCCCGCAGACTTGCGCGAGCATTTCTGTATGGCGGGATACGTGCTTCGCAACACCCTTTCCGACAAGGGCTCTGTTTCGCGCGGAGTTTGTAACGTGGAGGGCGGTATGCTCAGAAGCGTTACCGAAAACAAAAAGCTTACAAGATACGGCGAGGATGCGCTTTCCGAGTTTGATGACGGAAGCACGGCCGTCGTTTCCGGCGATACCCTTGTTTCTATGAATTTCTACGGATTTACTCCTGCGCTTTTTGATAGAATGGAGCGCGAATTTAATGAGTTTTTACATACTGAGGGCAGAGATCTTACAAAGGCTGAGTACGGACTTCCCGATGCGGCAAGCCGCGCTGTTGAGTCCGGCTTTGCGGATCTTTGCGTGCTTCCGAACTATGATAACTGGTTTGGCGTTACGTATGCGGAGGATAAGCCCTTCGTTAAGGAAAAGATCGCAGAGATGCACGCGCTTGGCGTGTATCCGCCATCCCTGATCTAATGGCACACCCCGAGTATATAGGCTGCCGTTTGTGTCCGCGAGAGTGCGGAGTTGACAGAACGCAGAGTATTGGACGCTGCGGCGGCGGAGCTGAGGCTCTTGTTGCCGCGGCATCTTTGCATATGTGGGAGGAACCCTGCCTTTCGGGAGAAAGGGGCGCCGGTGCGGTGTTCTTTTCTGGCTGTCCGCTTGGCTGTGTTTTCTGCCAGAACCGTGAGATAAGCATAGACAAAAAGGGTGAGAGCGTTTCTGCAAGCTCTCTTGCCAATATCTTTCGAGAGCTTGAAACGGCGGGTGCGGAGTGCCTTGATCTTGTGAGCGCTACTCAGTACGCTCCCACGGTCTTTGAGGCGCTTGATATTGCAAGGGTGCAAATACCCGTTGTGTGGAACACAGGCGGATACGTGCGCGCCGAGCTTATGAACACGCTTTTATCCCATATAGACGTTTACCTTCCTGATTTTAAGTTTTTCTCGCCGGAGCTTTCAAAAAAGCTTTGCGGTGCTCCCGATTATGCAAGGCATGCGATAG
>JAZREJ010000024.1:0-78445 GCA_045660745.1 Eubacteriales bacterium
CTTCAAGCCATACCATTTCCATTTGGTCTCTTCCGTTTTGTCCCTTACTCAGCATATCTTTTACCTCACTTTTTTCTACCTCCATTATACCATATTTAATACAAAAAAGCCACTCCTTTGAGTGACTTTTTCGACAGTCTGGGAGGGACTTTTTTCAAAAAGTCCCTCTCCTTTACCTCACCCCAAAAACTTTTAGACCTGAAGGGGAAAAGAAAAAAGAAGAGCGTGGCTCTTCTTTTTTGTTTGGGAATTGTTTTTGTTGGATTAAGATTTTTGTGTTGAGTTGAATTTTATACTAAAAAAACGCTTTGGGAATGACGGCTGATGATTTTCTGTGTTGGGGGGAGGGAATTAAAGTTAACTCCTTCTTGACTTTTTCTTTTTGAAATAGTATAATAAATTAAATATATATGTTAACAGGAAAAGTCCCACTTTTCTCCGAAATCGGGGGTATATTCCGCCATAGCGGAGGCTTTATCCTGGATATATCCTTTAAAGCCGATACGCTTTGCGACATCCACAACGTAAGAATATTCAAGCGTAGTGAGACGGCGCTTTAGCTTTTTATGGTCTTTTACGTTATCTGTCGGCGTATATTGACACATAAGGCTCAAAATTATATTATCCTTATACTTTGCAAGAGACTCAAGAATTTTTTCAGAGTCGGTCTTAGTCGACGGAAGTACAAGGTGACGGACTATGACACCCGACTCAAGCATTCCGTCTTCCCGAAATTTCGGATGAGGTGCAATAGACAGCATTTTTTCGAGTGCTTTTAGAGTTACGTCAAAATATTCGGGAGCGTTTGAGTATTCCTTTGCCGTAGCATTATCGTAGTACTTGACGTCGCATAAAAAGATGTCCACAATCCCATCAAGTGCTTCAATGCTTTCAGGAGTTTCATACCCCGAAGAATTCCATACGATTGGAACGTTTATCTCGCTTTTTATTTCCGACAGAGCTGATACTATTTGCTTGGTAAAATGCGTTGGTGTCACAAGGTTGATGTTGTCAACTCCCGCTTTTGCCGTATTCTGTACAAGAGTCTGAAACTCGGTGTTTGATAACCTTTTTCCAACCTCGCCCCTTGAAATGGCATAATTCTGGCAATAAATACATTTGAGATTACATCCCGAGAAAAATATGGCACCGGAGCCCTTTTTACCGCTGATACACGGTTCCTCCCAGTAGTGACGCATAGCGCGTGCAACCGTTATTTCGTTTGACGTGCCACAGGCACCGCACGACCTGTCTCTCTCAACGTTGCATTTTCTCGGACACATATTACACAGCATAAAAATCACCTCAATCAATCATACCACAAAAAAAGAGAAATTACAAATGAAAAAAGAAATAGAAAAAGAAAAATCTTCCGCATGGGCGGAAGGTACCCTTTCAGTGCTGACGGTTCTGTTACAGGAATCAAGAAGCGTTGAGAAGGTTTACTACGATAAGAATAAAAAGATATCAAATGACAGACGCGCGTCACGCATAGCGCTTATATGCGGGAAACGCGGAATACCTTTTGAACGGTGCGACAGCGCCTTTATTGAAGAAAATACCACTTCATCCACTCACGGCGGAATGATAGCGCTTGTCGGAGACAGAAAAACAGTACCGCTTGAGAGCCTATTTTTAAAGAATGACGGATTTCTGTTTCTCTTTGACGGCATCGAAGACCCATATAATTTTGCATATTCGGTTCGCTCTATGTATGCTGCCGGGGCGGACGGAATGGTTCTTTCTCCTCGTAACTGGATGAGCGCCGCGGGCGTTTGTATCAGAGGCTCTGCCGGTACTACCGAAATGCTTGACTGCGCGGTGTATGAGGAAAAAAGTGAGCTTATAAGCCTTGCAAAAAAGCACGGCTACAGAATAGTTTGTGCCGACGAAAACACACAGACTCTCCACACCGACCCTGTACTTAAAAAACCGCTCCTCGTTATCATAGGCGGTGAAAAAAGAGGCATATCAAGAGAATTTCTTGACGCCTCGGACGCACTTGTCAAAATTGATTACGCACGTGACTTTAAAATGTCGCTGACCGCCACAGCCGCCGCATCAATTCTTGCCTTTGAAATTGCGGCACAGAACAAGAAAGGATAAGATATGTTTGATTTTTCACGCGAAGCTCTTATTTCCATGTTGCTTTCGCTTCCTGCAATTCTTTTCTGCCTGTCAATTCACGAGCTTGCTCACGGATGGGTCGCAAATAAGCTCGGTGATCCTACTGCAAGAAATCTCGGAAGGCTCACTCTCAATCCGTTAAAGCATATTGATCTGTTTGGCTTTATTGCACTACTCCTTGTAAGATTCGGTTGGGCAAAGCCTGTTCCGATAAATATGAGATATTTCAAAAAGCCCAAGCGTGATATGGCTCTTTCCGCTCTCGCGGGGCCTGTTGCGAATCTTCTTTCTGCTTTTGTTTTTTCTTTTGTATATTGCTTGGCAATTAAACTGATGGACGGAATTGTTATTGATGGCAGAATTTATTTTTTGTCACTTGATCAAACGAATGAGTATTTACTTGATATACTGTCATGTTTTGTTTTTATTAATATTTCTCTCGCGCTCTTCAATCTTATTCCAATTCCTCCTCTTGATGGCTCACATATTCTCGATGCATTTTTGCCGAGAAGAGCTTATATTGCCTATCACAGGTATGAGCAGTATATTTCCCTTGCACTTATGGCGGTACTAATTTTCACCGATTATATAAGTGATCTGCTGTCAAATGGCGTATTTTATATTTTGGATATATTTATGTATCTTCCCGAAAAGGTGTTTTTTTAAATGAACGAATCGTTTAAGTACCAAAGCGAGGTATTCGCGGGCCCTCTTGACCTCTTACTCTCGCTTATACAAAAGAATAAGGTCAGCATTTACGATATCCCGATTGCTAATATCCTTGACCAATATCTTGACTATCTTGACGTCATGAGAAGCGAGGGTATTACTATATCTGCGGAATTTATCGTAATGGCATCTGAGCTTCTCTACGTTAAGTCCAAAATGCTTCTCCCACGCGAGGAGGACGAGGAGGACCCAAGAGAGGGGCTTGTAAATGCGCTTATTGAGTATCAGAAGATGAAGGTTGCCGCAGAATTTTTCTCTGAACGCTACGAAAAATTCTGTCAAAGATTTAATTCTCCGTCAGCCCCCGCCGTTATCACGAAGGTGCTCAAGCAGTATGATGCTTCAGAGCTTACTGCCATTATGGAATATCTCAGAACCGCAAGGCGCGACAAAAGGGAATACGACAAAAAAGAGACTCTCGGAACTATTCTCAAGGTTCCCGTTGTTACTATTGAAGAAAAGATAGTATACGTGCTCCGAGTACTTGTGAGATCGCTGAGGTTCGACGCACCTGTTAAATTTAACACACTTTTTGCAAAATCTCCGTCAAGGTCGGATAAAGTTGCTTGCTTTTTGGCAATACTTGAATTGGTAAAATCGGGTAGGATCTCGGTTACCCACGACGGAGAAGACGATTACAGAATATTACTTAACCGCGAGAAGAAAGGAGCTGAGGAAGAAAATGCCGAAGTTCTCTGAAAAATATGCCGAGTATGATGAAAAGAGTCTTATCGGAGCGCTTGAAGCGATTCTTTTTGCAGCGGGTGAGCCCGTGGCAAAGGAGAAGCTTGCCGAAGTTTTTGAGATAACCCCGACTGAGGTAACTCTCATAACAGAAAAGCTTGAAGCGAGCCTCGAGGAGCGCAGTGCAGGCTTCCAGCTTGTCAGAACGGAAAACAGCGTACAGCTTTGTACCAAAACAGAGCATGCTCAGTTCGTTACCGCTTACCTTGAAATAAAACGAAATGCCCCGATTTCAAAGCCTGCTCTTGAAGCACTTTCGGTCGTTGCTTACCGACAGCCTGTTACAAAAGGGTATATTGAGCAGGTGAGAGGCGTTGATTGCTCGGGAATAATAAATTCGCTGGTTGAAAAGGGACTCATCGAGGAAAAAGGAAGACTTGACGCTCCCGGCAGACCCATTCTTTACGGAACGACCTTAGCGTTCCTTAAATGCTTCGGACTCAATTCGCTTTCGGAGCTTCCCGAAATTGATGACGATCAACAGAAGATTGCGGAAGCAAAATGATTTTTGTTTATATTTTACTTGCTCTTGTCGGACTTATCCTACTCCTGTTATTTGTCAATATCAATCTTATCTTAACTCTGTCCTCCGAACCGAAAATGAAGGTAAGGATACTGTTTTTTACGTTTGACACGAATAGGCTTGTTGAAAAAATTTCAAAAGACAGTGAAACGGAGTCTAAAGATGTGACACCACAGGAAGAAAAGCCGAAAAAAAGAGCGAAGCTTACTTTCGAGCGCCTCAAGTATCTTATAGAACGTTTTATTGAGCTTGTAAAAGCTGTAACGCATGAGTTTTGCAGATACGTACGTGTCAAGGTCTGCCACGTTTGGATCAAGATTGCAACCGATGATGCCGCTGATACCGCACGGGCTTACGCTAAGGTGTCGGCAGTGGTGTGGACACTTCTTGAATTTTTGTCTTGCAATATGAAGGTTAAAAGATGTGATAAAAAGGTTGCGGTATTTCCCGATTTTCTCTCTAATGAATCGCAGATGGATATTAAGCTTGTGTTAAGAATAAAACCCATTCATATGATCAGTGCTGCAATGCACTTATTACCAATTTTCATGAAAAGGAAGGTAAGAAACAAATGAACAACAACGATATGCCCTTGAAGCAAGTGATCGACGCTACTCTCGAAAACTTAAAAAAGGTCATGAGCACAGATACTGTTATAGGTGAGCCTGTGCATGTGATGGAGAACGTCACTATTATCCCGGTGTCTAAAGTGTCTGTTGGATTCACCTCGGGCGGAGTTGATTTTGACAGCAAAAAATCGAGTGACAAAAAGCATTTTGGCGGCGGTAACGGTGCTGGAATGTCTGTGACTCCCGTTGCTTTCCTCGTTATAAGAGATACAGGTGTTGAAATACTCAATATCAACAATGCCTCATCAAAAGGGGATACGTTGTCAGAGCTTATCACCAAAGCGCCTGAACTGTTTAATAAGGTTAAGGACGCCTTCAAAAAGAAAAAGGAAGAGCCTGAAGAAACACAGGAATAAAAAAGCCTCCCGCATCATATCATTTGAATGAAAATGTATGATGTGAGGAGAATACAAGTGAAAAATATTAAGCTATTATCAGTTTTGTTTGCCATGCTCTTTGTTTTGACTCCGTTTGCTGTTGCTGACGGTGTTCTATACACACCCGATGAAAAGGACCGCGTGGAGGCGGCTATGAACGCTTTGCCCACGATGTCTGCTGAGAGCTATACGGTTATGGATGCAAGAACGGGTGAGGTCCTTTATTCATCAAACGAAAGAAAGCCTTTGCCCATTGCGAGCACCACCAAGATGATGACAGCCCTTATTGTTGTGGAGAAGGTTCCCGACCTTGACAGGGTAATAACCGTTGACGCTGAGTCATGCGGTATAGAAGGCTCGTCTGTGAATTTGTACAAGGGCGAGAAGATAAGTGTTCGAGACCTTTTGTATGCCCTGATGCTTGAGTCGGCAAACGATGCCGCGGTGTGTCTTGCAAAGAGTGTTGCAGGCAGTATCGAAGCATTTTCAAAGCTTATGAATGAGCGTGCGAAAGAGCTTGGAATGACAGGAACGCACTTCACGAACCCTCACGGACTTGAGGATAAAGAGCATTATTCGACTTCTCTTGATATGGCGCTTTTGTGGCAGGAGGCTATGAAGAATGACGTTGTGCGTGAAATAGTTGCCACTAAGACCTACAAAATACCGCTCGGTAATGACGGCGACAGCTATCGCTTTTTGTCAAACCATAATAAACTGCTCAAAAGCTATGAGCCCTGTATAGGTGGAAAAACGGGATTTACCAAATCTGCCGGACGGTGTCTTGTCACAGTTTGCGAAAAGAACGGAATAGAGCTTATCACAGTCACACTCAATGACCCCGATGACTGGAACGACCACAAGAACATTACGGAATACGCTTTTTCTTCCTTTACAAAGACTCGTCTTGCCGAGGCAGGGAAGATAAGTGTTGATATTCCCGTTGTCGGCGGTAAGAAGAGCTCTGTGACTCTTGTCAACCGCGAGTCGCTTGAAGTGTGGGTGAGGGATATTACAAAGCTTAAAAGCAGAATTGAGGCACCGCACTTCTTATACGCCCCCATCAAGAATCTTGACGATGTTGCGGGTCACGTTGTGTTTTACTATAACGGCCGTGAAATTGCCTCACTTGAGCTCTTTTCGCTCGATGAGGTGGAAATAAACCAAGTAAAGCCCGGATTTTTTAAAAGGATATGGAACTTTTTTACGGGTAATTAAAGGATAATTATGGAAAATTTAAGAATTCAAAAATATCTCTCCGAATGCGGGGTAATGTCTCGCAGAAAGGCTGAGGAGGAAATAGAAAAAGGAAAGGTGCTTGTTAACGGCAAGCCCGCAGAGATAGGTCAGAAGATAAATCCTGATTACGATTACGTTGAGTATATGGGCAAGCCTGTTGAAAAAACCACAGACTTGTGCTACATAATGCTCAATAAACCGCGCGGATACGTTTCAACACTGTCCGATGAAAAGGGAAGGCAGTGCGTTGCCGAGCTTGTAAAAGATATTCCGTTCAGAGTATATCCCATAGGAAGACTTGACCTCAATTCCGACGGACTTCTTCTTTTTACAAATGACGGTGAGCTTACGAATAAGCTTCTTCACCCGAAGAATGAGGTGGATAAAACTTATCTTGTAAGGATTCGCGGAAAGGTAACTCCCGAACAGCTTGCCCGTCTTAACCGCCCCATGACGATAGACGGATACAGAATTGCTCCGGCGAAGGTGACGGTTTCATCGGATACGGGCGAGAATCAGATATTGCAGTTTATCATTCACGAAGGGCGCAATAGACAGATAAGAAAAATGTGCGAACAGGTTGATTTGTTTGTGTCACGTCTTAAGAGAATATCGTTTGGTGAGCTTGAGCTCGGAATGCTGAAAAGCGGTCATTGGCGACTGCTTACAAAAGAAGAAATAAAATATTTGAAGTCGCTTTGATAACAAGAGAGCAGACCGAAAGGTCTGCTCCATTTTGAATCAGTGCACGATTTTTTGGCAATAATAGAATACTACTTGCAAAAGTGAGTTTTTTGTGGTAGAATGTAAGCACTCCGAAACTATATATGGGGCCGTCAAGGTTTCGACGGGGTGTTTGAAGCAAGATAAGCGGGTAGAGTAGCAGAACTCTTTAAAACTGTAATTTTAAAATTAAACGCTAACGATAATTTAGCTTACGCTGCCTAACTAATGGCGGCCGTCTTACCTGAGAGTACCGCGGATCAGGATAAGGCGTCACACAGCGGTGAACGTGAACGTCGCAAAGCTTTGCGCGGCGTCATGACTTAATGAAGCTACCGAGTGATTGGTCTGTCGATGAACCTGTTGCTTTGGGAAAACAATCACCGACTGCACCCGGAGAAAGTTTTGTGAATGATGCTTCGGACAGGGGTTCGATTCCCCTCGGCTCCACCAAAACAAAGAACAGTCGCACAAAGTGCGGCTGCTTTTTTGTTTTGTAGATCGTTGGAGGGAATCGAACACAATGTGGGCTTTTGCCGTAAAGAAAACAGTTCAGGGAACTGTTTTTAGGCAAAAGGGGTGAGGACTTTAGTCCGAGCCGTGAAAATATTTGCTTGCAAATGTTTTGCGATTCCCCCCGGCTCCAAAAATTGACAGGTCTAACCTGTCGATTTTTTATCCATTGCGAAGCGGTGGCATATCATCAGCCGTAGGCTGTATATCATCAACACGGCTTTGCCGTGTTGTATCTCATCACACCGTTAGGTGTGCATAAAATACTCTTTCGCAATAATGATATACAATCCCTGTGGAATTGATCATATGCAAAACTTCGTTTTGATGATATACAATTTCTTCGAAATTGATAAAAATCCACCACTCAGTTTCACGGAAAAAGTGAAATTATAAATAAAATCACACCGAGCAAAACACTCGGTGTAATTTTATTATTTCATACTCTCGAATATTTTGTTTAAATCAAAGTTAAACATATTCGGACAAAAAATATACCTTGTGCCTGAAATTTTTGAGTATATGTCTGTTAGTATATCAATTGCAGTTTTATTCAATTCATTAAATTCATCTAAATCAAACTTATAATTATCAATCAAACTTAGTTTGCTATAAAAGTACTTTTTGTCAGAATGCGCAAAATACTTGTCACGATACTCTTTTAATACATTTACATTAATTAGTGCAATTCTTTCTTTTACATTATTTATAAAACTCTCTAAACTCTCACTTTCTTCGCAGTTTTCTTTCAACTGTTTGATATATTTCTCGCAAAGATGTAAAACATTATATATACTTCCCCTTTCTTCTTTGCGTTTGAAATTACAATTAAATATTTTCGGCAGTTCGCAACAAAGTAAATAATCATAAGAAATAGATGTATAATTGAAAAAATTTTCAGACAATATGTATTTATCAGATTCTTCAAACTTTTTTTCTTTTAGTTGTTTATAAAAAGTTATAATTACACTTATTAAGAAAGTTTTATCTAAAATCAATTCAATTTCTGTATAAATTTCCTCTTTGCTTATCAATTTATTTATTCACCTCGCCAAACCAATCCAATTTTTTCAACTTTAGTGCAATCCAAATTCATCCTATACAAGTAACATCCATTTTCTTGGTCGCTCATTACATACATTTTGTCATTTATTCCGTAATTAACAGGAAAATTTGCAGATAGCTTTACAGGAACTTTAAACTTACTTCCTGTAACTATATTATAAGAATAAAATACATCACCGTCATAAGCCTGACCTGTAGCATAAAAACCAGGCCACTTTCTACCATTCATGTCATGGATAATTAAAAAACACTTATATCTTCTAATCGCATCAATATGTTTGATATTAAACTCTTCAACAGAACCAGTTGTTAAATTGTATATATAGTTAATATTCTTTTTTTCGCCATAAGCTACTGATGAATAGCCTAATAAATAATCCCCTTCATCATAACCATTTACACAACTAAAGTTAAAACCTATAGATTTCACATCAGTTACAAATGTATTTAAGTTTAATGTTTTAATACTATTTTCTCCATATGCATATGCAAGCGTTTCAAAATCAGTCATAATAGCATCATGTAAACCTTCATCTTCAAAATCAAATATTATATCTCCATGCATATTAGTAACAATTACTCTATCTCCAGTTCTTGATATGATTTTACCATTGTTGACAAAAATAGATTTTATGTTAGAAGTACAATCAGATAAATCTACCACACAATTAATAGCATATTTTTCAGATAATATATCCTCAATATTAATAGTAACAATTCTTCCGGTGTCATGCTCGATAAAATATAAGTCTTTTTTATAATAGTTTGGACAACCATATCCTACTAACTTTTTTTCAATCCCTAAATCATTTGATTTAATTATCAGGCCACTTTCTCCATCATAACTATATTCATATACAACAAAAAAATTGTTGTTGAAAGTAAAATCTAAAACAAAAGGATCTCTTGACCTACCCGAATAATTCACCAGTAAATTTCCAGGTGTGTTCTCTTCGATAATATTTGGCAATGTTTTAATTTCAATATCATTTAAATCAATATCATTAAAATAACTCATAGGAATAGCAAAATTAAGGTTTTGCCCATCAATCATTCCTGCGTAAGTAACTCCAACAACTTCACCATTGACATTAAGAAGTGCGCCACCACTTGAACCACTTGAAATAGGAGCGCTTATTTGCAAATCTATATATTCTCCGTTTTCTCTTTCTGCGCTAATCAGACCGTTTGATATAGTGTTTTTTAAACCCAAAGGGCTACCGATAGCATAAATCTCTTCTCCGACCTTGTAATCTTCCGCTATCGGCAACACTGGGCATTTAGCACTATTTTCAAGTTTCAGTACAGCGATATCACGGTCTTTGTCATAGTAGCAAACTCCTGCTACATTGTATATTATTTCGTTTTGAGATGCAGCAGTTACTGAATATCCGTTTTCAATAACATGGTAGTTAGTTATAAGCGTTTTTGAATCAAAAATACAAAATCCGCTTCCTTCGGCAATTAAATTTCCCTTATCATCAGCAACTGACAATTTAAACACAGAGTCAGACAATTCAGCGATATTTACACCTTTTTCTTCATTGATAATAGTATCAATATTGCTATCTGTTCTCGGAGTTTCGCAAGCAACCAAAAACGTTAAAGAAAGAATAATAACAAGAAATAAACAACCAATTTTCATACTTTTATATTCCTTTACTTTTTATTATTACTTATTTTACTATTATATCATATTTTTAATTAAAGTTCAAGGTTATTTTAGCAGTAACCATCACCAATCGCAAAAAACACCCTTAAATCCCCAAAATCCCATTCTCTATCAAGGGTATGTGGGGTTCAATACCCGACTTATCAAGTCAATCCATATAACCCATTCTGTGAAGGCTTTAAAGTACCCCCCCGGCTCCACCAAAAAATATACCACCCGTTAGGGTGGTATATTTTTTGTTAGAACAATGGAGGGAATCGAACCCTAAGAGGGCTTTTGCCTAAAAAACAATTATGTTATATCTCAAAGGTTCGAAATATGAAGCCAAAATTATTGAATACGTGCAGCATAACTGTGTCTTATCATTCTAATGATATGCAGCTATAAAGTATCAGTTTAATTTTTTTAACTCAGACGGGGTTATTCCAAGCTCAGCTTTTACAGCGTTATAGAACGACGAGGACGAGGAATAACCGCATTTTTCGGCGACATCGGATATACTGCAACCGTTTTTCAGCAATTCTTTTCCGTGCGATATGCGAAGTGCGCGTATGTATTTCATTGGAGATAAACCCATTATTGACGAGAATAAACGTACCAAATAGCTTTCATTAATATTTAATTTTTCAGATATTTCTTTTGTTGTTGTAGTTGAAAAATCGTTGTAAATAATATTTATTGCATTTGTTATAAGCTGATTTGTAATATATGGGAGCGGGCTGCAGTTATTATCTATTACGGACAAAAAGCCCGAAAGCAGGACCTCCATAGCCTTCAGATCCTCTTTTTTGTTTCCTTTTTCAATTAACGTGTTTATAAATTCGAAAAAGAAGGCTGACTCGATTTCGTTTTTATCAAGCTTTATCAATATGCTTGGGTTAAGTACCTTTGATGAATAAAAATCAAAATAGGTGTGGTCAAAATCAAATGCATTGACAGGCTGAAATGCTTTGCATTGCGGTATAATATATGCATTTTCCGATTCAAGCCTGTACTCATCGGCACCGTTGAATATAACGGCGGAGCCTGAATTTACATAGTAAAGTCTGTTTACAATGCGGTTGTAATCAATGTGCCATTTTCCCTGAGCGGTATTTCTTCCGTATGCATAAAGATTGATTTCGTTCATATTTACATCCTTAAAATGTCAATTCAGATGAATTTTTCGCAAAAAACAAACATTGTTTTTTTCTCTTGTATTTCGTATAATTATTGTAATATGTAAATACTAAAATGTCAATCTAAAAAATAAAGGAGATGCAAAATATGGATTCGAGTAAATGGTTCAAAAATGCGGGATTCGGTATGATGATACATTTCGGATTATACTCTGTTCTCGGCGGTGAGTGGAGAGGAGAAAGAATGGATTATATCGGAGAGTGGATAATGTCAAAATACCAAATTCCGAACAGCGAATATGAAAAGCTTGCGGAGGTATTCAATCCTATATATTTCAATGCTGACGAGTGGGTACTGCTTGCCAAAGAGGCGGGGATGAAATATATAGTAGTCACTTCAAAGCATCATGACGGATTTGCAATGTATCATTCGAGGGTGGATAAATATAACGTGGTTGATGCTACCCCCTTTGGAAGAGATATTATGCGTGAGCTTGCGGATGCTTGCAAGCGTCACGGTATCAAGCTTGGTATCTACTATTCTCAGTGCCTTGATTGGCATGAGGCTCACGGTGGCGGATACGATGAAAATTACTATCATTCAAATTTCGGCATGAGTTGGGACAACGATTGGGATTTTCCTGACAGAGCATCAAAGAATTATATGATCTGCTACGAAAAAAAGATAAAGCCTCAGGTCAGGGAGATATTGACAGAATACGGCGAGCTTTGTCTTATATGGTTTGATACTCCTATCGGACTACCTGACGAAATATCGGATGAGCTTTATTACATGGTGAAAAAATATCAGCCGAAGTGCCTTGTTAATTCAAGAATAGGAAACGGATTTGGTGATTACAGCTCCTGCGATGACAACTGCATGCCGGACGGATATACTGACGAGCTCATAGAATCACCAATAACTCTTAATCATACCTGGGGATACAAGTCGTTTGATAACGATTGGAAGTCTCCTGAAAGGGTGATTGAGATACTTGAAAGGTGTCGTAGCCACGGAGCAAATCTTCTTCTCAATATCGGCCCCGATCATCTCGGAAGATTACCTGCTCCTGCTGTGGACGTTTTGAGGGCTTTGGCTGAAAGGGTAAAGGAATAAAGAGATGCAGATGAAAACGCTAAACAGTATAATAAACGGAGAGGTTGACAATTATATAGCACCGTTTCTTTGGCTTCACAATGAAGATGACAGCCTGATTGAGAACGAGCTTCATCGTATACATGATTGCGGAATCGGTGCTGTGTGTATTGAATCACGTACGCATGAAGAATTTTGCCGCGATGATTGGTGGAGTGACGTTGCTTTGATACTCGATACCTGCAAATCTCTCGGTATGAAGGTGTGGATACTTGACGATAAGCATTTTCCGTCGGGATATGCAAACGGTATATTCGAGAGGGAAGAAAATAAGCCTCTCCGAGCTCTTTGTATACATTCAAGGAGGGTGGATATTTCAGGTCCCGTAACGTCGGGCAGTATTCTTGCTGATGAATGGAAGGAGCTTGATGATGACCGCTTTATAGGTGCTGTTGCTCTTCGCCGTACGGAAGACGGACAAGCCTTTGACGGCGGATATATAGACATAAGCGAAAATTACGCTCACGGCAGATATTACTTCGACCTACCGGAAGGGAAATGGGCGATAGTGATGATAATCGCATCTCAGTCGGATATTGCACCGGGCTCGAGGTGTTACGGAAATCATTTGTCATCCGATGCAACCGATGCTTATATTTCGGAGGTTTACGAGAGCCATTATAAGCGATTTGCAGATGATTTCGGAGATACGCTTCTCGGATTTTTTACCGATGAGCCTCAATTTCATAATTGGTATAATCAAGCCTCTCATATCATAAAAACGGGCAAAGCCTTTGTCGGATACCCGTGGCACGATAGCCTGATGTCGTGTTTGGCGTCATTGTATCCCGATGATACCATGGCAAAGCTTTGCAGACTTTGGTATGATTTTTCGGATAACTCGCATATGAGCGTACGTGAGAGCTATATGGATATTATAACCCGACAATACTCCGAGGCGTTCAGCAAAAGAGTTGGGCAGTGGTGCGAGAATCACGGGGTTATGCACATAGGTCACATTATTGAGGATAACGGGGCGCACAGAGCCACGGGATTTGGTGCAGGTCATTATTTCCGCGCACTTGAAGGGCACCATATGGCAGGAGTAGATATAGTCTTGAATCAGCTTTTGCCCGGACTTTGCGAAATATCCACCACCGCCCCCGCGTCGTATATGGAGGCGGATAACAAGCAGTTTCATTACGTTCACGCAAAGCTTGCATCCTCGTCTGCCCATACAGAGGCAGAGAAAAAGGGACGTGCGATGTGTGAGGTGTTCGGAGCGTTTGGCTGGGCAGAGGATACGGAATTTATGAAATTTCTGCTCGACCATCTTATAGTCAGAGGAATCAATTATTTTGTCCCTCACGCATTTTCTCCTAAGGAAAACGATACCGATTGCCCTCCCAATTTTTATAATACGGGAAGGAATCCTCAATATAAATACTTCGGTATGCTGATGAGGTATATAAATCGTATTTGCACTCTTATGGATGGAGCGGTGCATATTCCTACCTGCGCTGTGATTTACGATGCGGAGGCAAGCTGGGCATCCTCCGATTTTACGGACAATCGGGATATTTGTAAAATGCTCTATGATAACTGCCTTGATTATGATATCATCCCCTTCGACCGACTTAACGATATTACCGATGACGGATACATAAACGGAGAATATTACCCCGTTATATTGCTTCCGTACAGTGAATATTATAACAGTGAAGCCTTGAAGAAAATAGAAAGACTCAAGGACAGAATTATTTGTGTCGGGGAAAAGAGCGTGGGAGATATGAGATCGGTAACTCTTTCAAGTCTGCCGGATATTATGGAAGGATATCGTGATATTTCGGTTGCGGAAAACGCAAAATATTTAAGGTACGCTTATTATAAGCGTGGAAATGAACGGATATATTTACTCTCCAATGAAGATACGGTGCCAATGTCACTTAATCTGAAGCTTCGCGGATTTGACGGAGGCAGGTACGTGCTGTGGGATGCCTTCGAAAACAAAGCGGTTTGCCGTGATACCGCTGATGGTAATATCCCTTTTCGCATATACCCGAATAATCTTATTGTGTTATTTGCGGATTCGGATTTTGAGTGCGGAAACGAAGCGCTTGTCTCCGAGGTTTATTCTTGTCCCTCGGAGCTTGATGTACAGTGGCGCGTTGAGCTGTGTCGGGAAAAGGATATGCCTCACTATGAGTATTATAAAACCTTCTCCCGCCTGAAAAGCATTACGTCACACGATGAAATGCCCGATTTCAGCGGAAACATGAGATATACTGCATCGATACAGCTTGATCCGAAAAGACACAGAATGCTAGACCTTGGAACAGTGGGACAGACGGCGGAGGTGTATCTTAACGGCAAGTGTATAGGTGTAAGGATTTTTGCTCCATACAGCTTTGATATGTCAGGCGCGATAAAGGATGGTGACAACGAGCTTGAAATAATCATCTCTAATACCTGCGTATATGAGCAAAGAGATATTTATTCCCGATATATGCTTATCAAGCCGAGCGGTCTTATCGGTCCCGTAAGTATAGGTTGACAGAATGTCCTTGACGTTGTCTTGATCAAAGTGAAACCTCGATTATAAAACTCAAAAATACCAGTATCTATCAAAGTCAAGTCGAGCATTGTGCTTAACTTGCCAATTCAGCCATATAACCCATTCCGTGAAGTGTTGAAAGTACCCCTCGGCTCCACCAAAAGAAAAAAGACACTAACAGTGTCTTTTTTCTTTTGTAGAAAGATGAAGGGAATCGAACCCTAAGAAGGGCTTTTGCCGTAAAGAAAACTGTTTTTAGGCAAAGGGGGTGAGACCTTTAGGTCGAGCCGTGAAAATATTTGCTTGCAAATGTTTTGCGATTCCCCCCCGACTCCAAAAATCGACAGGTTTAAGCCTGTAAATTTTTTATCCATTGCGAAGCGGTGGCATATCATCAGCCGTAGACTGTATATCATCAACACGGCATTGCCGTGTTGTATCTCATCACACCTTTAGGTGTGTATAAAATACTTTTTCGCAATGATGATATACAATCCTTGCGGAATTGATGATATGCAAGACTCCGTCTTGATAATATACCGCAACAAGTTGCGGATGATATACAAGGCTGCGCCTTGATTTGTTTGAGGAAGTGTGATATAATATTTAAATGTCAATCAAGGTGGTTTTTGGAGGTGAAGTGATATGAAAAAGAAGCTTCTTATAATTAGCTTCAGGCACGAAACAAACGTTTTTTGTCCACGTCACGCAGACGAGCAAGCATTCCGTAACAACCGTTTTTTAATTGGTGCGGAGGCTCTTGATAAGCAACGTGGAACCGGTGCAGAAATCGGAGCATTTTTAGAGGTTTTCGACAAGCGTGATGACGTTGAATTGATTCCAACCGTGTCCTTATATGCGTCTCCTTGCGGAAGAGTGAGTGCCGATGTTTATGATTTTGTTGTTAAAAACGTTGTCGATACAATAGAGAAAAATAAGCCTATTGACGGAGTTCTGATTGATTTTCACGGTGCGATGGTTTCCGAATGCCATCCGGACAGCGAGGGAGATTTGCTTGAAATCATACGTGAAAAGCTTGGTTTTGACCTACCCATTGTGACGGCACTTGACCTCCATGCCAACGTTACCGAAAAAATGGCACGCTGTGCAGATGCGATGATTCCGTACGAGGAGTATCCGCATACCGATATATACGAAACGGGTCTTGTTGCGGCAAAAATCATGGAGGATACGATTGACGGAAAATTTACTCCCACCATGGCTTACAGACGAATTCCGTTTTTGCTGCCGCTGTTTCCGAGCGATGCACCCGAAATGAAGAAGCTTTATGACCTTGCAAGACGGCTTCGGGAGGAGTACGGTGCGAGAAGTGTACGCTTTGCACACGGATTTTTTGCATCTGATATTGAAGAGATGGGTGTTAGCGTAATGGTTGTTACCGACGGCAATCGGGAGCTTGCAGAGAAGATTGCCCATGAGCTTGCACAAGCTATAGAAAATGAAATCCCTAATCTTAAGAGAGAATATATTTCTCTTGATGATGCTCTTGATATTGCTTTATGCGAGACAGGACCTGTTGCAATCGGAGATGCCTCTGACAATCCCGGAGCAGGTGCTCTCGGTGATACAACTCATATACTGCGCCGTATTTTAGAAAGAGGAATCACGGGTGCCGTTGTGGCAACGATTTTAGACCCTGTAAGTGCCGAAATATGCGCCAAGGCAGGTGTCGGTGAAACTGTTGAGTTGAATCTTGGCGGTTGGAGTGATCCCGATTATTCGGGTGGACCTCTTAAGGTTACCGCACACATCCGTATGATAAGTGACGGTAAATATATAAACAAGGGCAAAATGCTTCACGCAGTGGAAGTAAATCACGGCACTACCGCAGTAGTTGAAATAGAAGGAAATATTGTACTGATTACGTCTCTGCCGAGACAGCCTCTTGACCTTGAAATTTTCCGCAGACACGGAATTGCACCCGAAGAGCAAAAAATTCTTGTAGCTAAATCCACCATACATTATCGTGCCTCCTTCGGTACGGTTGCAAGTCAGATGATTACTGTCGCACTCCGAGGGTATTCATCTCCCCTTCCTCAGAATTACAGTTATAAATTCTGGAAGGGAAAGGTCTGAAAACAAATTGCACCAAGCATGAAAATGCTTGGTGCAATTGTATTTTTTAAAACTTTAAATTGTTATCCTATGATTTCACGAATGCAGCGTTCAACCTCGCAAAGCTCAGCAAGAAGCCCTCTTGCAGTAACGCGTATTGCACCGTTGCCGAATATGATAAGCTGCTCCTGAGAGTCGGAGGTCGCAACTCTCACACGGTGATTCTTCGCAAGCTCGTGAGATGCTTTTTCAATATAGGTGTCTGCAGTCTCCGCCTCTTTGGTATAAACCACGGTAATACCGCCTATCTCGTCTATCTCTCCGTGATTGCGCTTAACCTTATATGCGTCAAATACAACGATAACCTCAATACCGCAAAAGCCTCGGTAATTCGACAGTCTGTCACACAAGACCGAGCGGGCAAGATCAAGGCTCTTTTCTGCCATAGCGCGAAGCTCGTCCCATCCGTAAATTATGTTGTAGCCGTCAACAAGCAGATATTCGGGTCCTGTATAAGCCTTGCTTGCTCCTGACGGGGTGTGCTTAGGCTTTGCTTCAGGTGCTTTAACCACACGGCGCGGAGTATATTGCTTTTGCTTGATAGGCCCGTAGGTGCGTTCAAAAATACGCATAAGCTCTTCATCGTCTGCGATGGCTTGCATATATTTTTTTGCTTTCGACTCAAGCTCCTCCTCACTTTCCGAGGAAAGCTCGACACCACTTTCAAGATGCTTGTAATTTTCCACCTCATACCAAGGGACGGTAAAGCCCGCTCCGTGGTCACAAAAGATTGAATCCGCAGAGTTATCAACGTCTCGGTCGGCATCATATCCGCATTCGACAATAACCTTTTCAGGCTCTGTGCATTCCTCATATCCGCGAAGAGAGGTGAAAAGCTTGCCCGCGCCCTTGGTATATCCGACAAGCTCACGGTGATAGCCACGCATAGCGGACACGGGAGCACATCCCGTAAGCAGACTGATTCCGTCGGTAAGCTCAGGGTCGCCGAAACGTCCGCCCATTGCGGCAACGTCGGTCATCGCCCTTCCTATACAGTCCGACGGGACCTCGATGCGAAAATCATACCACGGCTCAAGTATTACCTTTTCCGCTATACGCAAGCCGTGACGCACAGCCCTCCAGGTCGCCTGACGGAAATCACCGCCCTCGGTGTGCTTTATATGTGATTTACCCGCTATTAGGGTTATTTTCATATCTGTGATAGGTGAGCCTGTCAAAGCACCTATATGACACTTTTCATAAAGATGCAACAGGACAAGGCGTCTGAAATGTCCTTCAAGGCCTGAGTCTTTATCTGCGTCAAAAATCAGTCCAGCTCCACGTTCAAGCGGCTCAAGTAAAAGCTGAACCTCTGCATAATGTCGAAGCGGCTCGTAATGTCCGATACCCACAACCGCCTGCCGAATCGTTTCACGATAGGCAATTGATCCTTCGCTGAAGTTGACCTTCATGGAAAAGCGTTCTGCAATAAGCCGTGTGAGGACTTCAAGCTGCACTTCTCCCATTATACCGAAGGATATTTCTTTCTTTTGCTCGTTGTACATAACGTGAAGGGAAGGCTCTTCTTCCTCAAGCTCACGGAATTTCAAAAGTGCGGTATAGGCATCAACTCCGCTTGGCAAATCCACTCGGTAGGAGAGTACAGGCTCAAGATGTACCGATCCGCAATCAGACTCGTCTCCGAGTCCCATTCCCGAATAAGCACAGGTAATACCCGTCAAGGCACAGACCGAGCCTGCGGTAACCTCGTTTACGTTTTTATATTTTTCACCCGAATAAACACGAATGGTATTGACCTTTTCACTCCATTCAGTGCCGTCCGAGAGCTTTCCCGTTACGGTATCTTTTACATGGAGTGCGCCACCCGTAAGCTTTATGTGTACTACAAGCTCATTCTTGTCACGGGTTATCTTGTAGACTCTTGCCGCAAAGTCCTTCTTATAATCGGGGGCGCGGAAATACCTTGCAATACTGTCAAGAAGCGCCCCTACTCCTTCGCCGCGAAGGGCAGAGCCGAAATAACAGGGGAAGAGATGTCGGTTAAATATGGCATCCGATATATCATTATCGGAAAAGTTTTCGCCTGAAAGGAAGCTTTCCATAAGTGCTTCCGAGCACATGGCAAGCTCCTCACGGCTCTTTTCGAGTGTAAGCGTGCTTATATTTACAACCCCGTCGCCAAGCGTTGAGCGTATGTTTCCGTATATATCGTCTTTCGGATGGGTGGTGATATCCATCTTGTTTACAAAAATAATCGTCGGTATGTGATAAGCCTCAAGAAGTCGCCAAAGGGTGAGTGTGTGACTTTGCACGCCGTCTGTACCGCTTATAACCAAAACGCCACAGTCGATAATACGAAATACTCTTTCTGTCTCGGGGGAGAAATCGACGTGCCCCGGAGTGTCAAGCAGAGTGAATTCGGTATCCCCGTGTACAAAGGAAGCTGAGCTTGAAAAAATAGTTATTCCACGGTCACGCTCGATGTCATTGGTGTCCATGTAGGTGCTCCCCTTGTTGACAGAGCCGAGCTTGTGAACTATTCCCGCTTTATAAAGTATCGACTCGGACAGGGTTGTTTTTCCGCTGTCAACGTGTGCGATAATTCCAATGGTAAGTTTCTTCATCTTTTAGTTTTCTTTCATAAATTTGCTCTAATTGTACCATATAATTAAGCTTTTTTCAACATTTCTTCCACTTTTATTACAAAACATTCCGATTTCCCGCTAATCTCCGTTTGAATTTTCAAAAAATAAAATTGCCGAAATATATAGACAAATCAGAACAAAAGTTGTATTATTAATAATAACAACGGTATTGATGAAGAGGTTAAAAATGCTTGAAAGTTTTAATGTTACGTTTTCACAGGCGTTTGTTTTGTTTGTTTTTATTGCCATTGGTTATGTGATGAAAAAAACAGGCAATATCCCCGAAAGCTTTAACAAGGGTATTTCGAATTTGCTTGTATGGATATTTATGCCTTTCCTTAATTTCGGCAGTATGGCTGACAATTTCAGACTCAGCATATTAGCCGAGAAAAAAGAGCTGTTGCTTATATCTGTCGGAGCACTGGCTGTATCGACTGCAATAGCGTTTGTTTTTTCAAGAATCATGTCAAAAGTCCCTTCAACACGGGACGTGTATATGTACTCTTTGATGTTCCCCAATACGGGCTACTTCGGTAATCCTTTGGTTCTTGCGGTGTTTGGCGAATTGATGCTTTTTGATTTTATGATATTCGGCATACCATTTTGTATATTGACTTATACATTCGGTGTTTATATTTTGAATCCGAACAGAGTCTTTAATCTTAAAAATCTTGTTAATCCCATAATGGTGTCTCTAATTCTCGGAATGCTTGCAGGAGCACTTAATATACATATTCCGTCGGTTGTCAAGGGAATCCTCGACGCGGGTGCAGCTTGTCTTGCACCGTCGGCAATGATACTTGTCGGTATTGTTTTTGCGTCGAATAACTTAAGGTCCATGGTGACAAACCTCAGAGCATATATTGCTTGCATAGTTAAAATGGTCGTTATTCCCACGGTTGCAATACTGATTATGGCAAAAACCAAAATCCCGCATGATATAGCCGTAATACTTATAATAACCTTTACACTTCCCACAGGGCTTAACAGTATAGTGTTCCCGGAAGCGTACGGCGGCGACAGCAAAACAGGCGCACAGCTTTGCTTTGTATCCACGTTGACCTGTCTTGTATTTATGCCTGTTGCTCTTGCGCTTTATGAAAGCATTGCAGGATAGATTGAAAAAGCAGTGACCTGTGCAAGAAGCCAAAAACATTTGACAAATCTTCGTGATGTGATATAATTTTTAAATGAATTATAAAAGAAAGGATAGTTATGTTCGAAAAAATCAAGGGTCAGCTCGGATTCGGATGTATGCGATTGCCCATGCTTGACACAGAAGTTGACAAAGACGGATTCAACCAAATGATAGACGCTTACATTGATGCGGGATTTAATTATTTTGATACTGCACACGGCTATATCGGGGGTAAAAGCGAAACCGCAATAAGAGACTGCCTCTCAGCAAGATATGACAGAGAGCAATTTGTTCTTGCAAATAAGATATCATATTGGTGCTTTGAAAAGGAAGAGGATGTTGCGCCTCTTTTTGAAAGCCAGCTTGAGCTTTGCGGAGTGGATTATTTCGATTTTTATCTTTTCCACTGTCTTAACCGAGAGGGCTATCCAAAGCATAAACGATGTAACACCTTTGATACTATAAAAAGATTCAAAGAAGAGGGCAAGATAAAGCATATCGGCATGTCGTTTCATGACACGGCAGAGTATCTTGACTTAATACTTACAGAACAGCCGTATATTGAGTTTGTGCAGTTGCAGTTCAATTATTTTGACTATGATGATCCGACCGTGCAAAGCCGTGCGTGTTATGACGTTGCCGTAAAGCACGGAAAGAAGGTAATCGTCATGGAGCCTGTTAAAGGCGGCGCGCTTGTCAATCTTCCAACCGATGCCAAAGAAGCGCTTTCGGTACTTGGAGAGGGAAGTGAAGCCTCCTTTGCGCTTAGGTATGCCGCAAGCTTCCCTGAAGTCTTTATGGTGCTTTCGGGCATGGGTAATATGGATATGATTAACGATAATATAAATACCTTCACAGACTTTACGCCCATTGCCGAGAGTGAGCTTGAGGTATTTGATACGGTTCGTAAGATAATAAGAAAGACCAAGCAGATACCGTGTACAAGGTGTAACTATTGCGCCGACGTATGTCCGTCGAAGGTTTCAATATCCGAGCTCTTTGCTATCTATAATGACCTTATGGGAGCAAGGGTGTCCCGCTCGGAAACAAAGGCACGTCTTACCCCATACCGCGAGAATATATCATCCTGTATTAAATGCGGGAAGTGCGAGACTACCTGTCCGCAAAGCATCAATATAAGAGAAATTCTTGAAAAAATCGCGAAGATTGCTAACCAATAAGGTTATCTTTAATTTAAAGTATTAAAACAGTAAAAGGACTGTGACAAAACGCTTGAAAGCGTTTGTGACAGTCCTTTTCGTTTAATTGCAGGAATCTGATTTGCTGAAGCTGATACAAGTGACGGCAGAACATCAAAGCCGTTCTCTTTTGAGAGTAATATGAGGTATTTACCCGCCTTTTTTAGTGCTTTGTATTATCTTTTTGTCAAAATATTCTCTCCGTCAAAGAAGATGATGCCAGCGCCGTTGCCATAGCTTTTCGTCGTTTTAAAATACTCTTTAAACCTTCTTTGCAAGGAGGTTTTCTCGGGAAGATCGTCCGAAAGCGGTTCGTTATTGAAAACGCGCGCCAAAACAGTTGAAATGAGCCAGTCCTTGCTATCAGCACGGTAAATATGGAAATGCTTTGCAAAGCGACCGATGTTTGAGTTTTCTCCGAACGCCTTCATATAATCGGGATACAGAAGCCAGGACAGGCACGTAATTGTAAGAATTCCGTTTTTGGTTTTTTCGTGAAAATATTCCCAAGCCTCGCGGTAAGAGGTGATGCAATCCTCTTCAAGGAGTGGTCCCTCTGAATGTATATGACATCCGAGATAAAAATCCCCCGCTTCAAGAGTGTTGCCGTTGTATTCAACAGTTTCTCCGTCGTAAATATTTACGTCATATTGAAGACGGGAAAAGGTAAGGCGGGTGGCAAATATAAATCTGTCATACCACCATCCCACGTTGATTCCGAAAATTCCCGATGCTTCCTTGCACTCTCTTATTTTATAAGTCAGATCTCTTGCCGAATCAATGAAGATTTTTTTCGGTATCCCGCTTTTTTCATGGTTTTCCTCCATAGCGGGTAAGCACTCGATCACGAAAAGCAGCTCCACTGTATAAGGGTGTATATCGGGAAGCGCTTCTTTGGATCTTTGAAGCGCTTCTGCCATTTGTATTTTTTTGGCAAGATAGTCGTCTCTTATTGCGTCAAGCTTTGTGCCGCAGTCTTTTTTCAGCTCCGCGTATTTGCAAAGCTGTTCTTCCGTGAAGCCAATAGTACAAAGTAGTTCTGTCATTTGCTCTCCTTACAAAGCGCGACGAAGTTTTCAAGGAATTTAACGTCAAGTGGATTTTCGTATTCATCGTGGAATACTCTTTCGGGATGCCACTGAGTTGCAAAAATCTTCTCCTCGCGGTTTTCAACAGCCTCAATTACGCCGTCATCTGTTCTTGCAACAACTCTGAGATTTGGAGCGAGCTTTCCTATTTCCCATGCGTGGTGGCAGTTTACCAATGCTCTGTTACTTCCGTAAACGTCCCATACGAAGCTGTCGGGCTCGATGTTGATGTAATGACGCATTCTTTCAAATGATTTATCAAGATGCCCATGAAAATCGTCAAGCTTTTTGAGAGTTCCTCCGAAATATACGTTAAGTGCCTGATGACCGCCGCATATACCGAGAATGGGTTTTCCGTGCTCATGGAAATATTTGATAAGCGCCGCATCAAGTGCATATTCGTCAACGATACCCGGAATGTCCTCTCCGCCGTAGTATTTTGGATTAACGTTTGTGGCACTTCCTGTTATTATAAGTCCGTCACAGCAATCGCATACCTTTTCTATATCGTTTGTGTTGGCAATAGCAACAAGACCTATACCTAATTTTTCCGCCATGATATAGTAGTCCTGCATAATGTAATATCTGTAATCCCAACCATTTCCGGTTCCATGGTCTTCATATCTGAGTACGGTTGCAATATTCATACTTTTTTACCTCGTTTTGATTGTATGAGTTATTTGTTCTTTTCACAAAGCTTTATAAAGTTTTCAAGTATTTTAGCGTCACACGGATTTTCCTCTTTATCATGGAAAACTCTTTCGGGATGCCACTGGGTTGCAAAAACCTTGTCCTCTCGGCTCTCAATTGCTTCGATTACTCCGTCGTCGGTTCTTGCTACAGCTTTGAGATTTTCAGCAAGCTTTCCTATTTCCCATCCGTGATGGCAGTTTACCAACGCTCTGTTGGTGCCGAAGGCGTCCCATACAAAGCTGTCAGGCTCAATGTTGATATAATGCTGTGCTCTTGGAGAGTTAACGTCTGAAAGGTGGGTTTCGGGACAGTCAAGCTTTTTGAGAGTTCCGCCGAAATATACGTTAAGCGCCTGATGACCGCCGCATATACCGAGAATGGGTTTTCCGTGCTCGTGAAAATATTTGATGAGCGCCGCATCAAGTGCGTATTCATCCACAACGTCGGGGATATCTTCTCCTCCATAATATTTTGGGTTAACGTTTGTGGCACTTCCTGTTATGATAAGTCCGTCACAATCCTCACATATTCTTTCCATGTCATTTGTGTTGGCGATTGCCACAAGTCCAACACCGAATTTTTCTGCCATAATGTAATAGTCGTGCATAATGTAGTATCTGTATGCCCAAGGACCGCCCTTGAGATCAACGTAACGAAGTACTGTTGCGATATTCATGGTTTTTCTCCTTGTGGTTTTTTGAAATTATAACAAACTCAGGATAGTTTGTCAATACTGTAACCGCATTTTAAAGCAAGCGAATACAGCCAAATATATAGCTTATTAAAAATCCTTTTTCTTGTTGATGAAGAGCCCCAATACAACGAAAAGCGCAATGTATAAAAGTGCCGTCACAAGACTCAGTATAAGCTTTTCCGAGCTTACACTCAAAACCGAAATGTATGGAAGAAAGCTTGTTATCCAAAGGCTTGTAAAAGAGAATGAGTCTGTTTTTATAAGAGTATCAAGTATTGTGAGCGTGAGGTCAAGAACGAGCGGTGCTACGACGATGACGGTGATAGCTATTCCTATTCTGCGAATTAGTATGGCGATGACGAAAGCAAAAAAAGAATTAGCTACAGCTACAGCGTACTGAGTTGCAATAATGAATACGATTTTCGATGCGTTGGCACTGCCTGTTTCAAAAAATAACGAACTGCTTATAAAAGCAAATATTTCAATTACTGCAAACATTACCGTTGTGCTTGTAAGCATAGATATTGCTTTTGCTGAAAATATTTTGTTTCTGGAAAAGCCCTTGGCACATATGTTCTTGATAGTTTGCTGTTCATAGTCCTCACATATGAAAAGAACCGTAAATATTCCCGCAATTATCGTAAACGAGCTGTTGTTCAATGCATTTACGACACAAGCAACAACAGAGGTTGAAAGAACACTTGCCAATTCGGGAGTTATTTTTGCAATTGCACTTGCAGAGAGATCGGACAAGAATAAAAGTCCTACCGAAATAGCAAGACAAACGTAAAAGCTTGTTCGCCTTGCGAGTCTTGTGAATTCAAGCTGAAGCAGTTTTTTCATTTGTCACCCCAACCTTTCCATGAAGAAGTCCTCAAGGCTTTTTACCTCGTTTACTACCTCATACACACGGATACCGCTTTTGACAAGTGCTTCGACAATTAGAGATGAGTCCTCAACCTCGGAATATACGGATACCGTTTTTTCGTCCCTTATCTCAATATCCGAATAATTCTTTTCAAGAAGCTTCATTGCACTGTCAGCATCATCAACGGTTATCTTAAGAGAAGTACGGCACCTTTCGGCAAGCTCTTGTGAAGATATCTCTTCAACGAGAATACCATTAGAGAGAATACCGTAATTCGTTGCTATCTTTCCAAGCTCATCAAGAAGGTGGCTTGAAATAATAAATGAAACGCCTTGGGAATTAAGATGTAAAATAATATTTCTCATTCCCTTGATACCCTCGGGATCAAGTCCGTTTAGCGGCTCGTCAAGTATAAGAAGCTCAGGCTTTCCGAGAAGCGCCACTGCGATTCCCAGTCTCTGACGCATACCGAGCGAAAAATGCTTGACCTTTAATTTGCCGACAGATGCGAGCCCGACAAGATTCAAAAGCTCTTCTATTTCCTCATCCGTTGAAGAGGAAAGTATGGAAAAGCGTTTCATGTTCTCGTATGCACTTTCATTTTTGTAGAGTGCCGGTGCTTCGATTATGGAGCCTATCTTGCCTCGTGCCGCAAGCGTTTCCATGCCGTCAAACAAGGAAAATGAGCCTGAGTCCTGTGTAGTGAGTCCAAGAAGTATCTTCATAAGAGTGGTCTTTCCTGCTCCGTTTTTGCCGATAAGTCCGTATATGTCTCCCTTTTTTATATTTATGCAGATCTTATTTACCGCAGGCGTTTTGCCGTACAGCTTCACAAGCTCTGAGGTTTTTACAACGTATTCCATAGTACCTCCTTTTATGGCAGTTTGTGTGTTTATTCAGTATACTACCTATTAGATAGAATGTCAAGTTCATACAGTCATTGTGGTGTGAAATACGACACACTTTACGCGACGGTCACTGAGATAGGTAGTTAAAGTAGAAAAATGACTGGCGTTTTTTATTAAAATGGCTTGACTTTTTGGGGTTCAAATGGCATAATGAAAAAAGGTCAAGTATCCTAAAAATGAACCGCGAATGTAATAAGGTGACTTTTATGAATAACATTTTTGAAACAGAAAATACTGTCGTTCTTGAAAACGATTATGTCAAGATTGAACTTTCCAAAAAGGATGCGTCTGTTATCGGTGTTACCGATAACAGAGACGGCAAGAGCATCATGGATGATGAGAAGAGCTATTTTATCGGACTTTATAATGCCGATGAAACACTCATTCCTTCAAAGTCCTTAAAGCTTTCGGGAAATACGCTTATTCTTGATACTGAAGTTGGCAAGATTGAAGTGAGTGCCGAGAGCTTTGACGATCATTTTATACTCGAGGTGATATCCGAAAAGCTTCCTGAAGGTGCTTACTGTGTGGGCTTTGGTGAGGTTAAATTCAATTACGTTTACAACGAAAAGAACACACTCCTCGCAGGAGGTGTTTCAATGACGGTTAATACAAATCCCAATTATTTCCCTTCAGGCAAGGATAAAAAGCTTCTTGCAACAGCGTTTCAACACCTCGGCGGTGTAAACGGGGCGAAGTTCGGCTTTACAGTGGCACCTCGCGGCGCTTTCAGAAATGCACTTAAAAATATATGCTTGAAGATAGATAAGCAAAAGGGTCTTGTGTCCATGAATGCAGGTCCCTTCTCTCAGGATTTTGTAAGAAGCTCAGGAGATTATATCATCGAGTTTGACCCCAGTCCTGAATATCTTGCCAGAAACCTCGACTTTTACAATAAGCTTGGCGTTGACCAGATAGACTATCATAAAGGTTCAAGGACAACGAGACAGGGTGACTTTAAGCAGATGAGCTATGCGAACAACGCTGAATTCAGAAAAAATGTAGCAGACGTGCTCAAGGCAAACGGCATGGAGTGCGGACTTCATACCTATGCTTTCTATATCGACCCATCGTGTAATGAGTTTTTAGCACAGCGCCGTGTCCGTGATATGCTTGCCACAAGTGAGGTATTTACACTTTCCGAGGATGTTTCCGCGGAGGATGTAGAGTTTTCAATAGAGGAATCCATTTTGGATCTTTCCACATATTACGGATTTTTCTCCAAGGATATGCCTTATGCTATTATTGGTGACGAGATTATTTATTTCGGGATTGATAAAAACAAGGACAACAGGCTTACAGGTGTCGGTAGAGGGTATTGTGGCACAACGGCATCAACCCATAAAAAGGGTGAGAAGATTTATAGAATACTCGGATATTTTAATGAATTTGCCCCCAAACTTGATTCGGAGCTTTATTATGAGGTCGCTCATCTGACCGCACGCACCTATAATGAGGGCGGTTATACCATGATTTATCTTGATGCTATTGACGGTCTTTCAAAAACTTACGGCACAGACAGAAATGACCGTTGGTACTATGGCGCAAAATTCGTCCATGAGATAATGAGAAACTGTGAAATAGATCCGATGATTGAGTTCTCGGATATGTATCCCGCAATCTGGGCAACCCGTGCAAGAGCAGGTGCTGCAGATACACCCTTCCGTGCTTACAAGAATTGGAACTACTCTCATCACCGCTCGCTTCTTGACAGCCAGTGCAACCACTACGGTGCGGTACTCGGATGGTACAACTATTATCCCGTTACCGATATTTATCCCGGTAACCAGCACACAAAGTATCACCACTTCGACGCTGTAGACCATATGGGAAGCCTTGCTGTTATAAATAATTACGGTACTGTTTTCCGCGATTCTAAGTCGTCTTATGCTCGCTATGCGGGACTCAGACGCAATATTGAGCTTTGGCGTATGTACTCGAATTTGAGAAAAACGCGTTATTTCTCGGAGGAGCTTCTTGAAAAGCTTCGTGAGAACGACAAGCAGGAGTACAGAATTGAAAAGAAAAAGAACGGGAAATACGTTTTTGTCGAAAAGGATTATCAGGTTAAGCGTCTTTATTCTATCCTTGAAGAGGGAAGAGGACAGACAGAGTTCACAAATCCCTATAAAAAGCAGACTCCGTTTATTAGAATCGAGCACTGTATGTCGACCCTTGGAAAAGACCCCTTCGTTATCTATCCCATGAATGAAAACGAGCCTCTTTCTTCCCAGATAAGAATGCACGAATTCGGATGCGAGATAGACCTTTCCGAAAAGCTTGCCATGAAGGTTCGTGTTAAGGGCAACGGAAAGAAGGGTGCGTTTGCAATTAAGACCTACGCTAACACAAACAGTGAGCACGGCTACGGACTTTATATAATCGAGACCGATTTTGAGGGATGGCGCGATTTTGTGCTTCTTGAAGCTGACAACGGCGACAGACCCGATCTTAATATGGACCTTGCAAAGCCTAACGTTTACGCTATCTTCCGCTCTGGACTCAGTATGAACCGTATGACCAAGGTGGAGATTGTCACATCAGGTGATATCGAAGGCGTGCAGATGTCAAGTGTTGTTGCTTGCCGTCAGGTATACAACGTGCTGAAGAATCCCACTGTCACAATTGGCAAGGAAAACGTAATGTTTGAGTGTGAGCTTCAGTCCACCGACTTTGTTGAATGGGATGGAAAAGAGGCTAAGGTTATCGACCGTTACGGCAACGAAAAGCCTATTTGGTTCAGCGGAAATATCACCGCCCCCAAGGGCAAGGTAAAAGCAACCCTTTCGGGTGTCTCTCTCAATAATTGCCCTGTTAATGCATACTTGACACTTGGATTTACGGGTAAGGAAATTAAAGAATAAAAAAATCGCATCGGATTTCTCCGATGCGATTTTTTATGCTTTTTCAATTGTGATTCCAACTCCCTTGCCGAAAACCTCTCCCGTTTCATCATAGTAAACGTTGTAGGTATTCTTGCGGTAGGTGAGATTCTCTATCTTGAACCATTTCCAAATTCCGCAGATTTTAGGCTCTACGGTTAGAGCTTCTTTTTGGGTATCAATTCCGCACAGACCTCGGAGTACAAGGTCAATAAACGTTGAATGGTTGTAATCACGTCCTCTGTTCTGACCGCCTGTCAGCTTATATCCGTTTTTTGCTACCTCGCGTACGTTCCATATGAATTCAAACGGACGCATTACCTCGTCGATAAAGTTTATCTTCTTTCCGTCCTCTACCGAGTAGTGCATTTCGGAATATTTTAAAATAAAGTCATAGAGGTCCTTTTCCGAAATCGTATTTTGACTGTAATTGTTCAAAAGCTCAATTGCGGCGTTTATTGTGTAGCTTGTAGCGTACGGCCACACGTTGCCGTTCCAGGTGCAGGCTTTTTCCTGATAAAAGAGAAATCTTTCATGTGACATATCTGCTGTTGTAAATCCTGTTTTTGCGTTAAATATCTTGTCGTCCTTAAGATATTCAAAGCACCCTTCACGCCCTTCGGACGGGAGCCCGAATGCCCAGGGGAAATATCCCATAAGCTCACGCACATTACATTCCTTGGGGATTGAGGTGCAGTCAAGCGACTTGTCGAAATCTTCGTCAAGCGGGTGTATCGATTTGAAAAAGTCCCCATCCCACATTTTTTCTTCTACCGCTTTTTTTATGGTGCGGGCTTTTTCGAGATAGAAGTCAGAGCGATCTTTGTTCTCCGAAAGAGCAAATATTTTCGAAAGAGACAAAGCATCTGCATACATACAGGAATTGAGAAGCGGACGAAAACCTTTTCTACGAACCATGTCGGGCGTGTTTCCGCTTATTGTGAATTCGGTGCCTTCTCTGTCATCTATCGACCAGTACAAGCCGTTTTTTGTGAAATGGCGCTCTTCCCAGCCTTGAAAGTATTCTTCAAGAGCCGAAATGTTTTTTATAAGGAAATCTTCGTTTGCCGTCAGAAGGCAAAAGTTGTACATTGCAGTCAGTGCGGGCGTATGGTAAGCGTAAGCATTCCCCTCACCCGTGATGAAAAAACGTATGTAGTCAAGCAGTATATCCGAGTTTTTTAACCACCTGAATTCGTTTAAGTGATGTGTAAGTGCCGCATTTATTGTGTTATGCTTTCCCGCCCATGAGAGGTGCGTGTTTGTTAAGAACTCACTTAAAAGAAATCCGTCCTCGGTGTTCATTATGTGCTTACGCATTGTCCAAGTTCGGAAAGCAAAGGTTTCCTCAATAGTTCTGTCGGGACAATAAAGCCGTGGAGCGTTTTTCAAAAGAAAAGCCTCTGCGTTTTTGTTGCTTATAAAATTGATGACTTCCTCGTTATCGTTATCGTTGAATTTCTTAAAATAATCGCTGTATTTCATGGTACTCTCCTTTGGCACAATTATACTATATATCAATATAAAAATCAAGCAAAAGCGTAATTTTATTTCAAACACTTTACTTTACCGTGATGTTGTGGTACAATAACCTTAAAGCAACATTTTGTGCCGTACAAGGTCTTGCGACCTTGGTTTTATGGTACGATGAATCAAATATGCAAAATGACTTTTGGAGGATTATTATGAGAAGGCTTTTTTTATTTTTGCTTATACTACTGACAGTTTGTATTGCGCTTGCGTCCTGCGGAGGTACCGAATCATCTGATGATAAGGGCACTCCGACATCGGTGGAAACGGTAGAAGGAAGCTGGTCGGTGTATTGGTATCTTTGCGGAAGTGACCTTGAGACCGGCGGTGGCTTCGCGACAACAGACCTTCAGGAAATGCTTTCGGTTCAGCTCCCCGAGAATGTAAACGTGGTAATTCAGACAGGCGGCTCTGTCGTTTGGCAAAATGATATTATGGATCCCTCAAAGCTTCAGCGCTGGGTTTATAACAGCGAAGGTCTTAAACTCGTAGAAGAGAAAGAACTCGCAAGCATGGGAGATGCGCAGACGCTTTATGACTTTTTATACTTCGCAAATGCCAACTATCCCGCCGAGAAGGTTGCAGTGACCTTCTGGAATCACGGCGGAGGTTCTGTTAGCGGAGCTGCTTTTGATGAGCTTTATGAAAATGACTCCCTTGATCTTAATGAAATGTATGCGGCATTTGACGCGGTATGGCCCGCAAATAAAGAAGCTCCCGCGCTTGAGCTTGTCGGCTTTGATACCTGTCTCATGGCAACCGTTGATACGGCGGCTGTATTCCAGAACTTTGCTAAGTATTTTGTAGGCTCTCAGGAGCTTGAGCCCGGCAACGGATGGCTTTACTCGGGATGGGTGGGCAAGCTTGCCGAGAATCCCGATATGGACGGAAGAGAGCTTGGTATAGCGATTTGTAATTCCTACTATGAGGGATGCGAGGCAGTTGGCACACACGAGCAGACGACTCTCTCTCTTACCGACCTTTCAAAGCTCACTCCTCTTCTTGAGGCTTATGAAGCATTTGGGAACGAGGCTTTTGTTGCAGCGTCAAAGGACCCCGGATTTTTCGCAGAGCTTGGACGCATTGCTCAAAACAGCGAGAATTACGGAGGAAATACCAGAGAACAGGGATATACCAACATGGTAGACCTCGGACACATTGCACGTCAGACCTCTTGGATGCTTCCCTCCGCACAGTCTGTAACTGATGCCCTTGCCGATTGTATAGTACATAAGATATCCGGAATCTATCGCTCGGAGGCAACTGGTCTTAGCTGCTACTACTCTTATAACGGTGACGTAAACGATTTTAACGGGTACGCAAACGTCGGTGTGGGACAGGCATTCAAGCAGCTTTTTGCTTACGGAATAACAGGTGATCTTCTCGAAGGCGGTAAAGAGTATATGGACTCGCTTAACGTTGATGCACTTCCCGATATTGTCACCTTATTAGATACCGATTGGGACGGTGCGCCTCTTGATGTCAATGATGAGGGCACGGCATATCTCACACTCGGTACTGACGCTTCCGAAATACTTGCAGGTATCGGATTCTCGCTCTATTACATCGACGAAAAAAGCGATATTATGATCTTCCTCGGTTCCGATAACGATATAGTTGCAGATTGGGATAACGGTATATTTTACGATAATTTCAGAGGAGTATGGGGCGCTATTGACGGACATCTTGTCTATATGGAGCTTTCTTTTACCGGTGAGGACTATAATATTTACTCGATACCCATCCTTTTAAACGGCGAGGCATATAACCTTCAGGTCGTATATAACTTTACCTCGGAAGACTGGAGCATTCTCGGCGCTTCTCAGGGAATTGATGAAAGCGGCATGGCATCCAAGGAAATGAGACTCCTTGAAGTGGGAGACGTAATCACCACCGTGTGCAAGTCATCATCCTACAGCGGAGACGATGACTTTGAAACATACCTTTACGAAGAGATTACCGTAACCGAGAATACCTCGTTTGGCGAAGCACCGCTCTTTGACGGTACTTACTCCATGGTATTTGAGATGTGGGATTCTGTAGGAAATTACGCATATTCAGATCTTGTTACATTTGATTGTGTAAACGGAGAAATATTTACAACTGTATACGAGGACTAACACAAAAAGTCGCATTGAGTAAAAGCTCAATGCGACTGAAGGCTGAACTTGGTTCAGCCTTTTTGTTTCCCGTTTATAAAAACCTTTTGTATTTTGAGATTGGAATCAAAGATTGCAAGGTCTGCTCTGAGTCCTTTTTCGATTTTACCTCTGTCCGAGAGTCCCATTATTCCGGCAGGGGACGAGGTGAGCATATATACCGTATCGACAAGTGAAAATCCGTAGTGCTCCACTCCTCTCTTGAGAAGCATGGCGCCTGTCGCAATACTTCCGGCGAAGCTTGAGCGGTCGGGAAGCTTTGCAACTCCGTCCTCAATTATCACACGGTTTGCCTCAATCTTTTCGCCAAGGTAGCTTTCTTTAACGTCGGTGCCCGCAGGACGGAGTGCATCCGAAACGAGTGCAACCTTGTTGCGACCTTTTATTTTAACGGCAAGCTTCAGTGCGTGTATTGCCGCATGTCTGCCGTCGGCGATAAGCTCGACACTTACCCTGTCATCAAGGTACGCCGCTTCAATTACGCCCGCCTTTACGACCTCGTTTATCTTTCTCACACTCGGAGTTGCACTGTACAGATGCGTTATGTGGGAAAAGCCCCAATCAAACGCACGGAGCGCATCGTCGCTAACTGCGTCGCTGTGTCCGAGTGACATCTGTATGCCAAGGCTTGTCATCTTACGGGTAAAGCCTTCCATTCCGTCAAGCTCGGGAGCAGCGGTTATTCGCTTTATTACGCTTGCCTCACGGGTAAGAAATTCTATCTCGTCGTCTGTCGGAGAATGTAACAGGTGCTCCTTGTGAGCGCCCTTTTGCTTTTTTGAGATAAAGGGTCCTTCAAGGTGTATTCCGTAGAAGTTCGGACATTTGGGCAGAGCTTTTTTGTATGCATCAATAAGCTTTACCACGTTTTCAAATTCCGAGGATACTGCCGTTGGTAAAAGAGTGGTGGTGCCGTTCTTGAGATGTATGTCGGATATGGCGCACAGCGCTTCCTCGGTACAGTCCATGAAATCATATCCGCCGCCTCCGTGTACGTGAATGTCAATAAAGCCGGGGGAAACGAAATTTCCGCATACGTCAAGAACTTCACACGCTTCGGGAGGCTCTCCCAGAAAAGCTGTGTCTTCTATTCTGCCGTCTTTTATCAGAATGTTGGTTTTTCTTATTTCGTTTTCAAAAACCGCATTCGCGTTTTTTATAAGTGTGTATTCCATATTACTTGTTGTATACTCTTATCTCGGGAACGGGAGACTGGAGAGCAACCTCGGATGCATAAAGCATTGCGTCGGGGTGCTTCTGGAAAAGTGAGCAGGGAACGGTTGCTGTAACTTCTCCGTGAAGAACCTTGCGGAGCGCTCCTGCGTTCCAGTCACGGGGCATACACATTCTTACCTTTTTCGCCATGAACATTTCCTTCATTCCGACAGTGATGCAATACTTCGGAATGCCGTTAAGGTCGCCTGCACAGTTCATGAATGCGTTGATGGTTTTTGTCTCGTTGGAGATTTCAAGAACTCTTGTGGGGCGTGCAAGGAACTCTTCGCAGCTTACGTTCTCTTCGGGACGAGGAGGCTCGTTGAATGCGTAATGTCCGTTGATTCCCACACCTCCGAATACCATGTCAAGCTTGCCGAATTTTTCTATAAGCTCCATTACCTTACCCGTGTCGTGGGGGTCGGGGAAATATCTGTTTTCGGGGAGAACGTTGAGCTCGTCATCAATGAGTCCGTAAAATATTCTGTTCATACCGCCTCTGAAGGAGAGAGGGTCGTTTTCGTCTATGTATTCTTTGTCATCCGTGAGGTATTCGTCCATATTTATGAAGGTGCAGTTCTTGAGGCTGACTCTGTATTTGTTCACAAGATATACAAGTCTTGCATAAGGGCCGAGAGGTCCGTAGGGCACTACCATAAGAGTGGGCTCACCCTTTTTGTTATTTTCCTCAATAGTTTCAAGCACCTCGATTGCGACCTTCCAGTACATATCCACTTCCGTGTCGCATACGTTGAGCTTTATGTTACTTCCTTTGCCGAGATCTGCTTTTGCAATTCTGTTGATGTCCATTTTATATTCCTCCTGAAAAATAATCGTTATTGATTCCTTAACTAAGTTTAGCACTAAATTAATAATATGTATTTAGTTATTCTTGCTAACAATTTGCACTTTTCTGCTATTGACTTTTTTGATGAAAGATGATAAAGTGATAACGGAGGTGCTATTTATGACGTCTTATGATTATCTTCGTGTAAACAGCTGCGGCATGCAGGACCTTTACGGCTTTGATTCGGGAAGCCTAAGACCGCACGGAAGAGTTGATTACCACATTTTATATATTACCGAGGGAGTTTGCTTTGTAAAAATGAATGGAGAGACAGTGGAAGCGAAGGCGGGGGCGGTAATACTTTTTCTGCCATATGAGGTACAGGATTACAGCTTCAAAGGCGAGATAAGGTCAAAGTCGTATTTTATACATTTTGACGGAGAGATTTGTAAGAGCCTTTTTTCAGGATTGTCGGAACGTATCTATTATATCGGCACCAACGCAAAAATTGATAAGAGCTTTGAAAGTCTCGTCGAGGAATTCCACATGAGACTTTTATCGTGGGAAAACGTATGTCAGGGACTTCTTCTCAATATTATTTCTCTCATGACGCGTGAGATAAACTATATCAAGAATAATTCAAATCTTACCTCAAACTCTAAGATTGCTGAGGTTTGTAACGCCATGCATACCAATTTCACGTCAAACGTCACCGTCCCCGAATATGCCGCAATGTGTAATCTGAGCGAGAGCCGTTTTTCACATCTTTTCAAGAAAAATACAGGAGTCAGTCCCGTCAGGTATATCATGAACATACGCATTGCCAAAGCACGAGAGCTGCTTGAAAATACTCCGTTGTCAATGTCTCAGATAAGTGACATGACGGGGATGCAGAGTCAGCATTATTTCAGCCGAATTTTCAAAAAGCATACAGGCTATTCACCGAGCGAATACCGTAGACTTTACAAATGAGAAAAAGACCGCGTAATTTTTATCACGCGGTCTTTTTGATCAGTCAAGTTTTTTGTTAAGCTTTTTTGCAAGGCGCAGTATTCTTCCACCTGCGGGGAGTTCGAGTATCTCGTCCTTAGTGAAGACGGGAAGTCTCAGGATAAGTATGCCATACACGGCTACCGCTGTTATAACGCTTATGCCGAATGATATTATAAGCGGGAGAGAGACGGCTTTTAAAAGGAGGAACAACAGTCCCGATATAAGTCCCATGGAAAGCGAGGCAAGAAGCGGGTAGCAAAAAACGGACATTGAATTTAGCTTAAACTCGAATCTCTTCTTGAGTTGTATGATGTTCAGCGCGGTTATCATAAGCGGGAATGTGATATCGCCTATAAGACGCGCCCATATGCCGAGGCTTGTAAATTTCAAAAGAAGGAATACGAGAACTGTGTGGAAAATGAAGGAAATGAAGGCATTGACAACGGGTATCCTCATTTTGTCACACCCCTGAAGGATGGATGTTGTTACTGTTGACAGTGCATAGAATACGCATCCGAGCGAGCCGTAATTAAGAAGTCCCGTTGCAACCCCTCTGTAGGTTGAAAGGCTGGGGAAGAGAAGCGTAAGTATGGGGAGTGCAAACAAAGCAAGTGCTATGGCACAGGGAATGGCAATAGCCATATTTATCTTTATGACGGTTTCCATTTTCGTCTGTCTTTCGCGATGCTTCTTTTGTACCGAAAGACGGACTATCTCGGGTAAAGCCGATGCAGCCATTGCGGTAGCGAAGGCAATAGGAATGTTTATAAGCTGTGTGTATTGGGTGTTGAAAACGCCCTGTAAAGAGCTGATTTCCGCTCCGATAAAGCCTTTTGAATGCATGGTGTTTGAAAACAGCAAATCGTCAACCGTAAAGCTTATCTGATATATCGTCTGACTGATGATGATCGGAATCATCGTTGTGAACATGTCACGCAAAATGCTTCCGCGGCTTTCTGCGGCAGAGAGATCGTCTGACATTCTGCTCCTTGTATAAGAAAGGCGAGAGGTGAAGGTGAGTACGATGAATATCAACGCAAACAGAGCACCCGCAAGAGTGCCGCCTGTAGCACCGGCAGCTCCGATAGCTCGCACGTTTTCGTGCTCGGCAAAACCGTCCATGACCCATTTTGTTGCAACGATACTCACGATAGCATTTACTATCTGTTCGATTATTTGAGAGAGTGCGGTGGGTACCATGTTAGAGTGCCCTTGGAAATATCCTCTGAATACTCCGAGCATTGATACGGCGAATGTGGTGGGCGCAAGGACCTTTAGTGGGTAAGCAAGCCCCTCTGTGCGGTATAAGCCCTCAAGAAGATCCGCCCCGAAATAGAGAAGAGAAAATGAGCACAGTCCCGCTATGACAGAAACCGCAAAGGCGGTCATGAATACCGCAAATGCGTTTTTCGGTTCTTTTTTTGCAAGTCTTGTGCTTACAAGCTTTGACACTGCCAGCGGGAAGCTGTAGGAGGAAAGAGTGAGCGCCACGTTGTATATTCCGAATGAAACGGAATATATACCGTTGCCTTCTTCTCCAAGCATATTTGCCATAGGTATTCTGTAGGCGAATCCTATAAGCTTTGTGAAGATGCCCGCAACAGCGAGAATGGCACCTTGAATTATCACTTGATTGGTTTTTTGTTTCATATTTATACCTCGTCATCCTATTTTAGCACTTTTTTGCCCTAATGTCAACTTTTTCAACATTATACGTTCATGCCGATGATAATCGGTGAAATAAGACGGTACCTGAGGGACAACAATATGATACGTGTTTCACGCTCGCTGAGGGATACGGCATATAAAGCTCTTGCCGCGAGAGACAGCCTTGCCACCCGCCTTTCAAGAGAGGCGACGTGCGCGGAAATTACAGAGGAAGTAAACAGGCGCATCCTTGCCGAAGCGGACGAAAAGCGCTTACAGGGAGGGGAAGAGACCGAGGTGCATATCTACACCGAAAAGGAGATATCCGATGCCCTCGATGCGGTGGTTGCTCCGATATCGCTTTATGAGCCTGTCTTTTCCGATAACGGAGATTCACTTTATATACTTGATCAGGTTTGTGATAAGAACGCCGACGATAATCAGTGGTGCGAAAATATTGCGATAGGCGAGGCAATGAAGAAGCTTTCCGACAGAGAAAATGCGATAATAAATATGCGCTTTTATATGGGGAAAACGCAAATGGAGGTCGCGGGGGAGGTCGGCATAAGTCAGGCACAGGTCTCGCGTCTTGAAAAGGGAGCGCTTGATACCATCAAAAAAAATATATGAATAAGCCGCCTTTCAAAATGATGTGCCAAGTGCTTTCAATTTCAAGGATAAGCCTGCACAATTTTTCTTTTTAAAAAAATAAAAGGAACCGAAACGGTTCCTTTTAAATACTTAGTCCTTAAGCTCGGGAGCGTCGTCGCTCTTGACAGCGGCAGCTGCCTTTTCCTCGTCACCCTCTCTGGGCATGGGGTTGACTATCTCTCTTACAGCCCAACGGTAGACCTTTATCTTGGTTCTGTCCTTGTTGATTTCAAGTGTGAGAAGGTCATCTCTTATTGCAGATACTCTGCCGACGAATCCGCCGATTGTACAAATTTCATCTCCTATAACGATGCTGTTACGCATAGCGTTGGTTTCTTTTTCCTGCTTCTTCTGAGGTCTTATCATGAAGAAATACATTATAAGAAAAAGCGGAATAAGTATTATCATACCACCCATAGTTATTAAGCTTCCTTTCACTGTTTAAATTATTTAGCATGCAAACAATTATACTACACCGCTTGCGAAAAGTCAAGGAACAAAAGTGAACTTCGTGTAAAGTTTTCCTCAAAATGGGTGATTTTATGAAAAATAAATTAAAACACGGTATAATAAGCCTTTATGAAATGTACCAATCGCAAAACGTTTCAACACTCGCCTCAAGCCTGTCCTATTATCTCACTCTTACTCTTGTCCCGTGTGCCATTGCCGTGAAAAGCATTGCCGACTCTTTTTCATCCGACGTGTTCGGCGGGGTGAAATATCTGTTCCCCGAAAAAGTCAGAGGATTTTTTGATTTTGACGGCACAAAAGGCGAAGGCGGTGTTATTGCTGTAAGCGTATTGGTATCCGTTTACTATCTTATAAGAACGGTGCGAGCGCTAAAGCATCACCTTGACCTTATTTGCGGTAAAAGAGAAAAGCGCAGTGTTGTGTATTCTTTTCTTTTTTCGGGTGGAGTTGCGCTTTCCTTTTTGGCGCTTGTGTTTATTTGCGGAACGGGTATTTTGCTTGGTAAAAATATAACAAGGCTTCCGTTTTTTTCACGGAAGCCTGTTGGTATGGCGTTGCCTGTTTTAATGACCTCGTCTACGGCTTTTTTGTTTTTGTTCGGTATTTACCGCTTTTTGCCGGACAGAAAACCGAGTACAAGAGACGTGTTACCGGGAACGCTGTTCAGCCTTTTTTTCTGGTGGGTGGCAACAGTTGTGTTTTCGTTCTATTTAAGGAGCTTTCCCAACCGCTCACTCATCTACGATTCACTCACGTCCGTTGCCGCTCTGATGCTGTGGCTTTACGTTTTGTCAAACATTATTCTGATAGGAGCCTGCATTAACCTGCTTTTTTGCGACGGAAGAGATTCTCGGGCAGCTGAGCAATCATTATTGCGGTAAACATGAGAAGGGCTCCCGTCACCTCACGCGTCGACATTACGTCACCGAGTATAAGCCATCCCGCAAGAGCCGCAAATACCGACTCAAGGCTCATGATGATGGTTGCAAGAAGGGGAGAGGTGTATTTCTGACCTATTATTTGCAGCGTATATGCAACTCCCGAGGATAAAACACCTGTGTATAAAAGAGAGCCTGATGCATCAAGTATCTTTGACGAGTCCTGTATTTCGAGCGGTATGGACAGAGAACAGCATATGATTCCCGCAACCAAAAACTGTATGGCTGAAAGCTTAACGCCATCCGTTTTCGGAGAGTATTTGTCGATTATGAGAATGTGGAAGGAGAAGAAGATTGCACACAGGAAGGTGAGAAGATCGCCTCGCGATATCGAAAAACCGTTTTTGATGCACAAGAGATACATTCCAACAAGCGCGACGAATACGGCGATAACCGTGTTTTTGCCGAATTTTTTACCCGTCAATGCTTGAATGAGCGGAACGATGATTATATAAAGCGCTGTGATAAATCCCGATTTGCCGGCTTCTGTCTCGGTGAGCCCGATTTGCTGAAGCGTGGAAGCAGCGGTGAAAACAAGGCCGCAGAGTATACCGCCGACAATAAGGTCGCGCCTTTTTCCTGTATCTTTCTTTTTTCGAGACATAAAAAATATCACGGGAAGAAGTGCCGCAACTCCCAAAAATGAGCGCACTCCGTTAAATGTGAGCGGTCCTATATGATCCACTCCCGTTGACTGTGCAACAAATGCCGTGCCCCATATAAAGGCGGTCAGCATTAATATAAGATTGCCTTTTAAATTCTTCATTTCATTACCTCACTTAAAAAACACCCCGTATTATATCATAACTTTTTGCTTTTTTCCACATTTTTTTCAAAAAAAAGAAAAAAATATAACTTTCTCTTTATTTTTTATAACACTTGTGTTATAATGAAATGAATATGCGGTAAAGGAGGTATGTGCGTGGATCATTTTGAATTAGTATCGAAATATAAGCCTACAGGAGATCAGCCCGAGGCTATAGAAAAACTGTCTCAGGGTGTTCTTGAGGGACTCAAGGAGCAGGTGCTTCTCGGCGTAACGGGCTCGGGAAAGACCTTTACTATGGCAAATATTATTGCAAAGGTAAATAAGCCGACTCTTATCCTTGCACACAATAAGACCCTTGCCGCACAGCTTTGCTCCGAGCTTCGTGAGTACTTTCCGAACAATGCAGTTGAGTATTTCGTGTCCTACTACGATTATTATCAGCCTGAGGCGTATCTGCCGGGCAAGGATATGTATATAGAAAAGGACTCCTCGATAAACGATGATATCGACAGACTCAGGCACAGCGCAACCTCGGCACTTTTTGAAAGACGCGACGTTATTATTGTTTCAAGTGTTTCGTGTATATATTCCCTCGGTGACCCTTCCGAGTATGAGAATCTTGTGACGTCTATCCGAGAGGGAATGGAGATATCGCGAGAGACTCTTGTAAGGCGCCTTATAGCGGTGCAGTTTGAGAGAAACGATATAGATTTTACAAGAAACCGATTCCGTGTCAAAGGGGACACGGTTGATATATTCCCGCCGGATTCCTCGGAAAAGTTTATAAGAGTTTGCTTTTTCGGAGATGAGATTGAGCGTATATGCGAGGTCCATTCGGTAACGGGTGAAGTTACGGCAGTCTTGAAGCACGTGGCTCTGTACCCTGCATCACACTACGTCACCTCAAAGGAAAAGCGTGAGCAGGCAATGGACACCATCCGCGCCGAGCTTGTTGACAGGATTGCATATTTCAGAGAGCATGATATGCTCATTGAAGCACAGAGAATAGAGGAGAGGGTAAGATACGACCTTGAGATGATAGAGGAGGTCGGTTATTGCTCGGGTATTGAAAACTATTCCCGAATATTTGCGGGTAAGGCACCCGGCTCCACTCCTTACACACTGCTCGATTATTTCCCCGAGGATTTCGTCATGTTTATAGACGAGTCGCACGTCACCGTTCCTCAGGTCAGAGGTATGAGCGGCGGAGACAGTGCGAGAAAAAAGAATCTCGTAGAATACGGCTTCCGCTTGCCCAGTGCGTATGATAACAGACCTCTTTATTTTAACGAATTTTGCGAAAAGCTCAATCAGGTAATATACGTCAGCGCAACACCCGACGAATACGAGCTTGACCGAAGTGAGCGTACAGTGGAGCAGATAATCCGTCCGACGGGTCTGCTTGACCCAACCGTTGAGGTGCGCCCGATAGACGGACAGATAGACGACCTTCTTTTTGAAATCAACGGCAGAGTTGAAAAAGGAGAGAGAGTTCTCGTTGTCACTCTAACCAAAAAGATGGCTGAGGACTTGACCTTGTTTCTTGTTGAGCACGGAGTAAGAGCAAAATATATGCACCATACTGTCGAAACCATAGAGCGTATGCAGCTTATCCGTGAGCTGAGACAGGGAAAATACGACGTGCTTGTCGGAATTAATTTGCTCAGAGAAGGTCTTGACCTTCCCGAGGTGTCTCTCGTTGCAATACTTGATGCGGACAAGGAAGGCTTCCTTCGTTCAAGAACCTCGTTTATCCAGATAATAGGACGTGCGGCACGGCACGTCAACGGAAACGTAATAATGTATGCCGACCGAATGACGGGCTCAATGGAGAAGGCTATTGCAGAGACCGAACGCCGACGTGCGATACAGGATAAATTCAATAAGGATAACGGAATAACGCCGAAATCTGTAAAGAAGGAGATATCGAGCGTTATCGAAGCGGCTGTCAGGGATGAAGAGGTGCTTGAACGCTTTAACGGTGAAAAGACTCTTATGACAAGGCGTGAGCGTGAAAAGACAATCGAAAAGCTTACTGCCGAAATGAAGGCAGCGGCAAGGATACTTGATTTTGAATATGCCGCGATACTCCGAGATAAAATAGCAAAACTTAAAGGAAATGAAAATGATCAGAGATAAGATACAGATAAGAGGTGCCCGTGCAAACAACCTTAAGAATATCGACGTTGATATTCCGAGAAATCGTTTTGTGGTGCTCACGGGACTTTCGGGCTCAGGTAAAAGCTCGCTTGCGTTCGATACGGTCTATGCTGAGGGCTACAGACGATTTGTTGAATCGCTTTCGTCTTATGCGCGTCAGTTCCTCGGACAGATGGACAAGCCTGACGTTGACACCATAGAGGGACTTTCTCCAACCATTGCAATCGACCAAAAGACCACCTCAAAGAATCCGCGCTCAACCGTCGGAACAGTAACCGAAATACACGATTATTTAAGACTTTTATTCGCAAACGTCGGTGTACCTCACTGTCCCGTGTGTGGTAAGGAGATATCAAGACAGAGCATTGACTCTATAACCTCGCAAATAATGGCACTCCCCGAAAGAACGCGTTTCCAAATACTTTCTCCCGTTGTAAGAGGAAAAAAAGGACTTCACGAAAAGATACTTTCGGATGCCGCAAAGAGCGGATACGTAAGAGCGCGAGTTGACGGCTATGTGTATGACCTGTCGGATAACATTGAGCTTGATAAAAAGAAGAAGCACAATATAGAAATCGTTATAGATAGACTTGTTATGAAGCCGGATATCCTTTCTCGCCTTACCGATTCGGTAGAGACGGCGCTTGAGCTTTCCGACGGACTTGTTGTCATTGAGCTTGTCGATCTTGACAAGGATGATGTAAACCGTGAATTGATGTTTTCGGAAAATTTTGCTTGCTACGAGCACGGAATAAGCCTCGGAGAGCTTGCCCCGAGAATGTTTTCGTTTAATAATCCCTTCGGCGCCTGCCCACACTGTGCGGGACTCGGTATGCAGAAGGCGGTAGCACCCGATAAGCTGATTCCCGACAAAAGTCTTTCTCTTGCGGGAGGAGCGATTGCTGTAAACGGTTATAAGAGCCTTAATAAGGATGGTTGGACTACCAAGATAATCAAGCAAGTAGGCGAAAGATTCGGATTCACCTTAGAACAGCCGATAGATACGTTTTCCGATGAAGCACTGAACGCCCTCATGTACGGTACAGGAAACGAAATATACAAGCTTCCTTACGCCAAGGATGGAGTGGTGCGTAATTACGAGACGACCTTTGAAGGAATCGTCAATTCCACAGCCCGCCGTTTTGCGGAGTCGGGCGACAGCTATTATGATGAATTCATGACCGAAGTGCCCTGTCCCGAATGTGACGGAAAGAGACTGAAAAAGGAGTCTCTTTGTGTCACTGTGGGAGGGCAAAATATTGCTGAGGTTTCCGATATGTCGGTTTCGGATGCTCTTGCGTTTTTTGATGCACTCACGCTCACTGAAAAGGAACAGGAGATTGCTCGCGAGATAATAAAGGAGATACGAGCGCGCTTAACGTTTTTGAGCCGAGTCGGACTTGAATATCTCTCACTTTCGAGAGCATCGGCAACCCTTTCGGGCGGAGAGAGTCAGCGAATACGTCTTGCCACTCAGATAGGCTCGTCGCTTATGGGAGTGATATATATCCTCGATGAGCCGAGCATCGGTCTTCATCAAAGAGATAATTCAAAGCTTATAGAAACACTTAAAAATCTGCGTGACGTCGGAAATACTGTGCTTGTAGTTGAGCACGATACGGAAACAATAGAAAATTCCGATTACGTTGTCGATATAGGACCTGCGGCGGGAATTCATGGAGGACAGGTAGTCTTCGTTGGTACTCCCGAGGAGATTTTGAAAAGCGAGGACAGTGTAACAGGTAGATTTTTATCGGGAAGAGAAAAAATAGATATCCCGACCGTGAGACTCAAGGGTAACGGTAACCGTCTGCGCGTTATCGGTGCTCGCGAAAATAACCTTAAGAATGTAAGTGTTGAGATCCCTCTGGGCACTCTTACTTGTGTTACAGGTGTATCGGGTTCGGGCAAAAGCTCGCTTATAAACGGAATACTGTATAAGTCTCTTGCGCGTACCCTTAACCGCGCATTTACAACTCCCGGTAAGCATGACAGGATAGAGGGCGCTGAAAATCTTGACAAGATAATTGCAATAGACCAGTCCCCCATAGGAAGAACTCCACGCTCAAATCCCGCAACATATACCGGACTTTTCAATGAAATACGAGCTCTTTTCGCATCCACTCCGGATGCCAAGGAGAGAGGATACGGGCAGGACAGATTCTCATTTAATCTCAAAGGCGGACGTTGTGAAGCGTGTGAAGGCGATGGCACGATGTGTATTGAAATGCACTTTTTACCCGACGTGTACGTTACCTGTGACGTGTGTCACGGAAAGCGTTATAACAGAGAAACGCTTGAAGTCAAGTACAAAGGAAAAAGTATTTTCGACGTACTTGACATGAGTGTTGAGGAAGCGGTAATATTCTTTGAAAATATACCTAAGATCAAGCGCAAGCTTGACACTCTTATGGATGTTGGACTCGGATACATCAAGCTCGGTCAGTCCTCTACCACCCTTTCGGGAGGAGAGGTACAGAGAGTCAAGCTTGCAACCGAGCTTACAAAACGCTCGACAGGCAAGACTATATACCTTCTTGACGAGCCTACAACGGGACTTCATACTGCTGATGTAAAGCTGCTTGTAAAGGTACTCAAGCGTCTTGTGGATTCCGGTAATACGGTGATTGTTATCGAGCATAATCTTGATCTTATTAAAACTGCCGACTATATAATTGATATGGGTCCTGAGGGCGGTGACTGCGGCGGCACTGTCGTTGCAATTGGTACTCCCGAGGAGGTTGCCGAAACCGAGGGGTCATATACAGGACTTTATCTTAAAAAAATTCTTGATAAGGAAACAAAATGATAAGAGCTGATATAGAAAAATATTTAAGAAACGTTGAAAAGCCGGGACGATATACCGGCGGAGAAGAAGGGGAAACTTTAAAGGATAAAAGCCTTGTCGACGTAAGAATTGCGTTCGCTTTCCCCGATCTCTATGAGATAGGCATGTCAAATCTGGGGCTTAAAATACTTTATTCCTGTCTTAACAACGTTGATGGGGTATGGTGTGAACGCGTGTTTGCACCCGCCCTTGATATGGCGAAAATAATGCGCGAGAATAACGTTCCGCTGTGGGCACTTGAAAGTGGAGACAGTGTTCGAGACTTTGATTTTTTTGCTATGACCGTTCAGTATGAAGGACTTTATACGAATATTCTTTACCTTCTCGAGCTTGCGGGAATACCTTTTTATGCCAAAGATCGCGATGAATCCTATCCAATAATTCTCGGAGGAGGTCCGTGTACCTACAACCCCGAGCCGTTTTGCGAGTTTTTTGATATTCTTTCGATAGGTGAGGGCGAGGAGGCTCTTCCCGAGCTTGCGCTTCTTTACCGCGATTCCAAGGCTAAAAAGGAAAGCCGTGAAAAATTCCTCTACAGAGTTGCAACCGAGCTTGAAGGCTTTTACGTTCCCTCACTTTACAGTGTTGAGTATTCCGAGGACGGCAAGCTTTCGGGAATAATTCCCGCCGAAGGTGTACCCGAAAAGGTTGCCAAGAGATTTGTTGAAAAGCTTGACACGGCGAACTATCCCACAAAGCAGATAATCCCTTACATAGAAACAGTTCACGACAGAGCAACCGTTGAGATATTCAGAGGCTGTATAAGAGGCTGCCGCTTCTGTCAGGCGGGAATGGTCACACGTCCTGTAAGAGAGCGAAGCCCCGAAGTGATAGATAAAATGTCAAGGGATACTGTTGCCGCGTGCGGATATGAGGAGATAGGAGTTTCTTCTCTGAGTACAAGTGACTATACAAGGCTCCCCGAGCTTACAGACAAGCTGCTTTCATGGACGAATGACGAGAAGATAAATCTGTCACTCCCGTCACTGAGACTCGACAGCTTTACAAAAGAGCTTATGGACAAGGTTATGAGCCTGAGAAAATCGGGCCTTACCTTTGCACCCGAGGCAGGTACACAGCGCCTTCGCGACGTTATAAACAAAGGTGTCACCGAGGACGACCTCATGAGAGCGGCGTCCTGGGCGTTTTCAACCGGCAGAACAGGAATCAAGCTATACTTTATGTCGGGACTTCCCACCGAGACGGACGAAGATACCGTGGGTATTGCCGACCTTGCTCAAAAGGTGGTAAACCTATACTATGCATCACCCGACAAACCTAAGGGTAAGTCGGTAACAGTTTCCGTAAGTGTTTCCTGTTTTGTTCCGAAGCCATTCACTCCATTCCAATTTGAACCGCAGGAAAAGCTTTCCGAGCTTCAGCGCCGTCAAATGCTTTTGAAGGAAAGCATCACCACGAAAAAGGTGCGCTATACCTGGCACGAAGCTAAGGTCAGCTTTATTGAAGCTGTCTTTTCAAGAGGCGACAGAAGACTCTCAGGGGCTATTGTCGAAGCCTATCGCCTCGGACAGGTATTTGATGCGTGGAGCGAGCACTTCGACTTTGAACGCTGGATGAAAGCGTTTGAAAACGTAGGACTTGACCCCGAATTTTATGCATACAGACGTTTTGAGTATACAGACGTTCTCCCGTGGGATATGATAGACGCGGGAGTGTCCAAGGAATTCCTTATAAGAGAAAATAAAAAAGCACATGAGGAAACGCTTACTCCCGACTGCCGTACACAGTGTGCGGGATGCGGTGCTCCTAAGTGCTTGATAAGAGAGGGGAGGGAAAAAGCGTGACAAACCCTGCAATAAGACTTAAATTCAAAAAGTTCGGAGGACTTAAATACATATCGCACCTTGACCTTCAGCGTGCTGTTTTAAGATTTATAAAACGCGCAAAGCTTCCCATTCGGTATACCGAGGGCTTTAATCCACATCCCAAGATAGTGTTTGCTCTCACCCTTTCGGTTGGTACCGAGAGCGAGTGTGAGCTTGTTGACGTTTATCTTGCAAGAGACCCTGACAATCCCGAAATACCCGTTATCACACCTGACGATTTTGTCGCGCGTCTTCGGGAGGTGCTTCCGAACGGACTTGAGGTTATCGACGCTTATTATCCTGATTGCGATTTCGGTGATATCGTATCGTCGGATTATGAGATAACACTCTATAAAAAAGAGAAAGCAGAGCTTGCTCCCAAGATTCTGGAAGCAATGTCACATCCTATAGAAATCACTAAAAAAGGAAAAGCGGGAGAGCGACAAATAGACGTTGTTCCTTTGGTATTCGGCTTCAGCTCATATGACACGGACGATACCTTCGTTATCAGTGCGACTCTTTCGGCTAAGCCTAATGAATATCTCAATCCCGATCTCTTTGTAAAAGGACTTCTTGAAACGGACGTGGGACACTATGTGGACACGTGGCAAACAAAACGCGTCGCAATAAACTTCAAGGAGGGAAAGTGATGGATACTACAGGCGAGTTTTACGCACTGCTTTTTCGCTCCAAAAATATCAACCGTTGGGGAATGATGAGGAATATGTTTCCCGAAAATCTCTCATCCCATTCATGGGAAACCGCAGTGCTTACACATGCACTTGCACTTATAGGCAATAAGCGTTTTTCAAAAAGCTACAATACCGAAAAGCTTGTACTTTTCGCGCTCTATCACGATGTCAGTGAGATACTTACAGGCGACCTTCCAACCCCTGTTAAATATTATAACGAGGATATAAAAACGGCATACAAGAAGATAGAAGAAAAAGCTGAGGAAAAAATTCTGTCTCTTTTGTCTCAGGAATATAGAGTGGATTTTGAAAGACTTCTCACGCTCTCTGAGAAAGAACACAAAATAGTCAAATCCGCGGATAAGCTTTGCGCTTATATAAAATGCCTTGACGAGCTTTCCGCCTCAAATAAGGAATTTATAAAGGCTGAGAAAACAATAAAAGATAGTCTTGAAAAATCCGACTGCGAGGAAGCGCAATACTTTGTTGAAAACTATTTGCAAGCGTTTGAGAAACCGCTTGATGACATAACACTTTAAGGAGAATTTATGAAAGCATATTTATTTGATCTTGACGGCACTGTTGTTAATACACTTGAGGACATTACCTGTGCTGTAAATTTAATGCTTGTTGAGTATAACTTTCCTATTTTTACTCTTGAAGAAATAAGACAGAAGATAGGCAACGGGGCACGCAAGCTTGTTCAACGCGCTCTTCCAGAAGACGTTTGTAACGACGATGAATTCGTTGACCGCGCACTTCGTACTTACCAGGACTTCTACACCGCTCACTGTACTGATAAGGTAAGTGTTTACCCGGGACTTGAAGAAGTACTCAGACAGATGAAGAAGGATGGAAAGAAGCTTGCTATCGTAACGAATAAAGATCATATGCACGCAACCGTTATTACCGATAAGCTTTTACCGGGTGTGTTCGATGTCGTTCTCGGGTATAACGGAACTTTCCCTCACAAGCCCAATCCCGAAGCGGTTCTTTCCATAATCAAGGATTTTGGAGTAACCCCTGAAGAATCAGCCTTCGTCGGTGATACTTGGGTTGACGTTGAGACCGGCAGAAACGCAGGTATGAAGACTGTTGGCGTTGAATGGGGCTTTTCGGGGCTCGCGTCCTATGACGAAGAGCATCTGCCCGATGCAATACTCACAAAAGCAGAGGGTCTTTTTTTGATATAAAAGAAAAAGGAGAGGCGAGCCTCTCCTTTTTGTAATATCTGATTAACCTGCGGTGAAGAGAATGATAATAACTGCGATGATGATTATCCAGATCCAGAGATCATTGCTCCAGCAAGAGTTGTTGCAGGAGTTGCAGCTGTTCTGACAAGAGTTATCACAGGTGTTGCAGAGAGAAGTGTTGTTGCAGCAAGCCATATTTCTTACCTCCTTTCTGTTGATATCTTATGTCATATCCTCAAGTACGGTTAAAAGCGAGATGAAAATTAAACCTTACCTTGCGTCAAAAGAGAAAAGATTTTCCTTTTTGAACCACTTTTTTCTCGCAAACTATTGAATTGTAAAATTATTTTGGTATAATAAGCTGTAGAAAGATAAGATATGAAAGGAATTTACAAGTGAAAAAGTTTTATATAACGACTCCCATTTACTATCCCAGCGATAAGCTTCATATAGGCCACACCTACTGTACGGTGGCAACCGATGCTATGGCGAGATATAAGAGAATGACCGGACACGACGTCATCTTTTTGACAGGCACCGATGAGCATGGTCAGAAGATTGAAGATAAGGCAAAGGCTGCAGGTGTTACCCCTCAGCAGTTTGTCGATAATATCGTTCTCGGAGAGCGCGGTGTACAGGATCTTTGGAAGCTTATGAATATTTCAAATGACCGCTTCATCCGTACTACCGACGATTATCACGTTGAGGCTATTCAGAAGATATTTAAGAAAATGTACGAGAACGGTGATATATACAAGGGCAGCTATAAGGGCAAGTACTGTAAGCCCTGTGAGTCCTTTTGGACAGAGAGCCAGCTTGTAGACGGTAAATGTCCCGACTGCGGACGCGAGGTTGACGATGCAGAGGAGGAAGCTTACTTCTTCCGTCTTTCCAAGTATGCAGACCGTATACAGGACCTTCTTGAAAATACCGATTTTCTCGAGCCCCGCTCAAGGGTTAACGAAATGGTAAATAACTTTATAAAGCCGGGACTTGAGGATCTTTGCGTTTCGCGTACCTCGTTCACATGGGGCGTCCCCGTTGATTTTGACCCCGGTCACGTTGTGTACGTTTGGGTTGACGCGCTCTTTAACTATACTACAGCACTCGGATTTGAGAACAGCAAGTATGATGATTATAAGGACTATTGGCCTGCCGACGTTCACTTCGTGGGTAAGGAGATAGTACGTTTCCATTCAATCATCTGGCCTGCTATGCTCATGAGCATGGAAATGCCCCTTCCGAAGAAGGTGTTTGGACACGGATGGCTCCTTCTTGACGGAGGCAAGATGTCAAAATCCAAGGGCAACGTTGTTGACCCTTACGTTCTTGCAGAGAAATTCGGCGTTGATGCACTGCGCTTCTTCCTTCTTCGTACCTTCCCGTTCGGCTCGGACGGAAACTTCTCGAACGAGGCGCTTATCGGTACTATAAACACCGACCTTGCAAATGACCTCGGAAATCTTCTTTCACGTACCGTTTCAATGGTTGAAAAGTATTTTGGCGGCACCCTTCCCGAGACGCAGACTGAGGATGCGGAAAAGGATGCGGAGCTTGTATCTCTTATTTCAAACCTCCGTTCTCTTTATGAGGAGCAGATGGAGAAATATGCATTCCAGAATGCACTTGCTGAAATATTCAACGTTATCAGCCGTGCTAACAAATATATTGATGAGAATACTCCTTGGGTACTTGCAAAGGATATGGAAGCAAACTCTGCCCGTCTTGCACGCGTAATGTACAATCTTCTTGAGGTGCTTCGCGTTTCGGCTATCCTCTTAACACCCTTTATGCCTTCAACAACTGTAGAGATACTCAGACAGATAGGTGCGTGCGACGCTTCTTCCAGCTGGGATGCCGCAGGTAGCTACGGAGCACTCAAGGCTGATGTAACAGTTGTCCGCGGAGACAATCTTTTCCCCAGAATCGACGAAGCGAAGATGCTTGCCGAGCTTGAAGCAGAGCGTGAAGCGGCAAATAAGTCAAACACCCCGAAGCCCGAGGAGCTTCCCGAAATATCTATCGACGAGTTTGCTAAGGTATCTCTCAGATGTGCAGAGGTCGTGTCTTGCGAAAAGGTTGCAAAATCCAAGAAGCTTTTGAAGCTTCAGGTCAGTCTCGGATACGAAACAAGACAGGTGCTTTCGGGTATTGCTGAGGCGTATGCTCCCGAAGAGCTTGTCGGCAAGAAGGTCATTCTTGTATCCAATCTCAAGCCCGCAAAGCTTATGGGAATAGACAGCTTTGGAATGATCCTTGCATCTAAAAATGCCGACGGAAAGCTTAAAGTAGTATTCCTTGATCCCGAGACAGAAAACGGTGCGGAGGTAAGATAATGCCGCTTTTTGATTCTCACGCACATTACGATGACGAAAAATTTAATGATAACCGTGAGGAAATTATAGAGGGTTTGCGTCAGGAAACTGACACAAACCCTTTGGGAGTTTCAGCGGTACTTAATTCCGCATCCGATATAAAATCATCCTACGCGGCGCTTGAACTGTGCAAAAAATATTCGTTTTTTTACTCTTCCTGCGGTGTGCATCCCCATGAAGCCGAGAATGCAGACGCGAATTTTGAAGAACAGATAAAGACACTTTTGGAAAACGAAAAGGTGCGAGCGATAGGAGAGATAGGGCTTGATTATCACTACGACTTTTCCCCGAGAGACGTGCAGAAGGATGTTTTTATACGTCAGATGATTCTTGCGCGAGAGGTAGATTATCCTGTCATAATTCATGATAGAGAAGCGCACGGTGATTGCATGGATATTGTTCGACGCTATCCCGCAAAAGGTGTGTTTCACTCTTTTTCGGGAAGTGCTGAAATGGTAAAGGAGCTTGTAAAGCTCGGTTATTATATCTCTTTGAGCGGAGTTGTTACCTTTAAGAATGCCTCGGCAATACTGAAGGCTGTAGAAGAGGTACCCGATGACAGGCTTCTCATAGAGACGGATGCACCGTATCTTGCGCCCGTCCCGTACAGAGGACAGGTAAACCGCTCATCCTTTATGTATGAGACTGCAAAAAAAATTGCCGAAATCAGGGGTGTTGAAATAGAAAAAATTGCAGACATCACCTTTAATAACGCCTGCAATTTGTTTGGAATCAATTTTTAAAAATACTCGTGAGCAAAGAAAAATACTCGTTGATAAAGCGCTCTGACACGCCGATCGATGAGAAAGCGATTTCCGAGGCCTTCGTTCTGGGAACCGTTATTTTTAACATGGTTTCTTTTCCATTATGGGAAAAAGAGTAATCATATTCACTGCATATTGCGAGATTCATGCCGACAAGCAAGGTGAATATGTAAGGAAGTTCGTTTTCGGCGTCGAAAATTTTACTCATATCATATGTGCACTTTGATTTTATGGAGATTCTGATATAGCCGCCGTTTTCCTCAAATGACACGTTCAATTCTCTGTCATCCGAAACGGAGACAGAAAAGCATACGAGATTCAGAAGCACCATGGAGCTTTGTTTATCAATGCTGATGTTTATGCCCGAGTCGTATGAATCTATATTCAATTTTATGTCAAGTGTCAGTCTTCTCTCCATGATGTTTGATAGCGACTTAAAGAAAGATGCTACCGAAACACATTCACACTTGTTAAAATCGCAGTTGTCAAGATACAGGCGTGCAAACCTGCCGCAAGCTCTTGCAAGGTCAAGGCTTTTGCTGACGTGGCGTATCAAAGCGTGCTTTTGTTTGTAGCCGTCGTGCCCGTCTTCTTTTTCCATGAGATTTTTTATTACAGCCTCATATCCCTCGTGTGCATCATCGGTAAATACAAGATGAGCACAGGCGGGCGAAAATACCGCAATGATGTTTTGAATCCCGTCAGTATCAAATTTGTGTATGAGAAGGGAAATTTCCTCTCCGTAGAATACCGACCGCACAACACCTGCAGTTCCGTTGTCGATATCGGTATACACAGAAAGCTTTGCTCCTATGTGTATGTTTGGATATATGCTTTTTGTAATAAGATTTTTATAGACTATACTGCCGCTTGCATCGGTTGCAAGAGTTGCAAATGGGTACAGATCGAATTTTTTAAGAATTTCCTTGGAACTTAACATATGAACTCCTGTGAATTTTGATTGCCGTTGCTATTATAAATGTTTTTTTCGCTATTGTCAAATAAAAAAATGAGCGATTTTTAAAAATCGCCCAAAAAATATATAAAGTACCGCCTTCAAAGAGATTTTCACACGTCCTTTTTTTAAGACGTCCTCCTCTTATTCGGCGATACGAATCTTCAACACTATACTATTCATTTGAAAAGTTATTCGACACAACAAGAAAATACAAAAAAATCAAGGAGAATAAAACTATGACTAAAATTTCCCCCTCAATGCTTGCAAGTGACTTTTCTTCGTTTGGAAGTGAAATTTTGAAGCTTGAAAAAGCCGGTGCTGACTGGGTGCACCTTGACATCATGGACGGAGTTTTCGTACCCAATATAACCTTCGGAGCGGGTGTTGTCAAATCTCTGAGAAACAAGGTCGGACTTATATTCGACGTTCATCTTATGATAATCGAGCCTCACCGCTATATTAAGGATTTCGTTGATGCGGGTGCTGATATAATTACCTTCCATTACGAAAGCTGTGATAATGTAGAAAAGACCGTAGACCTCATACATTCCTATGGAGTTAAGGCGGGAATCGCTCTAAAGCCCGATACCCCCGCATCTGTTATCGCTCCTCTTATTGACAAGCTTGATATGATTCTTGTAATGACTGTTGAGCCGGGACGCGGCGGACAGCCTCTCATAGAGCACTGCCTTGATAAAATAGAGGAATGCTCAAAGATGGCGAAGGCATCGGGAAGAGATATCGAGATACAGGCTGACGGAGGCATTTATGTGGAAAACGTAAAACGACTCCTTGACCGAGGTCTTACTGTGGTTGTTGCGGGCTCGGCTGTTTTTAAGAGCGAAGACCCCGCAAAGACTGTTGAGCTTTTAAGACACGGTTTATAAATCATCTGCATCCTGAACGGGCTTTTCATAAGGGTTCTCACATTTTCCTGTGTAAGAGCCCTGTGGGTCTGTGTCCGGAGAATAAAAATCTGATAGGACTTTTGTCTTTTTTACGGGAGTCTTCTTCTCAGCTTTTTTGTTTTTCATTTTATCACCTCGTATATATTGTTTATATGTACGGAAAATAATATGCAAAGGAGACGGGTATGAAAAGAAAATATATGCTTACAGCCTTGTCGGCAATACTTACCGCTTTGCCGTTTAGTTTTTCGTATTTTTTTGTTTTTGCACTTGTTTCTCCCGCGCTTTTCTTTTATTTCCTGTATAATACAGACGGCTTTAAAAGCTCTCTCAAGCTTTCTTTTTGGTGGTCAAGCATTTATTATCTTGGAGTGCATTATTATTTTATTTCTCTGTATCCGCTTGATTTTGCCGGACTTTCAAATGCCGCGTCCGTCGCCGTAGTGCTTACAGGATGGGTGGGAATATCGCTTTTTCAAGGTATAGAGCTTGCGCTTTTCTTGTGCATTTTTAAAAAAATATCACAAAAAACAACGGCATTCACACCGTTTTTACTTGCGTCACTGTTCACCCTTTGCGAATACACTCAGTCCCTTGGTTGGGTGGGTTTCCCTTGGGGGCAGATAGCATTGACTCAGTATAGATTTTTGCCGTATATTCAGTCGCTGTCTCTTTTCGGACCTTACTTTTTATCGTTTATTACTGTGCTTATCAGCGCAATGATTGCATATTTTTACAAAACAAAAACGAAGAAATGGCTTATAATCGCAATATCCGTGTTTGTTGCAAATGTAACCTACGGTGCTGTTATTATGAGTGTTCCGACAAACGTTGACGGCAAGATCAGTGCGGCTGTTGTTCAACCGAGCATCCTTACGGAGGAAAAATGGGACATGCTCAAAGGAAAGAGTACCTTTGATGTTCACATGGGTCTTTCCGAGGAGGTTAAGGATGCCGACCTTATAGTGTGGAGCGAGACCGCTGTTCCTACAAATATTTTGTCTCACGAAAGGTATATGGATTCCGTGAAGACGTTTGTGGACGAAAACGAAAATGCTTTTATAATAGGTGCATATCACGACGGCGCGGATAATGACTCATATAACGCTGCGATATACGTCGATTCGGACGGAACGTCACTTTACTTTAAGCAACACCTTGTGCCCTTTGGAGAGTACGTTCCGTGGAGAGACTTTTTTGAGACCTGTCTGCCTTTTCTTACTGACATAAATATGCTGTCCCACGACCTTTCAAACGGAACAGAATCAAACACCCTTGATACACGTTACGGTGAGATAGGCGCACTTGTTTGCTTTGATTCTATTTTTACGTCTCTTGCACGCGACAGTGCGAAGAACGGTGCCGAGATGATTGCCGTTATAACTAACGACTCATGGTATAAAGACTCTAACGCTCTCTACCACCATAATGCACAGTCGGTATTCCGAGCTGTCGAAAACCGACGCTGGGTTGTCAGATGTGCTAACACGGGCGTCAGCTCGTTTATTGATGAACACGGAAGGATAGTATATATGTCCGAGCCGTATGAAACGGTTGCCCACACCGAAAGAGTGGAGCTTATAAACAGCACCACGCTGTATACCTTGGTTGGAAACCTGTTTGTGATTTTAGTGTTTGTTTTTACATTGGGCGTTGCCGTAATAAAGAAAGCTCCTCGTCATTGAGGAGCTTTATTTGTCTTAAGCATTTTCTTTTTCAAATATTACGTCCGAAAGTCTTGCCAGAGATGGAAGGTCGAGCGTTTCGCCTCGTGCCGTGGGGGAGATGCCCGCTTCCTCGCAGCACTCGGCAAGCTCCGCCTTTGAAAGACGGGAGAACTCGGTTGCAAGGGAGTTTTGAAGAGTTTTTCTTCTGAGTGCAAACGCACCCTTTATGGTACGGAATAGATATTCCTCGTTTTTTACCGATACAGGCGGAGCTTTGTGTATCTCAAACTGTACGACAGTTGACGTAACGTCGGGACGAGGCATGAAGTTTCCGGGCGCAACGTCAAAAAGCTTTGAAGCCTTGGCAAAATATCCGACAGTCGGAGTGATTGAGCCGTAATCGGCACTTCCCGCCTTCGACACAAGCCTTTGCGCTACCTCCTTTTGCATCATCACAACTATCTTGTCTATCCTTGCACGGCTTTCAAAAAGCTCCATTACAATGGGGGTTGTAATGTAGTAGGGAAGATTGGCACAAACTGTTACCGAATATCCTTCAAAGTTTTCTTCAACGTACTGTTTAAGGTCTACCTCAAGGATATCGCGGTTTATCACCGTTACGTTATCAAAATCCGCAAGAGTCTTTTCAAGAAGCGGTATGAGCTGAGAGTCTATCTCAAACGCCGTGACCTTGTCGTATATTTTTGCAAGCTCACTTGTCATGCTTCCAGCACCCGGACCTATCTCTATACAGGCACTCGGAGGACTTGACGTAAGAGACGCCTCGGCTATTTTTCTCGGTATCTCGGGATTTATGAGAAAGTTCTGCCCGAACTTTTTCTTGAATTTAAACTGAAACTCATCGCAGAGTGCTGCGATTGTTGACGGACTTGTAAGATTCATTCTTGTCTCCTTTGGAGTGTTTTTGTTATTGTACAATGAAAACGAAAAAAAGTAAATACTATTGAGGCTTTTTCTATTGAAAAAAATACTCGTTTGTGATAAACTGAAAACAGTTTGATGCGTTTTGACGTTTCAGGAGGAAGTATGAGTGCTTTTTTTGATTTGGTGGAGCCGTGTATTGAAAATGCAGTTTCAAAAATTGAGTCTTTGAGAAAAGCTGATACTCTTGTTTTTCCCGTATTCACAGACTTGCATACAATGGATGCGCAGCACGAGTTTTCCGAAAAGCTTATATACACCGTTGAGAAGCTTTGCCGCAGTACACATGTTGACGGCATTATAAATCTCGGCGATACCTTCGCTATGCTCGGAAGGATGATTCAAATACCAAATGACGAGCTTGCAGGACGCTTTGAGGAGCTTTTTACTAAGATACATAAGGCATCTTCATGCCCACTCATAAACGTTAACGGCAATCACGATGCAATAGGCACAGACTTTTTCAAGCCGGACTTCTGGAACGCTGTTGTCAAAGGAAAATACGGAAATGACAAGGCGGTTTATTCCTCCGACGGCTCGTATTACTATATTGATTTTGATAAAGCCCCCGTGCGCCTTGTCACGGTATCGCTTCCGCATGAGTCCGACCTTGAGGAAGAGAACCCGACCCCAATCTGGAGCTTTGGCGAGAAACAGCTCGATTGGCTTGAAAAAACCGCGCTTGATACAAACAGACCTGTTGTCATTCTCTCTCACGTGCCGTTTTACGCAAACGTTTATCACGGAAATCCCGAGACAATGCTTGAGGTATGGAACGGAAAAAGGAGAGCCATGTCATATGTTTCGGCCTTGTGCGGCTGGATAGACGATATCGACAGAGCAACGCAAATTCTTGAGGTTTTTTCAAAAAAAGGAAAGCTTGTTGCAATATTCAGCGGACATACCCATCGCGATTCCTTCTGGGAGCCGTATGAGGTCAACGGAAAATATACAAACCCCGCCCCCTGTAAACAGGTTGTAACAGGCTCGACCTTTATAGATACAAAAATTATAAAAATGGATATTATTGTTTACACCCCCTCCGAGGATAAACTTGATATTATTCGTCTCGGAGACGGTGAGGACAGAAGGGTTTAAAGGAGAAAAATTATGCTTAAAGGAATACCATCTATTATATCACCTGAGCTTTTGAAGGTTCTTTGCGAAATGGGACACGGTGATACCATACTTCTTGCTGACGGAAATTTTCCGTCCGAATCCATGGGAAAAAACGCAATAGTTGTACGTGCTGACGGACATGGCGTGCCTGAGCTTCTTGAAGCTATACTTAAGTTCTTCCCGCTTGATACATACGTTGAAAAGCCGGTATCTCTCATGCAGGTTGTAAAGGGAGATAATGTAGAAACACCTATATGGGACGTCTACAAAAAACTTGTCTCCGACGTTGACCCAAGAGGCGAGGCGGTCTTCTGTGAGATAGAAAGACAGGAGTTTTACGAGGTTGCTAAGAAGGCGTATGCCATTATTGCCACGGGTGAGAGTGCAATTTACGCTAATATCTTACTTAAAAAAGGCGTCGTTATAAACTGATTCGGAGTAAATTTTAAATGCATATTTACACTAATACTTGCCCGACACTTTCTTCCTCTGTTGTGGCACTCGGATTTTTCGACGGAGTTCATATCGGTCACAGAGAGCTTATAAAGAAGGCGGTGGCTGAGGCTCACAAAGAAACATCGACTTCGGTTATCTATACTTTTTTCGAGCATCCGAGAAAAATTCTTTTTCCCGAGCTTGATACAAAATGCATCTATACAAGCGAAGAAAAGACACGTGTTTTCAAGGAGCTTGGCGCAGACTCTGTTGTTTATGATTCTTTCTCGGATGTTTGCGATATGATTCCTTCGCGGTTTGTGGAAGAGGTGCTTGTTTCAAAGCTTTCGGCAACCTTTGTTGTCTGCGGATATAATTTCCGCTTCGGGAAGGATAACACGGGAGACGTTGACACACTGCGCTCGCTTCTTTCGGTTTACAGAATCCCGCTTTTCGTGATACCACCGGTGTGTGCGGGAGAGCTTCCCGTAAGCTCGGGGAGAATTAGGGCACTCATCGAAGAAGGCAAGGTCGATACAGCAAGACTCCTTTTGACACGCCCTTACTCTGTTACCGAAACTGTTGTTCACGGACACAGAATAGGGCACAAGCTCGGTTTCCCCACAGTGAACATTAAAATTCCCGAGGGACAGATTGCACCGTGTCGAGGTGTGTATTTTACAAAGACTGTTTACGGTGGCAATGAGTGGATTTCCGTAACGAATATCGGGGTTCGTCCGACGGTTCGCGACGGTGAGACTCAGTGTGTGTGTGAGACTCATATCATAGGGTTTGATAAGGATATTTACGGAGAAGAAATAAGGGTGGAGTTTTACAGGATGCATCGCTCGGAAGAACAGTTCGAGTCTCTTGATAAACTGTCATGCGTCTTGAAAAATGACGTTTTGTCTGCAATCGAATATTTTAAAAACGAGGAAAATAAATGAAAAAAATAATAGCCCTTCTCCTCTTTTTGCTTTTTGCTTTTTCTGTTACCTGCTATTCCGAGGAGGGGACCGTTGAAAGTGGAATCCCCGATATAGATTCAAGGTACGGAATCGTATATAACGTTGAAACGGGAAAGGTCTTATTTGACAAAGGTGCGGATTCCATAATTTATCCCGCATCGCTTGTAAAGATTATGACGGGAATTCTTGCCTGTGAGTATTATGAGACACAAGGAGAGAATTTTACGGTTACGGTCACCGAATCTGCACTTGAAGGAGTCAAGGGCAATAAAATAGGGCTTAAAGTGGGGGAAGAGGTATCCTTTTACGACCTTATAGTTGCAACGCTTATAGGAAGCGGTAACGATGCGGCATACGTTATTGCCGAAACGGTAGGAGGAACAGTTAACGCCTTTGTGGAGATGATGAATGACAGGGCGCGTGATATAGGTGCCTTGCATACAAGCTATGCCAATCCCAGCGGATATCATTCTTCATATATGCTTACTACTCTTTCCGATCAGGCTTTGATATGCACCGAGGCATCGGCTTCAAAATTGCTTCTTGATATATCTTCCATGGTGAACTATGAAATGCCCGCCACCAATATGTCAAAAAAGCGAACGTTCACAAATCAGAATCTTTTTTTTGACGATACTCACTGGCTCAGACACTATACTCCGAATACCCGCGGACTTAATGTCGGTATGACGAATGAGGCGGGATGGTGCATGGCTACGGTTTTTGATAACGACGGACTTATGAACATCGTTATTGTTTCGGGCGGAAGCGTTAAAAACTACGATTACATATATATGAATGACGTCAAGTCCATGATGAAGTATTCAAAGGAAGGCTTTGCTTACCGCGAGGTGCTTCCCAAAAGTGAAGTGCTTCATGACGTTGAGGTATCGCTCGGTAGCGACAAGGACAGAATGATACTTGTCTCAAAGGATAAGATAACGGCACTTCTTCCTGTAACGCTTGACCTCGAGCGCGATATAACGTTTAAAACAACTCTTTACAAGGATGTTTTTGAAGCTCCTGTCAATGCGGGCGACGCTTTTGGCAAGGTTGGCGCCTATTACGGTGATGAATTGCTTGGAGAAACAGATCTTGTTGCAACTACAAATATTGAAAGAAGCACAAGCCTTTTTGTTTTTGATAGGATAGCCGCCTTTTTTGCAAATCCTTATGTAAAGGCGATAACCTGGTTTTTATCATCCGTTTTATTTGCTGTTTTGACATATACTTTTATCAGAATATCGGTTAAACGGCGCAGACGCAGAATTGCGCGTATACAAAAGGCGCAAACCGTCGGACATGCAAGAAAAAACGTGAAAAATGAAAAAATACATTGACTTATCTTTAATCTTGTGCTAAGATTGGGTGAATAATTTTTCAGGAGGTATTTATGTCAGAATCATATGTGATTTTTGTAACGATTTTCTCTATTGTAGCGGCACTTACTTGTGCTATTCTCTCGGTTATACTTATTACTCCCGCTAAAAAAAGGGAACGATTGCCTGCGTTTTTCCGTTGGTTGCATGATGTATTTAATTTTAAGGCACTGTTTCTTGAAAAGATTTTAAAATTTACTTACATTTTTGCTACCATTTGGATAATAGTGTTTGGTTTCTTCAGCATTTTTCAAGAGCCTCTCGGCGGATTTTTAGTCATGCTTCTCGGTCCTATCGCAATCCGTATCTCATACGAATGCTTTATGCTCATAATTCTTCTTGTAAAGAATGTTATCGAGATAAATAACAGACTTTCGGGCGAAAAGAAACAGGATATGTTCAATCCTCAGATGCCTAACTTCAACATACCTGTAAACACCTATGTTTCTCCCGCAAATGCTGAGACTACCGTGTTCTGCACAAAGTGCGGAGCAAAGTACAATCCCGCTGTAGGATGCACCAATTGTCAGAATAATCAGTAAAACTAAAAGTATAAGAAGACTGTATTCTAAATGGGGATATAGTCTTCTTTATCTTATAGGAAATTACTCGCATTGTGAGTAATTTTGCATATTACAAAAAGTGTACCTCTTTTCCCCCAGCGTGGGGGATGGGAGTTGAAGTGTTAAAACACTTTTTTATAAACAGGTAGACGTGTTATGGACAAAAAGAATGAAATAGTATTTGAAAAAGAAGATTTCAGAATAATTGTTATTCCTGACAGAATCTCAAGGATAGACAGTGTTGCGGATTTTTACAAGGTGTTTCACGAAGAAATAGAGATAAAGTATTTTATCGAGGGCAGCTCTACTCTTCACATCGGCAATGAGAGTGTTGTTACAGAGCCGGGTGATATCGTTGTTATAAATCCGTTTGAATTTCACTCAACGGTAAATTATGCGGAAGAAAAAGGCAAGTATCATCTTTTGATGATCGGACTTGACTTCTTTTCGGGGGAAAGCAGTCTTCTTGATTTGAGATACCTTTTTATGAACGAAAGAGGAAGGATCGAAACTCTTATAAGAAACGATAAATATCTTTCGGGTATTATCCTTCGTATAGTTGAGGAGATAAAAGAAAAGGGCAAGTACTATGAGTTATCTGTCAAAGCCCTCGTTCTTGATATGTTTACCCGACTTTTCAGGCTGTATAAGGATACTCGTCCTGCAAAGCACCCGTCCGATAAAAGCCTTAAGTATTACGAGGTGATATATCCCGCAATAAAGATGATACGGGAAAACTGTTCTGTGAATTATACAGTGGATGAGCTTGCCGTGGCTTGCGGTGTCAGCAAATGTCACTTTTGCAGAATATTTAAGGAATCTACCTCAATGAGCGCCATTGAGTACAGAAACGAGTACAGATTGCAGATAGCCGGAGTTTTGATAAAAACCACAGCAAAGAGCATCAGCGAGATTTCTTTGCAGTGCGGCTTTGACGATATGGCGTATTTTTCGAGATGCTATAAAAAAAGATTTGGTCATTCACCAATGCGTGACCGAGCAATATTGTCCAAATAAAAATCAATGCAGTGCATTGATTTTTATTTTTTTGTGATTTATAATGATTTTGTAAGGAGGCGCAAATTATGGACAGTGTTAAAAGAATAGATATACACGCTCACGTTACCGCATTCCCCGAGTATGCTCCCGACTGCAAGTGGCAGGGACGCTTTTGCTCGGCAGAGGAGGTAATTGAGCATTATGATAAGCTTAATATAGAAAAGGGAGTCATACTCCCGCTGAATGCGGCAGAAGGTCAGATGACGCCTATGACGTCTGAAGGCGCAAAATATGTATCTGATAAATATCCCGAAAGATTTTTGTGGTTCTGCAGTATAGACCCTCGTGCATTACAGAATAATCCCGACTGTGATTTGTCACCGCTTTTCGAGCATTATAAGAAGCTTGGTGCTAAGGGTGTTGGCGAATTGACCTGTCAGCTGTACGCAGATGACCCGATGGTTGATAATCTTTTTTTCTATGCCGAAAAGTACGAAATGCCTGTACTTATTCATATTCATACAAAGTTCGGAGGAAGCTACGGACTCGTTGACGAAGCGGGACTTCCGAGAATCGAGAAAATGCTTCAAAAGCATCCGAAGCTTCAGCTTATCGGACATTCACAGGCGTTCTGGTGCGAAATATCAAACGATTGCCCCGAGGAGCAGAGAGGCGGTGCCCCGAAAGGAAAGGTAACAGAGGGAAGAATAGCCGAACTTCTGCGCAAATACCCCAATCTTTGGTGCGACATATCTGCGGGCAGCGGATGGAATGCACTGGCACGCGACCCGGATTATGCCGAAAGGTTTCTTGAAGAGTTTTCAGACAGAATACTCTACGGATGTGATATTTGTGCGGTGGCAAACACACATCAGTATCTTATGGATGACTTTTTGCGTAAGATGTACGCTGAAAAAAGGCTCAGCCATGAGACGTGGCGTAAGATAGCAAGAGAAAACGCGATTAAACTACTCAAATTATAAGGAGAAAAAACGATTAAACTACTCAAATTATAAGGAGAAAAAACATGGAAAAACTCGCATTACTTGGTGGAACTCCGACAATAGAAAAAGAAAAAATACCGAAAGACCTTTTTAAATGGCCTATCATTACGGAAGAGGATGAAGAGGCAGCACTCGACGTTATCCGTAACAACAAGTTTTCAACTCTTGATATTACAACCAAATTTCAGGATGAGTTTGCCGCATGGCAGGGAAGAGAATACGCTATCGCATATTGTAACGGTACGGCAGCCCTTACCGCCGCAATGTACGCTATAGGACTTGGCAATGGTGACGAAATTATCTGCCCTACCAAGACATATTGGGGAAGTGTTTCTCAGGCAATAAACTTTGGTGCTTCAGCCGTATTTTGTAATATCGACGAGCATTTGAGTCTTGACCCCGATGACCTTGAAAGGTGTATCACCCCTAAAACCAAGGCTATAATGGTGGTTCATTATTACTCTTATCCTTGCGATATGGATAAGATAATGCCTATAGCAAAGAAGTATAACCTTAAGGTTATTGAGGATGTTTCACACGCACACGGCGCAATGTATAAGGGACGCAAGGTCGGTACCTTCGGAGACGTTGCCGCGATGTCTATGATGAGTCAGAAGTCGTTTGCGGCAGGCGAGCTTGGTATGCTTGTAACCGACGATAGAATTTGCTACGAACGCGCTATGGCTTTCGGTCATTACGAGAGAAACAACGAGGCTTATATTAAGGAATGTGAAGACATCAAGGGCTTTTCACACATTGCACTCGGCGGTATCAAGGGACGTGCAAATCAGCTTTGTACGGCACTTGCAAGAGTTCAGCTTAAGTATTATGACGAGCGTACCGCAGAGATCAGACGTGCGATGAACTATTTCTTTGATCTCATTGAAGACCTCCCCGGACTTCATCCCCTCCGTGTAAATGAGGCGGAAGGCTCTCATATGGGAGGATACTATATCCCTCACGGCTACTATAACCCCGACGAGCTTCACGGACTTTCCGTAAAGAAGTTCTGCGAGGCGATTCGTGCCGAAGGCTTTACAACTTGTTGGGAGGGGGGCAACTTCTGTCTCCACACCCACGCATTCTTCAAGAATTTTGATTTAAGAAATTCAGGCGTTCCTTCAAGAATTGAATATGCCGAGCGTGACGTGCGTGAGGACGATGATAAATGTAAAAAATCTGAATCTATATACTGCTTCTCTGCACCTTGGTTCAAGCATTTTGATAAGGAATGGATAGAGACTTACGCTAAAGCCTTCCGCAAGGTTGTTGAAAATCACGAGCAACTCCTTGACACTGATGCTGATAAAAAACAGGGCGGTAGATGGTATGGAACAGAGAACGATTAAATTCGGTATTCTCGGAACTGGTATGGCATCTGATTTTCATGCTATATCGGTTGAAAAGATAGATAACGCAAAACTTGTCGGTGTTTGTGATATGATTCGCGAAAGGGCAGAAAAATTTGCGGAAAAGTATCCGGCAAAAGTTTATGACACCTATGACGATATGCTTGCTTCTCCGGAAATTGACGCAGTGTGTATTTGTACCCCGAGCGGATTTCACACCGAGCAGGTCATTCGTGCGGCAGAGGCGGGTAAGCATATTATATGCGAAAAGCCTTTAGCTATAAAGACCTCGGATGTTGACATAATCATAAATGCTTGTAAAAAGAATTCGGTAAAGCTTACGGTTATTTCACAGTTCAGATTCTCTCCCGATATCGCAAAGGCTAAAAGTATTGTTGAAAGCGGGGTTCTCGGGAAGCTTGTAATGTGCGACCTTTATATGAAATATTGGCGCGATCCCGAGTATTACAAAAGCAGCAACTGGAGAGGAACAAAATCAGTTGACGGCGGCGCTGCTCTCATAAATCAGGGCTTTCACGGTGTAGACCTTTTCCTTTACATTGCAGGTAACGCAAATGTGCGTGCATCGTTTGCAAAGGCATCCTTTCACAGTATAGAAGCAGAGGACACAGCGATAGCTATGCTTGAGTTTGATAATGGTGCTGTAGGTGTTATAGAGGCATCTACCTGTGCATATCCGGGCTTTGGCAGACGCATGGAGATAATCGGAAGCAATGGCCATCTGATACTTACAGAGGCGAACATAGAAAAGCTTGTTGTAGGGAATGAAACGCTTATTGATAACTCCTCTAAAATATCCACCTCAACAGCCTCCGATCCGATGGCAATGCCGTATAATAATCACATTGCTCAATTCCGTGATTTTATACAAGCCGTGATAAACGGTACCGATCCTATGGTTACAGCGGAGGAATCACTCAAGGCGCTTCGGGTTATTGAAGATACGTACAGGCTCAATATGGTGAAATAATATGTTTGTTGGTATTCGGCACATAATTGCGAAGAGCTTATAAAGCTTCATGATGAATCTTGTAATATAACGCTTTAAAAATCCTGTCTTTAAGGCAGGATTTTTTTCTTGCAAATTTTATATGTATGTGTTAGAATTTTAAAAAGCAGTAACCGATATCGGTGAGTGTGATTAACAGACTTTGTGAAAGGAAAAAACATGAAGATAAAATTCCCATACGGTAAGGAGCATATCGAGCATGAGTTCGGAAGTGAGCTTTCTGCCGTGCTTGAATCAAATATAAATGAATATACCCCCGAATTTTCGGAGTCCGAGCTTGTTAAAAAGGCAATGGAATCACCTGTTGGCGCGCCCCGTCTTACCGAGCTTGCAAAAGGGAAAAATAAGGTCGTTATAATCGCTTCCGACCATACACGTCCCGTACCAAGCAAGGTCATAATTCCTTACATGCTCTCTGAAATAAGAGAAGGCAATCCCGAGGCTGACGTCACTATCCTTATTGCTACGGGCTGTCACAGAGGGACTACCCGCGATGAGCTTGTATCAAAATTCGGAGAGGATATTGTCAATCACGAAAAAATATACGTTCATGACTGCGACGAGAGAGGTAAGCTTGTAAATATCGGAACTCTTCCGTCAGGAGGAATATGCGAAATAAATAAAATAGCTTGCGATGCGGATTTGCTTGTTGCCGAAGGCTTTATAGAACCTCACTTTTTTGCGGGCTTCTCCGGAGGACGAAAGAGTGTTTTGCCCGGAATTTCGGGCAGAGCGACCGTTCTTGCAAATCATTGCGCTGAGTTTGTCGCAAGTCCGTTTTCGAGAACAGGAATACTTGAAAACAATCCTATACATAATGATATGCTGTGGGCGGCTGAAAAGGTGGGACTTGCGTATATTGTAAACGTTGTACTTAACGCCGATAAAAAAGTCATATTTGCCACAGCGGGTGATTTTAAAAAGGCGCATGAAAAGGGAGTGGAATTTATTTCCTCGCTGTGTGAAGTAAAGGCAGTTGAGTCGGATATTGTTATTACCACAAACGGAGGTTATCCTCTCGATCAAAACGTTTATCAGTCCGTCAAGGGAATGACCGCCGCTGAGCCTACCGTCAAGGATGGCGGAGTCATAATAATGCTCGCACGCTCCAATGACGGAATAGGAGGCGACCATTTTTATCACCAAATGGCTGATGAAAAGGATATTTTGAAAACAGAAGCACAGCTTCTTGCACGAGGCAGGGGAGAAACCCTTCCCGACCAGTGGATGACGCAGATAATTATACGAATCATGAAACGAGCTCGCATCGTATACGTTTCGGAAATGCCTGATTCTGTGGTAGAAGAGATGCACATGATTCCCGCACATTCACTCTCAGAAGCACTTGAAAAGGCAAAAAAGCTTATTTCAAAAAAGAATCCCACGGTCACTGCAATTCCCGACGGAGTGTCGGTAATAGTAAAATAAATATGAGGCTGTCCGAGACAGCCTCATATTTATTTTATGCGTTCTGATATTTTCTCAAAAAGACTGACTGTCTCATCGTGACTTTTAGCGTTTATGAGTATTATCTTTCCTTCGACACCAAGCTCGATGGCGGTGCTGTTGTTTGTATATGCGTACAGAGAATACGAATTATATACCTTGTTTTTGAAGAAACCGATAGAAAGGCGCGGCGTTCCGAATCCGCTTATTCTTGTACCAAAGTCACAGTCTTTGATAAGATTCACACTGTTTATGTCGCTGTATTCTATTTTTAACTCACTCCACCATATACTGTCAACCTTAAGGGAGCTTTCACCCAGTGAGTAGGTTATCTCACCCGTAAAGCATACCAATACGATAATTATTGTTATAAGTATTGTTGCAATTATTGATATCTTTTTAGTCCTTTTTGGAAATTTGACTTCTTTGAACTCGGTGTTATCCTGAAGCTCCTTTTTGTAGAATTTGTAGGAGTATACAGTGGGAATCAGAACACCGAAAAAAACGGATATTATAAATACGGGGATGCAGATGCTTATCGGAAGGAATGCCGAAGCAAGTATTATTATACCTATTGCGACCCATGTAAATCCCGCAACTCTATGAGTAGCATTCCAGTTTGCTTCGCTCTGAAGAGTCCATTTTACTTTAATTCCTATAGTACGGTTTTGACGTGTTTTCGGCATATAGTTTCCAATCATTATGAACAGTGCGCCAATGAGAATGTATAATGGGATATGAGGGCTTTTAATGATGTTAACCGAAAACAGGTATGTCGTTGTGCTTACGATGATCGATATCGCGGGGATAATCCATAATACGATTCCGAAAATCTTTGAGCTTTGACAATTGCTTTTGTTGTCGTATGCTGTAACGAGAATGCAAACCCAATGCAGTACAAGAAGCAATGTAGGCATAAAGAGCATACCCGATAAAAAGTTCTCGACAAAGAGGTGTACGAGTATTGGAAGCATTATTAAAAAAGAGGACACTATGAGTGGTGTTTTGTTATTTTTCAGCATTGTCTTTATCTCCTGTCAGCATTTTGATCCATAACATTATTTCCTCAAGCACAGAGGTGTTAAGCTCATAATAAATAAATTTGCCCTCGCGTGTGTCACGTATCAGGTCAGCATCCTTTAATACAGACAGGTGACGCGATATGGAGGCTCCCGTTACGTCGAAATTTTTACATATGTCTCCTGCTGACATTCTTCCGTTTTTGAGCATATTAAGTATTTCGCGACGTATGGGGTCGGATAGTGCTTTGAGTGTGTTTTGAAGTCCCATGGTTACCCCTTTTATTTAACATTTAACCTAATTGTTAAATGTATTATATCACACGTTTTCTCATTTGTCAATAGAAACAAACTTTTTATCCAATAATAAAAATATGCTATAATATGTAAAAATCTGTATATAAAAAAATCTGAAATATGTTAAAATTAAGTTAAATGTATTGTAAAATCGGAGGCTTTTATGAGAATAGTATTTTTTGGTTCATCTCACGGATTTCCTGAGGCAAACCGCCGTTGCTCGTCAATACTTATTGAGGTAGGCGGTGCGCGCTACTTTATTGATATGGGTACGCAGTCAATTGAACAGCTTGCAGACCGAGGTATGCCGCCCGAGAGCATTAAGGCTTGCTTTATCACGCATATGCACGGCGACCACACCAACGGACTTATATCCTTTATTGACCTTTGCTCGTGGTATTATACTAAAACGAATACCGAATTCTATTTCCCCGGAGATACCGACAGATTCGTTGCGGCAATCTCAGAGTGGATTTCCTGCCTTGGACATAAGATGCGTGATTTTAAGTTCGGTCACGTTGATGATGGCTTTGTATACGATGATGGTATTATCAAGCTTACCGCTTATAGAACGCGACATATTGCCGAGTCATTCTCCTACGTGCTTGAAGCTGAGGGGAAGAGAGTGTATTTCTCAGGAGACGTTGCATCTCCCGAGGCGCTTAACGGTGACGCACTTGCCGACCTTCCTCTTGAAGAATTTGATCGCGGCTTTGACCTTGCAATCCTCGAGCTTGCTCATTTTTGGGCACCCGATAAGTATTATCCTCTTCTCAAAGACAGGGACAATATCAAACAGGTTTGTATAAACCACTATTCCACCTATATTCGTCAGCATACTGCATATGACCTCATGAAGATGCTTCCGGAACAGAAAATTGTGTTCGCAAACGACGGACTTGAATTTAATTTATAATACTATGCGCCCGAGATTCTCGGGTGCGTTTTTTTTGTTTTAAAAGCTTGAAAAATGCGATGATATGTTATATAATGAAACTAACTATTGAAAGGAGCGAGCTTGAATGAAGGTTACGCTTGAGAATTTAACGAAAAAATTCCCCAACAGAAATAAAAAGGGTGATGACGTTATTGCTGTAAATAACGTTTCCCTGAATATTGAGGACGGCACACTGATCGCACTTCTCGGCCCGTCTGGATGCGGAAAATCAACGGTGCTTAATCTTCTGTCGGGACTTTTGAAGCCCACCGACGGAAAAATATATTTTGGAGACGACGACGTGACGGGGGTTCCCGCAGAAAAAAGAGGCGTGGGACTTGTGTTCCAGAACTATGCCCTTTATCCTCATCTCACTGTTAAAGAGAATATAACCTTCCCGCTTGAGAATCTGCGCGGTGAAGAAAAGCTCTCAAAAGATGTGATGCTGCAAAAGGCACTTGAGGTGGCACGTCTTGTGCAGATTGACACCCTTATGGACAGAAAACCGTCCGAGCTGTCAGGCGGACAGCAACAGAGAGTTGCCATTGCGCGCGCCCTCGTTAAGAATCCGAGAATACTTCTTCTTGATGAGCCTTTGTCAAATCTTGATGCAAGACTTCGTCTGCAGACCCGTGAGGAGATAAGACGCATTCAGCGCACCACATCTGTTACTACTGTTTTTGTCACTCATGACCAAGAAGAGGCAATGTCAATCTCGGACCTCATTGTTGTAATGAAGGAAGGTGTCATTCAGCAAACGGGCAAGCCGCAGGAAGTATATGACAATCCGTTAAATCTTTTTGTTGCGAAATTTCTCGGTACACCGCCTATCAATGTGTTTGGCGGTGAGGTAAGACAAGGCAAGCTTTACATAGGAGATGACTGTATTATCGACACCACGCTTCCCGACGGAGAGGTGGACGTTGCCATACGTCCCGAAGCACTTGACGTAAACGAAAACGGCTCTTTCACCTGTAGTCTTGAAAGAATTGAAGTCATGGGACGTGACGTGAGCGTTGTTTGTACTAATAAAAAATCACACAATCCGCTTGTGCGCGCCATTGTCGATTCGGAGGCTGCGTCACATGTTGGCGGAGCCTTGGTGAAGTTTGATATTGCTCCCGATAAAATGTTTGTGTTCTCCAAGGAAACGGGCGAACGCTTGAAGTTTGAAGGGGGAAGAAATGAAAGAAAATAATTATAAGGCGTGGCTTTATCTTCTTCCCGCGATACTTTTTATCGGTGCGTTTCTCGTTTATCCGCTTGTTGACGTTCTGATATATTCCTTTCAGGAAGGGTATAATTTCACATCACAATCATATTTCGGAAGCGGCACTTACAATTTTTCGTATGTGCTTCACGACCCGTATTTTATACAGGCTCTTAAGAATACGTTTATCCTTGTAATGATAACCGTACCTCTTTCCACTCTTATTGCACTTCTTATTTCTGTGGGGCTCTCATCCATAAAAAAGCTTCGCAATCTTTTTCAAACAATATACTTTTTACCCTACGTTACCAATACCCTTGCGGTAGGACTTGTATTTTTTATCCTCTTCAGACCCGTGGACGAACATACTCCGGGACTTATAAACAATCTTCTGAATTTTTTCGGAGTAGATACTATCGACTTTATCGCGGGCCCGTATTGGGCGAAAATGCTGGTGCTTTGCGTTTATACGATATGGGTGGTAATGCCATTCAAGGTGCTTGTTCTGACTTCTGCTCTTGCATCTGTTAATGAGACCTATTACAATGCCGCAAAAATAGACGGCACTCCTCGCTTCAGGGTTTTTCGCAAGATAACCATCCCCATGATATCTCCCACCATATTTTACCTTGTCATTACGGGATTTATCGGAGCGTTTAAGGCGTATTCGGATGCGGTTGCCCTTTTCGGGGAGAACCTCAACGTTGCTGAAATGAATACTATCGTCGGATACGTTTACGATATGCTGTACAGCGGTACGGGCGGATATCCCTCATACGCCTCCGCGGCGGCAATCATACTTTTTGTAATAGTGCTCACCATAACCTGTATAAACCTTCTCGTTTCCAAAAAGCATGTGCATTATAATTAAGAGGTTTTTATGAATTACGAAAAAACTGAAAAAACAGAGCGTCGCCGCAGTGTCGCTCTTCGCACGGTGGTATACGTATTGCTTGCTGTATGGGCTCTTATAGTACTTTTTCCGTTCTATTGGATGATACTTACCTCAGTAAAGGACAGCGGTGCGTATAACTTTGAACAGACCCCTGTGTTTTTTACTCTTTCTCCTACCTTTGAAAATTACGCAAAGGTCTTCTCAAGTGACATGGGACTTTTGAGATACCTTGCCAACACCTTAGTATTTACTGTTATTACAACAGCGGTAATGCTTGTTGTAACAATACTTGCGGCATTTGCCTTTTCAAGACTTGAATTCAAGGGAAAAAATATCATATTCACGCTATTCCTGTCTCTCATGATGATACCGACAGAGCTTGTCGTGATAACGAATTACGTTACGATAACGAATTTAGAGCTGAGAAATACGTTTTCGGGTCTTATCCTTCCGAGTGTTGCTTCTGTCTTTTATATTTATCTTTTGAAAGAAAACTTTTCTCAGATACCGAACGAGCTTTACCACGCGGCAAAGGTGGACGGAACCTCTGACTTCAGGTATCTTGTAAAGGTCATGGTTCCTATCTGTAAGCCCACCGTGATTACTATTACTGTGCTTAAGGTGATTGAGTGCTGGAACTCGTTTGTTTGGCCGAGACTTGCCGTAGATGACCCTCGGTATTATCTTGTTTCAAACGGAATTCAAAAAATTCGAGAGTCGGCAATGGGGCGTGACGATATTCCGTCAATGATGGCGGCTGTAGTCGTTATATCCGCTCCCCTTATCGTGCTGTTCCTTATATTTAAAAAGAGAATAATGGAGGGCGTTTCGAGAGGAGGAATGAAGGGATGAAAAAAACCGCTGTTATCTTATTTCTCCTGCTTTTATGCTCACTTCTTTTTTCCTGTCACGGTGCAGATACCAAAGAGGCATATGAGGTCCCCGATACGTTTGATACGTCAAGAGAGTATGAGATATCCTTTTGGGCAAAGAACGATACCAATATGAATCAGGTCGCAATATACGAGAAGGCGATAGAGGATTTCGAGGCGCTTTACCCGAATATTAAGGTGAATCTTAAGCTCTATACCGATTACGGCAGGATATACAGCGACGTCATCACGAATTTTTCTACCGATACAACTCCAAACGTCTGTATCACTTATCCTGACCATATTGCAACATATCTTACAAACGAAAACTCCGTAGTCTCCCTTAACTCACTTTTTGAGAACGAAAAGTACGGACTCGGAGGAAGTGAGGTAAGGTTTGATTCTCCTGAGTTTGACGAACTTGTACCTAAGTTTATAAAGGAATGCGAATTCGGCGGAAATTATTATGCAGTTCCGTTTATGCGCTCAACCGAGGTGTGTTATGTCAATAAGACATATGTCGAAAAGCTTGGCTATACGCTCCCCGAAACACTGACGTGGGATTTCATCTGGGAGGTGTCCGATGCCGCAATGGCAAAGGATGAGGATGGTAATTTCATTGTAAACGGGCAAAAGCGACTCACTCCGTTTATCTATAAGTCTACCGATAATATGATGATACAGGCGCTCTATCAGCAAGGTGCGGATTATTCAACTGTTTACGGAGAAATAGGTATTTTCAATCCTACCACCGAAGCTTTTCTGAAGGAGATATCAAAGCATTCGGAGCTTCGTTCCTTCAATACCTTTAAAAAGGTTTCATATCCTGCGAACCATCTGAATAAGGGACAGTGTATATTTGCAATAGACTCAACCGCCGGTGCTACCTGGATGGGAAGCGAGGCTCCGCTTGTTGATATAAAAGAGTCGGAGATTGTTGATTTTGAAACCGAGGTAATGACCATTCCTCAGTTTGACTTGTCGAATCCTTTGATGATATCACAAGGACCGTCGGTGTGTGTGTTCAACAAAGATGACCCTCAGGTGGTACTTGCATCCTGGCTTTTCTGTCAGTTTCTTCTGACAAACAGCGTACAGATACCCTATTCTCAGACAGAGGGGTATGTGCCCGTTACCATCAAAGCTCAGGAAAGTCCCGAGTACGTTGATTATCTTTCAAGAGAAGGAGAGGACGACGAGTTTTACTACGAAATAAAGCTCCGTGCTGTTAAGCTTTTGATAGAGAATACCGATAATACTTTTGTAACTCCCGTGTTTAACGGCTCAGCGGATCTCAGAAATGCCGCAGGCGAGCTTATCGAACAGGTGAATACCGATACAAGAGCAGGGAAGAGCATAGATGATGAGTATATAAGCGCACTTTATGAAAAGGTTGCGGGACTTTACCATCTTAATGAAATAGAGCTTTCGCGAGGAGAGCTTACTTTTGGCAGTCTTCCCGCGGGTGCAAAAGCACTCTTGTGGACACTGGGAGCTTGTTGGATTGGTATAATTGTTTATGTTACTGTAACAAAAATAAAGAACAAAAAACATTAATTTTATCGAAAAAACATATTGATTTTTGTGAAAATAGTTGTATAATATATTCAAAGCTTGTAAAACAAGTAAAACTAACATTATTATTTTATGTTGAGGAGAAAAAAATGAAAAAGATTCTTTCACTTATGCTTGTTCTCATCATGGTGCTCGCGTTTGCTGCTTGCTCCGATGATACCGACAAGACACCTGCTTCTGATACTGACGTTGAGACTCCCGCTCCTGATACCGATGTTCAGGAACCCGCAGCTTCCGATGCTGATATCGACACTCCCAAGGAAGAGACTCCCGCTATTATGTCTCACGCTGATTACATTGCAGCTGAGCTTGATGCAAATGTTGTTGTTGAGACTTATGTTCAGGCACATCAGTCATGGTGGGAAAATAAGATCACCGTTTACTGCCAGAGCCCCGATGGCGCATATTTCGTATATGAGCTTGCTTGCTCTGAAGCAGACGCTGCAAAGCTCGTTCCCGGCACCAAGATTCGTGTAACCGGTACCAAGGGTGAATGGGCAGGCGAAGTTGAAGTTATGAACGCTACCTTCGAATTTGTTGAAGGCGCTGATACTTTCGTTGCTGAAGCATTTGATGCTACCGCACTTCTCGGAACCGACGAGCTCATCGCTCATCAGAATGAATTTGTTTCCTTCAAGGGAATGACAGTTGAGAAGGTTGAATTCAAGAACGGTAAGCCCGGCGACGATATCTACGTTACTCTCGGTAAGGATGGCAAGTCCTACGAGTTCTGCGTTGAGATCTATCTCACCGGTGAGTCTACCGATGTTTACAAAGCAGTTTCCGCTCTTACCGGAGGCGAGCTTGTTGACGTAGAAGGCTTCCTTTACTGGTATGAGGGCATGAACCCCCACATTACAGCTATCACACTTGTTGATGAACTTTAATAAGGATTTATCCCGAAGATGAAAATCTTCGGGATTTTCTTTTTTTACTTGATTTTTATCTTTTGGAGTAGTAGAATAATATCAATGAATACGATGGGAGATTTTGTTATGACTATTGAAAATATTGCAAAAATAAAGTTTGGTCAGGATGGCGCAATTTGGGGAGGCTTTCTCTTCAGATTTGATTCGGACGGATCGTGCGCTGTTTATGATATGAATAAGGTGAATGCAGGCGGTGCGCAGATAGAAATGCTGTCATCCTTTTTTCTCGACAGAATAGAAGATATAACCCCTCACAGTAACTCTGTGGTGTTTGGAACAGAGTATTACGAGGAAGGTGACGAATTTCCGCTTCTTTATTCAAACGTATACAATAATTATGCCGCAAAGCCCGATAAGCTTAAAGGCGTTTGCTGTGTTTACCGAATAGTCAGAAACGGTACCGAATTCAAGACTGCTCTTGTCGGAATCATAAAAATTGCATTTGTTGATGATTATAGCCTTTGGAGCTCTTGCGACGAGGATGTGCGTCCGTTTGGTAATTTCGCTATCGACCGCGATACGGGGCTTTATTGGGCGTTTACCATGCGCGATAAGGCGGAATCTTCACGTTATTTCTCGTTTAAACTTCCGCCTCTTTCCGAATGGAAAAACGATAATGCGTTTGGTGTGCCCACTCTTGTTCTTGAAAAGGAAGACATAACAGATATGTTCGACGTGCCCTATCACCGTTACGTGCAGGGGGCATGTGCACACGACGGAAAAATTTATTCTCTTGAAGGCTTTACAAACAGCCAAAATGCCCCCGCTGCCATGAGAGTCATATCGTGTGAGAATAAGTGCGAGGAGCTTTACGTTAAGTTTGCAGATTTCGGTATTGATATCGAGCCTGAATTCATAGATTTTTATGAAGGAGTGTGCTATTATTCGGATAATCAAGGAAATCTTTATACAATAGAGTATTAAACCGATTAAAATAAATGACCGAGCTCATAAAAAAGCTCGGTCATTTTGTTATAGGAAAGAAAGATATCTCTTTGAAACGTAGCCCTGCTGACCTGAATAGGAAATCTTGTACCAATTTCCGTTGCGTTCAAGCACCGTAACAGTCGCTCCGTTGGGTATTTTTCTGACGATTGGTGAGAAAATTGTGGGTGCGGAACGCATATTAAGGCGTGAGCCCATGGTTACCACTTGTGCTGAGATGCCGTCCTCAGCTCCTTCTTCGTCAAGATATTCTATTATTGAATCAGTGAAGTTTTTGGCAATGGCATCTATGTTGTTCTTTATCCAGTCTGCATCCTCGGCATTGTCGTGATATGCAACTTCAACCAGTACCGCAGGGGCAGTGGTGCGCTTTAATTCCGCAAAGCTTGTAGAGGTTCTTGTTTTTACCTTGTCAGGATATGGGTATATGGACTTGAAGTTGTCAGCAACTATCTCTGCAAGAAGCTTGCCTCCTACACTTGTCGGATAATAATAAACGTCGGTGCCCATCAGACGGCCCGACAACGATTCGGGACCGGCATTTGAGTGGATGGCAAAATGTAAAATAGGGCTTTTGAGATTTGAGTCAATAACTATCTGATTTACGTCCATGAGCGGAGAGTTTCTGTAGAAGCATATTCCCGCTTCGCTGAGATACACCTCCATTCTGTCGGCAATAAGATTCATATAGTATTCTTCATTACCGCCGTTTACATACTCGTTGAATTGCTGGGCAGAGGGACTTAAATATACACAGGAAATAATAATCACACCTTTTTTATAGTTTTACTGTATTCTATGATAAAGCTTTCGTATTTGACACAAAAAGGCCGTAAAAGGCGTTATGCCCTTTACAGCCTTATCTTTAATTACCGAGAAAATTGCACAAGCTTTTGATTGGAACAAATGCTTGCTTGAATTTCGTGCGTGTCAGTGAACGCAGATGCCGTACATGACAGTTTATTTCAGTAAATTTACCGCAGTTTTTGCATCTTCCTTTGCTTTGCTTGCAAGCAAAGGCTTTTGTTCTTCAAGCTTTTTAACTATATTTGCATGGTTCTCCATTATTTCATCACACTTTTTAACAAGCTCTTCTTTTGTGAAGTTCTTCACCGAAAGAGTACAATCAAGACCGATATATTCAAGAAGTGAATCTATCTTGGGATCATACGAAATACCGATAGCGGGCGTGAGTGCGTTGGCTGAGAAGATGAGGAAGTGGAGCCTCATGCCGATGACGAATTTCATGTTCTGCATAAGAGTGACAAGTTCTTTTGCGGTTGCGTCAACAACAATCGGAATTTCTTCCCCGATAAGAGACTGTATCTCTTTTGATATCTCAAGATCGCGTGAGTTTTGCATTGCAACGAATACAGGTGTGAGAGAGTACTTATTCATTATCTCCTTGCAAGTGCTTGCGATATTTTCGGCAAGCATTGGAGTTGAGTCCTTCCAATCTCTGAGCGATATTGCAAAGTGTTCGCGGTCTGTGGAGATGTTGTATCGCTCGCACAGCTTTTTGACCCATCTCTCTCCCGCACCTTCTATGCAGAATGCAGGGTCGGCTGTGACCTTTAATTCAAGCGTCGGGTCAAGCTTTGACAAGAGCTCTGCCGAGTTTGGCTCACGCAGGGTTATTGCATCAACACTGCTCAAGGCTTCAAGCGTTTTTTTTAGGTTTTTTTCTTTGCTTATGGGTCCGAAGCCGTTTGCCCAAACCATAACCTTTTTTTTGCGTTTCTTTGCACAGTTGATAAGCGAAAGATAGTACTTGAGTGACTTTGTGCTTGTCTCGTCCTGTAAAAGACTTCCGCCTCCGCTTATGAAAAGCTTGGTGTGACGCATGTTGGAGAGTATCTTGAAGACGTTATAGCGGTGAATACTGTTTACAAGATACCTCTTTTTTGTTTCTTTGGGGTTTGATGAAAGTACGGTTATCTTTGTGTCCGGGCGGATGTCCTTAATACTTTCGATGATTATCTGAAGCAGCGCATCGTCTCCGACGTTTCTGAATCCGTAATATCCGCTGATGAGCACTTCGGGATACTTGTAGTGACGGTAGGGGGTGAGAAGCTTATACATGTCGAGGTAATCCTGCGCCATGCGTTTTGCTGAGTAATAATTCTCGATGGTATCTTGATTGTAATGGGAAATATTATTTATTTCCTCGTCCGATGCCGTCATGATATGCTTCAAGTCCTCGAATATCATTTCTGTCGTTGGCATTACACAACCGCGGCAACAGTAATTGGTATCGTAGGAAATCTTGAATTTGTCTTCTCCGAATATTCCTATGTAGCCTTCGTTTCCGGCAATGACTACCGGCACTCCTGCCGCCATCGCCTCAAGTGCCGAACGCGATACTCCGACAAAAGCATCGGAAAGTGCAACAAATTTGTTTATATCAATTCTCGGACCGGTCAAGGTTATGTATTCGTCGCCAATCTCGGCTTTTATTTTGCTCACGTGTGCGTTAAGCCTTTCAAAATCGTTTCCTCCGCCAACAATTATAAGTCTTGCACGGGGATTGATTTTTATAAGGTCGGACATTGCATTTGCCGCAAGATACGCTACAGCGCTTCTGTCTTCGTCAAGACGGCTGATGTAAACGATATTATAATTGTCTCTTGAAATTCCGAACTCAGCTTCAATGTCATCCG
>JAZREJ010000025.1:0-23808 GCA_045660745.1 Eubacteriales bacterium
CATTACTTGATTCCTCCTTCGTTTTTGTTGTGGTTGGCAAACCCGCTTCAATTATATACGAAGGAGGATATTTTTTCTACTCATAGCTAAAGCTTTTTGGAACCACCAGCATTGCTGGTGGTATTCTTGTTACACAACAAATATCCCGACAGACAAAACCGTCTGTCGGGATTCCTTTATGTATTAAAGACGACGTCCGCACTTTGAGCAGAATATTGAGCCCGCTAAAATCTCTGCGCCGCAATCAGGGCAACAGGATACGGCCTTGACAACCTTTTGACCGCATTTTGTACAGAACTCAGCCTCATGTACAAGCGGTGCACCGCAATTCTTACACGTTTCGGTCTTCGGAATCTTATTTCCGCAACTCATACAGAATTCCGCTCCCGCAACAAGCGGAGAATTACAGTTCGGGCAATTACCGCTCCCAAAATTCGCAGAGCTGTAAGCTCCGCTCTGATACTGAGGATTTGCAACAGGCTGTACAACCTCCACGTTCTGCGGAGCTCCGTAAAGCACCCCGTAGCGCGACAGCATTCCTTCAATATATTCTATTCTGTTTTTCCACGGCCCTTTCGCCGCACATCCGACAAAGCCCGTCGTACCAAGCTCTCCCGCATACACACCCGGAAGCACCGCATACTTCATCCAGGTCTCCATTGCGATAAAGTTAGCGTTAACGGTAAACTTAAAGAAAGTGGGACCTGTAGCAAGTCCGTGTCCCTTCTTAAATACATTCTCTCCCTCGAAATTAACAAATTCATATCCTTCCGAAAGAAGATACTGATGTATGAAGGAATAAGCCTCGTTTATATTTCCTGTTATCTTATATGAAACAACGTATCTCGGCATAAATAATACTCCTTATTTATATACAGCACTGTCATTTGCTCTCGCGCAGTTTTTTGAAAAAATCCTTTAGTAGCCCACTGCACTCCTGTTCAAGCACACCTCCCACAACAGCGGGATGATGATTGAAGGGAAGAGCGTTCAAGTCGGTAATACTTCCGAAGCATCCCGCCTTGGGGTCGTATGCTCCGAAATACACATTCCGTATTCGGGCATTGATTATTGCACCCGCACACATAACACAGGGCTCAAGGGTAACGTACATATCGCATTCCCAGAGCCTCCATCCGCCAAGCTTACGGCAGGCGCGGTCTATTGCCACTATCTCAGCGTGCTTCAAGGCGTTCTTGTGAGTCTGCCTCAGGTTATTGCCGTAAGACACAATCTCACCGTGCCTTACAATAACACACCCAACGGGTATTTCTCCCCTCTTTGCGCAAAGCCTTGCATAATGCAAAGCCTTTTTCATGTACTCCTCGTGTGTCATCTTACCAAATCCAACCACTGAAGCAAGAAATAGAATACACATATCGCGACAATAGCAAGCGCTATTCTCGGCAATGCCTGAAGAATCATCTTTTCCTTATACTTTTCTCTTTTTTCTACCTTTATCTTCTGCTCCTCGATAAGTCTTTCCTTATCCGGGTCTTCCTCTTTAGGCATACGGTTGAGCGTGTGGTCTGCTTTTTTTGCTCTTTGGAGCATCGAATACTGATCCTTCTGATAATCACCCGTCTCGTATTTTTTCACCATCTCAAGAAGAGATTCTTTCGTTCTCTCACAGCGAATACACGAAGCGTCCTCCGAAAGATTCTTCTGACCGCAGGTGCATATCCATGAGCTCTCCGAAAAGCTCGGCATAATAACTGCGGGAAATTTCTCGCTCTTGTGATAAGGTGTGACTATTGCGTCGATGTCCTTGATATTTTCGATGGTTTGCTCCTTGGGTGTTTTCAGAGTGGACAGCGAAAGACTTACACAATCTCCGTCATAATATTCTATCTCATCAATGAAAATATCGTATTTTTTATAATAGGTTTCAGGGAGATCTATATAGAAATTGTCTCCGAGTATCTTTGTTTTATTATTCTTTTTGGTAAACTCGTATGTATAATTTATTTTTTTGTAAGGAAGCGGGCTGTCAAGATACAGAAAAATACGTATCGCAAGTCTCTTTACCGCACGTTCCGAGATGTTGGAAAAGCGTATCATCATGAAATATTCAAAACTGTCAACATCGTAAACGTTTGTAAGATCAAAAAGCTCAACGGGAGCATCTTCAAAAAGAAAATGGAATTCCTCTCGAGATATCTCCTTGAAATACCTCTTCTTTCCGAACAGTTTTTTGGTATAATCGTGACCTGTTGCTTGCTTATTCATATTCTATTACCTTTCACATTTATCTCAGCCGTCCTGCTTTATAACAGGACGGCCGAAAGTCATATATCATTCTTCGGAGCTTTCCTCTTCCTCTTCCTCTTCCTCAAACTCTTCGGGATGAGCAAGCCTGTATTCTTCACAAAGTGTCGCCCATGACGTCACGTTTTCGGGATTGTGCTCCACGCAATAGCTGTTGACAGGGCGGGTAACGTTCGCTGTAAATCCGGGGAAGGTACCGTTTATATACAGGTTCATATAGAATGGAAGTGACGGATCATCGGGATAGATATAGTCAAGAGGAGTCTCCATATAGGTGTACTGAGCATCCACAACGTTGACGCTCTTTTCAAGCCTTCTGTTCTCGTTTCTGACAAGCGCTATAGTAACAACCTTGTCCTCAGGACATCCAACGTCTGCAACGCTTTGAGTTTCTGTACACCACTGAACGGGCACGTGAACGTTACACTCGGTAGTAGGAACGTTGTCTCTTGTGTAATATCCCGTTGAGGTACGGTTTCCTCTCGGGTCAAGTGAGCAATACTCTCCGACAAGAAGTCCCGAATCCTTACAGTATACCCTCTCAATGAGCTCGGAAAAGTCAAATTCTTTGACCTTCTCACCTGTTTCCTTCGCTCTTGTTATATACTTCTCGTGAATCTTTGTCATTACAAGATCCCACGCATTAAGTGCGGGGCTTGGCTGGAAATTCTGCATATATCGGGGTTGGTCATAGCCAAACCATACAGTTCCGACAAAATAAGGTGTATATGCCGCAAAATAAAGGTCCTTATTATCGTTTGTGGTACCTGTTTTCGCCGCAACATCTATATCCTTTGTAAGGGTAAGACGACGTGCTGTACCATAACCCGCGGGGTCTGCAACCTCACTGAGTATTTTAGTCATAACGACCGCTGTATCATGATCGAGTATTACCTCGCTCTTTTCCTCGTTGGAAAGAATGATATTACCCTGTGAGTCACATACCTTCACGTAGGTCCTCGATTCCGTGAAGATACCATCGTTTGCAAGAGTTGCATAAGCAGCTGCCATATCACGAAGATTTACTCCGTGGGTAAGACCTCCGAGCGCAAGAGGAGGAAGCGCAATATCGGTTCGTGTGCCGCCAACAATTTCCACAAGCGTGGAAAGTCTGTATTTATATTTTAAGAAGTTAAATACGTTTTCAATACCGAGCTCGTCTACTATCCTTACAGCAACCGTATTTACAGAACGGATAACAGCATCAGCTACTGTTGTCTTTCCACGGTACTGTGCAGGCGAGTTCGATGGCCATGCCTTATCTGTTTGGGGATTGATATTATACGGAAAATCATCAATTGAGGTAGAGTAATTTATAATTCCGGCATCTACTCCAAGCGAATAAGCTGACAGCGGCTTGATGGAGGAGCCCGGCTGACGGCTAGTCATTGTTGCTCTGTTCCAACCGCGGTTTTCCTTCTTCTCTCCCCTGCCTCCGACGAGTCCGAGCACGTAGCCGTTATATGGATTCACAACCACCATTGCCGACTCGGGTTGAACGCCTTCCACCTTGGGGAAGTTTTCATCGTTTTCAAAAACCTCCTCCATTGCAGTCTGCACCTCGAGGTCCATGGTTGTATATATATGGAGTCCGCCTGAGTAAACAAGCTGTGTTGCACTCGCCTCATCCATTCCCTTTTCTTCCATAAGGTCGGATATTACGTCGTCCATTACGGTGTCCACAAACCAAGAATGTATCTTTATATCATCGTCGTCCTCGGTCACGTTACCGTTAAAGAGAACAACGTCCATATCGTATACCTCATCATAGGTATTCTTATCTATAAGTCCCTGATCAAGCATCTGATCGAAAATTACCTGACGGCGGTACTTATTATTTTCAGGATTCAGAATCGGGTCGTAATACGTGGGACGGTTTGTGATTCCCGCAAGGCAGGCACACTCAACAAGTGTAAGATCCTCAACGTCCTTGTGGAAATAGTAATTTGCGGCAGACTGAACACCTCCGCAGCCCTGTGACAGGTATATCGTGTTAAGATACATTTCAAGTATCTCTTCTTTACTTCTCTTCTTTTCAAGTGAAAGAGCTCTGAATATCTCCTGTATCTTACGCTGTATCTTTACGTCATCATCACCCGTAACGTTCTTGATAAGCTGTTGGGTTATGGTAGAACCGCCGTATCCGAACGAGCCGTTCTTGAATACGTGAAGAATCGCTCCCACGGTCCTTCGCCAGTCAACTCCGTCATGCTCCCAGAATCTCTTATCTTCAATAGCAACAACGCAGTCTATAAGCTCTCTTGGCATATCGTCATAGGATACCCAAAGACGGTTTTCGCTTCCGTGGAGTCTCTCATCCTCAAGCTCTATCCACTTACCCTCCGTATGCTCGTCGTTGGTGTATTCCATATAGTAAATAGAGGTAGTCTGGTTCAAGTCCAATTTAAGGTTTTCAATGTCGTAATCGGTATCAATATAATTTTTAATGTAAATGGCGAGTGCCGCTCCCATTATAGCTCCCGATATAACACCGATAAGAATGAGCGTCAAAAAAATATTCATAGTCCATTTGAGTATTCCTTTGACAATGCTTCTTTTTTTAGTCTTCATTTTTTCTCCTTTACCTTAACGTTATCTTCGCCAAGCAATACGTAAAGTGCATCCAATAGCCTTGCTTCTATACTGACACAGCTTCCCGAGATCTTAAAGGTCTTTGAGTCATTCGTGCAAAAGACGGCGACCTCGCAATCCCCAGGATGCTTCTTTAATATTTCAAGTGCTCTTTTAAGCCTTATATCATTGCGGCTCGGGACTCTTAAATACAGTATTCTGTTGACGTGTGTTCCGAGCATATCCTCAACGGTTTTCATTCGCGCCCTCTCGGATGCGGGGGCATCTGCCTCTTTATCACGCGGCGCAATCTCAACGCTTGACGCCAAAAGCTTAACTTCATCCCCGCGGGTCGATATCTGACACTTTATGAGAAGCACGTTCTCATTTTCAAGGATGGTATAGCATTCCTCAAACAGCTTAGGGAACACCACAACTTCACCGAATGACGTACCGTCAGCAAATGAAACAAACGCCATAATGCCGCCGGATTTCGTGGTCATTACCTTCTTTGAGGTAACGTTTCCCATTATCTCCACGGTCTGACCCTCTCGGTACTCGTTCGTGCCCGTATCAAGACTGTTTTTTATATCCGCAATGCGGGCACATCGCGAAAGCGTTTTTTTATAATCGTCAAGAGGATGTCCCGAAAGGTACACTCCCATGACGTTCTTTTCCATATCAAGCCGTTCGGCAAGAGTCTCCTTGCCAACGTCGTGAAACTCTATTTCGAGGGGTGTTTCTCCGTTATCCTTTGAAAAGAAATCAAGCTGTCCCGCAACGTTTCGCCTCTTTATATCAGCGGCTCTGTCAAGTGCCTCGTGAAGAGACGAAAGCATCTCGCATCTGCCGTCGTGAAGGCTGTCAAAAGCGCCCGCCATAATAAGGCTCTCTATCATTTTCCTGTTAGACTCACGCCCCGACATACGCATAATAAAATTCTCGTAGCTTGTAAAGGGCTTTATCCGTCTTTCGGCAAATATTTCCTGAAGGGCACCGAGCCCCACGTTCTTTATCGCAAGAAGTCCGAATCTGATACCCTCATCAGTAACCTCGAATTCCGCCTCTCCTTTATTGATATCGGGGGACAGAATGGGAATCGAGAGCGCACGGCATTCGGAAACGTAAGCGTTTATCTTCTCCTCGTCGTCAAGCGACTGAGATATTAAAGACGCCATATATTCCGCAGGATAATGGTATTTAAGATACGCTGTCTCATATGTGAGATAGCTGTAGGCACAGGCGTGAGATTTATTGAAGGCGTATTTTGCAAATTCCGCCATCTCATCGAAAATACGCTCTGCGGCGTCCTTTTTGACTCCCCTTGCAATCGCTCCCTCTATCTTCCCGTCGGGGGTGCCGTAGAGGAATATCTTGCGCTCGCTATCCATGACATCCTGTTTTTTCTTACTCATGGCACGTCTGACAATATCCGCTCTTCCGTAGCTGTAGCCTGCAAGCGAGCGGAATATCTGCATGACCTGCTCCTGATATATGATACATCCTCTTGTTACAGAGAGTATCTCTTCAAGACGCGGGTCATCGTATTTTATCCTGTCGGGAGTCTTTCCGTTTTCTATATACCTCGGAATAGAATCCATAGGTCCGGGTCGGTAGAGAGCAATAGCGGCGGTAATATCCTCAATGCTTTCAGCCGACAGGCGCATCATAAGGCTTCGCATGCCTGCGGATTCTATCTGGAACATTCCGAGTGTTGCTCCGTCGGATATATATTCAAAGACCTTTTTATCATTAAGGTCTATTTTTTCTATGTCAAAATCAGGGTTCTTTTTCTTTATTCTTCGGACTGCACCGTCTATTATTGACAAAAATCTCAGTCCGAGAAAATCAATCTTCAAAAGTCCAAGCTCAGCAACGCTATCCATCGGATACTGAGTCGCAACAACGTCACGGCAGGTACAAAGCGGTACGTATTCCGAAACCGGCTTATCGGTTATAACCACTCCCGCCGCATGAAGCGATGCGTGGCGAGGCATACCCTCTATTGCCTCCGATATATCAAGAAGGCGCTTGACGCTGTTTGACGTTTCGTAAAGTGTGCGAAGCTCCTCGCTCTCCTTCATAGCACGCTTTATCGTCATGTCAAGACTGCGAGGGATAAGACGTGCAACCTCGTCAACGTCGGCGTAGGATATACCGAGCACTCTGCCAACGTCCCTGACCGCCGCCCGCGCGGCAAGTGTATTAAAGGTCACTATCTGCGATACTCTATCCGCACCGTAACGGCTGATAACGTAATCAATGACCTCTTTTCTTCTCTCGTTGCAAAAATCAATATCAAAGTCTGGCATGCTGACTCTTTCGGGATTTAAAAATCTTTCAAAAAGAAGCTTATGCCTTATTGGGTCAACTCCCGTAATACCGAGAGTAAACGCCGCAAGGCTTCCCGCGCCCGAGCCTCTGCCGGGACCTGTTGAAATTCTGTTTTTCTTAGCACATGAAATAAAATCGTCAACTATGAGATAATACTCGGCAAAGCCCATTGAAATAATAACAGACAGCTCGTACTCAAGTCTCTTTCGGTACACTGAGCGCTCTTTTTCGGGAATGCCGTATTTTTCAAATATTTTTTCAAGACCTCTCAGGCACTTATTCTTCAGGTATTCTTCATTCGGAATCCCCATCTCGTTTTTGAAGGAAGGAAGATAAAGATTTGAAAACGAAAAGTCAAATGAGCATTTATCCGCAATTTTAGACGTATTGTTAACCGCACTCGGAACGTGTGAGAACAGCCTGTACATCTCGTCATACGACTTCATGTAAAACTCATCTGTCGCAAAGCCCGCACTTCTGCCCTCGGAAAGCGTTGTAGCGGTCTGTATGCACATGAGCACCGCGTGGGTATCCGCATCCTTTTTATCGACGTAATGCACGTCGTTGGTGACAACAAGTTCTATTCCCGTATCCTCGGAAAGTCGGATAAGCTCCGACATCACGCGCTTCTCCTCGTTGATACCGTGGTCTTGAAGCTCAAGATAAAAATCGTCCCCGAAGATATCCTTCATCTCCAGAGCATGAGCCCTTGCCGCTCTGTAATCACCCGCAAGTATAAGTCGGGGAATCCTGCCCGACACACAAGCGGATAGTGCAATAAGTCCGTCCGAATGCTTTTTTAAAAGCTCCATGTCTATCCTGGGCTTTATGTAAAAGCCGTCGGTATAAGAAAGAGAATTAAGCTTTATCAAATTTTTATAGCCCGTCTCGTTCTTCACAAGCAGAACAAGATGCGAATAATCCTTGTCAAGAGAATATATCCTCTCACTCATACGACGCGGTGCAAGATACATCTCACATCCGATAACGGGCTTTATTCCGTGCTTTTTCGCTGCTTTATAAAACTCAAGAGCTCCGTACATTGAGCCATGGTCGGTTATAGCAACCGCCGTTTGTCCAAGCTCCTTTGCACGCTCGAAAAGCCTGTCGATACGACAGGCACCGTCAAGAAGACTGTACTCGGTGTGCAGGTGCAGATGGACAAAATTCGGCATCAGTCAAGTTCCTTTGCAATACTTATGATTTTTTTAAGCCTGTGATTGAGCCCCGATCGTGAAAGATTCGTTTCCTCATCAAGAAGACAAAGCTCCGAGAGGGATGCATCGGGATACGCAAGTCTCAGCTCAGCGACGTGACGAAGCTCCTCTGAAAGAGTATTCCACACACCGCGCTCTTTTATTTTTCCAACCGCCATTTTAAGCTCAACAAAAGCGGAAACAGTCTTCCGCACGTTTGCGTTTTCGCAATTACAGCTTCGGTTGAGGTTGTTTTTTATCTCTTTTTCGATGCTCTTTTCTATAACATCAAGTGCAAAGCGCCCCGCTCCCATTTCGGTAAACAGGTCGGAAATACGCTCGCTCCCCTTTATGTAAACGATATAATCCGAACGCCGCTTTATCAGGCGAGCCTCTTTCCCTTCAACAAGAAGGAAAGAAAAGAGAGCCTCTGCAAAGCTTTCGCCGGGAGTTATAAACTCGACGTGATAGCTGATGTCGGGGTCTGTCACGGTACCGCAGGCAAGAAAAACACCTCTCAAAAAAAGCTCGGTGCAGGACGGACAGGATATAAAGTCCGACAGATCAAAAGGTGATTCAAGACGCGCAAAAAACGCATCCACCCCTTTGCCTTTAAGAGTCACCTCAAAAAGCGTTTTATTTCTGTAGGTCTTTTCGCAGACCTCTGTGTCAAAGTGCATAACGTTCATAAAAAGATAGGTCAAAAGCTCGGAAAACGGCTCGGAGTCTACCGTCAGAACGTTATTCGAAAGCTTGTGCTTTTTAGAGAAAATGAGCGCGCCCGACAAAAATGCTTCGGCACAGCAACGGCTGAGCTTTTTATCTCTTCCGCTCTTTGAAAAGCCCGCATCAAGACTTGTTCGCTCGCAAAGATACTCCTTTACCTCGGAGCTGTAGGTCCCCTTCATCAGATGCACCTCTCTCCCGTTTCCGAAAGATACCGAACCTCGCTCTCAAGCATAACTCCGTATTTTTCAAAAACCGCGTCTTTCACACGGCTCATGAGAACAAGAACGTCGCGACAGGTAGCGTCTTTTCGGTTTATAACAAAGCCAGAATGCTTTTCGGATACCTGTGCACCGCCAACACTGAGTCCTTTAAGTCCCGCATCCTCGATAAGCTTTGCGGCAAAATAACCCTTAGGGCGTTTGAACGCAGAGCCGGCACTGGGATATTCAAGAGGCTGTTTCTCGCGTCGTCGGGTAAGAAGCTCCTCACAACGCGACACTATATTCTTCGGGTCATCGCAGGTCAATGCAAGCTCCACCGAAAGAACGATCTCACTTTTTTCAAAGAACCGTGAATGTCGGTAGGAAAAAAGTGCCTCCGTCCTTTTAACTGTTATTATTCCGTTCTCGGGAGAATAGCACTTGCAGGACACGAGCACGTCTGACATTTCTCCGCCGTAAGCTCCCGCATTCATAACAACGCCGCCTCCGACGCTTCCCGGTATACCGCAAGCAAACTCAAGACCCGAAAGCCCTTGTGCTGCCGCCTGTCTTGAGAGAGCAGTAAGTCCGACTCCCGCCTCGGCAACGACCGTGTTCCCCGAAAAGCTCACCTTATCAAGTCTTTCGCAAAACACCGCTACTCCCCTGTAGCCCTCATCTGACACAAGCAGATTGGAGCCGCGTCCGAAGACGTAAAACGGAATGTCGGCATTCTTTAAAAGCTTGAGGATATATTCAAAATCTTCTATGCTTTCGGGAAAGACCCCCGCGTCCGCAGGACCTCCTATTTTGAAGGAGGTCTTTTTGGACAGCGGGACGTTTTCTTCCACACTTATATTTCTTCCGCTTTCTTCAAGAATCCTTGAAATACTTGCAAAATAATTTGTCATGCATTCACTCCAAGCATAGCCGCACCGATGATTCCCGCATCGTTACGAAGCTCTGCGATAACTACCTTCGTGGGAGGTACGCAGTCGGAAAGCGCTGTGTAAACTTCCTTTGAAACAAGCTCAAGAAGAGGCTTGAGAAGTGTGTCACGCTCATTGCTGATACCGCCGCCGATGCTAAGTACCTCGGGCTCAAAAATATTGATTATGTTAGTGATTCCGCAAGCAAGATAGGAAATATACTCGTCAACTACAGCCTTGCCCCACTCATCTCCGGCACGCATAGCATCAAAGGAGGTTCTGCCGTTAACTCTTGAAAGGTCTCTTCCGCATATCTCCCACATACGGCTTTCGGGATGCTTTTCCATCATCTGACGGGTCATACGCACAAGCGCTGTAACAGACGCATATGCCTCGAAGCACCCGCGTCTTCCGCAGGTACAGGGCTCGCCGTCCTTAACTATAACGATATGTCCGAGTTCGGCGCCCGCAAAGTTGAAGCCCGAATACACCTTGTGGTCGATTATAACACCGCCTCCAACACCTGTGCCTAGTGTTACCATGACAGAAGTATTGTAGCCCTTAGCGGCACCTACCTCAGCCTCACCCTTTGCAGCGGCATTTGCGTCGTTTTCAATGCTGAGCTTTTCGATTCCCGTGAGCTCACGGAGCTTTGCAACAACGGGATATGCGTTGAGAGAAGGGATGTTATTTGAGCATTCGACAACACCCTTTCTGCTGTCGCAAACACCGGGTGATGCGATTCCGCAAAAATCCACTTCGGAAATGGAAATGCCTGCCTTGGCACATACATCGAAGCAGCACTTTGCCATATCGGCAACTATTTCGTCACCGCTTCTCTGTGCAAGTGTAGGTACGGATACCTTCTCACGAATATTTCCGTTTTCGTCAACAAGTCCTACAGCGATATTAGTACCGCCAAGATCAATTCCAATAAGATTCATAATAATTCCTCCAAAATTTTATCTGTTTTCTTCCTCTGAGAGTCCTATTCCCATGAGTTTTTTGTTAAATTCAACCGCCGTATCATATCCCATTTTCTTTTGGCGATGATTCATTGCGGCAATTTCTATAATAACCGCAAGGTTACGTCCGGGTTTTACGGGAACCGTGATGCTGGGTATCTTTATGCCCATAAAATCCATGTACTCGGTCTCAAGCCCGAATCTGTCGTAGAATTTGTCCTTGTCCCACTGCTCAAGGTTTATTACAAGGTCTATCTTTTCGGTGTTCTTAACAGCACCCATACCGAATATTCGTCTGACGTCAACTATTCCGATTCCGCGAAGCTCGATGTAGTGGCGTATAAGCTCGGGTGCCGAGCCTACAAGCGTTTTTTCCGAAACCTTGCGTATCTCAACGGCATCGTCGGCAACAAGTCTGTGTCCTCTTTTTACAAGCTCGATTGCCGCCTCGCTCTTACCTATACCGCTGTCTCCGACGATAAGGATACCTTCGCCGTATACCTCAACGAAAACGCCGTGACGCGATATCATCGGGGCAAGCTTTACGTTAAGAGATGAAATAAGATTTGCGACAAGTGCCGTTGTCTTCTCTTGCGTGATAAGGAGCGGCACCTCATACTTTTCCGCTATCTCAACAGTACCGTCAACCACCCTGTCATTATGAGAAAAAACAACACAGACGGGTTTATTTGAAAAATAATTATCAAGAAGCCGAATCTGCTCGTCGGGCGGAAAGCTCTCGATAAAAGCCCTTTCAAGACGTCCGATAAGCTGTATTCTCCCGCTCTCGAAAAATTCAAAATATCCTGCGAGCTGAAGTCCCGGCCGATTTATTTCGGGGCGTGTTATCTTAATCTCTCTTCCGTTTTCAGGCAAATACAAAGGGGTCAGAGAAAACTCGTCTATTATTTCTCCGAGTGTACAGTAAGCGTCGTTCATAAAGTCCTCCTTTGTGAATGTGTTATACATCTTATTATACTATAAACTATTTAAAATTACAATAAAATTTTATCTCTTTAGAGAAAAATTTAACAATTATTCGGAATATTTTTTCAAAAAATTCATTTTGTTTTTAAAAAGTCAAAAAAATAAGGACATCCGAAGATGTCCTTTTGTTAAAATCAATTTTTCTGTGCTTCTTGTGTATCGTTGTTTTGCGCAGACACGCCCTTGTCAAGCCTTACAAAAATCACCGCAAGGGTAGTAAGCATGAGCGCTCTTGCAAGAGCCTCTATCGGGAATGCAATAAAGCTCATTCCGGCAAAATCAAGAATGTACGCTCCGACTATAACGAGAATAAACTCAAGAAGTATCATGAAGGCTTCTTTCTTATGTCCTTTCATGAGTGCCCGGCTTTTTGAGAACGCCTTGAATATTCCGAGCTTCGGGTCAAGTGCAAAATAGAAGGGTGCCATGCAAAGCGCAAGGTACACAGGGAAAAATCCGACTATTATACCAAGCATGGAGGCAAGGTCAAGAAGAAGCATTATGACAGCACCCTTGATAAATGCCGAAACGTTATCCATTCCCGAGAAGAACACTCTGAAGGAGCAAACTCTGTCGGCAGGAGTTCCGGCAAGCACGAGGAAATATCTGACAAGAAGATACTGAAACGGCATATTTATAACGTTTGTCACAAGCATTATCACCTGTGCGATTGCGTAATCGTCAAGAAGTGCCGTTATCTTTGAGTACGACCCTGAGGCTTTATCGAGTGTCCCCGCAATAAAGCCCTCCAGCTCCTCATTTGTGACGGTAACCCCTTCAAACACCCTGTCGATCACAACGCCCGACACGATGCTCGGTATGAGAGATGCTATTATAAGCATCATGAAGCAGGAAAAAATATGGGAATACACAGAATATTTCGCGTGTCCCTTAACTTGAAATTTAGGAAGCATATGACCTCCGAGATAAATTTGTTTGTAAAGCTTTCGTTATTTTATAAGTATTATAACACGTAAAAATTTCTAATTTATGAATTTTTGAATATTTCTTGTATTTTACGTTATTTTGTGGTATAATCCGCTCATATTCACATGGAGGGACAATATGAATTTTGCAAAAGTAATTGCCGAAGAATTTAACATCAAGGAGCTTCACGCTCAAAACGTCGTAAATCTTCTTGAAGAGGACAACACAGTTCCGTTCATTGCCCGTTACCGCAAAGAAATGACGGGAGCGCTGGACGATCAGGTCATACGAGAGATATCCGAAAGGCTTACATATCTCAAAAATCTCGTTAAGCGCAAGGAAGAAGTGCTCTCATCTATTGATGAGCAGGGAAAGCTTACCGACGAGCTTCGTGATGCCATCGAAAATGCTGCAACCTTAACAGAGCTTGAGGATATATACCGTCCGTACAAGCCGAAGAGAAAAACCCGTGCATCCGTTGCTCGCGAAAGAGGGCTTGAGCCTCTTGCCGAGCTTATCTTCTCACAGGAGATCAAGGAAGGCACACCCGAGGACTTTGCCGCAGAATACGTAAACGAGGAAAAGGAAGTCCCCGACTCCGCCGCAGCGATTGCAGGTGCACTTGATATCATTGCTGAAAATATTTCGGACAGTGCTGAATTCCGAGGAGAACTCAGACGTCTTCTCTTTGAGTACGGTCAGATAGAGACCAAGGGTGCTGTCGAAGAGGATTCGGTATATTCAATGTACTACGACAGATGCGAAGCGATATCAAAGATACCTTCTCACAGAATACTTGCCATAAACAGAGGTGAAAAAGAGGATTTCCTCAAGGTCTCTCTCACTATGGACGAGTATACCGCAAAGAGTTATCTTTACAACAGAACACTCATCGAAGGAAGTATATTCACAAAGCTTGTGAAAGATGCCGTTGACGATTCCTATACAAGGCTTCTGTTTCCTTCGCTCGAGAGAGAAGTGCGTTCCATGATATTCGACGATGCCTGTGAAAAGGCAATAACCGTATTTGAAGACAACCTTGAGAATCTTTTGCTTCAAGCACCATTAAAAGGAAAGACGGTCATCGGCTTCGACCCAGGATACCGTACAGGCTGTAAGCTTGCGGTTGTCGATAAGACGGGCAAGGTACTTGACACCGCCGTTATCTTCCCGACAAAGCCTCAGGAAAAAATTGCCGAGAGCGAAAAGGTACTCATGTCTCTTATCAAAAAATATAACGCCGACGTTATCTCGATAGGCAACGGAACCGCATCCAAGGAAAGTGAGATATTCGTATCAAACATGATAAAGAACAACTCGCTTTCGGTAAAATACCTTATTACATCCGAGGCGGGTGCTTCGGTGTACTCGGCTTCTCCCCTTGCCGCAAAGGAATTCCCCGATTTTGACGTTACCCAGCGAAGCGCGGTATCTATTGCCCGTCGCGTTCAGGACCCCCTTGCGGAGCTTGTAAAGATCGAGCCCCGCGCAATAGGCGTCGGACAGTATCAACACGATATGAAGCCCGCACGTCTTGACGAAGCGCTTGGCGGTGTCGTTGAAAACTGTGTTAACCGAGTAGGCGTAAATCTTAACACAGCATCCTTTGCGCTTCTTTCCTACGTTGCAGGAATCAACGCAACCAGTGCTAAAAACATCGTTAAATACCGAGAAGAAAACGGTGAATTCGATTCTATTGAAAGCGTTAAAAAGGTGCCGAGAGTAGGCGACAAGGCATTTGAACAGTGTGCCGGATTTTTGAGAATTCCGGGAGGCGCGGAGCCTCTTGACAATACGGGAGTACATCCCGAATCCTACACTGCCGCAAGACAGCTTCTCAAAAAAGCGGGACATTCCTCCGACGATATCGGAACCGAAGGCTTCCCCCGTCTTTCAAGTGAGCTTGTAAGCTTTGACAAGGAGGAGCTTGCACGCGAGCTCGGGATCGGAGTTCCCACACTGCTTGACATCATCAAGGAGCTTGAAAAGCCCGGCCTTGACCTTCGCGACGACTTTGAGGAGCCGATTCTTTTGTCAGAAGTACTTGACATTTCCGATTTGCGCGAGGGTATGACTCTCACGGGAACCGTCAGAAACGTTTGCGACTTCGGTGCATTCGTTGACATCGGAGTGCATCAGGACGGACTTGTACACATATCCGAGCTTTCCGACAAATACATACGCCATCCGTCGGAAGCGGTATCCGTAGGCGACATTGTAAAGGTCAGAGTTTTATCCGCCGACCCGGTGAAGAAAAGAATTTCTCTTTCGATGAAAAGCTGATTTTTAAAACAGCACACCCTTATTTTTAGGGGCTTTGGACTTTGTTTGTTCAAAAATTGTGCAACTTTTACATATGAAGCACTAAAAATTTGGAAAATAAACATCTTCACAAAATCAAGGTTTTCTGTTATCATTATAGAGTCAAAGTAATATGCTCGGGGTCAGAGGTCTGACTACCGGAATTTAATAGGAGGTTATTTCATGGCAAGTGTATCACTGAAACACATATACAAGAAGTATCCCGGCGGCGTTACTGCTGTTTCGGATTTCTGTCTTGAAATTAAGGATAAGGAATTTATTATCCTCGTAGGTCCTTCCGGATGCGGTAAGTCCACAACTCTTCGTATGATTGCGGGACTTGAAGAAATTTCCGAGGGCGAACTTTTCATCGGCGACAAGATCGTTAACGACGTCGCTCCTAAGGACAGAGACATTGCGATGGTTTTCCAGAACTACGCTCTCTATCCCCACATGACTGTTTATGAAAACATGGCATTCGGTCTTAAGCTTCGTAAGACTCCCAAGGAAGAGATCAAGAGAAAGGTTGAAGAGGCTGCTCGTGTTCTCGACATCCAGCACCTTCTCGACAGACGTCCTGTAGCTCTTTCCGGTGGTCAGAGACAGCGTGTTGCTCTCGGTCGTGCTATCGTCCGTCAGCCTAAAGTCTTCCTTCTTGACGAGCCTCTCTCCAACCTCGACGCTAAGCTCCGTGCACAGATGAGAACAGAGCTTACCAAGCTTCACAACAGACTTCAGACAACCTTTATCTACGTTACCCACGACCAGGTAGAGGCTATGACCATGCCTACCAGAATCGTAGTTATGAAGGACGGTATCATCCAGCAGGTTGATTCTCCTCAAAACCTTTACGATTATCCTGTTAATACCTTCGTTGCAGGATTTATCGGTACACCTCAGATGAACTTCATCAACGGTACTATACTTAAGCGCGACGGAAACGTTTACTTCAAGTTCGGCACAAACGAGCTCAAGCTCCCCGCTGAAAAGGCAAACGACGAAAAGCTTCAGGAATATATCGGCAAGGAAGTTGTTGCAGGTATCCGTCCCGAGTGTATCCACGACGAGCCCATGTATCTTGATACCCTTTCCGATTGGGTTATTGATGCACACGTTGACGTTACCGAGCTTATGGGCTCCTGCATCTACCTCTACGTAGTTGCTGAAGAGCAGAACCTCATCGCTAACGTTAATGCTCATTCCACATCCGCTGTTGGAAACGACATCAAGATTGCTCTTGACGTTAACAGACTTCACATCTTTGATAAAGACACTGAAAAGTGCATTATCCACTAAGATAAAACACAATATCCACCTGATTATTCAGGTGGATATTTTTTTGTCATAAGCTCTCGGATATTTCTTTTATTGCAAGTAATACGTCATCGCACTCATCCTCGGTATTAAACGCCGAAACGCTGAGTCTTACGGCGCCATCCGTACCGAGAAACTTATGGGCAAGAGGTGAGCAATGATATCCCCCTCTGCAAGCGATGCCGTACCCGTCAAGATATTCCGCAAGTTTCTCTGAAGAGATATTGCCAACGTTAAAAAGTGCAATGGAATCGGAATCCGCTTCGGGGCAAATAAGCATAACGTTTTTTATGACCGAGAGACCTTCGGTGAGCCTTGTTCTGTTTTTTCGGGAAGAAAGACGAAGCTCTTCACTGCCGACTTCATTTATATACTCTATCCCCTTCCCTATGCTTACAGCTCCCGCAACTCCGGGAGTTCCTGCTTCAAGTCTTTCGGGAAGTGAGTCGGGCATGCCTCGGTCAAATGTAAATATACCGGTTCCTCCAAGAAGAAGCGGTGATACAGCACCCTTAAAGCTTTTTGATATCGCCATAAAGCCACTTCCCGTAATGCCCATAAGTCCCTTATGCCCTGAAGTACACAGAATATCAACTCCGTCGCGCTCCATATCAATACGGCTTGTTCCAAGTCCCTGAGAAGCATCCAGTATAAAGTGCACACCGTGTTCTCTGCATAATGCGCCGAGCTTTGCTACAGGCATTTTAAGACCAGTGACATTAGATGTATGAGTCAAGACAAGAACATTTGGCTTATCGTCTGATTGAAGCATACTTTCAAAGTTGGAAGTTGTGACACTTGTGTCTTTTGTATCAATCTTCAAAAAACATATTTTTGCCCTATTTTCAGCCTCTTTCCTATAAAGCGGGCGAAGCACGGAATTGTGTTCAAAAACAGACGTCGCAACCGTATCTCCGTCCTTTACAACACCTGATATCGCTATATTCAAGGCATGAGTGGCATTATATGTGAATATTATATTTTCAGGCGCCGTGTTTATAAAGTCAGCAACACGCTCCCTCGACTCATAGATTTTAAAAGCCGTATCAAGCGCCGCCCTGTGAGAGGACCTGCCGGGGTTAGCAAAATACTTTTCAAATACTCCCATCACACCGTCTATCACTCTTTGCGGCTTAGGGTAGCTTGTTGCGCTGTTGTCCATATATATCATAAAACGCTCCGTTAAACAAAAAGTCCGTTAAGACGCAGAAGGTTCAATGCCTTTTCCTTTGTATCTTTCTTAACGTATACCCCCCAGGAACAGCCGTTCGACGTGCGGTGTTCGCTGCTCTTCCCCACAGTACATTCCATACCGCCGTTTTTCAGAATATTCTCAGCTCGCATGGAAAAAGTCATAGATCCGAGATTTATGAAATATGAATCGGTATTAATCATCACGATTTCCTCCGTTCCTGTCAGGAAGGGACACTTATGTGTCCTCTACATTCTATGCGAGGCACTTTGAATGTGTTAAACGTGATTTTTTTAAAAGTTCTTAAATTTAGCTTTTTTTCTATTTACAAACCGCCTCAATATGTGATATAATTTCAGTATACTATATTCATTGCTACGGAGGAGAATCCAATGCAAGCGATATCCGGATTTTTTCGCTACATATTCAATCAATTTTCCGACTTCGGCATAGCTGATGCGATTGACATCATCATCGTGTCTTTCGTACTGTACTATCTGATTACTTTCATATATGACAGACGTGCAGGCAAGCTCACTATCGGAGTTATTCTCCTTTTCCTTCTTTTGGCGGTCAGTACGTTTTTCGATTTCAAGGTACTTGCCTTTATCCTCCGAAACATAGTACAGGTAGGAATCATCGCCCTGTTCATCCTGTTTCAGCCGGAAATGCGAAGCATGCTTGAAAAGATGGGCAACGAGTCCTTCAAGAACCTGAAGATACGCGAGAACACCGACCGTGCCGAAACCGAGGCTATGATAGAGACTGTTGCAACGTCGGTCGATGAGCTCTCCAAAACGAAAACCGGTGCACTCATCGTTATAGAACTCGGCACAAAGCTTGGTGACAATATCAAGACCGGTATCGTAATCAACGCTGATGTAAATTCATATCTTATCAAGAATATTTTCTTTGATAAAGCGCCTCTTCATGACGGCGCAATGATAATACGAAACAACAGGATTTATGCCTGCGGATGCTTTTTGCCGCTTTCCTACAACACCGACATTATCCGCAACGTAGGAACTCGTCACAGAGCGGCTATCGGAATGAGCGAGAACAGTGACGCCATTGTAATTGCAGTTTCCGAGGAAACGGGAATCGTATCCATTGCTCAGGGCGGAGTTCTCATAAGAAACTACGACAAGGAAGGTCTTATCAAAGAGCTTTCCGACAAGCTTCTTGAACCCATCAAGCCGAAGAAGAGTATTATGGGATTCAGGTTCAAGGATAAAAAATAAGGGAGGAGAACAGGATGAACAATTCCGAAATAAAAGAAAAAGGTTCAAAATTCCGCAACAGGATAATTGCCGTTGTCTCTGTTTTCTGCGCCATGTTCCTTTGGATCTACGTTACCGCAGTTGAAAGTCCCACCTCCGAGACCTCCTTCTCCGAGGTAGCGGTAAGCTTTGACGGCCGTGATATTTTGCGTCGCGACTACGACCTCACCCTGATAACCTCTGCAGACTTTTCCGCCGACATCGTACTTTCCGGTAAGAAAAGCACTCTGAATCAAGTTGAACACTCGGAAATAAAGGCATACGTTGACCTTAGTAAAATTGTTGATGCCGGTGAATATGAATTGCCGATAAGAATTACGGCACCGAGCGGCACCAAGCTCGTTTCCTGCAATCCGCAATACGTAACGGTATTTGTTGACACTACTATAACGCGAGAATTTGACATAGAGATAGATAAGCGTTATTCAAGTCTCCACGAAACCTATACAATGGGCGAATGCATTATAACCGACTCATCTTCAAAAGAAATAAAAACAGTATCGGTAAGCGGTCCAAAGAATGAAATAGAGCACATTGCAAAGATTGGAGCTACTGTTGATTTCGGTGATATAGAAGGCAGTGTCGAAACCAAAACATCTCTTGTTATTTACAACAATCTCGGTGAAGGAATAATTTCATCAAACCTCAAGCTCAGTGTTGACTCTGTAAAAATAAAGCTTCCCGTTACCACCACAAAGGAAGTAACTCTTACCACATCACAGCTTTTTTCAACATTCTCTGACAATCAGATAAAATTCAATATCAATCCGAAAAAGATAACCATTGAAGGAGACCCCAAGGTTGTATCAAGCATTGATACGCTCTCACTTAACCCAATAAACGAAAAGACAGCCGACGAGCACGGAACACTCAACGTTTCCTCGACCATCAATCTTCCCGACGGAGTGGCGATTCTCGGAGACATAACTGTTGCCGATATCAGCGTTCGTATTTCGGCACACAAAGACAGAGTGACAATCCCCACTGAAATCATCAAGCTTGAAAACCGCTCCGCAGAGTTTAACTACTCATTTAAAGAAGAGAATTTTACCGCTATCGGTCTTAACTCTACCACTTCCCCTCTCGACTACAACGACATTGCTGCATCGGTTGACGTTTCGGGCATAACGGAAGAGGGCACTTATACAGTGGACGTTAAGGTAACGACTCTTGACGGAATAAGGCACGCTTATATTGTTTCAAACGATTACGAATTAACGTTGAAAGTTGAGAATAAGGGGGAATAACCCATTAAGCTTTTAGTACGGAATATATCATTTCCATACACTGAAAACCAAGACGAGGCAGTTTTTTCACATCTGAAAAAGCTATCCTTGAATGCACTATCATATACCGTATACAAGCGTTCTACTGATGCAAGGCGCAAGAATGATATAAAATTTGTTTTATCTGTAGTGTGTGAGGTTCCGGAGAATACAAGAATACGAGAATCCTCTAATGTTTCTGTCTTTGATGAGGAACGCTATCCACAACTTCCGAAAATATCACCAAAACCGGAGAACATGCATCCCGTTGTGTGCGGATTCGGTCCTGCAGGTATGTTTTCCGCCCTTCTTCTTGCACGTCACGGCTTATGCCCTGTTGTTCTTGAACAAGGAGATGACATTGACACAAGAGCCCTGAAAACCGAAAAATACCTTTCGGGAAAAGAGCTTGATACCCTTTCTAACATACAGTTTGGCGAAGGAGGAGCGGGTGCGTTTTCAGACGGCAAGCTTATCACACGTATAAACGACCCTCGAACCTCTTTTGTATTAAAAACCCTTTATGAACACGGAGCTCCCGAGGACGTTATGACCCTTGCGCACCCACATATCGGGACCGATCTTTTGCGCAAGGTAGTGAAAAGTATAAGGCTTGAAATAGAAAGGCTTGGAGGCAAAGTGCTTTTTCGCCACAAGCTTGAAGATCTGAAGGAAACCTCAAGCGGATGCGAGATAACACTCTCAGGCGGAGAAAAGATTCATGCTCCAGCACTGTTTCTTGCAACGGGGCATTCAAGCCACGCGACATATCGAATGCTTCTTTCAAGAGGAATGGAGATAACAGCAAAGGATTTTTCCGTTGGGGTCAGAATCGAGCACCTTCAAAGCGAGGTAGAAAGATCGCTTTATGGCAGAGAGCGTGAAGAAAACGATATTTTACCAAAAGCAGAATACTCTGTATCATACCGAGAAAACGGTCGCGGCTGTTACTCGTTTTGTATGTGTCCCGGAGGACTTGTTATGGCATCAGCATCCGATGAGGATTCTATTGTCACAAACGGAATGAGCTATCACGCGCGAGACAGAAAAAACTCTAACAGTGCACTTGCCGTATCGGTACTTAAACGTGATTTCGGCGATGACCCGATTCGCGCAATTGAGTTTCAAAAAGACATAGAGCGCCGTGCCTTTGCATTATCCGAAGACTACAGAGCGCCCGCGCAGACGGTGGGCGACTTCCTCGACGGAAGGAAAAGTGTAAATTTTCACGGCATTGAGCCAACCTATCCCCACGGAGTTGTGGGATGTGAGCTTGACGGTATTTTGCCGAGCTTTGTATCCGAAATGCTGAAAAACGGATTGCGCCACTTCGGACGCACCCACTCGTTTTTCACGGAAAAAAGCGCCCCTCTCACGGGAGTTGAAACCAGAACCTCCTCCCCTGTCAGAATCGCAAGAGGCGAAAATCTTGTTGCTACGGGATTTAAAAGAATCTACCCGTGCGGTGAGGGTGCGGGATGGGCAGGCGGTATTACAAGTGCCGCAGTTGACGGCCTCAAGTGTGCCGAAAGCTACATAAACAGTATTATTTAAAATCCACCCGAAGTTTCCTTTTTGTGGGTTGCAAAAAATCGGAGATATATAATGACTAAAGAAGGAATTGTCACACGAGTCGAAAACAATACCGCCACGGTGCTTGTAAAGACACATAACGCCTGTGATGCTTGCCGAGCCGAATGCGGAGGGCATTGCGATAAGGCAAAGCTTGAAAAGGTATGTGCAAAAAATGATATCGGAGCATCGGTGGGAGACCGAGTGATCCTTTATTCTGATACGAAATCTGTCATGCTTTGGGCAGTGCTTGTATTTATTCTCCCTATCGTTCTTTGCTTCCTAACGGTCATTCCTACATACAACAAGACCGCTTCCCCGCTTCTGTCAACGCTTGTCGGCATGGCAACCTTTTTCGGTACGTTCCTTGTACTGAGATTCGTATTCCGCAATAAAAAAGACACTGATGTGTTTCTGATTAAAATGATAATCAAAGGAGAAAAAGACAATGAAGATTATTGAAAAGTCATATTACGCTAAAAGAATTTCCCCCACAGACGGACATTATACCTTCGGTTATTACGATCTTCAGCCGTTTAACGGGAACCTTCATCTTGCTCACAAATTTCCTGTAATCGACAGACTTCAGGAGGCGGGCGACGTTGCGGACATTGGAATCATTGATATAAATGCACATACGGCAAAATTTGAAAAGATTGCAGAAACAACCGCCTGGAACCATCAGCAGGGCGCTATGCTTCAGTGGAATCCCGCAGCCCCCAAGGATGAGATTGTTTACAACGCATTTATTGACGGGGAGTTTCACGGTGTCGTAATGAACGTGAATACAGGTGCGAAGCGTTATCTTGACAGACCTGTTGCCAACATATCTCCCAAGGGTGACTATGCGCTCAGTATCAACTTCCCACGTCTTTACGATTTCCGCCCCGGTTACGGATACGCTTGTATCAAGGACCCCTTCTTTGACGCAAAGCACAGTGATGAGGACGGCGTTTTCCTTATTGATATGAAGACAGGCAAGAGCCGTCTTATTATATCGCTTCAGGAAATATGGGACAAATTCGGCGAGAAGTTCTACGATGGTGACCGTAAGCTCAATATAAATCATATTACCTTCAATACCGACGGAACACGCTTTTTGATGCTGGTCCGCAACTTTAAAGAACCCGGGGACAAGCGTCATATGACCGCTATTATAACCGCCAATACAGACGGAAGCGATATGTTCCTTCTCTCCGACTTCGGTATACAGTCTCATTATCATTGGAAAGATGCGGAAAACGTTATCTTCTATTCTGACGGCAAGGAGCTTGACTGTCATTGGACAGACGGAGATCTGTATCTCAACACCTACGTTCTCAAGGATAAGACGTGGGAGGGTGAGCTTGTGGCAGGCGGTGCTTTTTGGTATGACCACCATATGAGCTATTCTCCCGACCGCAAGCTGATCCTCACTGATACCTATCCTACAACGACTCCATTTGAGACAGTCAAGATCTATAACCCAGAAACTGACGTATGCGTTCATTTGGGACACTTCTATCATATGCCGGTCCCCACGACCGATCTTCGCTGTGACCTCCATCCTAGATGGAATGCAGAGGGCACAAAGATAAGCTTCGACTCCACCTGCGAAGGCTTCAGAGGAATTTATCTTATTGATTTCGATGCTATTCGGGAAGATTTGTTCAAGGAATAAGGAATTCGCTATTGACTAAACCGAACTTTTGTGTTATACTATTCGGGCATTAAAATGTACAAAGTAGTATAACACTATTCCGAGATGTGGCTCAGTTTGGTAGAGCGCTGCGTTCGGG
>JAZREJ010000026.1:0-4870 GCA_045660745.1 Eubacteriales bacterium
GGAACAGACCGTTGAGGAAGTCTCATTCACAGGCGTTCTCGACATTCCCGAAGGAGACTTTGAAGCCGAATACTCGGCAGAAGCCCAAACCGCTGCACCTCTGCGTGCTAAGGTTTGCCTTGGCTTTATCGGCGAAGAGCTTATGAATTGATTTTTATAACACTCCGATTTTTATCGGAGTGTTGTTTTTTGTGTGTTGTTGGATAGAAGCTTTTTTGAAAAAAGCCTCTACCCATACCCCTTTTCATAAGAGAATTTAAAGATTATTTTTTATATCAAGTTTTTAGAAAAAGCTATAGACAAATGAAAGCTTTCATCCTCGATTTTCAATTTTCGCTAAGAAGTTCTTTAATTTATTTGGCGTTATATTGCAATTTTGCGCTTTTCGTGATAAAATATCTCAAACAGGAAAAGGATACAAATTATGAAAGCTTTTATATTTATTCTATCTCTTCTTATTTTCGTAGGATGCGCTAAAACCGAAAGTGTTCCTGTCAATGAAGAATCTGTCACACCCGAGCTTACCGACAGCGCTTACCCCGAGAAAGAACCAATTGAAGATATTACTGTAACCGATACGAACGACACGCCGACTGAAGCTATTTGGATATCACCGCTCGCAAAAGAGGACCTTCTTCCGACAGATACGTATTCGGACCCGCGCGAGGAAGAAATCGGGTACGTTATGATACATTTCACAAGTGCCGTTATGATTTCACGAAGCGATCCGTATAACATGGGACTGATTCGCTCAATATTTGAAGACAACGAGCTCAGCATTCACTATATCATTGACCGCGACGGCAAAACGCTCTGTTATATTCCCGAAGACCGCACCGCCTGGCATGCGGGACGCGGAAGCTATAACGGAATCGAAAATAGAATGAATCATCATTCCGTCGGAATAGAGCTTGTTGGGATGGGCAGTGAAGCGGATATGGCACAGTATATGTCAAGCGAGGAATACCAAGCTCTTGACAAGAATTTGACGGGGTTTACCGACGCGCAATATGAAGCGCTTGCACGCCTTGTGGCAGATGTGTGCCAAAGAAATAACATACCTATTGACCGAGAGCACATTATCGGTCACAGCGAATATAATCCTGCGAAATCCGACCCGGGTGAGCTTTTTGATTTTGACAAGCTTTTAAGAGAAGCAAAAGGAGAATAAAATGAAAAAAACACTTATAGTAGTTGATATGCAAAATGATTTTATCTCAATGGCACTCGGCACACCCGAGGCGCTTGCAATCGTGGAAAACGTAAAAAACAGGATAAAAGAATCTCTTGACCGTGGTGACGAGATAATCTACACACGCGACACTCATGCAGAAAACTATCTTGATACCCCCGAAGGGAAGAAGCTCCCCGTTCCCCACTGTATAAAGGGAACGATCGGTTGGGAGATTTATGAAGGTGTGTACGTTGAAGGATGCCGAATTATCGACAAGCCGAATTTCGGCTGGCAAAAATGGGACGAGGAGGAGCTTTATGACGTGGAGCTTATCGGACTGTGCACCGATATTTGTGTTGTGTCAAACGCCCTCATGATAAAGACCCACTTCCCCGAAGCAAAGATTGCTGTAAACTCATCCTGTACCGCAGGCGTCACCCCCGAAAGCCATGACGCCGCACTGCTCACGATGAAAATGTGCCAGATAGACGTTATCTGACCTGATGTAAAAAACAAACGGGATCTGAAGATCCCGTTTTTTCATCTCATAGAGAAAAAACGAACGCAAAAAAAGAGGGACTTTCAAAAAGTCCCTCTTTTTATAAGCTGATTAAAGTGCCTTGGGAAGAGAAGCTGCCGCAACGGACTGACCTACACGGCGAGCCTTTTCGTCGGGAATGTGGAGCTCTACCTTCTTTGCAAGCTCGGGGAACTCAACGTTGAGAACCTCCTGTGCCTGATCGAGAAGTATAGCACCACCCTTACCGGATGTAACACGTCCCATAATAAGAACGTGCTTGATATCATAGAACATGGAGTAGTAAGCAATAGTGTAGCCGAAGTAGGTACCGATGGTGTGGTAAACGTCAGCTGCACGGGGATCGTCGTTCTCCATAAGCCCCTGAACTACCTTGAGCTTTTCAGCGGGAGAAAGAGCCTCGTCAAGCTCTATGCCTGCACGGGGTGCGAGCTTGATAACAGCATCCTGAGAGAAGTACTTAACGCCACATCCGTAGTCGCCGCTCCACTCGTCAACCATTGCGCCCTTGTTGAAGTCAACAGGAGCAAATGCGAGCTCATTGAGCCAGCCTGTAATGTTACCGTCGCGATCAACGTAGCCTGCAGCCTCGGAGGTACCCATAGCAATACCGAGAACATTGTTGTCCTCAAGGCTCATAGCACCTGCAAGAGCGGTAACGTCACCGTCGTTTGCAACCTCAACAGGGATATTCTCACCGATTTCCTTTGCAACGTTGATATACATATTCTTAACGTGCTTTTCAAAATCCTCGTCGGAAACCTTAAGGAAAAGAGAAGCAACCATGATCTTGTTGTCGATATAAACACCTGCGGATGAAACACCGATAGCGTCAACGCGGGGCATATGGCTTGCCGCGGTCTTCATAGCGTCAAGAATGCCCTGATAGTGGTACATGGGGTCGCTCTGAAGCTTGGGGAACCAAACAACCTCCTCGGAGTAAACGGTCTCACCGTCGATAACAGCGGAAACCTTACGGTCACTTCCGCCTGCGTCAAAGCCGATGCGGCATCCGTCAAGGTGACGTCCGATTGGAGAGGATGCATCGTTTTCCTTGGGAGCATCCTTGATGTTTTCAACGTAAACTACCTCAAAGGGCTTTTCGTAAACGCGTGCCATGAAGTTGAAGTCGAATTCACGCGCACCGCCAACTCTGTAGTCGTCAGCGATTCTTTCGTAGATATAACGGCTTCCCGCAATGTATACCTTAAAACCACCCTTAGCCCAGAGAAGAGTCTTTATGATTCTCTCAGCGATAGCGTAGTTTTCTTCATCGTGACCTGTGCCCTCCTTGTAAATGTCAAGGGGATATTCAGCCATAAGTCCCTTGGTTCTCTCAACAGAGATGATGATCTTCTGATTTTCTGCCTTAGCAACTGCCGCCTTATAGTCAAGAAGGACCTTCGCCATTGGCATAAATTCAGGTTCAAGCTTTGCAATAATCATTGTATTTTCTCCTTTGCTTTTATGCGTTATATCTTACCTGTCCTGCGAGGATGGTAGTATTGATGTCGAATTTGTCGTCAGCGATGATGATGTCGGCGCGCTTACCTACTTCAAGTGAGCCTATCTCATTTTCTTCGCCAAGTGCGGTTGCGGGGTTAAGAGATGCGCAGTTTACTGCCTCCCATACCTCAATTCCGGCATTTGTCCAAAGGTTGTAAACTGCCTTGTTGAGAGTGAGAACGCTTCCTGCGATTGTTCCATCAGGCATAAAACACTTGATGCCTTCCTTATGAACGGGCTGTCCGCCGAGTGTGTAGTCACCGTCCTCCATTCCGCCTGCTCTGATACAGTCGGTAATAAGACAGAGCTTGTCACCCTTGATCTTATAAACAAGTCCGAAAAGACCTGCATTTACGTGGAAGGTATCAGCAATAAGCTCAACGGATACCTTGTCGGATGCAAGTGCAGTTCCTACTACGCCGGGGCCTCTGTGTGTAAGAGGAGTCATTGCGTTGAAGAGATGTGTTGCGTGGCGAACTCCCTTCTCAACTCCGTGATTTGCTTCTTCAAAGGTCGCATTGGTGTGACCCATGGAAACAAGAACCTTTGTTTCCTTAGTTACCTTTTCGATACACTCGTCAGCGCCGTCAACCTCGGGAGCGACTGTGAAAAGCTTTACGATATCAGCGTGCTTCTTGATGAAGTCTCCGTCGGGACGGAGGATGTGCTCCTCTGCCTGTGCGCCCTTCTTGGAAGGATTAATGAAGGGACCTTCACTGTTTACGCCGAGGATTCTTGCGCCGTAATATTCACCGCTGTTCTTAACAGTGCGTACTGCGTCAAATGCCGCCTCGATCTCAGCCATTGATACGGTCATTGTGGTAGGACACCAAGAAGTAACACCGTTCTTGATTATGCTCTCAGCCATAGTGCGAACGCCTTCAACCTTGCCGTCGGAAACGTCTTCACCGAGATAGCCGTGGATATGCATATCCACAAGTCCGGGAGCAACAAATTTGCCGTTAGCGTCGATTACTTCGTAGTCAGAAAGATTGATTTCCGAAGCATTGCATATCTTTTCGATCTTTTCATCAAAGACAATAGCAAGTCCTTCAGCAACTCTGTCCTTGAGAATTACCTTGCCGTTTATAATACATTTCATAGTAAAACCTCCTAAAGTGTTATTTTTTTGTGTTTTTCACAAAAATTATCACATTCTACAATAATAATAGCACAATATTATCAAAAATACAACATGTTTTGTAAAGAAAAAGAGGTGATTTCGCAATTTTTTTCGTTGACCTTATACCGACGGTCTGCTATAATAAAATCAATAACTAGCAAAGGGGTTTAATATGGATGTTTCAACGCTTGTAAGATATAAAATAAAAAGACTTATCAAAGAAAAAAAGATTACAATGTACCAGCTTGCACAGTATTCGGGCATCCCCTACTCAACTCTCAAAAGTATAATATACTCTCAAAGCAATAGTACAAGTATTGACAATATTTACAGAATATGCAACGGACTCGACATCACACTCGAGGAGTTCTTCTCTACCGAAGAATTTAAGGCGCCTCACACTATAAACGAGGAAATTCAGGAAGAAAAGAAGGTCTGGCTACGTGCATTGTTTAAGAAACGATAAATGATTAGGACGATATTTCGTCCTAATCTGTAAACCCACGTTTCGCGCTATACTTAGGACGAT
>JAZREJ010000027.1:0-56873 GCA_045660745.1 Eubacteriales bacterium
GAAAAGTTGGAAGAATACATACATTACTACAACAATGAGAGAATTTCTCTCAAATTAAAAGGAATGAGCCCAGTGCAATACCGAGCTCATTTACAAGCAATTTAATATTTGATTTTTGTCTAAACTTTTGGGTTCACTTCAGAAAGAAGTGCTTTTTATTTGCCATAAAAACCCAATTTGTTTATTCATTTATTGTATCAACGAGTGTACGAACAGGGACGGAGATATCTCCGAGGATAAGCGAGAGTATCTCATTCTGCTTCTCGCGTGATATCACCGGAGCAGTTATTCTCAAGAACTTATCAGAAAGCCAATTAATGTCAATATTTTCATGTGCTTCGCCTCTCGGTTCGCATTCATCCGAAACGAAGCACTTACCGTCATTTGTATAAATTTCAGCACGGCATATTCTCTTTGCGGGAAACAGGCTATCAAGTCGGTCATCCTTCTCAAAAGAAAGTCGTTTCATCATTTCAAGAACTCTTTTGTCACCTAAATTTTCCGAAAGCACTTCACGAAGGGTAAAATCCCCGTTCACAATCGCAGCGGCAACGGGATATGCGACGTTATACTGCGCCTCGTCGACTGTTTTCGGCTCTATTTTTGAGAGCATCGTTGCCCTCTCAAAAGTCTTTACAACTACCCTTTCGATATTATCAGCCACGATATTATTATCCCTTATAACTGACAGACAAGAATCTATTGCGGAATGCCCCCAACGGCAACAAGGATACGGCTTGAAATAAAGCTTCATAATCTCATAATTTTCACCGAGGTCAGAAACGAGGTATCTATACTCGTCAGACTCAAGAAGATTCTTGTTTCCTTCAAAACCGCACATGGTCTCAGCAACTGCAAGAATACCAACCATTACCCCGAATGGCACACCATCCTTATTCATGGACGGATATTCAACACTTCGGATACCCGGAACGAGTGGCGCATTGAAATCGGCAACAGAAAATGCATTATTGAGCTGTTCACGCGTGAAGCCCCAAATACGTCCTACCCCCGCTACTGTACCAAAAGCACCGAACGTGCCGCTTGAATGGGCATACTTATAGTACTCCATTACGGCAACTCCCCAACGAATGGTTGACTCATATGCCACAAGTAGGGCACAGAAAAGCTCCTTTAACGAAGTGTTCTTTTCATATGCGCAAGCAAGTATCGGACCTATAAAAGACGTTCCCGGATGCGCTCTTATTATGTTATGTCCGTCATCTATATCAAACGCATTCGACGAGTGACCCATGGCTGTCGCGGCACCCATAAAATTAAATCGCTTGTCACTTCCGACAACCGCAATATCCCCTTTGCCGTAAAGCCCTTCGGCAAGGGCAAGTCCCACCTTAAACTGAGAAGAAACACTTCCCGCAATAAGCGCTCCGATAAGATCGACAAGACATCCGCGAAGGCGGTGTTGAACATCAACGGGAATGTCCTCCCAACGGGTATTTAAAATATAATCCTCAAGCTTGTAATCAGTTTTAAAATCCATATTACACCTACAAAGAGCTTGCACCAAGGCAAGCTCCGATTGTTTTACTTTTTATAGAAATTATTTGAACGTGTAACGGTTGCGGGCGGTGCAAAATCAAGTTTTCTGTCGGCAATACCGAGCACATCCTCGGGACGTATCCAGGGCTTCGACTGAATCGCACTCGTTTCTTCATGTGTGAGATATCCCTTGTAGGCGGTAAGGCTTCGTCTGTAGAAGCCGTCCTTAACGCAGCACTCTTCAACACCGTCATTGAGTATGCTCATAATCATGGGAAGCATCTCAGCCGCGTATGCAACCGAGGTAGTATTTGCAACTGCACCCGGAATATTGGAAACGCAGTAGTGAACAACACCGTTAACAACGTAGCGCGGATTATCGTGATGAGTCTCGTGACTCGACTCTATCGCACCGGGATCGTCGTTTGAAATATCAACGAGTACCGAGCCCGGTTCCATGAGCTTGAGCATTTCCTTGTCAATAAGAAAGTCCTGTCTCTCCTTGGGCCACTTGACGCAGTTGAGCACCATATCGGTCTGAGGAAGAACACTTGCTATTGTCTCTTTATTGCAGAGCATGGTGTTTATGGTGCTGTTATACTGAGCAAGCACCTTTCTAAGCACACCCACGTTGATATCCATAACGGTACAGTTTGCACCAAGTGCGTGAAATACCTCAAGAGCGCCCTGCCCGACAACTCCGCAACCGAGAATAAGAACATTAATACCCGGAGCACCTGCAAAGCCGCCGACATATTTGCCCTTACCGCCGTTTATGGTGAGCATGGATTCAAGCCCGAAAAGTGCGCCTTGCTTGCCTGCCGCCTCGCAGTTTGGAGATCCAAAGCGGTGTGCATCCTCTGCTGTAAAGGCGATACACTTGCTTTCAAGAAGTGCGTCAACCTCTTCCGGATGTCCCGCAGGGTGGATGCATCCGAGAATTATCTGATTCTCACGCATGAGGGGATATTCAATGGGAGCAAATTCCTTTACCTTTGCGACCATATCACATCCCGCCCACATCTCCTCCTTGGAGTATACTATCTTAGCACCTGCCTCGGAATACTTTTCGTCGGGAAAGCCCGCCATTTTACCGCAATCGTGCTCTGCCCACACCTCGTGTCCCGAAGCAACTATACTTTTAACTTCGATAGGAGTACAGATAACTCTGTATTCTCCTTCTTTAATGTCCTTTAAAATTCCAAAAACCATTGTATTATCTCCTGTTTTTTCTGCTCGTTAATAAGATTATATATTCACTCTTTCCCATTTTCTTGCCATTTTTCATAAAAAGTATGTCACTTTTTGAAGCGCACCCCCCGAACTATCACAAAATCGGTAAGCTTTGTGCTTATGTACAATGAAATGAGCGAATAAAACATTATCGTATAATCACGAAATACTATTCCCGATAAAAGTATTACACCCGAATCAATTAACAAAATAAACGTCGCAACAGATACCTTGGGAAACATCTTGTGAAATATAAGTGCGGCAAAATCACTTCCGCCCGTTGATCCTTCGTAAAGCACGGTGATACCTACGCCTACTCCGACAAGAAGCCCTCCAAACACTGAGGAAATAAGAATATCGTCATCATAGCACCCAAGATTTGAGGTGACTTCCAAAAAGAGTGACAGAAATATTATTCCCGCAACTGTTTTAAATATGGAATCCTTTTTCAACGTTCTGTAACCAAAGAAAAACAGCGTTACGTTTAAAACAAGAGTTGTTACTGACAGCGGTATATTCAAAACGTAATAAACAACTGTAGCCACTCCGCTAACCCCTCCCGTTGATATCTTGAGCGATACAAGGAAAAAGTTAATGGCGAAAGCCAAAATAAATGAGCCGAGTGCTATAAAAAAATACTCGGCGATTCTTTTCTTCAAAGTCATATCGGCACTTCCAATCAAAAAACATCGTTATTAATATATTATATTTCCTTTTAACTGTTCGGTCTTGCCAAACACTATTGCAAATATGCCGTTTTTTATTGTCGATATGTCAGAAGCGGTTTAATTAGCGTCAAATTTTTACCTATATTTCTAAATTTTTTTAAGATTTTATAAAATTGTTGTTTACTTTAGCATTTGTTTATGGTATATTTTCTTTGAATTATAAATCTTGGAGGTCCCTTATGCTTTCCACAAAATTCATAAAAGCAACAAAAGACTATTGTACATACGAAAAGAGCGTTTGCGCTCCATATATAAGAAAAGCTTTTTCACTTGACGCACTTCCCGAAAAAGCAACTCTGACGCTTACTTCAACCGGCTTTTACAGGCTGTTTGTAAATGGAGTTGAGGTAACATCTTCCCTTTTAGCGCCCTACATTACAAATCCCGACGACTGTCTTTTTTATGACGTTTACGACATTGCAAGCTATCTCAAGGTCGGCAAAAATGCAATAGGCTTTATGCTCGGCAACGGAATGTCAAACGCTATGGGCGGATACATCTGGAATTTTGAAAAAGCACGTTTTCGCTCCTCGCCGAAGCTTGCGCTTTCCTTTGAATCGGACTTCCTTTCCTTTGAAGCGGACGACTCCTTCAAGACTCACCCCTCCCCCATTTACTTTGACGATCTGCGCTCAGGAGAATTTTATGATGCAAATCTTGAAATTAAAGGCTGGTGTGACGCGGACTTTGACGATTCCGCTTGGGAAAACGTTATTGAAACAGAGGCACCGAGAGGAAAAACACTTTTAAATAATACCGATAAGATCATTGTGTCAAAAGAACTTCAAGCGCTTGAAATACGCCCTTGCATAATAAGTCACGAAAAGAATTCATTTACAAGGCAAATAAGCCTTGATATCAGTGAAAAGGCGTTCTACAAGCCCGAAAAGACCGAAAGAGGATTCGTATTCGTTTTTTCTGAAAACACCGCTTGCTTGCCAAAGCTTCGAATAAAAGGCAAAAAGGGACAAAGAGTAATTATTCAGGCAAGCGATTACCTGTCGGATGACGGTGTGCTTGGTTTTGAACAGATAAATTCATTCTACCCATTCGGTTATTGTCAAAGAGATATTTACGTCTGTCGAGGCGAAGAGATCGAGGAATATGTTCCATCCTTCACTTATCACGGAGCAAGATATTTTGCTGTTATCGGAGTAGAACGAGAAGAGATTGACCTTGACACGCTCACAATGCTTGTAATTCATTCGGACGTTAAAACCCGAGGAGGCTTCTCCTGTTCTGACGGTGTTGCCAACAGACTTCAGGCGGCAACGAGAACGAGTGACCTTGCAAACCTTATATACTTCCCCACCGACTGTCCTCACAGAGAGAAAAACGGATGGACGGGAGATGCGGCAGATTCGGCAGAACAGATGATGCTCAATTTCGCTCTTGAAAAAACAGTTGCGCAGTGGCTTATTGAGGTTTGTGCCGCACAGGATGAACGCGGTGCACTTCCCGGAATCGTCCCGACAACAGGATGGGGATTTGCTTGGGGCAACGGTCCGTCTTGGGATCAGGTAATTGTCGAGCTTCCGTATCAGGAGTATAAATATCTCGGAAAGACCGATATGTTTAAAATAACCTCCACCACCCTTTTTAAGTACCTTCACTATCTCACAACTCGCCGCGACAGTCACGGACTTGTGGCAATAGGCCTCGGAGACTGGTGTCACGCTTTGAGAAATCTTGTAGGTCCAAAATGTCCTCAAGTGGTGTCCGACACAGCAATGTGCTATAACATTTGTTCAAAGGCGGAAATTCTTTACCGTGCGATAGGTTTTGAGCTTCAGGCAGACTTCTGCCGCGCACTCGGAAACTCCTTCCGTGAAGCTTTCAGACACTACCTTATTGACTTTTCAACGATGACTGTCAAGGGTGATTGTCAGGGGTCGCAAGCACTCGCCATCGGATACGGGCTTTTTGACAACGGCGAAATACCTGCGGCATACAATAAGCTTATTTCCCTTATCCACGAGGCGGATGACCACATCGACTGTGGAGTCAAGGCGCGTGTTCTTTTATTCCCGCTTCTTGCACGTCACGGAGATTCGGACCTTGCCTACAAGATGATAACGCGTACCGATATACCCGCTTTCGGTGTGTGGACGGAAAAATTCGGAATGGTAAGTCTTCCCGAAGGCTTTGTACCTGAATACAACGGCGAGATAACATCCTTAAATCATCATTTCATGGGACATATAAGCACCTATTTCATTTCAAATATTGCAGGCATCAACATAAATCCCTATCTTGACAACCACTTATATCTTCGTGTTGCACCCACATTTGTTTCGAGTCTTAACCACGCCGAAGCGTTCTTTGAAACAGAGAAGGGAAAAATTGAAGTAAAATGGGAGCGTGACGGTGAAAAGATCAAGCTTTCTGTCACCTCTCCTGATGAAGTTACGGGTGAAATAGTGCTTCCCGAAGGCTGGGAATTTGATTCGGATAACGGTTTGGTAGACAGTGTTTGTACTCTATCCGCAGTTAGAGGCGAGTTTACACTCAGAAAAAAGAGGTAAAAGTATGATTTTAAAAAGAGGTGCGAAACCATCAATCATCATCCCACAAGATGCATCTTCAAGAGAAAAATTTGCCGCAGAAGAGCTTAAAAAATATCTTTTTAAATCTCTGGGCTGTCATGCTGTGATTATAGACGACTCCGTCGATGCAGACGGGTTAAAGATACTTATCGGTGCACCGTCACACAACAGGATATCAAAAAAGTACATTTCCGTTGAAGAGTTCAACGGAAAATGTCCCGGTCCTGAGGGAATGATGATAAAAGCAATAGACCGAGAAACTCTCCTTCTTGCAGGAAGCACAAATGACCCCGAGCTTGAATGTGACAGGGGCACGATATATGCAGTATATGAGCTTTTTGAACGGTTTGCAGGTGCAAGTCTTTCGGCATATGTAAATCCCGACATTGAAGGTGGCGAGGAAGTTCCCTTACTTGATTCTCTCGATCTTGACGAAATCGAGTACGTGAAAGAATTGGCGGACAGTCCCTACCGTACAGCAATCGTGCAGTACGGAGATGCTCAGGGCGAACCCTCTCATAAACTCAATATTGCTTTTCTCGATTGGCTTGTAAAAAACCGTTACAACCGAATCCTCACATGGGGCGGCGTATATGACGGCTTCAAAGATAAAGGATATCTTGAGGAAGCGGACAAAAGAGGTATTCGCTTCTCGGTAGGGCATCATGCAGCAACACAGATGTTCCTCCCTCCTCACGGAAACAAGTATTTCCCCGAACACTATTATGAAACACATCCGGAGTTTTACAAGCTCATGCCCGACGGAACTCGTTTTCATTCAGAGGGGTGGGGCGGACAATGGATACTTTGCAGTCGAAACGATGATCTGATAAAGACAGTTGCAGATAATATTATCACTTGGATTTCAAGAAACCCTCTCGTTGATATAATCGCATTCTGGCCTCAAGATGGGAAGGGAGAAAACTGTCAGTGCGATGAGTGTCAAAAGCACTCAAAGATTGCAAACTACACCTACTTTTTGAATTCCGTTGCAAAGAGAGTTGCCGAAGTTTTCCCCCACGTTAAAATGGATATGCTTACATACGTTGACCTTTGGACACCCGAGGAAGGCATGGAGCTTGATTCTCATCTTATAGTTGATGAGGCAACCTGGCATGTATCGGGACTTAGACATGCAGGCGCCCGTGACGGAAGCGGACTTATCGGAACTTTCTTTGAAGATGACCTTCTCAAATGGCACAATCTTGGTGCTGAGGTTGTTTACTATGACTATTACATGGCGGTATACCCCTGCCGTCAGAGGCTGATCCCCATGGCAGACGAGATCCAACCGATATGCAAAAGAAACAAAGAAGTCGGCATCATGGGCTCGGGCACACAAATAGAATGCTATAATATGTGGAATCACATATTCAACTTCTACTGCTTTGGAAGAACTTCATATGACAACGACCTTGGAGTTGAGGAAAACCTTGCAAGATTCACCCGCATCTTCGGTAAGGCTTCAAAAACGCTTTCTGAAATAATCCGTCTTTACGAGGCGGCATATCAGGGAGAAACAAACATTCTTGACGGTGGTTGGTATTTCATTGAGCACATCGACAAGGACAAGATATATTCACTCTATAACAAGGCACTTGACACAGCCGACACTCCCGCTCACCGCAACAACATACGCATGATGCGAATGGAATTCAGATACACAGACGTTGAATGCCGCGAGAGTATTCCTCGCCATTACGGAGCGTATTATCCTTTACATCGTTGGGAAGACCCGACCGGTGAGCTATGGTTCATGTCACATTTTGACAGTTTCAAGCACAATGACCCCGGATTTGGAATTACAATTCCCGTTGACATTGAAAAAGACAAAGGATTTTTACCGGACAGATGGTATGACTTTGAATAAAAATCAAAATGCTCAAGCATTTCGCTTGAGCATTTTAATTTTTATGTTTATTTCTTATAGCAAGGGCCGTATGCGGCACAGGCTCTGTAATCAGCGCCTTCTTTATCCATTCCGAATGCATTCCATGCAGCGGGACGGAATATCTTATCCTCGGGTACGTTATGCATACAAACGGGGATGCGGAGCATGGAGCACATTGTAATGAGGTCGGCACCGATATGTCCGTAGGAGATAGCGCCGTGATTAGCGCCCCAATTATTCATAACCTCATATGCGGTCTTGAAGGGTGAGCCCTCAAGACCATCGCATCTGGGAGCAAACCAAGTACAGGGCCAAGTGGGATTTGTTCTTTCCATAAGAGTATCGGAAACCTCATCAGGAAGCTTCACTGTCCAGCCTTCAGCAATCTGAAGAACGGGACCGAGTCCCTTGACAAGATTCATACGAATCATGGTAACGGGCATTTCGGCACGGGTGGTAAAGTGGCTGGAGAATCCGCCTCCGCGGAAGTTATCAAAGCCCGCCTCACACGATACGGTTGCATCGGTCATCTTCTTGATGTCTTCCTCTGTTACTTCCCACCACTTCTTCATAACGGCATTTCCGTTTTCGTCACGGCATTCTCCGCACGCATCAAGACAAGCGGCACCCGAGTTGAGAAGATGGATGATACCGCCGTTTTCCTTTGCACTGCCTTCCAAATCGTAGTTTGTCACACGCTTTACAGCTTCGGGGGACCAATAGGTACGAACGTCTGCAAAAATCTGAGCGCGGTGTGTAAGAAGTCTCATGAAGAGCATCGACATACCGTTGAGAACGTCGTTTTCAGTTGCAAGTGTATAAGGCTCACGAGCGCCCTCATAATCGAAGGTAGATGAGAGAAGCGCCTCGGGATAGTCGCAGTTGGGCCAATGGTCTGTCCACTGACGCTGTCCCTGGAATCCGCCCACGATAGCGTTATGGCCAAGCTTTTCTTCGGGGAAGCGGTCGCTTATCTTATCGTTACCCGCCATGAGGTCCTTGATTATACAGTACATCTTAACTGTGAATTCCCACTGCTTTTCCTTTTCTTCGGGAGTGAACTTAATCTTATAGTCCTCACCCATGAAGGAAACCTTTTCGGGGTTGTCGTCGCGCCCCTCCTTGCAGTGCTCTTTTGTCCAAGCAAGAGCTTTCTCATACGCTTCCTCATCATAAATGCCTTCTTCCATACGGCGAAGGATTTCAACCTCGTCAACAGACTCGATTCTCATACCGAAATAGGATTCCATAAAGTCCTGATCCATGATAGAGCCTGCGATACCCATACACTGAGAGCCAATCTGCAAGTAGGACTTTCCGCGCATGGTAGCAACGGCTACTGCAGCACGCGCGAAGCGTAAAAGCTTTTCCTTGACGTCTTCGGGGATATCGGAAACGTCATCAACGTCCTGAACCTCATGTCCGTAAATTCCGAATGCGGGAAGCCCCTTCTGTGCATGACCTGCAAGTACCGCCGCAAGGTATACAGCACCCGGACGCTCTGTTCCGTTAAAGCCCCAAACGCCCTTTATGGTATTCGGGTCCATATCCATTGTTTCGGATCCGTAGCACCAACAAGGCGTAACCGAAAGGGTGATATCCACACCCTCTTTTCTGAATTTATCCGCACAAGCGGCAGCCTCGGGTACACGTCCGATGCTGCTGTCGGCAATAACCACCTTTACGGGATCGCCGTTTGAGTAGAAAAGATTTTCTTCGAATAATTTTTTAGCGGCATTAGCCATCGCCATTGTCTGATTTTCAAGACTTTGACGAAGTTTCATAGGACCGCAACGTCCGTCAATACAGGGACGGATTCCGATAACGGGATAACTTCCAACGTATCTGTTTTTTGCCATTCCAAATTCCTCCATGATAATATAAAAGTTAATAAATACTGAATTTTCACTCTTAAATATAATTACCACTTGAATTATAGTATTATTTATTATATAATACTTGTGTAATTTTCACGCAAAGTAAAACAAAATTCACTTTTTGGAGAAGTTCATGAAATATGCCGAATATATTGAACGCAAGAGGCACGGCACACCCGATTTCCCAATTCAGCACTATCTTGTAAACAAGGAGCATTCGCAATACTATATGCTCGCTCACTGGCACCGTGAATTTGAGATAATCAGGATTCTCGAGGGCAGCTTCACGGCGCATCTTAACAATGTAGAGTACTCGCTTGAAAAAGGTGATATTCTTTTTGCACACGGCACCTGTCTGCACAGTGGCACGCCTTCAGAGTGCGTTTACGAGTGCATCGTATTCGACCCCAATATGCTCCTTGGCGCTCAAAACATCATATCATCGGAGTTTATCATCCCCATTATCAATTCAAATGCGGTTTTTAAAAATCTCATTGATAAAAATGATATTCAAGTCAAAAATTGTGTATGTGAGCTTTCGGAAAAGCTTACGAAAAAAGGGAAATACCATGAGCTTTACGTAGTCTCGCTACTTTACAAGCTCTTCTCTCTTTTTTATTCAAACGGCTACATTTTCCCCAAAGCCAAGAAAACGACCGACAAAAAGACACTTGCAATAATAGGTCTCATAGACTTCATCGAAAAGAATTTTTCGGAGCCTTTAACACTTGACGCACTCGCGGAATTTTCGGGCTTTAACAAAAAGTATCTTTGCAAGGTTTTCAAGGAATACACTTCAAAAACCCCCATTGAATACACAAATGAGCTCAGGGTAGAAAACGCCGCCTTTCTGATTCGCGAAAAAGGAAAGAGCGTTACCGATGCTGCTTTTGAATCGGGATTTAACGAGCTTAGTTATTTTTGCAAAATATTCAAGCGTTACAAGGAGATTGTACCGAGCGAATATAAAAAACTTACGTCAAAGCGTTAAAAAAACGGGGATTACTCCCCGTTTTTTCAGTCCTCTATGTGAGGCTTTCTCACAAAGCGCTCATCTGTAAATATATCCGTTTCATCGGTAGAGCGAGTGGAAAACTCCGAAATGACCGCCCCCTCTTCCCCTGCCTGAAACCAATGCCAGGTCTCGGGCATTATGGTATACTGCTCACCTGGATTCAGTACTATTTCATGGAAAACGCTTACCTTCATATTGGGCATTTTAGCCTTCATGGTTTCAGCGCTTCCCTCTCCCTCAACGTAAAGATACACCTTACCGTAGCGGCAACGGAAGGTCTCCTCCTTTGCCTGTTGTCCGTTTGTGGGAATGTGCTTATGCTCAGCGCAGGACTGACCCGGAGTGAGTACCATTTCCTTGGCGCACACTCTGTCGGTGTTGATATAAGTGATAAGCTGAAGTCCGAGGGTTTCAACCTCTCCGATGTTCCAGTCAACAACCTCAACACTCGCCTTTTCTTTATCCGTTAAAACTATTCCCGCCTTTTCGTAAAACTCAAGGGCTTTTTTTACCTGTGCTTCATACTGAGCTCTTTTCATATCATTATCCTTTCTTATACTGTTCAATAAGATTCATTATTTCTGATTTTGCTCTCATACCATCAACCGAGTTTGCTTCAAACAGATTACAGGAAGCCGCCCCTGTTGCAAATTCAAGCATTTCCCTGTCGGAGAAGCCGTTGTACAGACCGTAAAGACAGCCTGCACAAAACGCATCTCCCGCACCTACTCTTCCCCGTATAAGCTCACGGGGTATATCAAAGGACTCGACCTGTACAAATTCTCTTGTCGCACAGTCAAGTGCAAAGCACGCCTCACGGCAATGAATGACGACCTTGCCCGCAACGCCTGCATCTGCCATTTTTTCCATGGCAAGACGCACTGTCTGTCGGTCAAGAGTGCCGTCTGCGTGTCTCGGGTCGAGATTCCAGATGCTGCATGATTCTATTTCATTCATAATGGCATAATCGCAATATTTAAGTACGGGCGCAATCTTCTTTTTATAGTCAGCCGTACTGTCGGAAACAACGTCAATGGAGGTCTTGACACCACGCTTTTGCACACTCGACAAAAATCTTGCCATTACGGTGCCGTACTCCTTGTCACACTCGTCAAATCTGTCAAGGAGAAGTATATATCCGATGTGGAATATATCGCAGTTAAGTGTATCAAGGTCTATATCCTCGGGAGAAAACTCTGCATTGGCGCCCTTCTTGTGAAAGAAGGTTCGCTCCCCTGAGGGCATACTCATAACGTCGCAAAAGCTGGTACAGCTCTTATTTGAAAATTTGATTTTATCAACGTTAATTCCGTTTCTTCTGAGCTCGGAGACGATATAACGTCCGTTTTCGTCCTCTCCTACCCGTCCCAAAGCACTGACGGGGAGACTTCTGTCAATCCTTGCAAGGTCTATTGCTGTGTTAGGTACACATCCGCCGACGGCGGTTGTTATATCTGAAAGATAGGCAAGCATTCCCGCCTCCGGATAGACGTCGATATTCTTAACAATATCGGCAACGATGTTTCCCGCAACGGCAATTCCCCGACGGCTTCCGAGCATAATATAATCTACTGATACTCCGAAAACGTTTGCAATCATCGGGAAGAGCGTAACATCGGGAAAGCCCTGTCCATTCTCCCATTTTGAAACCGTCTTGTCACTCACTCCAAGTCTTTCGGCAAGAGCAGACTGTGTCATTCCCGCGCTCTTTCTCAAGGAAGCTATTGTATTTCCTACGGTTATTGCATCCATTTTTATTCATCCTCATATTTGTTTTAACGGTTTTATTTTATCACACAAAGTGAAAAGAGTAAACCGATTTTTAATAGATATATTAATTTTTTTGCCGTAAAAGAGCAAGAGCAACTCCACTCAAAGTAGAGTTGCTCTCTTTTTCAACAAATTCGTGCGACAAATTCCACGAAGAAAAGATTATTGAACACCAAATTCATAAAAGAATAGTGCCAACATATTTTCGCTGTTTTGCTCCCGATTATTCCTCTCTGAACTCATCCTTGCCGACACCGCAAAGGGGACATTCAAAGTCTTCGGGAAGATCCTCGAATTTTGTGCCGGGCTCAATGCCGAGATCTTCGTCGCCGAGATCCTCATCATAAACCCATCCGCAAACCTCACATACGTACTTCATGATTTATTCCTCCTTGAAAATTATTTTATTTCTTCAAAATCCTGTGCGCCATGCTTGCACCAAGGGCAAACAAAATCATCGGGCAAAGGAGTGTCTTCGTAAACATATCCGCAAATCTTACAAACGTAGCCCTTCTTACCTGCAGTCTCGGGACGGGGTTTAACATTTTCCTGATAATAGGTATAGGTCATTGTCTGTTTATCCGAAATGACTCTTGCCTCAGCAACGTTACAAATAAACATACCGTGAGTTTCAAGGTCAAAGTACTGCTCAACCTCGAGAGACATAAACGAATTAATGTATCTGTCAAGGAAAACAAGTCCGTTATCCGAGCGGTAAGGAGTTGTACCTGCAAACTTGTCAACGTTTCTGCCGCTTACAAATCCGAACTTTTCAAATATCTCAAAAGGTGCATCAACCGAAAGGCAATTGATATTCATTTTGCCTGTCTGCTTTATGATGTGATGAGAGTAATTCTCCTTATTGATGGTAACGGCAATTCTGTTGGGAGTATTGGTTACCTGAGTTACGGTGTTGACTATAAGACCATTATCGCGTCGTCCGTCATTTGAGGTCACAACGTACAGACCGTAGCCAATATTGAAAAGAGCGGAAAGGTCATTCTTGTTAGCAGTAGAATCCTGTTTAGCAAGCCATTCGCGAGAAAGCTCCTCGGCGAGTGCATCAAGCTGTGCGCTTGACTCGTCGTTCAATGCCGACATTATTCTGACGTTATTTTCAACAAAGGTCAAGTTCTTGCACTTTTCAAGCATTTCGCGCATTACATTAGCTGCAAGTGGTGCCCAGCTTCCGTTTTCAATAAACGCAACGGTCCTGTTAGCATATGCTCTCTCGGTAAGGTGATCTATGAACTCTCTCATAAACGGGAATATGCCTGCATTGTAAGTGGTTGTTGCAAGTACAAGCTTACTGTAACGGAAGGCATCCTCAACGTTTTCCGCCATATCGGAGCGTGCAAGGTCGGTAACAACCACCTTCGGGCATCCGTTTGCACGAAGCTTTTCAGCAAGCTTTTCAACAGCCTTCTTTGTATTTCCGTATACCGAGGTATAGGCGATAAGTACGCCCTCATCCTCCGGCTGGTAGCTCGACCATATATTGTAGAGATTTATATAATAACCGAGGTTTTCGGTGAGTACGGGACCGTGTAATGGACAAATAATCTCTATATCAAGATTCTTTGCTTTTTTAAGAAGAGCCTGTACCTGTGCACCGTACTTTCCGACGATTCCGATATAATAGCGTCTTGCTTCACAAGCCCAGTCCTCTTCAGCGTCAAGCGCTCCGAATTTTCCGAATCCGTCAGCCGAGAAAAGTACCTTATCGTAACTGTCATAGGTCACGATAACCTCAGGCCAATGCACCATGGGAGCGGCAACGAAGGTAAGTATATGCTCACCGAGGGAAAGTGTATCACCCTCACCCACAACGATTCTTCTATCTTCAAAATCCGTCCCAAAGAAATTCTTCATCATTCTGAAAGCCTTCTGGGAGGAAACGATAATTGCCTCCGGATAAGTTTTTGCAAAATTCATAATATTTGCCGAGTGGTCAGGCTCCATGTGTTGAACCACAAGATAATCGGGTTGTCTGCCGTCAAGAGCTGACTGAAGATTGTCAAGCCACTCATGAGTAAAGTTTGCGTCAACAGTATCCATTACGGCAATCTTTTTATCAATTATCACATATGAATTATACGCCATACCGTTGGGCACAACGTACTGACCTTCAAAAAGGTCTATCTTTCGGTCGTTTACGCCTATATATTTTATGTCCTTTGTTATATTCATAAAAAACCTCCTTGTAATCAATATATTTATTTTACCATTATTTTTAAATTTTGCAATACGTTTTCGTTAAAAGCATTTAGAATTTTTACAATCTTCAGTCTCTCCGCGTCGGTAACAAAGCTCATTTGTGCACTGCTCCCTCTCAAAAATGTCCAAAAGGTTTTTAACAGTGGTCTCGGCTATAGCCTCAAGAGCCTCCTCCGTCAAAAATGCTTGGTGCGACGTAACAATAACGTTTGGCATGGAAATGAGTCGTGCAAGAATCTCGTCATCCATTATGTGTCCCGATTTATCTTCAAAAAAGAATTCAGATTCCTCCTCGTACACGTCAAGACAGGCTGCTCCGACTTTTCTTGACTTTATCGCGGAAAGCAAAGCCTCAGCATCAACGAGCGCACCTCTTGATGTGTTGATTATAACCACTCCGCGTCGGCACTTTTCAAGGGCTTCTGTGTTTATAATATGATGAGTTTCATCCGTGAGAGGACAGTGGAGTGAGATTATATCGCTTTCACCGAAAAGAGTGTCGAGATCGGTATACTCAAAACCATCATGCTCTTTTGCGGGATACTTGTCGTAAGCAAGCACCTTCATGCCAAATCCACGGCAGATATCAATGAAGACTTTTCCTATCTTACCTGTACCGATAACCCCGACGGTTTTGCCGTGAAGATCAAATCCGGTAAGCCCTGAAAGGCTGAAATTATAATCGCGCGAACGGATATACGCTTTATGGATACGTCTGACCGATGTCAAAAGAAGAGCCATTGCATGCTCGGCAACGGCATAGGGTGAATATGCCGGCACTCTCAGAACGTGAATCTTCCCAAACGCATGCTTGACATCAACGTTATTAAAGCCCGCACATCTGAGGGCTATCGCCTTTACTCCAAACGATGTCAGGCGATCAATAACAGGGGCAGTCACGCTGTCGTTAACAAAAATGCATACTGCATCAAAGCCTGCGGCAAGCCCCACGGTATCCTCGGAAAGCTTAGTCTCAAAATATTTAAACTCCATTCCGTTATCGGGTCCGAGCTTATCGAAAAACTGCCTGTCGTAAGGCTTTGTATCAAAAAAAGCTATTTTCATTTTATTTTTTATTCCTCCGTATTAAATTACACTGATATTGTTATCTTTTTTTACCTTTTAAATTCGTTACACTATTTTAAAATCCGACGGAGAGCGTCCCGTCTTTTTCTTAAAGCTCTTAGAAAAGTGAGAAATGTCACAAAAGCCCACAGCATTGGAAATTTCCGAAACCGACATGTGGGTATTTTCCAATAAATTTATCGCCTCGTCAATACGAAAATCAATAAGATATGAATATATCGGCTTACCCGTGTGACGGGCAAAAACAGAGTTAAGATAATTCGGGTGATATCCGAACGTATCACCAAGCATTTCAAGTGTTATCTCTTTTGAAAAATTTTCTCTTATGTATTCAATTATCCGTTCTGCGAGTATTTCCCCTTTACTGAGTGTCTCGTGGCCTGCTCTGAGAATAATTCGGGTGAGGGCCGAGTGAAGCAAATTAGAACACCGAATCTCATACAAAAACTCTTTTTTCATATACTCGGAATTTATTTTTTCAAGCTCGGTTTCGATAATATTCATTTTATCAAGAACCAGCGGTGCGTTAAGCACCTGTGCGTCGGTGAAGCAAATCCGTGAAATAATATTTGCTTTATCAAAGTTTTCCGCTCTTACAGGCGGTATCGGTGCAGTTATATGACAAGCTCGTGCATCATAGTCAAAATTGAGAGCGAGGAATTTCATCGGATCCTTTTTATCCGGATAATAGCAATAGGCAACTCCGGAAGGAATAAGAGCAAGTACCCCTTGAAAAATACTATATTCTTTACCTTCTATGATCATACTCCCGCATCCGCTCTTGCAATAAAACAAGCGGTTATCAAAGGCACATATCATAGAATTGAAGTTGTTGAAATCGTGTGACTCAACATATCTTGAATATCTCACAAAAGGACAAGCAGAATGTATTGTCTCAAAAATCATAAAAGCCTCAAAATCTTTATTTTACACAAATCAAACTTTATTTTTTTCATTGATTTTAACACACTTTAATATTAAAATCAATATGTAAATTCTAATTTGAGGTATTATTTATGATAGAAAGAAAAATAATTCATTCGGCAAAAGTTGGAATATTTGCTGTAGCTCACGCAACTTATTTTACGCAGTTTGATAAGCTGTTTGATAAGCTTTACGGTTATCACGAAGCACTGGTAAAGAAGATTCAAAAAAACGGAGTTGAAATAGTTGATCTCGGCATAATAGACTCATCCGAAAAAGCATTTGACGCATCCGAGCGCTTTAATGCCGAGAAGGTAGATCTCATCATATGCAATATGATAACCTATGCCACAAGCTCGGTATTTGCACCTGTTATAAAAAACTGCACAGCACCTGTGATCCTCGCGGCACTTCAAGTGCTTGAGGGACTTGACTATTCAAAAGCCAACACCGAAATGCAGCTTGAAAATGACAACATCTGCTCGGTGCCGGAATTCATAGGTGTGGCAAACCGCCTTTCAAGAAAGGTTTACGACGTTATTATAGGCACACTTTACAACGATAGCGAAGCGGATGCTGAAATAGCAAAATGGTGCGGTATTGCAAAGGTATTAAACGCTCTTCGAGGTGCCCGAATCGGTCTTATGGGGCACGTCATGGAAGCGATGTACGATATGCACGCAGACCCCACCTCGGTCTTTGCCACCTTCGGGGTGCACGTGCCTTTGGTCGAAGTTGACGATCTTATAAAGGTATACCGAGAGGTAAGTGAGGAAGAGATACAAAAGAAGATAGACGTCATAGACCGCGAATTCGATATGCCCGATCCCGTCTCCGACCCCGTCACCACCCGTCTTACGGACGAGGATAAATATCAGGCGGCAAAGAGCGCCGCATCTCTTGACAAATTCATTGAGAAATACAGACTTTCGGGACTTGCCTATTATTACGAGGGCGAGGAAAACAGTCTTCACAGGCTTATCTCAAGCACCCTTATCGTGGGAAATTCCATCCTTAACGCACAGGGAATACCCATGTGCGGCGAATATGACGTTAAGACTTGCATTGCAATGCTCATTATGGACAGTCTTGGCATTGGCGGAAGCTTTGCGGAATTTCACCCCTTTGACTTTCGCGAGGATTTCATACTGGTCGGGCACGACGGTCCACACCATCTTGCCATTGCAGAGGGCAAGCCGATTCTCCGCTCACTCAAGAAGTACCACGGAAAGCCCGGTCACGGCGCATCGGTGGAATTTAAGCTTCGCGAGGGAGAAATAACCATGCTGGGAATCACTCAAAAAGCTGATGGAAAATTCAAGTTCGTTATCGGTGAGGGTATATCTAAAAAAGGTCCCATCCCACCGACGGGAAATACAAACACCCGTGCTTTCTTTGAGCCCACCACCAAGGAATTTGTAAAGAAATGGGTTATGGAAGGACCCACCCACCACTACGCACTCGGAATCGGACATCATGCCGAGGCTATTGCGAAAATTGCCGAAATACTCGGAATAGAATACGTTATAGTGAGGTAAAAAATGAAAAATATTACACTCGAAATGAGTCTGAAGCCCTTTAAAAGAACCGACACGGAATACATCAAGCAGGTTTGCCAAACTGTTTTCAGCGATTGGAAAAGGCTTATTGATAAAAGTGAAGGGGCAAGCATCCTTCTTTGGACAGCCGACGGAAGTGAGCTTCTCGACTACAACGGAAGGCTTGAGGATGAATTTGAATGGGGTATGTGGGGAGGAGACGCAAACCGTCCTCACAATCCTGATGCAAGGGTCGCCAAGGGACTCTATAAAAAGAAAGAATTATATATCGAAAATCCTCCGAAAATGACCTACGGAATTCTTCGTGAAATAGTATCGACTCTCAAAGCTGTCGGAAAGAAGCGTTTCCCCGAAAAGAATATTCGCGTTGGCACGACCTTTGACCCGGGTCCCGAATTTTCGGTATCCGATTTCAAATACAAGCGACACAACGAGATATGCCGAGGCACTGCCGACTTTTTCCACATGATATGTGCACATGACGTTCTCAAGGCAGACACCTACCATTATGCCTCATACCCCGACGGTATCCCTGACGGCACTCCGTTCGGAACCTTTCTCGGAAAGCAAGCACAGGTGTTTATGTCTGATATGGGCTTTGACTACATATGGCTTTCAAACGGTATCGGCTTCGGAAGTGACACCTGGAGTCCTGTCGGAGAGATATTCGACGGCAAGGATTTCCACATTGAAAATTTTGAAAAGGTAAAAAAGAGGGTTTACGAATTCTGGGAGCTTTTTACAAAGGAATGCTCCTTCCCTGTTGAGGTACGCGGAACAAATATGACCATGGGCATAGACCTTTCAACAGACGGAGTGCCGCTTCGTGACATATACGACAAATTCGACATACTCCCACCTCCCAATTCCCCCTGGGCGGCTATTAACTTTGACCTTGGAATCGAGCTTTCGGGATATATGTCGAGAATTGCACACATTCCGAGTGACAAGTATATGTTCCGCTACTATCTGCACGACCCGTGGTGGCAGAACAGCCCTTGGTATGACAGATATAACTCTTCACCGCATGACATATATCTTCCTCTTGCCTGCTCAAGAATCGACGAAAACGGGAACGTAATGAATCCTACTCACATGAGCATTCTGTCAATTGATAACACAAGAGGAAATATGCCCGAGGCATGTGTTGTTGAGTCTCTTCCGCACTTTTTAAGAGCACTCAAGGAAAGTCCCGATGCGCCTCCTCCCGTTGTGTGGGCATATCCGTTTGATGAATACTCGGATGCATCAAGCGAATTTGATGTGCGGCGCGTATACTCCGAAGAATTTTTCATGAGGGGCGCAATAAACTGTACCCTTCCCGTATCTTCCGTAATATCAACGTCAAATTTTGTGAAGTGCGATAAGGAGGTATTCTCATCAAGCATCATCGTAACTCCCGTTCCCAAAAATGGCTATGCTTTTGAAAAGGATATAATGCAATATGCACAGAAAGGCGGACGTGTAATATTTTACGGAACAACAGCTCAGGCGAGTGCTGATTTTCTTGAGTATTTCGGAATAAAGCATTCCGACGGTGTTTTCGGCGACCTTGAGTATATACTCAACGCAGAGAAGCAAAAGCCGCTATTCCACGATCCTAAGGTAGGTGCAGGCGAAATACTCGAAAGTGCCGAAAACGGAGTATTTGCAACAGCCGGCGGACGTGCTGTAGGAATTGAAAAAGGAAATGCTATATGGGTAAGAGGATGTATTTCAACAAAACGTCTTGCTTCCTCCGAGCTCAAGCCCAAGACACTTGATCTTGCATTCGGTGAAGACATAATGCGCTCCGCTCTTGCAAAACTTGGATGGGACATAAGAATAAACAAATCCCTGCAGCGCCCTGTTCTTACATTGCACAGACATAATAATGCATACGTTTTCTCTCTTTTCAGCCACTGTGCCGTAGGTACGCTCAAAATGTGCAGTCCATTCGGCATCCCGCTTCTAAACGGATGCGACGTAAGAATCCAAGACGGGTTGGGAGAGTATAATCTTACAAGATTTCTGCGAGCCGAATGCCGTGTATTCGCAGAGCAGGAAGGCGGCATTGTTACTGTTGCCGAGGAGCCTCCCGTAAGCTTTGACTACAGAAGAAGAATAAGAGTTAAGGGGCTCAGAAATGCAACCGTCAGAATATTTGCTGAAAGCTATTGCAAAAACAGCTTTGATTGCAGTGTTTCCGAATGGTATGATGCCACCTACGGAGAACCCGTGACGGGAGAATACAAAAAAATCGGGCATGACGTTTTCCTTGAGCTTAAAAACATAACCGGACATTTGAACATAGCTTTCCCCGAAAAGAAATAAAAAACAACCGCTGACATAAGTGTCAGCGGTTATCCTTTTTTACAAATCAATTTCAAGTCCGTCATATGCAACGTCGACGTCGTATTCACTCATCTGCTTTACAAGAGATTCGTGGGTGGAATGATGCTTGCTCGAAAGATGGGAAATGAAAACCCTACCAACGTACTTCTTTAAAACAGCAGTCATCTCAACCACCATTCCCATATTGTTATGCTCAAAAACACCTGAATACGTGTCAAAGCCGTAAGTTCCGTCAAGAACTACAGCGGCAACCCGTCTGTCAATAATAGTATGGAAAGCATCGGGCATGATCCATGCACCGTCAAGTCCGTAATAAACCTCTTTTTCTCCGTCAGAAACAAGGAAATGAGTTGTCGGACATGCAGCGTGGTTTCCTTTGAACGCGGTAACCGTATATCTTCCGAAGGTCTTAGTCTCACCCACCTTAAACTGAATAAATTCAGCACCGATATTTTGAAGCTCTTTAAGTGTTTTTTCGTTTAAATGATCACTGTGAGGATGTGTATTAAGAATATATTTAATTCTTTTTCTGTCAACGTTAAAGGTATTGAGGGCCTCAATCACATCCTTCCCCGGATCAATAAGAAGCTCGTCATTTATAATAGCGGATGATTCACGTCTGAAAAACTCAGGGCGAGATTCAAACTCTATCCCCCAGTTTGCACCTCCGGTTCCAAGAAATAACAACTTCATATTTCTCTCTCCTCGCCGTCTCTTGTTACGTCAACGTCATACTTTTTGCCAAATGCCTCCGTGACCTCTTGTGTCGGAAAATACTCTTTGGCAAAATGATTTATACAAAACCTCTTAACAAATGGCTTAAGAGACTTGGTCATTTCACGTACCATGCCAAGATCATTATGCTCAATTATCCTTATATCTCCAAGCTTCTCCCCAAGTGTTCCGTCAAGGATAGCGTAATCAACACCTTTTTTCATGAGTCCGTAGCTTTCGTCCGGCATAAGCCACGATCCGTCAAGCCCGTAGAATAAAACCTTATCCCCGTCCGAAATAAAAAAGTGAACAGTTTCTATCTTTCCGTGATTTGCTTTATATGCCTCGACAAAATACTTACCTATCTGTACTTTATCACCTGCGTGAAGATCGATAAACTCAGCACCGTTTTCTTCAAGTAACGCAAGTGTGTCAGCATTAAAATGGTCTGAGTGCCGATGGGTATTTATTACGTATTTTATATTTTTTATATCCTTATCAAAAACCTCTATCGCATTCGGCACGTGAGGTCCGGGATCTATCAAAAGCGTATCGTCTATAAGTGTTGAAGTAAACCTTCGATACTCCGAGTCGTTTTGTACCTCACGACTCCAATCAGCCGCACCTGTACCGAGAAAAAACAGCTTCATATGTACCTCCTGAAATCTTTTTTAAAATAATATCACCTGCTACTCACAAAGTCAAGTCAATTTGAGGCAATAAATCAAAAAAGACTTTGCGATTGTATTTTTTGACAAAAATTACCATTACTGTTTTTTTATAATGGAAACAGTAAAAAAACATATCGGAGTCACTTGATAATGTGAGGTGAGCGAAAATCTATATAGATGTTTATTTTTTAATTAATTTTTGCCTTGATTACATATCTTTGTTCACAGCATGTACTGTTTTGCACAAAAGCACCCCTTGGACAAAAACGGTATTAGCGGCTATCATAGGAGCTACAGCCTCCACGATCATACTTTTGCTTGATTCGTTGGCGGCATGTACAATACTTTTACCACTGACACTGTTTACAATGTGCAAAACGGTTTTTGATCGAGCATGGCTTTCGGGTACTTTTATTTTTCTTTCCTTCGGAGTCTTTTTCGGAGGAATGCTGACGGCGCTTGAGGGAATTACACACAGCCGTTTCAAATCTCCGCTTATGATGCTGCCTATACTGCTGCTGTCAACTTGTGCTGTAACACTTTTCTTCATACTGCAAAAAAGAATAAGGCGGGCAGTGGAAACGCTGACGGCAACAGCGACCGTCCTATTCGGAGATAAAGAAGTAAAGCTCACTCTACTTGTTGACAGCGGTAATCTTGTCAGAGAGCCTGTCACGGGAAAAAGAGTCATAATAATAGGAGAAAGCGCAAGCAAAAGGATCAATATTCCCGACGGTGCGCCATCATTTGAAATAGCGCTTAAAAGCGCCACGGGAGCAAGTGTAAAGAAAGCGTATCAGCCGGATTTGATAACAATTGACGAAGAATATGACGGTGAGAGCTTTTTAATACTGCCTGAGATATCATGTACGAATTTTGCGGGATACGACGGTATAATTCCCATATCAAACGCAATGAGGAGAAAGAAATGATAAAGAGAATGATAATTTTTTTAAAGAAACTGTTTCATAAAGACACCACTCACGAAATATATTATATAAACGGGCCTCAGATACTTCCGCCTCCTCTTGAGGTTGAAGAGGAAAACGAAGTCATAGAAGGACTTGCATCCGATGACGATGATTTCAGAATGATGTGTCGGGACAAGCTTATAGAACACAATTTACGGCTTGTGGTGTATATTGCAAAAAAATTTGAAAACACGGGAATCGGAAGCGAGGATCTTGTGTCGATAGGAACTATAGGACTGGTCAAAGCACTCAACACCTTCCGTCCCGACAAAAACATAAAAATCGCCACATATGCCTCGAAATGCATTGAAAACGAGATACTTATGTATATAAGAAAAACGGGCTCGCAAAAATTCGAGGTCTCAATAGATGAGCCCTTGTCCTGTGACTTTGACGGCAACGAGCTTCTTTTATCCGATGTCATCGGAGATGGCACGGAGGTTCAGGACAGACTTGAAGAAGAGGAAGAAAAAAGCATGATACGACTTGCCGTATCAAGGCTTTCGGGGCGTGACCGAGAGATAATCGCCAAGAGATTCGGTCTGCAGGGTGAGAAGGAAATGACACAAAAAGAGCTTGCCGACAAAATGGGGATATCACAATCCTACATTTCAAGGCTTGAAAAAAAGATAATCAAAGATCTGAAAAAAGACATACTGAAGCATGGTAACTTTTATTAAGGGAGGAAAAAATGGAAAACGCTATTTCTTTTACGACCTTCAGAAGCCTTGAAAAAAAGGAAGTTGTAAACTGTACTACGGGAGAACGGCTTGGATACATATGCGACGCAGAGATAAATATGGAGTGCGGAGAAATCAAATATTTTATAGTGCCGATACAAAAGGATACTTTTTCGTTCAAAGCAAAGGAGTGGCGCAAATTTGCTTTTTCCGATATTTCCAAAATAGGTGACGATATCATACTCATAACGCGTGCGATTCCCTGTACGCCTCATACAGGTAAGAGAAAAAAACTATTGTAAAATACGTTTTTTTCTGCTATACTTTGTATAAAGGTGGTGGATTATAATGGAAAACGCACTTTTGACACACGCGGCATCCCCAAACAATCCAAAATGGGAAAGTATTATTTCAAGAGCACAAGAGCTTTACCGCCAGGAAGGCGACATGAGAAGCCCCTTCCTGAGGGATTATACGAGAATAATCCATTCTTCGGCATACAGAAGACTCAGAAACAAAACACAGGTCTTTTTCTCTCCTCAAAGCGACCATATTTGCACGAGAATAGAACACGTAAACCACGTTGAATCAATAAGCTATACCATTGCAAAATATCTCGGGCTGAACACAGAGCTTACCCGTGCAATTTCGGTTGCGCACGATCTCGGGCACCCCCCGTTCGGGCACAAGGGAGAAAAATTCTTGTCAAAGCTCTCTTTGGAGCACATAGGGGAAAAGTTCTGGCATGAAAGAAACGGGCTTTGGGCAGTTGATAACATAGAGCTTCTTGAAGACTATAATAAATGCCGTCGCAACCTCGACCTTACGTACGCTGTGCGCGACGGAATAATATCGCACTGCGGAGAAGTATCCGAGGACGGAATACACCCGAGAGACGAGGCTATTGATCTCAACGATTTTGCATTCCCCAGCCAATACGCCCCCTTCACATACGAAGCGTGTGTTGTTAAAATATCCGACAAGATATCATACATCGGACGCGATATGGAAGACGCCATGCATCTTGGTATTCTCGACAAATCGCTTATTGACGAGCTTCAGGAGGAGCTTTCTCAGGTGCTTGGGGAGAAGATAAACAACACCGTTCTTATCAATCGTTTCATCTCAAACATCTGTGAAAACAGTTCTCCCGAAAAAGGCATTGCCATGTCGCGCGAGCTCAAGGAAGCAATGGACGTGATGAATGCCTTTAACCTGAAAAACATCTACAGATGTGAAAGAGTTGAGTATTCCGACAAATTCTTTGACCTCGTGCTCTCTCAGATATTCTCACTTCTTTCGGGCTCCTTCAAGGGATGGGACACTCTTGCTGAGCTTGGAAAGATTGCAAAATATTATCCGAATATGATAGCAAGATTTACCGAGTGGCTTCTTGTTTACACGGATATGAAGAACACGGATATCTACAGAAACAAAACAGTATTTGACATATCAAATGAAAAGGAGTACAAAAAGGCTGTAATAACCTATATGTCGGGAATGACGGATAAATTCGCCATTGACACATACAACGAAATAATCAGCTTTTAAAATATTATGCATACCGAAAAACAAATTTCATCCGAGCTTAAATACAAGGGACATATAATAAACGTCTTCAGCGACACAGTTGAGCTTGAAAACGGGAAAAGCGCTCACAGAGACGTCGTGAGGCACAAGGGGGCTGTTTGTGTAGCGCCTCTTACCGATAAAGGGGAATTCCTTTTTGTTCGACAATACAGATATCCCGTATCACGCGAGCTTCTCGAACTGCCCGCAGGCAAGCTTGACAGTGTGAGCGAAAACCCTCTCGACTGTGCTCACCGCGAGCTTGAAGAGGAAACGGGAATGCGTGCCAAAGAGATGATACATCTGGGTACATACGTTGCCTCCCCCGGCTTTTGCGACGAAAAAATTGAAATGTATCTTGCAAGAGGTCTTTATTCGGGTGTTGCGAATCCTGACGAAGACGAATTTCTCGACGTTTTGTCAATCCCCGTAAAGGATGCCATCGACATGGTTATGGAGAATAAGATAGTGGACGGAAAGACTCAACTTCTTATTTTGAAAGCCGCAAAATTCATAGACTGACAAAAAATCCGTTAAACGGCAGAACCGTTTAACGGATTTTTCACTTAGAAATTTTTATTTTTGCATTGAAGCAGTTCTTTTCTGTGTCAAGGTTGAAAGCTTCAAAATCATAGCCTTCAGCGTTTTTGACAAATTTTATCGACAGAGTGTCTCCAAGCTTTGCCTCAGAGAGAAAATCGACAGATACCTCTCGGATAAGCTCACCCTCCGAAAGACCTCCTATCGCATCAAGGCAAATATCGGTATAACGGGTATTGTTCATGTGACGGTTTTCGTCAATATCAAAGAATACCACCTTGTATAAGTATTCGTTTTCAAAAGGCTTATCAAACACGCATTTTTTGATATCGGTAAACGAGCACAAAGCCTCATTTGAAGTAAAGTATTCAGCGTACACCGAAGGACGGCAGATTCTTCTTGAATCAATATCAATAAGTGCCCATTGGGATGACGCCTCGGCAACAAGCTCTGTGCCGCGCAAAACGCTGTAGTCACGAGTGAATACCGCACCTTTTATACCTCTTGACGAGGTTTTTATAACGATTTCGTCATATCTTTTAATGGGTTTATAAAAAACGCTCTTCATTCTCGTTATTACAAAAACGCATTTTTTCTCACGGGTATCGTTATAAGTAAGACCAAGAGAATCAAGATGTTCTCCCGCAATCTGCTGAAAGTATCTGGAGAGCGCGGAAGGTCTGATGATGCTGTCAGTCATAACGTCGTAGCTTACAACGGGAATTTGCCTTTCAATAGACATCTTATCACCTCACCGCAAATAATATTAGCACTTGACGAGAAAAAAGTAAAGCGGTAATTGTAAACATTTTAAAACCCGTTGACAAACGTTTTTTATAAATGTATAATTCTCATAAGGAGTGATAACTATGGAAAGAATATATAACGGTCTTGATTCTCTTATAGGAAATACGCCTCTTTTAGAGCTTAAAGCCTTTGAAAAGGATGTACGAATACTTGCAAAGCTTGAGCTTTTCAATCCTGCGGGCTCGGCAAAGGACAGAGTTGCGCTTGAAATGATAAACGACGCAGAAAGACGCGGAATACTGTCTCAAGATTCGGTAATTATCGAACCGACAAGCGGCAATACAGGAATCGGTCTTTGTGCGATTTGTGCCAAGAGAGGCTATCGATCAATTATCGTTATGCCCGACACAATGAGCCGAGAGCGAATAATGCTGATGCGTGCATACGGTGCTGAGGTAGTGCTTACAGACGGCAAGCTCGGAATGGCGGGAGCCATTGCAAAAGCAGAAGAGCTTGCAGAAAATATACCGTCAAGCTTCATTCCTTCGCAGTTTTCAAACCCCGCAAATCCTGCCGCACACTTCAAGACAACAGGTGTTGAAATATGGAACGATACCGACGGTGGCGTTGACCTTTTCGTTGCGGGCATCGGTACAGGCGGAACGGTTACGGGTGTTGGAGCCTATCTTAAGAGTCAAAATCAAAAAATCAAAATAGTGGGCGCTGAGCCTTTATCCTCCCCTTTCCTTACAAAGGGCGAAAAAGGAGCGCACGCAATACAGGGCATCGGCGCGGGCTTTAAGCCCGAAATTTTAAATCTTGAGATACTTGACGATATAGTTACGGTTTCAAACGAAGAAGCGCTTGATACTTGCCGTGAAATTGCAAAGCGTGAAGGTATAATTGTGGGCATATCATCGGGATGTGCGCTTGCGGCTGTCTTGAAGTATTTAGAGGGACATAAGGGCGAACATAAAACCGCAGTTGTGCTTTTCCCCGACACGGGCGAGAGATATTTATCAAGCGGTGTTTTTGAGGTGTAAAAATGAAAATAAGACTTAACGAAAATGAAGAAATTGTAAAGGTGGTAAAGGAAGGCTTGAAGGAGCGCGGTGGCTACTGCCCTTGCAGACGCGAAACCAAAGAAGAATACAAATGTATGTGCGAGGAATTCAAGGCGCAGATAGCCGACCCTGAATTTGAAGGCTATTGCCATTGCATGTTATATTACAAGGAGAAATAAAATGGCTGAAATTATTTTAACAAAAGAAAATTTTGAGGATACCGTAAAAACAAACGATACTGTGCTCGTTGACTTTTGGGCGACCTGGTGCGGTCCCTGTCGCATGATTGCGCCACATATCGAGAAGATTGCCGAAGAGCATCCAGAAATCACGGTGGGTAAGGTAAACGTTGATGACCACCCAGAGATTGCGATAAAATTCGGTATTGCAAGCATTCCGACTCTTCTTCTTTTCAAGAACGGGGAGCTTAAAGAGACTCTTATCGGGTATCGCGAAAAGGCTGAAATTGAAAAATATCTTTAAAAAATTGCCGTCCGCAAAATCGGACGGCAATTTTATTAGGTTATGGCTTTAACTTACCTGATAGTCATAAACCTCTTCAAAATCACGCAAAAGAATTCTTCCGTTTTCTATCGCAAAGTGCCACGTGGACTCCTTCATAAACACAGGGTCAACACAGTTGTGGTTATATCTTACAGTAAAGGAGTGCTCGTCACGGGAAATGATTTCGGCTGACTCATAAATGATTTCAACCCACGCATATCCCTTTGCCCCAAGGTAGGGAGCGCGATACAAATCCCCGTTAACCTCAGTAAGCCACCGCCCTGTATTCTCTACATCATCAAGTGCTTTCCCCGAAAAAGACTCTCTAAGCCTTTCATGATACTCAGATGCACTCATATTCGTTGCCTTAAGAACACGAATAGGAACCATATCTTTAATAAAAATATCGGTGATGTCCTTACCCGTTATATCATAGAGTCTACCCTCGTAGGATGAAGGATAACCCCCATCGCCGATAACGTTTTCGTATCTTAAAGCGGCATTCTCGCCAAGCAGTCTTTCCGCCTTAAAGGTCTCGGTTTCAAGAAACCAGTAATAGTCATGCTCTCCGTCATAGGAAACGTACTCGGCAACGTAGCAATCATACCCTCCGTCGGGCGTCCAATCGCTTACGAGAAAATACCCTTCCTCTTCCTCTATCCCCCAGGCTTTAGGGAAGGAAAAGTCATCCCAAGTAAAGCTATAATATAGGTCAACAAGTGCGTTTGCCTTCTCGATAAGTTGCTCCTCGCTCATAGCTAAAAGACCCGTATCTGTGGGGTGCTTTTGGTGTTCGAGGCTTCCGCACTCATGACAGTATTTATGTTCTATTGCACCGTCAAAATCCCCGTTTTCAAATGCGGTGACGCCTTCGGCATTATAGTTCTTTTTTTCTTTCTTTTCTCCCTTTGAACAGGAAAGGGCGGTCAAAAGAAGAATAGCTGTCATTATGAGTAAGAAGATTTTTTTCATTTTCAAGCTCCTTAAGAGATTTATAATATGAGTATAATATAACAGGGGCGAAAATGCAAGTTTTTTAATAATTATCAAATAGTTGAAAAAATATATTACGTATATATTGACAATAATTTTAATTTGTGATACAGTTTTCATATCAACAAAAAAAGAGGCACACAAAATGAATATTGCAACAACTCTCAGATATACAAATCTCGGTGACCGTTGGTGGCCCCAAAGATATTACATCATGCACGATTATCAAATAATGGCAGAAAAGCTTGGATTCGGTATGGTCGCAATAATGAATGACTGTGACATTGAAAACGTGTGTGAGCGTTGTGACGGACTTATCATCCCCGGAAGCGGAATGGATATCAATCCGAAATACTACGGGGGAGATGACATTCCGCCGAAGGTTGACGAATATGCGCTCGATGCGGCTCTGATTAAATATTTTTACGAACACGGCAAACCGATTTTCGGTGTCTGCGGAGGTCATCAGGAGCTTAACGTGTATTTCGGAGGATCGATACGCCGAATGCCTGACCCTATTGCTCACCAGAACAACGACGTTCTCCGTCACGAGGTGGAAATCAAGGAGGGCAGCTTTGTATGGGACGTATTCAAGCGTGACAGAGCCGTTGTAAACTGCTTCCACGGATGGGAGCTTGACAGACTTGCCCCCTGCTTCGACGTTGTGGCGAAAACAAAGGACGGAGTTGCGGAAGCGATAGAATGGCGTGAGAAGCACATATTTGCAACCCAATGGCACCCCGAAAGAAGCTTCCACGATGATTGGGAAAATGTAATTGAAAACGAATTTTTTGTAAATTTCATAAACCTTTGCCGAAAGGTCAAGGAAGGAAAATAACAAAAAGCCGCACCGAATGGGTGCGGCTTTTATCAATCCTGTTTTTTATGCTTTAACTCAAAATATCTGTATCCGAAATATCCAATCGCCCAGGCAAGGAAAATAGAAGCATAGGCTATCACAAGTATCATATAATTTTGCTCTGCAAAGGCACTGCCCGCATAAGTCGAGGTTATTACCGACGGGATTCTCGCAACAAGTGTTAAAGGGATAAACTCACGCAGCCTCATAGACGTAAATGGCACAACATAGCATAAAACGTCCTTGGGAGTACCCGGTATAAAGAAAAGCAAGAAAACGATAACACGAAGCTTTTTTTCATCATTCAGAAACTTTAGTTTTTCAAACGCACGGCTTCCGGCAAAGCTATCAACAAAATCACGCCCGAAAAACTTTACCGCACCGAATACTATCATCTGTCCAATCGCAACGCCTGCAAGACACAGGAAAAGTCCTCCGACACAGCCATAAAGGCTTCCCGCAAAAAACTCCACAAACTCTCCCGGTATAAGCGCCACCACTATCTGAAACACCTGAACGAAAAACATTATGACAATTCCGGGTGCCTCAAAGCCTTCGACAAACGCCTTAAACGCCTCGGGCTCCTTTATTGATTTTATAAACGGAACAGTCATCAGGGTAATGGCAACCATTCCGACAATGAATATTGCAAAAGCTATCAATCTGAACGTTTTCTTCTTCATTTTACACCTCATGTTTTTTTATTATACACTAAGGTGCGATTTTTTTCAATACGATAGAATCAAAAAAAGCAAAAAGGTGTCGAAAAATGACACCTTTTCAGCCTTTATTTAAGAATAATTTCGATAACGGGAGAGATTCCTGTAGGCGGTATTGTCGGAAGTGTAAATGCGACAGTACCCTTTTCGGCATCCTCCTTGTATTTTATCTCACTTCCGTCGGACAAGAATTGAACGTATGCTATCTTGCCTGCAAGATTATCCATTTCAAGAGATGCGAAGGGGTATGACTGCATATGGATGTAAAGACGCTTTTCATCAACGCTCTGAGTGAGTACGGTTCCTTCGGGTGCCTTAAATTCAGGCTCCGCCATTGTACAGCCGTAAATCGAACGAGAGTTGACCTTCATCCACTCCCCGTAAGCGTTAAGTGCTTTTACTGCTCTGTGGTCGAAATATCCGCGCGAGCAAGGACCGACGTTCATAATGAGATTTCCGCCGTAAGCAACTGTTGACACAAGAAGGTCAATAAGCATCTTATCACTCTTCCAGGTCATCTCATCTCTGTGATATCCCCATGAGCCCGAGAACGTGTGGCAGGCTTCCCATACAAGAAGCTCTCCTTTATCGTTAGTTCTCCACTCGGTAGGTTTCTTCTGCTCGGGAGTCCATACGTCCTGATCGATATCCGTTCTGTTATTGATGATGATTTCGGGCTGATAGCGACGGCATACCGCAAGAAGCTTTTCGGATTCCCAAAGTTCACGGCTCTTTCCACCGTCATACTGCATCCAAGGCTTATAATTTGCGGGAGCGTGCTCCTTCTTGATTGTGTAGTCAAACCAAATAATATCTATTTTTCCGTAATTTGTAAGAAGCTCCTCAACCTGATTTCTCATATACTCGGCATACTTCTTCATATCACGTCCCTTATCCTTTTCCTCCGCCCAAGGATAGTTTCTGTGAGGATGGGCAACGTCCATAGGATAATCCTCATGATGCCAATCGAGGAGTGAATAATAAAAGCCTATCTTGATACCTTCAGCGCGGAATGCTTCAACGTATTCTTTTACAAGGTCGCGACCGAAGGGGGTATTGGTAATCTTAAAATCAGTATACTTTGAATCAAAAAGGCAGAAGCCCTCGTGATGCTTGGTAGTGAGAATAACGTATTTCATGCCTGCCTTTTTAGCGTATGCCGCCCATTCCTTAGCATCAAAAAGATCGGGGTTGAAGTTATCAAAATATCTGCGATATTTTTCCTCTGTGATGGATTCATAATTCATAATCCACTCGTGGCGTGCCGCCATGGAATAAAGTCCAAAGTGTATGAACATACCAAAACGGTCATGTGTAAACCATTCTGTATTTCCGGGGGTTTTAACTGTTTTGTAGCTTGACATGATGATTTATCTCCTTATTTCAAAATTATTTCTATAACCGGTGAAATTCCGACAGGCGGTACTGTGGGAAGTGTGAAAGTTACTTTTCCTTTTTCTGCGTCTTCCTTATACTTTATCTCGCTTCCGTCCGAAAGGAACTGTGCATAAGAGATTTTCCCTGCGAGGTTTTCTGTTTCAAGAGTTCCAAACGGATAGGTCTGCATGTGGATATAAAGGCGCTTCCCGTCAACGCTCTGGGTGAGCACCGTGCCGTCGGGTGCCTTAAATTCAGGCTCTGCCATTGTACAGCCGTAGATGGAGCGCGAATTATACTTCATCCACTCGCCGTAAGCATTGAGTGAATCAACGGCTCTGTAGTCAAAGTAGCCGCGAGAGGTGGGACCCACGTTCATAATAAGATTTCCTCCGTAGGAAACGGTTGAAACAAGAAGGTCAACAAGCATCTTATCACTCTTCCAGGTCATCTCATCTCTGTGATATCCCCATGAGCCCGAGAAGGTGTGACAAGCCTCCCACACGAGAAGGTTGCCGTTTTCATCCCTTCTCCACTCGGTGGGTCTTCTCTGCTCGGGAGTCCACACGTCCTGAGGTACCTGAAGTCTGTTGTTAATAATAATATCGGGCTGATGGCGACGACATGTCTCAATGAGCTTTTCCGCCTCCCATTCGTCCTTACCTTTGTTTCCTCCAAACTGCATCCAGTCCTTATAGCGGGGACTGTCCTTACCCCAGGTTATTGAAAAGTCAAACCAAATGATATCTATTTTGCCGTAATTTGTAAGAAGCTCCTCAACCTGATTTCTCATATACTCGGCATACTTCTTCATATCACGCCCCTTATCCTTTTCCGCCGCCCAAGGATAGTTTGTGTGAGGATGAGAAACGTCCATAGGATAATCCTCATGATGCCAATCGAGGAGTGAATAATAGAAGCCTATCTTGATTCCCTCCGCCCTGAATGCGTCAACGTACTCACGAACGATGTCGCGTCCGAAGGGCGTGTTTGTTGATTTGAAATCAGTATATTTCGAATCAAAAAGGCAAAAGCCCTCATGGTGCTTGGTAGTGAGTATGACATACTTCATACCTGCTTTCTTTGCATATGCCGCCCATTCCTTTGCATCGAAAAGGTCGGGATTGAAATTTTCAAAATATCTCCTGTAGTTTTCCTCCGAGATAGATTCATAATTCATTATCCATTCATGCCTTGCAGGAAGTGCGTAAAGTCCAAAATGGATAAACATACCAAATCGGTCGTGTGTGAACCATTCTGTATTTCCGGGTGTTTTGAGTGTTTTGTAGCTTGACATAGGTTCCTCCTTTTTGAAGTCTGAAATATTCATTTTTCATAAGTATTTAATTTTTTCTTGACTTTATAAAAATTTTATCATATAATGGCAAAAAAGCAATGTGGATTTTAGTATAAAACATGGAGTTTTCGTTATGAAAGTAACATCCAAGCGCTTGTTTACCGAAGAACTGGGTAGAATCAATATGACTTTTTCCGCAGTGGCATATGCAGAGCTTGATTCTTCATGGAGCATGAAAAAAATGAAAGCTCCTTTCACAAGAATATATCTTGTAGACGGCGGTAAGGCTCGCGTCATGTATAACGGAGAAACCATTGACCTTGTCCCCGGAAACGCATATATATTACCGGCGGGACTGGATTTTTCCTGTGAATGCGAAGAGTTTATGTCAAAGGTGTTCTTTCACGTCAATATTCTCAGATATGACAAATACGATATATTCAACGAATGTCATAAGTGCATAGTTCTCAAGGACAAAATTGCACTGACGGAAAAAATGAAGGGGCTTCTAAACAAAGATACGATCAACTCCGTCTTGACTATCAAAAGTGAAGTTCTCGCACTCGTTACGCAAGCAATAGAGCAAGAGAATATCAATCTCGGAGCCATCAAGGAATACAGCCAATTGGTTAAAAAAGTATTGAAAATGATTGAAGCGGAGCTTACAGCCTCACTTAAAGTCCCTGAATTGGCCGAAAAGCTGTACATTTCCGAAAGCAGACTTCAAAAGACCTTCAAGGAAGAGGTTGGCGTTTCTATAGGAAAATACATTGACGACCGACTAATGGTTAAGGCTGAAGCAATGATTCGTGAAAAACACTATTCGGTAAAAGAGATAAGCGAGATTCTCGGATTCTGCGACCAATTTTATTTTTCAAGGCGCTTCGCCCAGCGTTTTGGTGTATCTCCTGCATCCTACAAAAAGAAAATATATTTGTAAAAACGGTAGCCGTATGGCTACCGTTTTTATCCTTTAAAAGCATCTCTTGACTTCTTTTATTTCGTAAGGGTGTCTGCACTTCGCTTTACATAGTCAGCTATCGCAAAGGCAGATTTCTTTTCACAAGCTCAACTGACCTTTGTTGAAGCCTTTTTGAAGAGTCTTGCGTGTCGTTCCAAGTACCAGCTCAGCCGTAACGCCTTCAGGTATCTCGATTTCGTATTTTAAGCTCTCCCCCTCTTTTACATAGGATACTTTTGTACTGTGTGCACTTCCGGAAAGTCGGTTTATTCCATCAACTATAACAGGAGATATAACAAGATTTCTGTATCCGACGCTTCCTTCTTTCTGCCTTATGCCGAGAAAATACTCGTACAAATAAGTGGCAACCGCACCGAACATGGGATGATTGTGACTTCGGTCCTCAAGTGAATTTGGGAAGTATTCCCAAAGAGTGGTGGCACCTCTCTTCATCATACCGTAAAAGGAAGTATCTGAGCATGACGTGATAAGCTCGAATGCACTCTGAGCATCACCTCTCTCAAGCATCACCCTTATGACAAGGTCGGTGCCGAAAATACCCGTGTCGAAATATCCAAGCTTTTTATAACGCTTGACAAGATTTTGATAAGTACGCACATCACCGATTCCAATATCAACGGCAAAGGCGTTAGCGCCCTGTACACCTCCGAGGAAGTTTCCGTCCCAAGAGTTGTAATAAGAGCGAGTCATAGCATCTGTTCGCTCAGCCCTTCTTTTTTCAAGAAGCGGTATCTTATCCTCCCTACCGATAGCCCTTGAGATTTCAATCACTCGGTCTATTGACTTCACGTAGAAATAGTTATTGACAAACGGTGCGGGAAGTACGACCGATTCACAGGTGCACCAATCACCAAGGCACCACTTGCCCTTTTGGTCGGATACTACAAGTGCGTTTTCGCTATGTGCTTCAAGATAATCAAAATAGCGAAGCATACCGTCATAATTATCATTCAATACCTTTGTGTCTCCGTAATGCTTCCAAAAAACGTAAGGCACTTCAACAATGGCACATCCCCAGCCTCCGGGACCTCCACCGGAATATAAATAGGGCGCGGTATACTGAATGTGCCCCGTAAGCCTGTCCTGACAATCGGCGATGTCACAAATCCACTTGCGATAAAACTCTTTACAATCAAAGACGGTCATGGCGGCGTGACAGGTAAGCTGACCGTCACCGGTGTAGCCATGTCGCTCAATATGAGGGCAGTCGGAGGGAATACCCGAGTGCATATTGGAAAGCTGTGTATTAACGTACGCGCGGTTTAACCAATTGAGCAGTTCTGAGTCGGAATCAAATGCCGATGCAATACGAACGTCGGTATGTACAACTCCCACACGCAAAAGCTCGCACTCGCCCTCAACTGTAATATATCTTGCCGCATACCAGTTAAACAACGGGAGTGCAATACGCTCCGTGCCGTCACATATCACGTTGAAGCACTGACCATATGAATACTCCTCAAGAGGGGCCTTATCCTCCCCTATCTCCTCGTAAAATCTGAGCGTTACACGCTCTCCCTTTTTGCCGAAAACCTTCACCTCGGGAAGAAACGTCAAATTTTCGCCGATATCAAAAAGCGTATATTTTTCATTTTGCAAAAGCTTTTGCGGAGTTATATATCTGCAAATGCGGTCGGGCGGACAATCGCTAAAAAGATATTCGGTATCAAGAGGCTTTACAGCCTTCGCCCTTACAAAATCCCCAGCAAAGGTAAAGTCTTGCGTCTCAAGGATCTCATAATTGCACCAAAAATACTCTGTGACAAAGCTTTCCGACACCAAATCGTTTTCACTTGACACATACTCAAGCGCACCCGTTGAATCCTCTCCGAAGATTCTGTAAATAACCTTAGCATCTCCGTATTTCGTATCATGCACCTCTGGGCGGCGCACCTTCCAATCGTAGGTGTACCAGCCTCCTCCAAAGTGTATTGTAAGCTCGTTTTCACCGTCGCGAAGCATATCGGTGATATCATACTCAGGCACGTAGATTCTGTGATTCAAGACCTCTCCGAGAGGACGATTTTCTTTTTTTTCAAAATCGGTAGATAGGGGCATGAACAAATCCTCGGACATACGCACACCGTTTATATACGCATGAAAAATTCCGAGGCCTAAAGCTCTGATTTTTACTTTTTGTGGCTTGTTTACAATAAAGCTTGATTTTACAACGATGCGTTTTTCAACCGCATCCTCAAGACTTATCCATAAAGCCTTACCAAATATTTCTTCCTGTCTCATAACATCTCCGAATTTTTTTTGTTTTTTCACTTGCATTAAGTGCTAAAAAGCATTATAATTAATTGTATTTTAACATAAATTTTTATTATGTCAATAGATTCCCGAATACTTTTTTATCTTTGTTGTTAAAGTATCATTTTTGATAAAAAGAGGTATATATGGAGTTTTTACAGCTTTTATACTTTTGCGATGCCGCAGAGACACAAAGCTTTGCGGAAAGTGCAAAAAAATTCAACGTTCCCGCAGCGAGTATTTCCCAAAGTGTAAAAAGACTTGAAAAGGAGCTCGGTGTCTCTCTTTTCGACAGAAAGGCAAACTCTGTCGAGCTCAATGAGATAGGGCGCACATTTTACATTCAGACAAAATCAGGTCTCGATATGCTCTCCGAAGCGAAAAGAAAGGTGCGTGACGAGGAGGTAGAGGGCAAAATAAATCTGCTTGTTATAACGCACAGTGCCATGGTAAACCGAGCCATTTGCGAATTTTACAAAAAGTATCCAAAGGTGAGCTTTACGGTAGATCACACGAAACGCTGGCACTATGACAAATATGACCTCATTATAACCGACAATATCGGTTTCAATGAATCCTACAAGCGTTGTCACTGCATGGTCGAGCCGATGGTTGCGGTATTACCAAAGACTCACACACTTGCAACAAAAGACGTCATTTCCCCGAAAGAATTGAAGGGTGAGAGACTTATGACCCTGTCGAAGGAAAGTGGTACGGCAACTCTTGCAACAAGACTTTGTGCGGATGCGGGATTTACTCACGATTTGTTTCTGCAAACGGATGACGAATACGATATGCTGTATTTTGTTGAGCAAGGGCTTGGCGTTGCGCTTCTCCCCAAATATATGCTGCACTCACTTTTTTCGGAAAACGTTGTAATAAAACCGCTGACCGACATAAAAATGCGAAGCACCGTACTCTGCTACAACAAAAACAAATACCAAACAAAAGCAGTAAGACTTTTCATAGAGACTGTCACACAGAACGCACGCAAAACGGAAGGAGAGAGTTAACCTCTTTCCTTCTGTTTTAGCATAACTTCAAAATTGTGCTAAGGCGAATATAACTCCTTCTTTACAACTACTGCGACCTATGATATTATAATAACAAAGGAGGATTTGCCTATGAAATACCTTGATATTCCCATATCAGACGGACACCTTCACGTTTTTTGGACACTGCCGATGAAGGAGCGTGCCGAAAGATTTTTCTCGCTCATGGATGAGCTTAAGTATGACACGGTTTCCATACTCGACATTCCCTACAGCACGACGAAAAAATCTAAATGCCGAGACTTTACCGAAAATCTGTCAACCTTCTATCTTAAATCTCAAAGACCTGACAGAGTCTACGCATTTGCGGGAATGACTCCCTCATACGATAAGGCGAATAATACTCCTGAATTTTTCCTCGAACAGCTTAAATTCTATATGGCGGCGGGCTTTGACGGACTTAAAATGATAGAGGGAAGGCCCTTGCAGAGAATAGTCGGCGGTCCGTTCGATTCCCCGAAATATCAGCTTGTCTACAAGTACTGCGAAGAGAATGAGATTCCCATCATAATGCACGCAAATGCTGACGAGAGATGTTGGGGACCCGGAAAAATCTTTGACGGTAAGTGGCACGGGCAGTTTTCTTGGATGGATTACTACAATGACGTTTTAAGCGTTTTAAAGAAATATCCGAAGCTCAGACTTCAGATAGCGCACTTCTTCTTCGCATCCGAACACCCTGACCTGTGCGAGTATCTTTTTGACACCTTCGAGAATCTCTACTTTGACGTATGCCCGAATCCTTACATGTATCCGCACTTTGCAGAAAATCAGGACATCTGGCGACCCTTCTTTGAAAAATATCAGGACAGAATAATCTACGGCACAGACATAGGCTCTACAACAAGTGACCACAACTGCGTGGAGGCAAGACAGCTTTACCACATGGTACGAGGATTTTTTGAAGAGGACGAGCCGTTTGAGGAGGTGGGATGGCCTATACCTCCGATGAAGATGGGAGAAGACATCCTTCGAAAAATATACAAAGAAAACATGATGAATTTCTATCAGCACAAAGCTCCGAAGGAGCTTAATTCGGAAGTGATGCAGCGTGAGTGGGACACTGTTATGACAAAATATTTCACCTTCCTTGACCTGAGAGACATTGCAAATCTTGAGGAAATTAAAACTGTATTATAAAGGAGAAAAAGAAAATGGAAAAAGTAAAAGGGGCATTATATCATCTCGGATCCGGCTGGAGCAGACTCGGAACAAAAATGACGTTTGACGAAAACGTATGGGAGGATATGGCAAGAGCCACCTTTGACACCGAAATGAACACGGTATTTCTCGACATTCACGAGGCTCTTCACTACGGAAGCCACCCCGAGCTTGCAGTCCCCGATGCATGGACAAGGCAGAGGATGAGACGCGAGATCAAGAGATTCAAGGAGAATGGCGTTACTATCGTTCCTAAGCTTAATTTCTCCACCTGTCATGACCATTGGCTCCTGCAGTATGAGCGAATGGTATCCACCCCTGAATACTACAGAGTATGCCGTGACCTCATCATGGAGCTTTCCGACCTTTTCCGTGACGCACCCTACTTCCACGTAGGCCTTGACGAGGAGGACGTAAGACACGCACGCAATCAGAAGTACCCGATTTTCCGTCGAGGCGACCTTCTTTGGCACGATATTCAGTTCTTCCTTGACTGTGTACGCGACTGTGACAAGACTCCTGTAATGTGGTCCTCTCTTGTAACTTATGAATACGAGGACTTCAGAAAGAACATTGACCCCGAAGACCTTATTATCATGTATTATTACTACCATGGTGTTCGTCCCGAGCACTGGTGGAGAACAGACGTAAACGAGGAAAACTACAACTGGTACTTTGTAAAGGGAGACTACGTTGGACAGAATCTTGAATACGTTGAGCGTGACGACCCCTACTATATCCACTTCAGAAAGAACGCATTGAGGAGCGTTGTTGAAGACGGATATGATGCTATTATGTGTGTTTCCAACGTATACGGACATCCGCATAACGAAGAAGACGTTGTTGAAATGCTTGTAAACGAGTGGCCCGAGGACAAGCTCAAGGGTATCATCACAGCTCCCTGGCAGCCCACTATCGAAAAGTACCATCAGACAAACGTTGACTCTGTTTACCGCTTGAAAAAAGCGTTTGATAAGTACGGATATTAATCATGAACGCACTGCTTGAACGACTCGGAATCGGGGAGATCTCTCCCCTTTTCGACGAATGCTACGAAAAGGCGCTAAAAGAAGAAGGTATTCCCGAATGGCTGACCGAGGAATATATCCGTTCTTCTTCCGAAGAATTTCCATTCTTCACAGGGCAACTCGAAGAGACAGTAGCATCCCTTGAGGAGGTTGTAAAAAAGCCCGACCTTGTGCTTTTTGCGAGGGTACTCTATCACATGATAGGTGTTGAAGGGCTTTATGACGAGGTGTTTCAGGGAATAAAGTTTCCCGAAGCGCCCGACGGGACTGACACAAGGCCGTATGACATCTTCACCTTCTACCCCATTCTTGCGCGCACGCTCGACACCTACAGAGCGCACCGTGACAGCGGCTCTGACCCCGAAATTCTCACAGCCACCGCAAGCGGTCTTGCGGGATGCATTGACTCATCGGCAAAGAGACTCGGACGGTTTGGATTTATTCCCATGTACTTTGCATGGTGCACGCTTCACGCAAACGGATGCCTTTTTAAAATCGACCGCTTCTCCTTTGAACTGAAGCGCAGGTCAAATTATGACTTTTACTCGTTTATAAGCTCAAAGGGAGAGATAGTAAATCTCATGAAGGACGGTGTCCGACTTGCCAAAAACGGATTCGTCCTCGGTTCGGCAGGCGCGACGGATGAGTGCGGAGGATTTACAGCGACGTACAAGGAAAATGCCGACTCTTATGAGGGATATCCCGTAAACGAGAACGGAGCGTACGTAAAAAGCACGCCGACCACGCTCAAAAAGAGCGAGTGGACTCCTCTCTATTTTCCCGGAGACGCAGTCATAAGCGTACATATTCCCGAGAAGAAGGCATTTGACCGAGAGATCATCGACGCCTCCTTTGAGCGCGCAAGAACGTTTTTCAAGAAGCGTTACCCCGACCTTGACATAAAGGCATTTGTGTGCACATCCTGGCTCCTTGCTCCCGAGCTTAAGGCATTCTTGAAAAATACGTCAAATATCCTCTATTTCCAGAATCTCTACACAAAATTCCCGATTCTCTGTCAAGGACTTGACGTATTCAATTTCGTTTTCTACAAGTCGCTTAAATCTGTAAACGAGCTTGATATTGACGCTCTTCCCGGAAGCACCTCGCTTGAAAGAGGTGTCAAGGAGCTTTACAAAAACGGCAATTTCATTCACGAAACAGGCGGAATATTCAAATTTTGACGAGGTAATATTATGTTAAAAGCAGGTTTTTCAAGAGTTGATATAACTCCTCCGCTCGGCACGGATATACAGGGGTATTTTTTTCACAGATATGCTACGGGTGTACTTGACCCACTCTATCTTAATGCGGTGGCTTTTTCGGACACAGACACTACCGCCGTTATCATAAGTGCCGACATAATTATGATAATGATTACCTACTGCGACGAAATACGCGAGTATATTTCAGAAAAGACGGGAATTGATAAAAACAACATTATGATATGCTGTCTGCATCAGCACACGTCCTTCGGCGTAAGAAACCCCAATGACAACAACATAATGGAGAACAAAGGATATCTCGACTTTTTATGGAGCAGATTTGCGGACGTTTGCAAAATGGCAATGGACGACATGAGTGACGCCACTCTTTTGACAGGAGAGGAAGAGGTCGAAGAAAAGATATCCTTCATTCGCAGATACGTTATGAAAAGCGGTGCAATCGAAACAAATCCCCAGGGCCGCTATCTTGAGGTTGAACGCCCTTATAGAAAGGCTGACAACACGGTGCGTGTTTGCCGTTTCAAAAGAGATAACAAAAACGATATCGCTCTCATTAACTTCTCTACCCACGCCGACGTTGTACACGGAGAAAAATTCTCGGCTGACTGGCCCGGCTTTGCAAGAAATTTTGTTGAAAAAAACATTGAAAACGTTTCCTGTATGCTCACAGTCGGAGCACAGGGGGACTCAAATCATGCCGACTTTACAATACCGCAATATAAGAACGGATATGAGCATTCCCGTCATATGGGAGAGGTCATTGCAAAAAGTGTTATGAGCGTTTGGAATAAAACGAAAGAAGAGAGCGACACGAAAATCCAAACGGGCATAACGCTCATATTCAACAAGACCCGCACTGACGGCATAGATGCTTATGAAGAAGCAAAGGAATTTCTTGACTACTCAAAAAAGAACAATCTCACAGGCGGAGAGCACATAACAAAGCTCGGAAACGCAGCCCGAATCGTAAAGCTTCGAAATGCTACCATATTCCAAAAGGTGCCGATAACGGTCGTCAACCTCGGTCGAGTCGGATTTGTGGGATTCGGAGGCGAGCCCTTCACTGAATACGTTGACAAAATAAGAGAAGCCGCTCCCGACAGATATATAATAGCCTCTTGCTGTACAAACGGAGGCGAAGGTTATCTTCCGACAAAGGAAGCCTTCGAAGAGGGCGGATATGAGGCAGGAAGCTCTCCCTTCTCACCTGAGCTTGAAGAACAGTGCGTTAAAGCCGCTCTTGAGCTTTTAAAGAAATAATATCAGGCATAGGCAGATGTCGTTCACAGTGCTTCTCGCCTATCACAAATAAGACTTGAGTATTAAAAGCACCTTCGGGTGCTTTTTCTTTGTACTTAAAAAAGAAAAACAATAAATTTGTGTTGTGTAAGTCGCGCGATGCGCGTTATTTATTATATTATTATATTATTTATATTATTATATTATGGTCGCTCGTTGGTCGGTTGTTGGTCGCTTGTTGGTCGCTTGTTGGTCGGTTGTTGGTCGGTTGTTGGTCGCTTGCTCGTCGCTTGCTCGTCGCTTGCTCGTCGGTTGTCTGCCCCTCAAGTACTCCACAAGAGCCTTTTTAAGGCTATTTTACAGCACTTTCCCCACCTGATTTTGACTGCCATATTGTTGGTCGTTTTTTGGCTATTGAGCGATCGTCTGCTTTTCGGGTGACAGCTTTGACCTGTTACATCACGGGCTGTGTGCCCATAAATCAGAATAATTAGATCATAAAACAAAATCGCAAGACTGACGACCACTTATCGGTTTCAGAGTGGAATTTTCGCCCCCTGTTGACGTTACATCCCCTTGTAATACGCCAAGTCTCGCTCCAAGATTATTGTACCACAAAACGCTTCTTTCCGCAATGACAACCTTGCGACACAGCATGACAAGAAAGCGTGAACGTCGCTTTTTGCAATATGCCGATTTTTCAAGACTCCATAAAGTAAAAAAGCACTTTGAATATGGCATTTTTCCATTGACTATTTTAATTCGATGTGTTACAATCAAGTAATCTAAAATACTATTCTTCATATAGAGGATTCATTATGCTTAAAGCAGGTTTTTCAAGACTTGATATAACTCCGCCTCTCGGAGCATATCTTATCGGATACTATGGCGAAAGATTTGCAAAAGGGGTACTCGACCCATTGGAGATGAGTGCTCTTGCTCTGTCGGATGACAAGAAGACAGTTCTTCTCATCGCCTCAGATCTTGAAGGGATCCGCATGGGATATGCCAATAGGATCAGGTATAGGATAAGCAAAAAAACGGGGATTCCCACCGACTGCATTTTCATAAGCGCCATGCATCAGCACACCTCCGTCGGACTTGCGGATACGGATGCGCAGGGGCGCCGCAACAAGACTGTTGACGACACAGCCTACATGGATATACTCATGCGACGCTTCGAGGACGTTTGTGTCATGGCACTTGACGATATGAGTGACGCTGAGTGGGGCTATGCCGAAAAGGAAACAAGCGAGCAGATAGCCTTCGTCAGACGCTATCTTTTAAATGACGGACGGGTAAGGACAAACCCAAACGGCGAGGAGGACAAGATAATCGGTCCGACAGAGCCGCCCGACAACACGGTAAGACTAATAAAGTTCACGCGTGAGGGCAAGAAGGATATTGCCTTTATAAATTTCCAGACACACCCCGACGTTATCGGAGGGGAAATGATTTCGGCAGACTGGCCGGGATTTGCAAGACGGCTTTTTGAAAAGAAGAACGAAAACGCCCTTGCCTTCCTTATGATAGGCTTTCAGGGGGATTCAAACCACGCAAACTTTATGGGAGAGCGAAAGAGAGGCTACTCTCACAGCCGTCACATGGGTGACGTGATTTCGGACACCGCAACGTCTCTTATGAGCAGTACTCAGGATGCGGGAGAATTTACCCTGTCCTGCAAAACAGACCTTGTCTACAACGAGACATCTCGTGACAAGGAGGAATACTACGATGAGTGTCTTGAGCTTTGCAGAAGCTTTGAGCGGGACGGAAAGCCCACGAAAACCGCATCGGGCATTTCCTACGTTGAGGCTTACAGAATCGTGCGGCTCAAGGAGTCCGAAGAGATTTATCAAAAATTTCCCGTGTCTGTTATCAATATGGGTAATATTTCCCTTGTTTGTGCGGGCTGTCAGCCGTTTACGAATTATGCCGCGTCAATAAGAAAGGCACACCCCGACAAAGTGATATTGACTTCAAGTCTCACCAACGGAAACGAATCCTACGTTCCGACAAAAATCGCCTTTACCCAAGGAGGGTATGAGGTTGTTGCTTGTACCTACACACAAAGTGTTGCGGACGAGTTTCTCACAGTTGTTAATAAACTTTTAAAATAGAGAGGTAATGATATGTTAAAAGTCGGTTTTTCAAGAGTTGACGTTACCCCACCACTTGGCTCATTTCTTGCAGGATATTATGAAGTCAGACGCGCTAAGGGCATTCTTGACCCCATCGAAATAAACACGCTTGCCGTATCGGACGGTGTATCGACAATCGTAATTCTCGCTTGTGATTTTGAAGCAATACACACAAATTACGCCGACATTGTACGAAAGAAAATATCCGAGAAATGCGCTCTTCCTATCGAAAACATTTTTCTGCACTCAATTCATCAGCACACCTCCATCGGACTGTTTGATTACAGCTCTCAGGGAATCCGAAATGATCTTGTAGACGATGCGGCGTATATGAATTTACTTTACCGCAAATTTGAGAATTCCGCAGTGATGGCAATAGGCGACATGAGCGATGCGGAATGGAGCTACGCCGAAAAGGAAACGAGTGAACAGGTTTCCTTCATCCGCCGCTACATTATGACAAACGGAAAGGTAAGAACAAATCCCCACGGTGCTGAGGATCAGATAGTACGCCCCGCTGAGGAAGCAGACAACACTGTAAGACTTATAAAAATTAAGCGCGAAGGCAAAAAGGATATTGCTTTTGTAAACTTTCAGACACATCCCGACATCATCGGAGGCGAAATGTTTTCAGCCGATTGGCCCGGGTTTGCAAGACGTTTCTTCGAAAAGGATAACGACGATGCTTTTTGTTTCCTTGTAAACGGATTTCAGGGGGACGTTAACCACGTAAACTTCATGGGTGAAAAGAAGAGATTCTACCCGAGAAGCGTTGAGATAGGACACATAATTGCAGATACCGCCACAGAACTTATGAAGATCACAAAGCCCATTGACGGCGAAACTGAAATATTAGCAAAAGCCTCTATGGTATACAGCGAGACATCCCGCGACAAGGAGGAATTCTACGACGAATGCCTCGAGCTTTGTGAAAAAGTTGATGCAGGAGTAAATTGGCTCACTCTCAAAACCCCTTCCGGAATCGGATATCAGCAGGCTTTAAGGATCGTGGACATCAAAAAGAAATCCCCCATTTATCAAAAGATTCCCGTAGCAGTAATTAATATAGGTAAAGTCGTGATTGCAGGACTCGGAGGTGAGCCTTTCACAAATTACGCAACCGCCGTAAGACATGCTAACCCCGAAAAAATCGTTTTCACAGCCTGTATCACAAACGGCTATCAGGGATATTACCCCACTAAGGTGGCATTTGAGCAAGGCGGATACGAGGTTGTCACATCGGTATTCAAGGATTGCGTTGAAGAAGAATGTGTCAAAGAGATAAACAAGCTTATAAAATGAAGAGGTACAAATAATGTTAAAAGCAGGTTTTTCAAGAGTTGACGTCACTCCTCCCCTCGGCACAAGCCTTGAGGGATATTTTCAAGAGCGTCACGCAGTGGGAATTCTTGACCCGCTCTATCTAAATGCAGTTGCAATTTCCGTAAACGATAACACCGTTGTCATTATCACCGCTGACTTTGAAATGCTTAATAAAAAGTATGCCGACAAGATTCGTGCGACAATAAGTGAGCGTGTAAAGCTCCCCGTCGACAACATCATGATATGCACCCTTCATCCGCACACCTCCATTGCGATAAGAGATACGAAGAATAACAACGTAATGGAAGATAAAAGCTATCTTGAACTGTTATGGCGAAAATTCTCGGACGTTGCCGAGATGGCAATAAACGATTTGAGCGAAGCGAAGCTTTACTACGGCATTAAAGAAACCGACGTTAAGCTTTCCTTTATCCGCCGTTACCTTTTGAAGGACGGCACTTATATGACAAACCCGTTTTCAAGACTTGCTGACGTTGTGCGTACTGTAAGAGACGCTGACAACAACGTGAGACTTTTACGTTTTAAGAGAGACGAAAAAAACGATATTGCACTTGTAAACTTCTCCACTCACCCCGACGTTATAGGCGGAAGCCAATATTCGGCGGACTGGCCGGGATTCACCAGGCGATTTGTTGAACGTGATCTTGAAAACGTGTCCTGTCTTCTCATAAACGGAGTTCAGGGAGACGCAAATCACTACGATTTTACATCCGAGCTTAAATCAGGATACTCTCATTCCGAGTTTATGGGAAGAACCATTGCAAATACCGTTATAAAGCTTTGGGATAATCTCACTCCCGAAGTCCCCGACAAGCTTTCCTGTGGGTATGAGGTTGTTTACAACAAGACCCGCACTGACGGACTTGATGACTATGACGAAGCACTGAAAATCAGTCAGGATCCCGACAAAGGCAAATATACAGGCGCTGAGCTTGGGAATTCATCGAGAATACTGAAGCTCCGACAGGCACCGATATTCCAGACAATTCCCGTAACGGCTATAAACCTTGGAAAAATAGGATTTGTGGGACTTGGCGGTGAGCCCTTCACACAGTACGGTGATGACCTTCGAGCTGCCGCTCCCGACAGATTTATCATCGCTTCCTGCTGTACAAACGGAGGCGAGGGCTATCTGCCTACAACAGAGGCTTTTAAAGAAGGCGGCTATGAAGCAAGTTCTTCGCCTTTTTCTCCCGATATAGAAGAACAGTGTATCAATGCAGCAACAGCGCTTTTGAATAAATGAGTCATGACCACCAGCCGTGCTGGTGGCATGCACTGCCCCCTTAGGGCATAAAACCGGCTGAGCCTATAGGCTCATCGAAAGATTTGCCAACCGCAACACTTTCACCGGCTGCCCCTAAAGGGGCTTTTTATTTGCCTTCTTTTACCTGCTGACCCGTAAACGGGTCAATGTACTCTACCATTGACATTTGGTCATAAGATATATCTTCTTGCAATTGGTTTCTGATATATTCTGCAATTTGCTTTTTGTTTCGTCCTACACTATCTACATAATATCCTCTACACCAAAAATGTCTGTTTCCGTATTTGTATTTCATATTTGCATACTTTTCGAATATCATTAAACTACTTTTCCCTTTTAGATATCCTACTATTTGTGCTACACTATACTTTGGCGGTATCGACACGAGCATGTGTATGTGATCTTTACATGCTTCTGCCTCCAATATCTCTACCTGTTTGTATTCGCATAGCTTCCTTAACATTATTCCTATATCTGCTTTGATTTTTCCATATATCACTTGTCGGCGATATTTTGGTGCAAATACTATGTGGTACTTGCAATTCCATTTTGTATGTGCTAAACTATCTGTATCGAGTTTCATTACTTGATTCCTCCTTCGTTTTTGTTGTGGTTGGCAAACCCGCTTCAATTATATACGAAGGAGGATATTTTTTCTACTCATAGCTAAAGCTTTTTGGAACCACCAGCATTGCTGGTGGTATTCTTGTTACACAATTAAAGCACTTATGAGCGAAAAAACTCATAAGTGCTTTTCTTTTAAAACGGAAAAAGCTCCTTTTTCATGTCTTCGGTAAGACGCGCTCCGTATTCCGAGCACATGAAGACTTCTGCGAAGGTGAAATCTCGACCTCTCTCTCCGTAGCGTTCAACAAGCTTTTCCTCATAGAATGCCGCCGCCTTATGTTCCCGCAATTCGTTTACGCTGTTAGCGGTGGGAACGTTAAATTCTGATGCTGTAAGCTTTCTGTCACGAGGCGCTCTCGGGCATCTGAGCCACTCGCGACGAGCGTTTTTATCAAGAGGAACTTCGTCAATACCACCTTTTGTAAACGGGAGCCATTCATACATCTGAGATTCGTGACAATCGTACATTTCATATTTTTTGTCAATTATATCATCGGTTCCGATTACAACGTCGGGTACGAAAGGAGGATTTGAAAATATATCATATGTAAACATTATAACAGGACATGACTTGAGAGCCGGAACCTCGGGACAGAAATTCGGCACTATTAAAAGATATGATGCATCCTGCACAAGAAGTGCCACCGCTCTGTGGTCAGCGTGGTAGTCAACGGTTCTGTGAGTGAAGATAATGTCGGGGGCATACTCTCTTATATATCTTGTGATGCGCTTACGCATTTCAAGAGTTGCTTCCACCTCACAGTCATTGATATCAAGCCACACATCATATTTGATTCCAAAGCGTTTTTCTATTTCCCGTGTTTCACGGTAACGTCTGTCGCGTATCTCGTCGGGAGACATTGCATGATGCCCTCCGTTTCCGTTACAAACGGAAAGGAACCTCACCTCGTGTCCCGCCTCAACATACTTAAGTGCTGTCGCGCCGGAACGTATTTCGTTATCGTCAGGATGTGCTGATAGCATAAGCACCTTTAATTTCTTCATATAAACTCCTTTATTTTTATAATTTAATATTTACGTTTGATAAATTTTCATTAACAATGAATTTTTTCAAGCCTTGCAAGGTCTTCAGGCGTGTCCACGTCCGAGATTTCGTATTCACACAAGGCATCAATAAATCGCACTTTATCGCGATTGCGTTTGATTACTGCTCCTCCACCCTCTCCGTCGGAGAGATTTAAAAGAGAATCAAAGAACTCTTCGGGGAAAATCACAGGGGATGCCTCTTGTCCGTTATAGGACACACGCCATATTTTATCGGGACAATTTCTCCACGCAAGCACTAAAGACAGTACCGTCTCCTTTTTCAAAAGCACTTGATCGCCTTGTAAAAATATACACGCCGCAACGCTGTCGTGCGCTCCAAGACCGATTTTCACCGTGTCGGAACGATACGGTAAAGAGTGCAAAATACAACGCACTCCGCTTTTTTCGCAGAATTGTGCGGTATCAACACTTCTTGTAACGGCAACGCTTTTATCAAAAAGGCTTGCTATGTCAAGCGCATTTTTTATTATGGGAGAGCCTTTAAAATTTGCAAGAAGCTTATTTGCGCCAAAACGTTTTCCCTCACCCGATGCCATGACGACACAGCCTATCCCATCGAAAAGAGTATCAAGGTCAATAAAAAATACATCTTCTCTTAATTGAAGCTTTTTAAGATATGCACTGTCATGTCTTACGACTGCGGCAACCCGTTTTTTGTCAAAAAGCTCAGAGAGCTTATCCATATACAAGGGACAGGCTTCTTCGAGATATCCTATTTCATCAATTACGCATAACTCGTTAACATCTTCAATACACGCGTTAAGCGACGGTATACCAAGAGTGAGAAAACCATCGGTGCAAGGCTTCATTTTTCGGCACTCTCCCTCTGAGGAAGCGTCGTATTCTCCTATAACAGCAATTTTCCCCGTGAAAATATCCTTTAAATAAACCGCTTTTCGAGTCTCGGCAAAGGTTGTTATTCCGAAGCCTGCATCGGGAAAAAGAGCTCTTAAAAGGGTAGACTTACCGACTCCGCGCGAGCCTGTTATAACGATGTGCTTTTTATCTGCTCTCCGAAAAGAATTCAAGATACAGCTTGGAACAAGAATTTCTGCAAGCTTGCGTATATCCTTCATAAAGCTCAAGCCACTCCCTTCCCTCTTTTGTAAGTCGGCTTCCACCACCGTTTTTGCCACCCGCTTCACGCTCTGTGAGAGGAAATCCAAGTGCTTTTTCGGCATTCTTCAAAAGTCTTAACGCCTTTGTATACGCCATTCCCATTTTATCTGCCGAACGTCTGAGCGAGCCCGTTTCGTCTACTCCCGAAAGGAGCCGATACGGTCCTTCCCCAAAAAACTTCTCTCCTTCAGAGTCAACAAATACTATTTTGACCAAAGCCTTCATTTTTCTTACTCCTTAATCATGATAAGGCGCTCTTTACCGTCTTTGGCGGCAACCTTAACAATACTTATATCACCATATATCTTACGAAGACCTTCTTCCACCCTCTCAACGGGGTCGGTTTGCGGGAAAACCTCGTCAACTATCACTCCATCACCTATTAAAAGCAGTTTATCGCAATACCCGAGCGCAAGGCTTGGGTCATGTAATGACACCAGAGCACAAGCACCGTCCTTGCGAACACGCGCTTTTACAATAGATAACGCCTTATGTCTTACAGAAAAATCAAGTGCACCTTCAGGCTCGTCCATAAGGAAAAGTCTCGGTGTTGATACAAGTGAACGTGCCATTATGCAAAGGGACTTTTGACCTTCGCTAAGCTTCATATAGTTGATGCTCGCTCGGTTTGTGAATCCGACAAGCTCAAGTGCCTCTTCTGCCCTTTTTATCATATCCGCACTCGGTCTTTCAAAAATTCCGAGGTGAGGATTGAGCCCCATGACCACAACGTCAAGTGCCGAAATATCAATAGATATACCGCTTCTTTGCGGGATGTAGCTACAGACTCTTGAAAGGTGGGAAACGGTCATCTTTTCAAGCACTTCGCCATCAAGACGGCATTCACCCTTGTGAGGAAGAATGGAGGCTATGGCTTTGATAAGAGTAGTCTTACCGCTTCCGTTTGCACCTATAACTCCTGCAACCGTTCCGCCGTCAACCTTGAATGATACGCCTCTGATTACCTCTTTTTTGCCGTAGCCACAGCATAGACCAAAAGCCTCGAAAGTACTCATACGCTTCTCCTTTTCAAGATTAAGTAAACGAGGAACGGTGCACCGAGTACTCCCGTAAATATACTGACAGGAAGCTCAACGTCTGATACGGAGCGTGCAAAAATGTCAGCAATACAAAGTAGTATTCCGCCTATAGCACCGCTGAGATACATGGTAGTTATGCGATTCTCACGGGTTATTATACGCGCTATATGAGGTGCAAGAAGTCCCGTAAAGCTTATAAGTCCCGTAATACTGACAACCGAGGAAACGGCAAGGGTAGCAACGGTGAGAATGATAAACCTTGAAAGGCGCACGTTGACTCCGAGAAGACGAACCTCCCCCTCATCTCCCGAAAGAAGGATAATCCTTCGGTGTAAAAGAACGAGCATTATAACGCATACTGTACCAAGCACAACGTTACCGACAATTTTATCAAGGCTCACTCCGTTAAGACTGCCCATTATCCAATACTCGATACGCGCAAGCTCCTTTTCGGGGTCTGCGCAAAGCTTTAAGCACATAAGCACTGTCTGAGCAATGGAATGTACCGCAATACCCGCAAGCACTATTGTTGAATTTTTTCCGCTTCTGTCGAACATTGACAAGAGTATTGCGGTGGCGGTGGCAAGAAGTGCACCCAAAAACGCAAAGGCTGTAACCGCAAATCCGGAAAAGAACAGTATTCCGACTGCCGCACCCGCACTTGCCCCCGACGAAACACCAATAATATCGGGAGAGGCAAGAGGATTTCTGAATACGGTTTGAAAAACAAAGCCCGCGATTCCGAGAGCTATTCCGCCGAAAACTCCGACCAATACACGGCTGAGTCTCAGATTCACAAAGACTCTCGTGTGCATTACGTCACCATCGAGTATCTTTTCAAGTGACAGCGGATATTTACCTATAAACAGACTGCATATGGCAACAGCTAAAAGGATAACTGTTGCCGCTATGCACCAAAGCTTAATTTTCCTTGTATTTGAAGCCATAGAATTCTTCATAAAAGCCGTTTATAACGGCAAGAGCATCACTCTCACTGACTGCGTCGGGATGTAATACCGATGCCACCCATACAGATCCTAAAAAGCCTGCCGGTACAGGGCTGTCCCATGATTCGGCATCATTAGGAAGCTTATATACGTTTCCTTTCTTTACAGCAGTGCATTCAGACAGTGCCGTATCATTCAATATTTCGTCAACGGAGTATTTGGCATCAGCCGCTAAGATAATATACTCGGGATCCCACAAAAGGACCTGTTCATAGCTGACCTCAGCCCAATATGTGTCATCAATTTCAGATGCTACGTTTTTGCCTCCCGCAAGTGTTATCATATCATTCTGATACATATTCTTACCCGCGGTGGACAAGAAGCTTGAATTTCCCGCAAGATAAACCGTGGGAGCACTCTTTGAGTTTACCTTTGTTTCAATATCAGACTTAGCAGAAGAAATATAATCAAGTATTTCTTCACCGCGAGCGACCGTATCTGTTGCCTTTGAGATGAGAGTTATCATATCCAAAAGCTTTTCGCTGTTTTCGGGGTCAACAAGAAGCACTGTTATTCCAAGCGCCTCAAGCTGTTCAACAGCACTTTTAAGCTTTATCGGAAGGATAACGAGATCCGGCTCAAGTGCGGCACATCCTTCAAGATCGAACTCCTTGGCTGTACCTACGCTCGGAAGTGAAATAATATCAGGGGCGCTAAGCTTGTATATTTCACGGCTTGCCGCCTTTGCCTCAATTCCGACAAGCTTGTCTTCAAGACCGAGAGCGATAAGGGCACTAGTCGAAATATAATATCCGCTGACAAGCTTCTCGGGCTTTTCTGATATCACAACCTCTCGACCTGCCTGATCTTTAAGTGTCATTGGATAGCTTGCCGATTTATCGGCAGTTTCGGTATTCGGAACCTCTTTGGCACAGGACACCGTCAAAACAATCATAATAAGTACAAGTAATAATGAGATGATTTTTTTCATGTTTTTTCTCCATTTCGTTGTATTTTTAAAACTACAACGATATTATAACAAATACTATTCCAAATTTCAAGTTTTTGTGATATTATTATTATAAATATATATAAAGGTGTTTTAAAATGATAACGATAAAGAATTACGTGCGTCCAAAGAGCCTTGAAGAGGCTTGGACGCTCAATCAGAAAAAATCAAACAGGATAATAGGCGGAATGCTTTGGATGAGGATGTCAAAATACACAGTATCCACAGCGATAGACCTGTGCGACTTGGGGCTTAACAAAATAGAAGAGACCGAGGACGAGATATCTATCGGTGCAATGGTCACTCTCCGAGATATTGAAAAACACGAGGGACTCAACCGTTACACCTGTAATGCGGTACGCAAGGCGGTCGAGCACATTGTCGGAGTTCAATTCCGCAATATGGCGACGGTAGGCGGAAGCGTTTGGGGGAGATTTGGCTTTTCTGACGTTCTGACAATGTTTCTTGCGATGGATGCTTACGTTGAGCTTTATAAGGGAGGAATTATCCCGCTGTCCGAGTTCAATAAAATGGAGAAAAACAACGATATACTTGTCCGTCTTATTATAAAAAAGGCTCCTGCGAAATTTGTTTACACCTCAATGCGCAATCAGGTGACAGACTTCCCTGTCATCGCAGTTGCCATAGCAAAGGTAGGGAATGAATACCGCGCAGTCATCGGTGCCAGACCCTCGCGTGCAATGCTTGTGACCGACTCAGACGGAATACTCAAGGACGGCATTAACGAAATGAGCGCAAAGTCTTTTGCGAAATACGTTTCGGGTATTGTCCCTGTTTCATCGAATACACGCGCCTCGGCGCAATACCGCAAGCATCTTGTAAGAGGGCTTGTTGAGCGGTGCGTTAACGAGCTTGGAGGAATGTAAAATGGAAATAAAGCTTACTCTTAATAAAAAGGTCATCACCGCTCACGTTGATGCTGACACGATACTTCTCGATTTTTTAAGGGATCACGGATGCATGAGCGTCAAGAGAGGATGTGATACCGCCAACTGCGGACTGTGTACTGTGCTTATGGACGGCAAGCCGATACTTTCCTGCTCAACACTCGCAGTAAGAGCAGACGGTCATGAAATATATACTCTTGAGGGACTACAGGAAGAAGCGGAAGACTTTATAGGGTTTATTGCGGATGAGGGAGCTGATCAGTGCGGTTTTTGTAATCCCGGATTTGTTATGAACACAATAGCATTGCTTCGCGAAAACAGTAACCCGACAGACGACGAGATACGAGCGTTCCTTGCCGGGAATCTTTGCCGTTGTTCGGGCTATGACGGTCAGTTAAGGGGCATCAGACGCTACCTTGACTCGCGCATGAAATAAGGAGACGGTATGGAGCATAAGAATTATAAAAGTGTCAACAAGGCTGTAAGAAAAAAGGATTCCCTTCAGCTTCTTACCGGTAAGCCTGTTTATACAGACGACGTTACACCAAAGGACGCGCTTTGCGTAAAGGTGCTCAGAAGCCCACACGCTAATGCAATTATAGAAAATATAGACTTTTCCCGTGCCATGAATGATCCGGACGTTGTCGGGGTATACACCTGGGAGGATGTTAACAAGGACCGTTTTGCGATTGCGGGACAGACGTATCCCGAGCCTTCCCCCTATGACAGACTGATACTTGACAGGCACGTAAGATTCGTTGGAGATGCAGTTGCAATAATTGCCGCAGAAAATGAAAAGGCGGCAGAACGCGCCTTGAAGCTTATCCGTGTAAAATACCAAGTCCTTGATGCCGTTCTCGATTTTCGCTGTGCGAAGGATAACCCCATACTTGTACATCCTGAGGAGGATTGGTTCCCTCCGTGTGAGGTTGGCGGTGACAACAGGAGAAACCTTGTTGCCTCTGAAACAAATTCCGACGGGGACGTTGACGCGGTAATGGCTGACTGTGATATCGTGCTTGACAGAACGTATCACACAAAAGCATTCAATCAGGCGATGATGGAGACCTTCCGTGCATACACCGGTCTCGACAGATACGGAAGATTACACGTAATTTCCTCAACGCAGATAGTATTTCACACAAGAAGAATTCTCTCCCGCGCACTCGGTATTCCAAAAAGCCGAATAAGAGTGGAAAAGCCTCGAATCGGTGGTGGATTCGGTGCAAAGCAGACGGCTGTATGTGAAATATATCCCGCATTTGTTACATTAAAAACGGGCCGTGCGGCAAAAATAATCTATTCAAGAAAAGAATCCCAAATTGCAGGCTCGCCGAGACACGAGATGGAAATAAGGGTAAAGCTCGGAGCTGATAAAAACGGAAAAATTCGTGCGCTTGACCTTTATACACTTTCAAATACAGGCGCTTACGGAGAACACGGACCAACTACCGTAGGACTTTCGGGACACAAGTCGATTCCGCTTTATACAGGCTCGGTTGAGGCGTACCGCTTTGCATATGACGTAGTATACACAAATCTGCAATCTGCGGGTGCATATAGAGGATACGGTGCGACTCAAGGAATTTTCGCGGTTGAATCTACTGTAAACGAGCTTTCGGAAATGCTCGGACTTGACCCAACGCACGTCAGAGACATAAACATGGTGCGCGAGGGCATGGTAATGCCCGCCTACTACAATGAACGCGCGAATGCTTGTGCTCTTGACAGGTGTATGGAACGCTGTAAAAAGCTTTTTTCATGGGATGAAAAGTACCCTGTACGCGATATGGGTAACGGCAAAGTGCGTGCGGCAGGCGTTGCTATGGCAATGCAAGGCTCCTGTATTTCAGGTATCGACGTCGGCTCTGCAACCGTAAAGCTCGGCGAGGACGGCACGTACAACCTCATTATAGGTGCGGCTGACATGGGTACGGGATGCGATACGATACTTGCGCAAATGGTAGCGGAATGCATGGATTGTCACGTTGATGACGTTGCCGTATTCGGTGCGGATACAGATGTTTCACCATACGATTCGGGTTCTTATGCATCATCTACCACCTACGTTACGGGTAAAGCTGTGGAAATGGCATGCGATAAACTCAAAAAACAGATTTGCAAGATAGCCTCAGAGATGATGGACTGCTGTGACAGCGAAGTGGTATTTGAGGGAAAGAGAGTACGAAAGATAAACTCAGACTCCTGCGTTTCTCTCACTGACATCGGATTTAAGGCGCAACTATTCAATACAGTTTCTACCGAAGCAAGTGTCACACACTCCTCCCCTGTTTCTCCTCCGCCTTTTATGGTCGGAATGGCAGAGATAGAGCTTGATAAGCTAACAGGAAATGTAACAGTGCTTGACTATGCGGCAGTGGTTGACTGCGGCACGCCGATCAATCCCGCACTTGCAAGGATACAGACCGAAGGCGGTATCGTACAGGGTATCGGTCACACACTTATGGAAAACGTGACCTATACCGATGAGGGACGAATAGTTGAATCATCCTTTATGCAATACAAGATTCCAACAAGACTCGACGTAAAGAAGCTCTCGGTTGAATTCGAGCAAAGCTTTGAGCCTACAGGTCCTTTTGGGGCAAAATCTATCGGTGAGATAGTAATCAACACCCCCGCTCCCGCCATCGCTCACGCAATATACAGAGCAACGGGCACTTGGCACAGAGAGTTGCCCATCACTCCTGAAAAAATAGCATTGAATATCACCAAATAAACATTTTAAAAAGGAATTGCACTCGGCAATTCCTTTTTAGTTTTAAAGCTTTTGGGGAGAGGTAAAGGAGAGGGACTTTTTTCAAAAAGTCCCTCCCATCAGAGTGTCGAAAAACACCCATCAAGCAAAAGCGAGATGGGTGTTTTTTGGTGAAAAGTTAAGAGACTATGGTCTTGAAACGATTGCACGGAATTTTGTCTTGTCATAATCTCCAAGCCCCTCAGTTCCTGGTACCTGATAAATGGGAAGTGCAAGCAAGGGGAAATTATTAGTACCTGAACAATCCTCAGGATACTCCATTTCGTATATAGGCCAAAGCTTGAAGCCTGTTACGTATCCGTCA
>JAZREJ010000028.1:0-26289 GCA_045660745.1 Eubacteriales bacterium
GAAGGCAAATAAAAAGCCCCTTTAGGGGCAGCCGGTGAAAGTGTTGCGGTTGGCAAATCTTTCGATGAGCCTATAGGCTCAGCCGGTTTTATGCCCTAAGGGGGCAGTGCATGCCACCAGCACGGCTGGTGGTCATGACTACTAAGAAAATTGCAACGCAAATTGCGTGTAACACAAAAGTTTTCCTTGAAAATTGTGAGCGTCTGGCGAACTTTATTATCAGTTGCCGAAGGCGACTTTTTTATACTTCTATCATGGAAGCGTCCCACTTGTCGGGAGTCTTATATCCGAGAAGGTTTACAACGGTTGCGGCAATGTTTGAAAGACCGTACTCTCCGTCGATGACCTTGTAGTTGTCCTTAAAGCTGTTGTCGTAGAAAATGAAAGGAACGGGGTTGAGTGTGTGGCTTGTCTTGGGCTTGTTTGTAACGTCACCCGTCTTCTTGTTCATCTCAAGACATTCGTCGGCATTTCCGTGGTCTGCTGTGAAGAGAACAGCAACGCCAAGCTTGTCGGCGGTCTCAAGTATTCTGCCGATACAAAGGTCAAGTGCCTCCATGGAAACGATAGTTGCTTCCATGCTGCCTGTATGACCTACCATGTCACCGTTGGGGAAGTTTACACGGATGAATCCGTACTTTCCGCTTTCCATAGCCTCGATGAGTGTGTCAGTGATTTCAGCACACTTCATCCAGGGGCGCTGCTCAAAGGGAACAACGTCGGAGGGGATTTCGATATATGTCTCGGTCTCCTCGTCGTACTTGCCCGACTTGTTTCCGTTCCAGAAATAGGTTACGTGTCCGTATTTCTGAGTTTCGGAAAGAGCGAGCTGTGTTATCTTTTCAGCTGCGAGCTTTTCGCCGAGTGTATCTGTGATTTCAGGGGGAGAAACGAGGTAGCGTGAGGGGATGTGAAGGTCTCCGTCATATTCAAGCATACCTGCATAAACTGTCTTTGGGAAGCGTACTCTGTCAAACTTGTCAAAGGACTCGTCCTCAAAAGCCTTGGATATTTCAATTGAACGGTCACCGCGGAAGTTGAAGAATACAACGCTGTCTCCGTCTTCAACCGTACCTACGGGCTTGCCGTTTTCCGCAATTACAAATGCGGGGAGGTCTTGGTCGCTGTAGCCACCCTCTGCACGGAAGGTCTCAATCGCCTCGTGAGCGGATGCAAACTGTCTGCCCTCACCGAGAACGTGTGTGTCCCATCCTCTCTTTACCATGTCCCAGTTAGCCTCGTATCTGTCCATGGTGATATTCATACGTCCGCCACCGGAAGCAATCATAACGTCAAAGTCGGGGGCACGGAGTCCTGCAAGAAATTCTTCAAAGGGATCAACGTATTCAAGAGCGGAGGTCTCGCCAACGTCACGTCCGTCAAGGAGAATGTGAACTCGAACTCTCTTTACGCCGTCCTTCTTCGCTTTCTCAACGAGTGCCTTGAGGTGGTCGATGTGTGAATGAACGTTTCCGTCCGAGAAAAGACCGAGAAAATGAAGAGTGTTGCAAGAAAGAAGCTCTTTCCATGTATCTGACTCAAATATCTTGCCTGTCTCAATGGAGGAGGTAACAAGCTTTGCGCCCTGTGCATAGACCTGTCCTGCACCGATAGCATTGTGTCCAACCTCTGAGTTGCCCATGTCATCGTCGCTGGGAAGACCTACAGCAGTTCCGTGAGCCTTGAGCGAGAGAGTGGGATAATTTGCCATAAGGCGGTCAAGATTGGGGGTGTTTGCACGGTATATTGCGTTTGCATCATTCTTTTTGCCGAGTCCTACGCCGTCCATAACAATGAGCGTCAAGGGGCCGTTTATCGGCTTTTTGTTAAGCTTTTCCAACATATATATTACTCCTTCTTGTTTTTTACAAATCATACCTAAATATTATACCATATTTTTAAATGAAAGGCAATAGATGGAAAAATAAAATAAAAAAATTTTTTTATTTTTTTTGAAAAAACTATTGAAATATCAATGAGGAGTGGTTATACTTATGGCGAAAAAAGCCGTATAAACCACAACATAGGTAAACGTATGAAAAAACTTGATAAAGAAAAGAAAATAGCAGAGGATATGAAGAGACAGACGCCCAAGGGCCTTCCTCCTCATGTTCTTGAGGTTTTCGAAAGAAAAGGTATCCTTGAGGAAAATATCAAGGCGGATTTCAAGGCCGATATGGGACAGTGCCTTGAGTACTGCGACTCGTGGGTGGTACTCACCGATGATGAGGTCGCCGTGCTTGAGACACTCGGCGGAATTTTTGAAAAGGAAAAACGTCCGTTCTCAAAGCATCGTACCGAAATAGGCTTTTCCGAGAGACATTGGCAGGTGTGGTCGCTTGAGGAATGGGAGGATTTTCGCGCTGAGGAATTTCTGTCAGGCGGACGCATTATTGCCACTTCCCGCGAAAACGGGGACCATGCGGTAGTCGTCAACTTTTCTAACAGTGCCAAAAGCTCAGCCTTTGAGTTTTGCCAAAAGACTCGCGGAGACGTACACGAGCCTGAGCAAGACGATAAATCGTCGCACAGAAAAGGCTCGGCTCACGGAGGGCATCCCCCTTTCGGTCACGGCGGTCCGGGGGGCAAGGGAGAACCGAAAAAGCTTCGCGATATAGATACAAAGACGCTTCTCAAAAAGATGACGCCTTTCTTTTCAAGATATAAAAAACAGACCCTTACGGTTCTTGTCATGGTGCTGCTATCCACTCTTCTCGGTATTCTGTCCCCGTTCATAAGCGGACAGTTCTTCTATGACGAGGTTCTCGCAAAGGACGGCACGTTTTACGGACAGATACTTTTCGCAATTATGCTTATTGCCGGCACGAAGCTTGTATCGGTAGTATTCGGTATGGTCCACTCCATTGTCACCGCGAAAATATCCGCAAGAGTCACCTACGACCTTAAAAAGACCATCTTTTCCGCCATTCAAAAGCTGTCGCTCAGTTATTTCAATATGCGTCAGTCGGGCGGTATCATGACCCAGATAAATCAGGATGCCACATCCATTTATTGGTTCTTCGTCGACGGTCTTCCGAGCTTTATAATCAACATCGTTCAGATTCTGACGGTTATTGTCATACTTTTCGTTATGAATTGGAAAATAACCCTCATTGCAATGATTCCTGTTCCCATTTTCATAGCAGTGCGCGGAATATTCACAAGAATTCTCAGAAAGCTGTATGCCAAGGACTATTCCCGCCGTCGCAGCTTCAACTCCTTCGTTTCCGATATACTTGTCGGAAACAGAGTAGTTAAGGCATTTTCCCAAGAGGAGCTTGAATCGGAAAAGTTTAATGTTAAAAACTACGCTCTTTCGGATACCGTATATAAAAACAGGAAAAAGCAACACTGGCTTTCCAATATTATTCCATCGGTGCTTGAGATAGGCACCTGGGCTGCGTGGGGACTTGGCGGTATACTCGTTGTTAAGTCAACCATGAACGGCTCGAATGCTTTCACCTACGGTGCCCTCGTGACCTATATCTCAATGCTGTCAATGGCATATTCACCACTCGACTTTTTCAACAGATTTACAACTCAGCTTTCCGAATGTCTGAATGCTATGTACCGACTTTTTGAAATACTTGAGAAGAAGTCGGAGGTACCCGAGGCTGAAAATCCCAAGTTTCCCGAAACAGAGCTTGGAGAGGTGGAATTCAAGAACGTTTCATTCGAGTATACCCCCGGAAGAAAGGTTATAGACAACGTTTCCTTCAAGGTGTCAAACGGCGAAACGATAGGAATCGTAGGTCACACGGGTGCCGGTAAATCGACTCTTGTAAATCTTGTCATGCGCCTTTACGATGCGGTTGACGGTGAGGTTATGGTGGACGGTGTGAACGTCAAGGACCTTCCTTCAAAATACATACGCGACCATATCGCGATTGTCTCTCAGGAAACATATGTGTTCAGCGGAACGATTGCCGACAATATCCGTTATGCCGTTCCCGACGCAACCATGGAAGAGGTTGTCGCGGCGGCGAAGGTATCGGGAGCTCATGATTTTATTATCAAATATCCTGACGGCTACAACACAAAGATAGGAACGGGCTCCAGAGGACTTTCGGGCGGTGAGCTTCAAAGAGTGTCAATTGCGCGTGCCATACTCAAGAATCCTACGATACTTATTCTTGACGAGGCAACAGCGGCAATGGATACTGCAACAGAGCTTCGTATACAGCGAGCCATAACCGAGATAACACGTGACAAGACCACCATTATAATCGCTCACAGACTGTCGACTCTCAGAGATGCAGACCGCCTTATTGTTATTGAGGACGGAAAGATGACAGAGAGCGGAACTCACGAGGAGCTTGTACGTAAAAAGGGAAGCTATTACAAGCTTTACAAGATGCAGCTTGATGCACTACGTGTCATCGGCGTGGAGGAATAAAAATGAACGAAAGAAAAACTTTTGAGGGTGTTGGAGATATAAAATATCTTACTCCCGATAATTGCCGCTTTGAGGTCAGCGAAAACGGATTTGTAAAGGCAAGCATCGAGGGCGCGGAAGCGGTTAGAGTATATCTCTACAGAGCCTTCCCGCATGATATGTCGGATAAGTATATTTCGGTTACCGACAGCGAAAAAATAGAATACGGAATAATACGCGACCTCTCGATTTTTGGAGAGGAGACGGCAAAAATAGTACTTGCCGACCTTGACAGACGTTATTTCATTCCCAAGATACTTGAAATAACCGCTCTTGAAGAAAAGTTTGGAAATTCATATTGGAGTATTGTAACCGATGTCGGTGAAAGGATCATAACGGTCAAGGATACGTTCAGAAGCATTATAAGGATCGGCGATGACCGAGCTATGGTGTCCGATGAGGACGGAAACCGATATGAGATAGTGAGCCTTGAGGGGCTTGACCGCAAGAGTTACAGAAGGATTGAATTGTTCTTATGAAAAAATACGAGAAAGCACGTCGCATAGCGCGTGAAAAGCTCAGACACGACAGCGAACGCCTTTACAAAAATTTTTCTGACGGTGAACATAAGCTTCTCTTCAGATTTGTGTTCAATCTTGACAGTGAGAACCGAGATATCGTCGGGGCTGTAGGCGTTACTTATACAAAAATACTCGTGGCACAAGAGGGCGAGCGTAGCGGAGATGCAACGACCGTCCAAAGCTACAGCATTTCGGATTTTTCTGAGTTTAAAGCAAGAGCGAATATTGGCACTGTTTCGCTTGAAGGCAAAAAAGACGGTGAATGGCTTGAGCTTTGCCGCTCTAATATGACCTTCGCCCCTTACATAACAGATGCCGCGCGTTGCCTTGAGACGCTTATTGAGTACGAGGGTGAAGACTATCCCGAAATACACTATGAGCCGGACAGACGTATATGTCCTCGCTGTCATACAGCTTATGAAAAAGGCACTACCGTTTGCCGAAACTGCTCAAAGCGTTCGTCAAACGTGAGAAGGCTTCTGTCTATTGTAAAAAAAGACATGCTGCTTATAATTGCCGCTTTTTCAATGTTCTTTTTGCTGAGTCTTATAAAGATAGCAAATCCTGCGCTCCAAAAAGTGCTTGTTGATACGTATATTATGCCTGAGGGCGGATACACAATGGCAAAAGATAAGATATTTATGGGAATAATCGTCATAGTCTTATCACTTACGGCAATGCACCTTGTGTACCGTGTAATTGAGGTAATACGTTCGAACACCCTGGCTCTTGTGAATTCGAAGCTTGTTAAAAAACTTCGTACACTCCTGTTTGACAAAATACAGCTTTTGTCGATTTCGGCAATTTCCAAGCGCACCTCGGGTGACCTTATCAACAGAATGACCCGCGATACCACCATAATATCCGAGTTCTTCGTTTCATTTTTACCCCAGTTTATAGAGAATGCGTTTATTATCATTTTCGTCGGTCTTGCGATGTTTGTATATAATTGGAAGCTTGCTCTTCTTGTTATGATCCCCGCTCCCATTATAATGATAATCGCCCGCCGCGTTTGGCACTATACTCACAGGCTATATCACCGTCAGTGGGTGATGGATGCCAGAGCCAATACCGTGCTTCATGACGTTTTTCAAGGTATACGCGTTGTCAAGGTGTTTGGCATGGAGAATGCTGAGATAAAAAAATATGACAATGCTATCAAGAAGGTTGCCGACATATCCGAGAAGAACGAGATAACCTGGGCTAAAATAGTCCCGTATATGTCGTATATCATAGGTGCGGGAAATTACGTTGTAATGGCATTTGTCGGCTCGCGCATTATAGGTGGCGAGATGACAATAGGTGACCTCACCATGTTTACCGCCTTTACAGGTCAGATATATGCGGCGTTCAACTGGCTTACAAGTATGCCCAGACGCCTTCAAATGACCGCTACGTCAATAAGTCACATTTACGAGATAATTGACGAGGAGGTCGACGTTAAGGATTCGGAAGACGCGATAGAGGATTTTGACATTCACGGAGATGTTGAGTTTTCCGACGTATCTTTTGGATATGAGGATGCCGAGGACGTTTTGAGAAGAGTTTCCTTCAGCGTCAAAAAAGGCGAGATGATAGGAATCGTCGGACGGTCAGGTGCCGGAAAAAGTACACTTATCAATCTTATAATGCGTCTTTACGAGGTGCGCGAGGGCTCTATAAAAATAGACGGAGTCGATATAAAAAATATTTCCCAGCACTGCTTGAGAAGTCAGATAGGAGTCGTTTTACAGGAGACCTTCCTGTTTGCGGGCTCGGTGCTTGAGAATATTGCGTATGCAAATCCCGAGGCGAGCCGCGAGGATATAATACGAGCCGCACGCCTTGCGGGAGCACATAAATTTATTATGAAGCTCCCCGACGGCTACCAGACACGCATAGGTGAGAGGGGATATACGCTTTCGGGCGGTGAGAGACAGAGAATTGCGATAGCCCGTGCAATACTCAGAGACCCGAGGATTCTTATTCTCGACGAGGCGACCAGTGCCCTTGATACAGAGACCGAACAGATAATTCAAAACTCTATTTCAAATCTTGTAAAGGACCGAACAACCTTCGCCATTGCGCACCGACTTTCCACTTTGAGAAATGCAACCAAGCTTATTGTTATTGACAAGGGTAAGATAGCCGAATTCGGTACCCATGAGGAGCTCATGAAGAAGAACGGCATCTACGCTTCCCTTGTAATGGCACAGAGAACCATGTCCACTATTGCTAAAAAGCAGAACGCGTAATCATTTTTTACAAAAATATTTACATTTCAACCGCACTTTTGTTAGTTTTTAACAAAAGTGCGGTCTTATTTTCTATATATTGGAATAAAATAATGTATTGAATAGTTTGATAATATCTTGTATAATGTATATAACAAATAAGAGTAAAACTCTAACTGTTATATTGATTATTACCAAAGGAGGTAAAAGCAAAATGGCGAATATCTTATCAAGACAAATCAGAAACGTATGTCTTCTCGGACACGGTGGAAGCGGAAAGACTTCTCTTGCGGAAGCTCTTCTCTATTACACTAAGGGAACCGACAGACTCGGAAAGACTTCGGAAGGAAACACTGTATGTGACTTCGATCCCGAAGAGATTAAACGTGAGATGTCTATTTCTTCATCGGTAGCACCTATATTCTATGATAATAAGAAGATTAATTTCATAGATACACCGGGTTATCTTGACTTTAATGCGGAAATAAAGCAGGCTCTCAGAGTGGTGCGTAACGCAGTTATCGTCATTGATGCTAAAGCGGGCGTTGAGGTTGGTGCTGAGCTTGCATGGCAGGAAGCCGAAGCAGCAGGAGTTGCACGTGCATTCTTTATCAACAGAATGGACGAGGATAATATCAACTTTACAGCAATTCTCAATCATCTCAAGGAGCTCTACGGAGACGTTATCTGTCCTCTTTACGTTCCTCTCTTTGAAAATCATAAGACAGTGGGTTACGTTGACATTATTGCTATTAAGGCGTATAAGTACAATAACGGCGTAGCAGAAGAGATACCCGTACCCGACCCCAACGCGGATTGGATACTCGAATACAGAGGAATGCTTTTCGAGGCTCTTGCTCAGACAAGTGATGACCTCATGCTTAAGTTCTTTGATGACATTCCCTTTACGGACGATGAAATAGCCGATGCCCTTCAGGCGGGTCTTAAGTTCGGTAGTATCGTTCCCGTATTCTCGGGCTCTGCCGTAACCCTTGACGGTATTGATTACTTCTTACACAAGGTTTCCAAATCCTTTGCAAGCCCTGTTTCCAGAACCCATGAGGTTAGCGAGGCGGGCGAGGACATTGCAATAGATCCCGAAGGTGAGACTTCTCTCTTCGTATTTAAGACGGTTGCCGACCCATTCGTTGGTAAGATGAGCTTCTTCAAGGTCATGAACGGCGCTCTTAAGAAGGATCAGGTTCTCAAGAACTCACGAAACGGTGCTGAGGAAAAGATTGCCCGTATCATATGTATAAAGGGCAAGAAGCAGACAGAGGTTGAGGATATGGTATGCGGTGATATCGGTCTTACCACTAAACTCGTGTTTGCAAATACCAATGATACACTTTCCGTATCGGGTAATGTAACCTATAAGAAGATAGAATTCCCCGCTCCTTACTATTCCATGGCTATCGAGCCTATTGCTAAGGGTGACGAGGATAAGATATCACAGGGTATATCCAAGCTTCTTGAAGAAGATTTGTCACTTCGCTACGTTAACAACGCGGAGACCAAGCAGATGGTAATTTCGGGTCTTGGCGATATGCACCTTGACGTTCTCGTATCAAAGCTTAAGGCAAGATTCGGCGCTTCTGTCAAGCTCTCCGAAGAAAAGATTGCTTACCGCGAGACTATCAAGAAGTCTGTACAGGCAGAAGGAAAGCACAAGAAGCAGTCAGGCGGTCACGGACAGTACGGTCACGTTAAGATTGAATTCTCCCCCGGAGAGGCAGAAGGTCTTACCTTTACCGAATCCATCTTCGGCGGTTCGGTTCCCAAGAACTTCCATCCCGCAGTTGAAAAGGGACTTCTCGAGTCCATGCAGAAGGGCGTGCTTGCAGGCTTCCCCGTAGTAAACCTCAAGGCTAACCTTTACGATGGCTCTTACCATGACGTTGACTCTTCGGAAATGGCGTTCAAGCTTGCCGCAAACCTTGCGTTTAAGGAAGGACTTAAGAATGCCGCTCCCATACTCCTCGAGCCTGTAGGAAACCTCACCGTTAAGGTTCCCGTTGATTACATGGGTGATATCATAGGCGATCTCAACAAGCGCCGCGGTATGGTTCTCGGTACAAGTCAGGATGAAAAGGATCACAACGTTTCTATCATCGAGGCAGAGGTACCAAAGTCCGAAATGGTGACCTACGCTATTCAGCTTCGTGCTATGACTCAGGGCAGAGGAAGCTTCGAGTTTGAATTTGCACGCTACGCAGAGGTTCCCGGAAGCATTGCTCAGAAGATAATAGCAGAGCATAAGGCTGATATCGAGGAATAACGGTAAATTTGCACTCAATTAAATATCAAAAATAAGCACCGCAGATTGATTTTCTGCGGTGCTTGTGTTATAATGATGACTCAGTGAGCGCTTTGGCTGTTTTGTAAATAACCTCAAAGCAACGGCTTACGCCTTACAAGGTCTTGGGGCCTTGGTTTTATGTTATAATACCATTTGTGATAAATTAGGAGTTGTTTAAATGGGAAAATTTGACGGGATACTTATTTGTACCGATCTTGACGGCACACTTTTTTCAAGCGATAAGACTATTTCAAAAGAGAACGTTAATGCTATAGAATATTTTCAGAACGAGGGCGGATACTTCACGTTTATTACAGGACGTATGCCTTTTTTTGTGTCGGACGTTACCGACTTTGTAAAGCCTAACGCTCCCTTCGGATGTGTCAACGGTGCGGGACTTTACGATTTTTATAAGCAGGAATACGTATGGACCTGCGTTATGGATGATAAGGTTGTTGAGCTTCTTCGTGAGATTGACGAAAAGATTCCCACCGCCGCGTTTCAGGTGAATACCTTTGAGCATGTTTATTTCTGTAAGGAAAATGACGTTATGAAGGAATTCAGGCGCCTTACGGGACTTGAAAATCTTGTGTGTGACTATAACAATTCTCCCGAGCCTATCGCAAAGATAGTTTTCGGATGCGAGACCGAGGAAGAGATGCTGAAGATAAAGGCTTTAAAGGACAGCCATCCTGCGGGTGCGGGCTTTGATTACGTGCGCTCCGAGGAATATTTGTGCGAATATCTGACACGCGGAATTAATAAGGGAACGTCTATTGAAAAGCTCTGTGAATATCTTGGCGTTGACAGGCGCAAGACTGTTGCGATAGGGGACTATAACAACGACATCCCGATGTTTCACACGGCACAGATAGGAATTGCGGTTTCAAACGCTTCTGAGGACGCGTTAAAGGCGGCTGATTGTGTTACCGTCAGCAATGACGAAAACGCAATAGCAAAAGTCATTTCGGATATAGAAGACGGCAAGTATAGCTTATAAAAACAGCAGGGGACGGAAGTCTCCTGTAATTTTTTGGTAAATACTGTTGGGAGTCTCGTATATCTCGAGGTGGTATACGGCAGAATAGTATAAATGTAGTTTTTGAATAAATAAATTAACAAACTGTTTAAAAAAATTATTCTGATTTGGGAAATAATTCTATTGCATATATCAAATGCTTGTGATACAATTAAATTAAATATTGGAGGAGTTATGAAAAAATCACTTTTAAACGGCTTTGCAAGACTTATCGTTAAAATGGGTATCAACGTCCAAAAAGGACAGCGCGTCGAGGTCAGATGCGAGCCCGAGACTGCCGAATTTGCCACTCTTGTCGCAGAGGAATGCTATAAGGCAGGCGCTGAAAAGGTTGAGGTACTGTTCGAGAGTCAAGACCTTACAAGGCTTCACATAAAATACAGAGACGAAAACGTGCTTTCCACGGTTGAAAAGTGGGAGGAAGAAAGGCTCAAATACCGCCTTGATAAGCTTCCCGCAACGATTTATCTGCTTTCCGAGGACCCCGACGGACTCGTTGGCATTGATCAGGAGAAATACGGACGCTCTACCCAAGCTCGCTATAAGGTGATAAAGCCCTATCGCGATGCTATGGAGAATAAATATCCTTGGTGTATTGCCGCAGTTCCCGGACGCGCTTGGGCAAAGAAGGTGTTCCCTGAGCTTTCTCCCAAGAAGGCTGTTGAAAAGCTTTGGGAGGCAATACTCTATACCTCCCGTGCCGATGGCAGCGACCCCGTTGCCGCATGGCAGGAGCATAATAAAAATCTTGAAAACAGATGTAACTTTTTAAATTCTCTCGGAATTGAAAAGCTTCATTACACTTCAAATAACGGCACCGACCTCACCGTCGGAATGATACCTGAGGCGAGATTCTGTGCGGGAGCCGAAGCCACCCTCTCGGGACAGGTCTTCAACCCCAACATTCCCTCCGAGGAGGTATTCATTTCTCCCATGAGAGGCGAGGCTGAGGGCATTGTTTATTCATCAAAGCCGCTTGCCTACAGAGGAGAGCTTATCGAGAATTTCTCTCTCCGTTTTGAAAAAGGAAAAGTGGTTGAGGTACACGCCGAAAAGAATGAGGAGCTTTTGAAAATACTTGTCAATATGGACGAGGGAGCTTCCTATCTCGGAGAGTGCGCACTCGTGCCTTACGATTCGCCTATATCAAATTCGGGACTCCTGTTCTATAACACCCTTTTTGATGAGAATGCATCATGTCATTTAGCACTTGGCGAGGGCTTTACCAATACACTTGAAAATTACGATAAGTATACGCTTGAAGAGTGCCGCAAGCTTGGAATCAACGAGTCTATGGTTCACGAGGATTTCATGATAGGCACCCCCGATTTGTCAATTAAAGCTCATACCCGCGACGGAAAGATTGTCGATATCTTCCAAAACGGAAATTGGGCGTTCGAAATATGATTTAGAGGTAAAAATAATGAAAAGAATCTTAGCAGCCCTTTTATCGGTCCTTATGCTGATGTCGGCTCTTGCTTTTACTGCTGTTGCTGATAACGTTATTCTTATTGCTCCGAATCCCGCAGCAAATAAACAAAGTGATATACTCGTTACCGAGCTCAGAACAAGCAACGATCCCGAGGAGTATTTCGAGCTTCACGTCGAGGACGATACACTCAAGCTTTCGGGAGTCGTTAATAATACCGATATAAAGTATCTTTGTGTGCCTTTTGCGGGTGAAAACGTTGTAATACAGCTTCTTCACGGCTCTCGCTTTACGGCAAAATTCGATTTGACGAAGATAAAAGGAAGCGAACTTGAGTTTTCGGTTTATACGGGCAAGGACCTTCGTTCGGAATTTATTTCCGTATTTTACGGACGTGATATAGTCCTTAAAAAGCAGGACGAAAGCTGGGGAATCGTTATCAACCGTAACACCTATGAAAGCAATGTCAAAGCCATGGCAGGCTGGATAGACGAAAAGTCAAATATCGAGAGTGATATTCCCGAAAAAATAGTTCGTGCGGCAAATACGATAACCCAAGACCTTGAAGGCGATTACGCAAAGGCGCGTGCAATACACGAATACGTTGCAGACCTTCTTTACTATGACTATGAATACGCTAATCTCCGTACAAACAAAACAAACGTTACGGCGTCCGATGTTTTTGATAATGAGATTGCTGTCTGCGAAGGATATGCAAATCTTACAATAGCCCTTCTTAACGCAGTGGATATCCCTGCAGTGTTTATCGAAGGATATGCGCTCGGTATAAACAGCAGTGCGACCGATTGGGATAATGCCAAGATTTCTAAAGCAAATCACGCGTGGGTTGAAGCTTACGTTGACGGTGCATGGATTGTGATGGACCCCACTTGGGACAGTAAGAATTCTTATGAGGGCGGTGAGAAGACCAAGCTTAAGACCGATTTTTACCGCTTCTTTGATATGACCCCCGAAATGCTTGCTTCTACACATCTTGTTCTTTCACGTCCCAATGTCTTCGGACAGAAGGGAATATCAGATTGGGCACTTCCCGAGTCACAGGAGGCTTACCGCTACGGACTCATTACAGGTGACTGTCTTGTTGCCATGCCTGATGCCATTACACGTCTTGAATTCTGTGACCTTGTTATAAATATGCTTTCGGTAAAGCTTGGTAAGAGCATTGATAAGATACTTGCCGATAAGAACGTTAAAATAAACCCCAAGGCTTTCGTTGACACAGACTATTATAATATTCTTGCAGCCAATGCACTCGGAATCGTAAACGGTAAAGAGGAAGGAAAGTTTGATCCCAACGGCACCATCAAGCGTCAGGAGGCGGCTGCCATGCTTCAGCGTTCAGCCGTTAACGTGCTTGGCGTTAAGAAGCCCAACTCCTCCGCCGTGGAGTTTACCGATGCCGAGACCTTTGCTGATTGGGGACGCGACGCCATTAATTTCGTATCCGCATCAATGGATAAGAACGGCAGAAAGGTAATGGGCGGTAAAGAAGAGGGAAAATTCGCCCCCAATGACCTCTATACAAAAGAACAGTCGGTTCTCACGATACTCCGCCTTTACACAGCATATTAATTTTTCTGCAGATAAGCGGCGCATTACTTCTTTGTTCAGGGTTCCACCCTGAAACCCGCCAAAGAAACTTTTTGGAAAAAGTTTCTTTGGAATCTTCAAAAACTTTCAATTAAAAACGACATTGCTCAAGGCAATGTCGTTTATTGTTATTTAAAGCTTTTGAGATAAAGCTTTTTGAAGATGCTACAGGGGGGCGCATCTGAGTAACAACAAATTAAAAATTCTTCGGCTTTGAAAATTCTTTCATAATTGCAGAAAGTATTTCTTGCTGTCTCGGACTTAAGCCATCCGTATTTTTTGTTTTATCGGTAAACTCAAATACAAGGGTGTTAATTATCTCTTTTTGCTTAACGCTTATGTTCTCGACAGAAATCATTTCTTCTTTATCTATCCCGACCAACCAATCAAGGGATACATTGAAAATTACAGCTATTTCAACGAGAATGTCAAGCGGTGGTATTTTTAGATTATTCTCATAACTTGAAATGACCGATTTACTTCTGCCTATTCGCCTTCCGAGTGCTTCTTGCGACATTTTGTTCTTTATGCGCAGTTCTTTTAATCTTAATCCAAAATCAAACATATGGTATTTCTCCAAAAAAGTTTTCTTTCAGTAAATATTTTATACCACTTGCGTTTTCTTATAGAAAACTATATAATATATTTGTTCTGTAAACGAAAACTTTTGTGTAATGTGAGGTTTGAATAATGGAAAATGAATATGTTTGTACAGGATTTGGGCATCGAGAAGTATATCTGGATATAGAGTCTAAACTTGATAGTGCAATTGACTACGTTGTTGGAGAAGGATGCAAAGTATTTATGACCGGAGATATGGGAGAGTTCGACAAAAAGTTTATAAAAGCGGTTATTCATGCAAAAAATAAGAACCCCGAAATAAAACTTATATTAGTAATCCCTTATTATACAAAAAGGATAAATTCCCACAAAGAGTATTATGAAAGCACATTTGATGAAGTTATATTACCCGACGTGCTTTCTGACGTTCATTACAAAAGTGCTATACCAATGCGAAATAAATGGATGGTTGATCGATCGGATTTTGTAATAAGTTATGTTTGCAGAGATTTTGGCGGAGCATATAAAGCGTTTGAGTATGCTAAAAGACAGAATAAAACTATAATAAAGATTGATGATTGATACAAAAAAGAGCAGTAATATTTATTGCTTTTAAAAGATCGAAAAAAGAATTGTCATGCGACAATTCTTTTTTGAAAGTTTTTGAAGATGCTACAGGGAGAAAAAACTCGATGTGCCTTAGGGCAGAGTCTTGTAATAAGCAAGTCTCATACCGATAGTATTACCGATAATGTCGCGTCCGTAGTATACGCTTGTGCGGAACATGCCTCCGCAGGCATATATGTGATCATACCAGTTTCCGCCTCGACAGGGGAACTGCTCCACTGCTTTGTTCGGTCCCCAGAAAACGTCGTTACCGTAAGGTGCACCCGTCGGTTCTCTTTCGGGACAAATGCCAAGCTCGATAAGTATCTGAGGCATCTTATCAACACCGTCTCCGAGAGTTATGTCTCTCACGGGACAGCAACGCTTTTCCTCCGTGTGAGAGGTGATTCTTGTTGATACCACCCAATGCCCGTCAATAAAGTCAAGCTTTACGCTGTTGGCATCTCCCGGGGACGTAAGAGTGCCGTCGGGTAGGATTGCTCTCCAAAGAGGCGAGGAATATGACATATCGCATCCGTTTTCCATGGTGTCGGCATTTGGAATTATCTGTAATTCACCGTTGCAGAAGCGGAAGCCTGAGCACCATTCAAAAACGTTACCGCAGAGGTCTGCGATTCCGTCGGGGCGGTGATTATGAAACCATGTGAGAGGTCCTGAGCCTGTCAGCGTGTGTCCTGTTGCCTCTTTGCCGTCAAGCTTTGTGAGTGTTGCGGCAAGTCCGCGGCTTTCAGCGTTGTCCCCGAACTGACCGTAATTTGTGTTACCCTCGGGTATGGTCCCGTTCTTTTTGCACCAAAGAGAGAGCGCTCCCCATAACGAATAAGGGGTAATACCCCAGCCTCTTCCTTTGAGCGAACACATACGTGCACTGTCGTCAAAATTAAAGCAGGTTGCGGGATCCTTGTTCGGAAGACTGTAGGCGCGTCCGTACTTTATAACACTTATGTACTTTCCGACAGCCACCGTGTCGTACTCTTTTCCTTTGACAATGAATGCGGGATGGGTGCGGGAGTCGAGTCCGTTTGACAGGTCGCGCGAATTCATTCGCGGTATGAGTACCATGACCGAGGGGAGTCCCACGTCATCGAGTATGACAGTGTTGGTGCCGCCTGACAAAGACTCAACCGCAAGCTTAAAATCCTCGTAACAGTCGCTTGATTTTATATTTTTGCAAAATTCGAGATTCCTTGCACGGATTATTTCAGCCGCCTCACGGGATTCACTGCCGTCGGGGGCTAAAAAGTCGTATAATATTCCTTTTTCAGCACGGAGTCTTGCATCGTCCTTCATGAAAATACTTGCCATAATATCACTCCTTTTTTATTACTGAGGAAATTGCATCGCAATTTGTGTGTAACGCAAAAGTCATCCTTGAAAATTGTGAGCGCAGGCGACTTTTTTCTATTTTATCATAAGTTCTGCTTTTTTTCAATAAAAACAAAAATATTCATATTTTTTCAAAAATTGATTATTTACTATTGATTTTTTATTTTTAAATGGTATAATGTACATAGGGCACTGTGTGCAAAGGAACGCCACCGAATGGGGGCGTTTTGATTTTTTTGAGAAAGGTCACGAAAATGTACAGAATCGGATTTGATAACGACAAATATATATCAATGCAGTCTCAGAAGATACGCGACAGAATAAATGCTTTTGGCGGAAAGCTGTATCTTGAGTTTGGCGGAAAGCTGTTTGATGACTTTCACGCATCTCGCGTGCTTCCCGGATTCGAGCCTGACAGTAAGGTCAAGATGCTTCTTGAGCTTCGTGACTCAGCCGAGATAGTTATTGTTATAAGTGCCGATGCTATCGAAAAAAATAAGCGCCGCGGTGACCTCGGAATCACCTATGACCTCGATGCACTCCGCCTTATAGACGCCTTTCGCGGAATAGGTCTGTACGTCGGAAGTGTTGTAATATCTCATTTTCGCTCACAGCCGACGGCTATTGCGTTTGAAAAGCGCCTTGCCGCTCTCGGAATCAAGACCTACCGTCATTACATAATTCCCGATTACCCCGCGAACATTCCCTTCATCGTATCGGATGAGGGCTTTGGCGCAAATGATTATATAGAGACCGAAAGAAGCCTTGTAGTGGTTACAGCACCCGGTCCCGGAAGCGGAAAGATGGCTACCTGTCTTTCACAGCTTTATCATGACCATAAGCGCGGTATCAGTGCGGGATATGCAAAGTTTGAGACCTTCCCCATTTGGAATATACCGCTCAGTCATCCCGTGAATCTTGCATACGAGGCGGCAACCGCTGACCTTGATGACGTTAATATGATAGACCCGTATCATCTTGAAGCGTACGGCGAGACTACGGTAAACTATAACCGCGACGTTGAGATTTTCCCTGTGCTCCGTGCAATGTTTGAAAAGATATCGGGTGACTGTCCTTATAAGAGCCCCACCGATATGGGAGTCAACATGGTTGGCAGCTGTATATTTGATGATGAGGCTGTAAGGGATGCCGCAAAGCAGGAGATAATTCGCAGATTTTACCGTGCCTCTTGTTCACTCAGACAGGGAATGAGCGAACAGAGTGAGGTTACAAAGCTTGAGCTTATAATGAATAAGCTTGGTATAACAAAGGATATGCGCCCTGTAGTTGAGATGTCTCTTAAGAAGGCAGAGCAAACGGGGGCTCCCGCTGTTGCTATTCAAATGCCTGACGGATGTGTCATTACAGGCAAGACTTCATCCCTCCTCGGAGCGTCAGCCGCCGCAATACTTAATGCTTTAAAGCATCTTGCCGGAATCGCAGATGATATTACTCTTATCTCTCCCGCAGTAATCGAGCCTATCCAAGAGCTTAAAACGAAGGTGATGGGTAATCATAACCCGAGGCTTCATACCGACGAGATACTTATTGCGCTTTCAATTTCTGCTGTAACAAGTCCCACAGCGGCTCTTGCAATGAAGCAGATAGAAAAGCTTCGTCTTTGTGAAGCGCATTCGACGGTTATTCTTTCGCGAGTTGACGAAAACGTGTTCCAGAAGCTTGGCGTTAATATCACTTGCGAGCCTCAGTATCAGACAAAGAAGCTTTATCATAACAGATAAATAAAACGTGGAAAAAGCAATGCTTTTTCCACGTTTTTTGTCCCATAGAACCTCACATTAAACAAGCTCGCCGTTTTACTTTGCATGAACGATATTACGTTACCATAGGCGAGAGCTGATGCTACTATAGCCTCTTTTTTTGTGAATGGGTATATCGCAGAGAGTTTTTGTAACTCTAAATTAAAGGGCTTAATTTAGAGAATTTGTGTATTTTCCACAATTTTTTGCTTCAAAATTTGTTTTCTACAGGGGGCTAAAATAAACGTATTATTTGTCAAGTCAATTGACAAATGTCTTTTTTTATGCTAAAATATCAACAGCAACACAAAACGAAAGGAGATACATATGAAAAGAATAATATCAATGATTTTAGCCGTTCTTATGCTTATTTCCACAGCAACTCTTCTTATCGCCTGCGGAGGCGGAGAAGCCGAGGGCGGTTCATCGGGCGAGGTCAAGCATTACGAGGAGGATTCTATATTCTACGAGAGAAGCCTTGTTTCCGACGACCTTCCCGAGAAGGATTTCGGCGGACGACCTTTCCGCATAGCGGCATATTCTCAGGGAGAAGTAGTGGTTTCTGAAGAAAAGCGAAATCAGGGTGACCTTATCCAGGACGCTAGAGTTGCCCGTACACAAGCGGTCGAAAACCGCTTCAACACTAAGGTTGAGATCGTGTATGGCGGTACCTACACAGAGGTAGATAACTATGCCACAAAGACCATTCTTGCGGGTAATGATGAATTTGACCTTCTTTTCGGAATGGTAATGTCAACAGGCGGTCTTGTTTTGAAGAAGCTCTTCCTTAACTGGTATGATATTGAGCATATTGATTTTTCAAAGCCGTGGTGGTATTCCTCAAATTCCAATGAGCTTACCTACAACGGTAAAAACCTTGTAGCAATCTCTCATCTTAACTCTACTGCTGTCACCGGTGCGTACTGCTTGTTCTTTAATAAGAATCTTGCCGCAACCTACGAGCTTGGTGATCTTTATTCCATCGTTCTTGACGGAAAGTGGACCTTTGATAAGCTTGCCGAAATGGTAAAGGATATCTATTCCGATGACGGTAACGATAAGCGCGACGAAAATGACTTTTACGGATTTGCTCAGCCTCAGGGTACTCCCATAAATTCTTATCTCTGGGCTTTTGATAATCCTATCGTATCACCTGATGCAGACGGTGTTCCTCAAATATCTGTTAAGACAGATAAGATCGACTCCATTATGCAGGACCTTTACGATTTCTGCTATAATAACGAGGGTGTATATTATGATCCCACTCTTTCCAACGAGAAGAGCATTCACGCATCTCTTTTCTATTCCAAGAGAGCTGTGTTTATGATGAACCCTATTTCTACTGCAACCGGTGAAAATCTGCGTAACTTTGAAGATGAATACGGTATGCTTCCTCTTCCGAAGTACACAGAGAGTCAGACGAGCTATAAGACGATGGTTGGCGGACATCACTCTTGCCTTGCAGTACCTAAGACCTGCCGCGATACCGAGTTTGTCGGAATTATAACCGAGGCGCTCTCGGCAGAAAGCTGGAAGACGCTTACACCTACAATTTATGAGATAGCTCTTAAGACAAGATATCTGCGTGACTCTGAATCCAAGGTAGTACTGGATATGATCATTGAAGGAACAATCTTTGACTTTGGCTCTGTTTACGATAACTGGAAGGGCTTTGCTTTCATGGTAAGTCAGATGATGGGAAGCGGTCAGTCGAATTTCCAGTCTTATTTCGATTCGAAATACAAAGCAGCAAGACTTCACTACAAGCAAGTAGTAAAGGCTATGGATAAAGTATAAAGTATAAAAACAAAAAGATCTCCGTGATTTTTACGGAGATCTTTTTTGTTGAAGGTGTACGAAGTGTTATTAGATTTCGTCTTCAAAATATGCGCGTGTGTTTGCGTGGCGTCCCTCGGCATCCTCTACTGTAAGTCTTACATAGCCGTAGTCCTCGGGGAGGTCAAAGACGGCACTTGTAATACACTCACCGTTTTCTCCGTATACACAGCTTGAGTATCTTTGCTCTGTGGAGATATATATTCTCTTCGCCTCGGAGGAAGTAACGTAAAGCTTTCCATCCTCTATATAAAGCGAGTGTATCTCAGGTCCTTGGGAAGCGTACATATCGCCTTTTAGCATCGCATCGGTTACAGTCTTGTAATCGAGCTTTTCGGCTCTTATAACCGTGAAAGCACCGAAGGAATCGTGTTCGGGCTTGTCTCCTCGGTTGTGGTTATCGTCAGCACCTATACAGTAAATTCTCTCTCCGCCACGCAGTATCTGGTCATAGATATAGGGATTGTAGTCCTCATATCCCGCCTCATAGCATCCGTAGTTACACATTTCCACAGCGTGCATTCCGTGATAGTTTAAGAACTGCTCACTGGTCTCCATGGACCAGGAGGGATGGTTGTAGGTAACGAAGAAGCCTTCCTTACGGCACTCCTCCATGAATCGGCTGATGACTTCGGGCGAATAGAAAAACTCAAATTCGGGCTTTTCCTTATCGTATATCACCCAATCCACCGCGGGCTTGTTGTAGTGCTTCCAATGGTCGATACCCTTTTGATTGTAGCAGGGTTGGACAAGATTGTCGGGATCAAGAGCAATCACGCATATGTGACAGGTGCGGATGGTCTTTGTGGTTTTGTCCTTTGCTGCTTGCACTATACCCGCTTCATAACCTCGCAGAGCGAGAAATTTGTCGTCTGACAATTTTTTATGGTGGTCTATCATCATGGAGTGGTCGGTGTAGGCAACAATGGAATAGCCTCTCTTGGAATACTCTTCTTTGATTTGCTCGGGCGTCCATTGCCCGTCGGAAATCGTTGAGTGACAGTGGAGGTTTGCCTTATAAGAGTTTGTATTGGGGAGAAGGTATTTTTTCATTCTATTTCTCACAAATCATTAGAATAGTGTGTACTTTCATATTGAATTCGGTGTTGTCGGTAGTTTTTACAAGCTCTGCGTGGTGCTCGTTGCTTACTTCATAAACGTCGAAGGCGGCGTTTCTTCCGATGTCAAGAGCCACCGTCTTGTCGGGAGAGGAGTCATCGTCCGAGTAATAGGTGATAATTACCTTTACCTTGCCGTTTTCATCAACACCCGAAAGCACGTAGATCTGCCCATCATTGGTGGTATATTCAACGTCCTTTAAATCGTAAAACTCTCCGTACCACTTGAAGGGATAATACCCTTTAAGCTCCTTATAGGTGTAAAAGTCCCACATACCGTTGAAGGCGCACATACGCGCATCGTAATACATGAGCATATCAATGCTTGAACGCTCTGCGGCTGACATACAAGCCATCGTAAAGGCAGCACCCTTCACCCCACGTATCATTTCAATCGAATAAGGGAATTTATCGGACCAGTTTTCAATATAGTTCCATTCGTTGAGTATGGACTCGGCACTCTCGTATCCGTTGTTGTCCATCATCTGGCGGTAGGTCTTTGCATCCTCTATCATTGCATAAGGCTCGTTGCAGTAGATGTGCCAGGAGAAGAAGTCGAGGGGAACTTGTCTTTTTGACATTTCCTCAAGAAATTCATTTGCCCACCAGCTCCTTCCCGCAAGTGCGGGACCACCGATTTTCAGCTCGGGGAAGCACTTCTTTAAGTGCTTTGCGGTTGCCTCGAACAGGTCGAAGAACTGCGCTCTCGTTCCTGCCCAGGTGCGCTTGTAGGAGTCCTCCTCAAGGTCGAGGTCGGGCTCGTTCCAAATCTCCCAGTAGGGCATATCGTGGGTAAAGCCGTTTGCCCACCCTTTCGTATAATGGCGGATTATATGCTCACATACAACCGCCCATTTGTGAAAGTCTGCGGGCGGGTATATGTTGTATTTCTTTATGTAATGCTCTATCTTCTGACCGAGACGGTAGAAGGTCTTTGTGCCTGCATCGAGCGTTATTAGTATATATTCATCCGTACAAGCAAAATCGTAGGAATCAGGGTCGTAGGGATTAGCATTGAAATCGGGAAAAATTGCCGATATGTCAACAGTGTGCTCTCCGCCGTATATTGCCGCAAAGGCTGCATCATGGTTTCTTGCAAAAGGAATGCGTGCTGCTTTGTAGGAATTAAAGTTCGACCTAGGCTGATCTGCCGCGTGTCTCTTACAGCTGGGACCGTTGTTAACGGCGTTTAAAGGCTTGAAAGCTCCAAGAATTCTTTCGGGGTTTATTTTAATTGTACTCATGATATCTCATCACCTCAATTTGATTTTATATGTTTTTTGAAAATATTATTTTTCACAAATCTTAACAAAGGAGTAGTTTTTCATTGTAAGGACGGCATTTTTTACAGTGCTTATCTTTTCTCCGTTGTGATCCTTGTCAACAAGATATAAATCATATTCGCCTTCTCTTCCGAAATTAACGCAGATTTCCTTGTCGGCGGCGTTATCATCGTCTGTGTAGTAGGTGACAATGGCGGTTGCCTTGCCGTTTTCTCCGACTCCCGCAAGAACAAAAATTTCATTGTCATCCGACGTGCATTCAACGTCCTTCATATCATAAAAGTCACCGTACCAGAAAAATGGGTAATACCCCTTGAGAGGTTCAAGCGTGTAGAAGTCCCACATTCCGCAGAAGGTACAGGGGCGCGCGTCGTAATACATAAGCATATCGATACTCGAACGCTGGGCGGAGGATATGCATCCCATAATAAATGAAGCTCCCTTGACGCCTATAATCTGTTTTATTGAGTAAACGAATTCATCTTCCCAACCCTTGACGTAGTTCCATTCGTTGAGTATCGATTCGGCACTTGTGTATCCGTTTTCGTCAAGCAAATTGCGATAGATTTCAGCCGCTCTAACCATTTTTGAAGGCTCGGTGCAATAGATGTGCCAGGAGAAGAAGTCGAGAGGCACGTTGCGACGGCTCATTTCCGCAAGAAAGTCAGTTGCCCATTGGGTGTTGCAGGCGAGTGCGGGACCGCCGATTTTAAGCTCGGGAAAGCAACGCTTCAGGTGTTTTGCGGTGATTTCAAAGAGGTCGAAAAACTGTGCTTTCGTACCGCCCCACGTACGCTTGTTTGTTGCTTCATCAGGGTCGAGGTCAGGCTCGTTCCATATCTCCCAGTAGGGCATATCGTGGAAGAATCCGTTTGCCCAGCCCTTGGTGTAGTGGCGGATTATATGCTCACATACAACCGCCCACTTGTGAAAGTCTGCCGGCGGGTAGATGTTATATTTTTTTATGTAGTGCTCGATCTTCTGACCGAGTCTGTAGAATACCTTCGTGTCGGCATCAAGCGCTGTGAGAATCGCCTCGTCCGTGCAGGCAAAATCGTAGGAATCGGGCTCGTAAGGACTCTTGGTGAAGTCGGGAAATACAGCTGAAATGTCAATTCCGTGCTCTCCACCGTATACCGTTTCGAATGAGGCGTCGTGGTTTCTCGCGAATGGAATACGCGCCGCCTTGTAGGCATCGAAGTTTGAACGCAGCTGGTCGTTTGCGTGTCTTCTGCAGCAGGGACCATTGTTAACGGCGTTTAAAGGCTTGAAAGCTCCAAGAATTCTTTCGGGATAGATTTTAACAGTACTCACAATAATCACCTCGACTTGATTTTAACTTTATTTTTCTCAAAAGTCAATATTAATTGACACGAAATATAGCCTATTTTTTTAACAACCTATTGACTTTTACGCTTTAGTGTGCTAAAATACTAAAGAAATAAAGTAAACAGTGGAGGATTAAAATGGTAAAGAAACCCCTCACGGCAAGCGATAAGCTTTTTCATGCCGTATTGAAACTTGAAAATCTTGAAGAATGTAAGGCGTCTTTTGAAGATCTGTGTTCTATACGAGAGCTTCAGGATCTGACTCAGCGCTTCGAAGTTGCGTGCATGCTGTGGGAAGGCAAGAACTACCAGGAGGTCTCCCGCGAAACGGGTGCGTCTACCGCAACCATTTGCCGTGTCAACAAGTGTATTAACTACGGAAGCGACGGATATCGTGCTGTCCTTGAAAGGGAGAACGGTGAGAAAAAATGAATTTTCCCGAAAATATTTTAAAAAGTGAAGAAAAAGCTGTATTCAGACTTCGCTCACTCTACAGGCAGAGAGGCTATGAGCCATATAAGATGAGCAAGTTTGAGGAATATGACCTCTACGTCAGGAACAAGAGCTTTCTTGTTTCTGACAACATTATTACATTTACCGATACGAATGGCAAGCTCATGGCACTCAAGCCCGACGTTACCCTCTCTATCGTAAAGAACACGAGAGAAGGAGAGACGCGAAAGGTATATTACAACGAAAACGTATACCGTGTTTCGGAGGGAAGTCACTCATACAAGGAGATAATGCAGACGGGACTTGAATACATCGGTAGCGTTGACGAATATGCGCTTTCCGAGGTGCTCACTCTTGCTTCTCTCAGCCTTGAAGAGATATCGGAGGACTTTGTTCTTGACGTTGCTCATCTCGGCATAACCTCTCTTTTGCTAAGCATTTCGGGTGCTGACGAGGGGGCGCAGAAGCGTATTCTTGAATGTATGGGCGAGAAGAATATCCACGGAATTGAAGCGGAGTGTCGGGACGCGGGAGTCAGCGAGACTGACACGGAGCGCATAAAGGCACTCGTTAAATGCTACGGAAAGCCCGATACCGTCATCGCAAGCCTTCGTAAGATTCTTGCAGAAAAAGAATTTGAAGTGCTTTTTGACGAGCTTGAAACGGTGCTCACCCTTGCTTCAAGCGACAGAATAAGACTTGATTTTTCCGTTGTTTCGGATACCAATTATTATAACGGTATAGTGTTTAAGGGCTTTATAAACACAATACCCACCGCGGTTCTTTCGGGCGGTCAGTACGACTCCCTTATGAAACGCTTTGGCAAGAGTGCGGGCGCTATCGGCTTTGCAGTCTACCTTGACCTTCTTGAAGGACTTGAAAGCGGTGTCGGGTACGAGGTTGATACCCTTGTGCTCTATAACTGTAATACTTCCCCCGTACTTGTCTCCAAAACCGTAAATGAGCGTATTGGAGAAGGGGAAACGGTGAGAGCCGCAACCGAGATACCGAAAAAACTTAAATATAAGACCCTTGTTGATATTACAGAGGTGTAAGAGATGCACAATGATATGCTGAACGTGGCACTGCCCAAGGGAAGACTTGGCGAAAAGGTGCTCACACTTTTTGAAAAGGCGGGCTTTGAGTGTCCCGCAATACATGAAACAAACAGAAAACTGATATTCGAGAACCCCGAAAAGCGGGTGCGCTATTTCTGGGTAAAGCCCTCCGACGTTGCCATTTACGTTGAGAGAGGCGCTGCCGATATAGGTGTTGCGGGAAAGGATATTTTGCTTGAATATTCCCCCGACGTCTACGAGCTTGTGGACCTTAACATGGGTAAGTGCAGAATGGCTGTTGCCGCTCCCCGTGATTTTCGCGATAACCCCGAGCGAACACTCCGTGTTGCCACAAAATTTGTAAACATTACAAAACGCTATTATTCGGGACTCGGACGTGATATAGATATCATAAAGCTTAACGGCTCTATTGAGATTGCGCCCATCCTCGGACTGTCCGACGTTATCGTGGATATTGTTGAAACAGGTACAACTCTCCGCGAAAATGACCTTGAGGTATTTGAGGAGGTCGTGCCGATCAGTGCGAGACTTATCGCAAACAAATCAAGCTTTAAATTTAAAAACGAACTTATCGAAAGGGTATCGATAGCCCTTGCAGAGGAAACAAAATGATAAAGATATTAAAGTATTCAGAGGTATCTCCCTCAGAGATATTTGATAGGACCCTTCCCACACAGAAGGTGGAGGGAGCGGTATCGGAAATAATTGCAGACGTTGTAAAAAGAGGAGACGAGGCTCTTTTTGACTATGCTGAAAGATTTGATAAGGTAAAGCTTGACAGCCTTACCGTCACTGCCGAAGAAATTGCGGCAGCTCGCGCAAGCGTATCTCCCGAGTTTCTTGCGGTTCTCGAAAAGGCGGCGGCAAATATTCGCCGTTTCCACGAAAAGCAGATAAGACACGGTTTTGTTATAAATGAGGAAAACGGAATTGTTATCGGTCAGAAGGTAATACCCGTTGACCGTGCAGGACTTTACGTTCCGGGAGGAACAGCGGCTTATCCTTCAACCGTTTTGATGGACGCCATTCCCGCAAAGCTTGCGGGTTGCCGTGAGGTCGTAATGACCACACCTCCCTCAAAGGACGGAAGTGTAAATTCAGTCATTCTTGCCGCTGCAAGTGTTGCTGGGATTGACCGAATTTTCAAAGTCGGCGGAGCACAGGCAATTGCCGCTCTTGCTTACGGTACCGAGACTGTGCCGAAGGTTGATAAGATAGTAGGACCGGGTAACGCATTCGTTGCCGAGGCTAAAAAGCAGGTATTCGGTAAGGTGTCTATCGACATGATTGCGGGCCCGAGCGAAATACTTATCATTGCTGACGGTAATTCCAACCCAGGCCACCTTGCCGCTGACCTTCTCTCTCAGGCTG
>JAZREJ010000029.1:0-2040 GCA_045660745.1 Eubacteriales bacterium
AATATGAAGGTAATCCAGGCGTATATGGGACACAGCACGATGAGCATAACGGCAGATACATACTCGCACCTTGACACCCGTGCAACGAGCATCGCGGGCATGAAGCTCGGCTCACTCATAGGAAATAAGGACGAGTAAAACGGCAAAGGCGGTTAAAAATTACACCGCCTTAAACAAAGAATAAGGGGTACGGAAGAATGAAGAAAAACGGTGAACTCTCACTTGAACAACTACGGCAAAAGCTACATATCAGCAAACGCAAAGCAGCTTGGATGCTACAAAACGGTGTCATCCCGTGTAGAATAGTAGATACTCCAACGCATCTACGCTACTACGTTAATGAAGAAGATTTGAGAGCGTATATGAAGCAAAGCGTGACAGAAAGCAAGAAGGAGTTTATCCGAGGACAATTCTCATCCCGTAACAAAGACGCTCCCGAGGCAAACGAAGCCTCGGGAGCAGAAATAAGTGTGTTCGCATACCTAAGCAGAAAGGATAGGAACAAGTTCGAGCGAATACTTGAAAAGAGACTCGCAATATACCCCGACGCATTATCCGTCTACCGAGTAGCGAAAATTATAGGCTACTCCGAGCGAACGATAAGATGGCATATCGCAAAAGGAAGACTGTTTGCCACACTCCAAGAACGCAAGTACCTCGTGTCAAAATACTCGCTCATAAAGTTCCTAGCAAGTGATAAAGGATTTGCTATGCAGCCTAAGTCCGAATGGCATGAAAAGGCGATACGGTGGTTTATAGAGGTGATGAATAAATAACGAAAGGAGCTCGAAAAGAGCTCCTTTTTGCTGTTGCAAAAACTTGTGAGCTGTGATATAATAAACTCACCGATAAATAAGAATTTACAGGGAAAGCGTAAACATTATGAAAAGAAAAATAATTAGCGATATTCGCTTGTATAAAAGTGAATCACGAAATGAGCATGGTGTTTATGCCATCGAATCTTTCAGTAACAAAAAGTTGAATGCCATTATACAAAGAGTGGTTATGAAATTGCGCGAGAGCGAATTTTCTCTTGGCGAATTTGACCATTTGTATATCAACCTTACTACCTGTGATATAGGAGAGAAAGCAATCTTATCAGACTATGTAGACAAATATCATCCGTGGTACAGATATTGCTTGGTTCACATCGAAAAAGATATGTACAACAAGCTCGACTCTTTAGAAGACTACGGTTATATTATCCAATGTGTACGCAATATTCTTGTTACTTATTTTTCATCGCAAGACTTTAATGAAACACGTATACTTTTTTCTGTTCAACAAGCAGTTGAGCAAGGTGAGAATATGCTGATGAAATTCAAAGAAAAAGTTAGCACAAACCGAAGGGCTGTAATTTTCTTGCGTTATTTGGATTCCTGTAAGTTCTATCCGCTCTTGATGGTGTATGATGCGGAAGAAAACTTGCTTTTGAAAAAGGATTTGCCCGAGACTGTGATGTTAGATTATATCGGTGATATTCAAGTCAGTACAAAACGGGTGGCGATAAAGCCAAGAAAGAATGCGTTTACTACACAGATTGCTCCTTTGGTTTTTGAGTATTAATAGTTAGACAAATTCCAATTTATCAAACAGTACAACAAGCCCCGACAGACTTTAAATCTGTCGGGGCTAATTATTTGGTTACTGCGGATCAAATATAAACAAACCAATTTATAATTTCTCCGCTAAGAACATCACGCTTTCGGTTCTGCGGGTTTTCTATACGCGGATCAAAGACCCAGGAACTGCTTGAAGGCAGCGATGTAGCCGGAGGCCACGGAAGTCGAGGAACCTTCGGCGAAGATTCGCAGCAGCGGCTCGGTGCCGGAGAATCGGCAAATGACGAAGCTGTTGTCAGCGAAGTATACCTTGCAGCCGTCCTCATAATTGACGCGGGTGACCTCGACACCGAAATCGGGCAGAGCCTTGTCCACGAAGACCGCCTTATGAATGGCCTCCTTGCAGTCAGCAGTGAAGCGAAGGTTGTCTTCCACCATCACGTGGTTGCCGTAGCGAGCGCGGAAATCAGCCATGATC
>JAZREJ010000030.1:0-60714 GCA_045660745.1 Eubacteriales bacterium
AAGCCATACCATTTCCATTTGGTCTCTTCCGTTTTGTCCCTTACTCAGCATATCTTTTACCTCACTTTTTTCTACCTCCATTATACCATATTTAATACAAAAAAGCCACTCCTTTGAGTGACTTTTTCGACAGTCTGAAAAGCCCGACTTCGGTCGGGCTTTTGTTATTCTGACTTTTTCTTATAGCAGACAAGTATAAGAGGTGTTTTTCCGATCTCAACAGGATAAGGGAGAAGTGAGCAATTTACAAATCTTTTCAAAACGGCAATTGAAAACGCCTTCATTTCACCGTTATAGATATAATGCTCACGTCCGTCAACATGAGCCGGAACGTTTCGTTTACACTTTTTCCAAAGAGCTACAAGCTCATTTTCAAGAAGAGCAAAAATCTCATCTGCGATTTTGCCGGTTGATTTTTCAAGCTTATCGGCTAAATCAGAAGTAATAAAAGGAATATCAAGTGCAAGACTTCCGTCCTCGCGTCTTTTCACGATATAAAGCTTTTCAAATTCCTCAACCAATTCATCAACAAACCACTCAGGACGCTCAAATCCGCTTTCGGGAATGAGGTATGCATAAAGCTTTAAGGCACTTTGCGGCTTCAAGGGATACTTAAACGTGGGATATGCCCAATGCGTATCACCGAAAACCGACTGAAAGTCATTCATTGTGCAAATGGTTTTTTTGTCTTTGTCCGTGATTCTTATAAAGCAAGGCCCCGAAACGTCATATTGCCATCTGGTCGGACTCCCCGAAAATACCGTAACTGTTGCAAGCCATTTTCCGCCCTTCGGACGTTCGGGAAGCTCGGGAATCTTAATCTTCGCTGGATTTGTTTTTCTGACAACATCAATCACACTAAGATGGGTCAAGAGAAGAAAGAGAGTTGCCTTCTGCTTATCGTTCATTTCACAAAACTCATGCTCCTCTGAAAGCCACCCGATATTGCGCGACACAATATCCCATATGGCGGAAGCATATTTCTCGGCACACTTTTCCTGGGCATCAATATCGCCAAATGACTCCTCAAAAGGTATCATATAGCATCTTGTGTATACAAGACCACTCTCGGTTCTACCCATAAGCTCGCCATTTACAAGCTTATCGACAATCCCCTCCACGAAAACGCAAGGCATACCGAGTGTATCAGCAATGTCCGACACAGCTATCGGCTTTTCATATGCCGTGTACAGAATATTTCCTTCAATGTCCGAACCGATAAGAGAAAACGGCTCACCGTTTACTCCGTCGTTTCCCCACACACCGATTCTAACTTTTTTAGGTTCAAATGTGAGATTTGAATACTTTTCCATATTTTCAAATTTCCCCTTTATGCGTCCCCTTGCAATAGACAGTCTTGATTTCACCGTCCCCTCAGAGATGCCGAGGTCCGTGGCTATTTGATTCACCGAGTGACCTTTTATATAATATCTTACAGTCACCTCACGGAATATCTTAGAAAGTCTTCCTATCTCGCGCCTCACCGACTCGTATTCGCTCTTTTGCGCTTCGGCCTCTTCCCTTTTCAAAAACTCGTCATCAGCAACAAGAACGTCTTCCATACCGTATACCGATATGCTGTCCCTGTATTTTGAGCGCAGATACATGTTATATCGGTTTTTGAGCGTTGCTTGCAAAAACGCCTTTGGGTGTGTTATCTCTTCCCCGCGCCCCACCTTTACAACGTATGACATGAGTGACTCCTGTATCAGCTCCTCAACGTCAGGGCAATCGGAATACTTATACGAGGCAATTTCGGTGAGATATAAAAGATATTCTTCGCACTCTTTTTCAAAGTCACGCATAAGGTCTTCTCCTTTCTGCCTTTCGGCTTGTCACCCATTTAGTTGCAAAAAGCGGAAACGGGTTCACGCTTTTTAAATTTGTGTAAGAATTATTTCAAATTCTCCGCTAAGCACTATCTCTCCGTAGCCCGTGGGAATAAATATGCTCTCTCCCTTTATAAAATCAAGGACGTGCTCTCCCGCACACAGAGTACCGCTTCCCTCAAGAATTACAAGAGAGGAAAACGAATCCTGTCTGAGAGTAACGGTCGATGACTCGGTCACAAGCACCGATCTAAAATAATCACATTCTGCAATAATCTCTCCGTCAGGCTCTGCAAGCACTGTCGGCGCAAGCCTTGTTACTTCAAGCGCCTTGTCGATGTGAAGCGGGCGCAGATTTCCATCCTTGTCGCGACGGTTATAGTCGAAAAAGCGGTAGGTAGTATTTGAGTTCTCCTGCACCTCGCAGATGATATTACCCGCTCCTATTGCGTGAACCGTACCCGACGGTATGAAGAAGACGTCTCCCTTTTTTGAGTCATAGCATCCGAGCACGTCACAAAGCGTACCGTCCTCAATTCTCGCTCTTACTTCCTCGTCTGTCACGTCTCTGTTGAAGCCGTAATATATCTTAGCACCCTCCGATGCCTCCAAAACGTACCACACCTCGGTCTTTCCAAGGTCGCCCTCATGCTCAAGTGCATAAGCGTCATCGGGATGCACCTGTACCGACAAACTCTTTGCGGCATCAATAAATTTTATAAGTATGGGAAAACGGTCAAAGCGCTCGCAACGCTTTCCGAGAATACCGCTTCCGTTCTTTTCGATATATTCCGAAAGCGTCATACCCTCCCCGTCAACAATACTTTCACCGTCGGGATGAGTGGAAAGCTCCCAAGTCTCGGCAAGTGGTGTCATATCTGTCTTTTTGTTGTATTTCGTTTTTAAATTTTCACCGCCCCAAAGATAATTTTTGCAAGCGGGTATAAGCTTTACAGGTTTTGTATTCATGTGTTTTCCTTTCTTTTTGCTCTGCAATCTGTACTTTAACGGGGTTGTGCCGTAGACACGGCGGAAAAGCTCGTTGAACCAAGAGAGGTTTGAAAATCCCGACTCAAGGGCTGTTTCAAGCACCGAAAGATTACTTGTCCTGAGAAGATTCTGTGCGAAATTCAGACGCTCGGAATTAATAAATTCTCCCGGAGACGTGCCGTAATACTTTTTGAATTCTCTTACCGTATGCTCACGGCTTTTGCCGGAAATAGAGGTAAGATCAAGCTTTTCGAGGGTGAAAACCTCAGGCTTTTTTATCTTATCGTAAAAGTCTTCGAGCCAATCGGGGGGTGAGTTCAAATCATGTATCCCGCTATTCATGAAATAGCGGGAAAAGACCGTCACGAGAAGGAGCCTGACCTCATATTTCAGCTTGAGGGCATCTCCGCTGGAGTTAAGATACATAAGCTTCCGATACAGATATTCTGTTTCGGCAGAGGATAAAAAGACTGTCGGAGGCATTTCGCTCTCGGTAAATCCTTTTTTATCAAACTCCTCACCCAAAAGGTTTGAAAGTGCAACAAAGGTAGATCTCGTAAAGGCAAGATTTATAAATTCTGCGTACTCACCGTCAACGATCCTGTATCCGTGCTCGTCAAAATCACGAATAAAAACAAGAGTCCCCTCACGAACCCTCACGGTTTTCCCGTTAACAACGTGATCTATCTTACCCTTGACGGTCAAAAAGATCTCATAATAGTCGTGAGTGTGCAGCTTGAAGCGCTCACTGTCACTCTTGACGTATCGCAGCCTACACTCAGACGGAAAGTCAACGTGCCGCGCCGCATATATTTTGTATGCCAAATCGCCACTTCCCTTCATTAATATCACTATACCATATTTTTTTATATGTGTCAACAGAAGAAATGCAAGTACTGGTATTATACAATATTATTAAGGTATTGAAAGGAGTATATCATGCTACAGCTTAAAAACAAAGCAGAGGTTGCTTTAAACCTTTTAAGAAAAAATATAATCAAAAAGTCAGAGCTTGTCACGGGCTTTGAGTGGTGCGAAGACGGCTACTGTCCGACAAACGAGCCTTCGGAAAACGTTGTCTGGAAGCCCTATAATGGGGAAAAAATGGTAAAAGTTGACGGACACTTCTGGTTCAGAGGTAAAATCAACGTTCCGGAGAGCGATGACGAAACAAAAGTAAGAGTCAGAGTTATATCAGGTCACGAAGCATACGACCAGTCTGTGCGTCCGCAGATAATGATGTTTATCAAAGGACAGCCGACCTACGTTTTCGACACAAGACATCACACTGCAGACATTCCCGCAGGGGAGCACGAGGTACTTGTAAACTACTACACCGTCTCCTCCACCCACGAATTTATATATTTTATAAAAGACGTTTGCGAATTCCAAGTCAAGGTTGAATGGGTAAACAAAAACGTGGAGGCTCTTGAATACGACATGAGAATTCTCTTTGAGCTTCTCCCACTCCATGCGGAGAACTCATTTGAGTATTCCGAGATACTCGGGGTGCTGGATCGCGCATGCATCGCACTTGATTTCCGCCGTCTCGGCTCAAGAGAATTTCTCGAAAGTGTCGACAAGGCTCGCCGTATCCTTTCAGATTACTACAAAAAATGGCAAGATGAGCCAAAGCGTGAGACCCTTGGCGTCATCGGACATTCCCATCTTGACATTGCGTGGCTGTGGCGTATCTGTCAGGGTTACGAAAAGGCACAGCGTACTCTTTCAAACGCAGTGCTTCTTTTTGAAAAATATCCCGACTACAAATTTATGTTTACCCAGCCCGCACTCCTTGAAAAGGTCAAGGAGCGTGACCCCGAGCTTTTCCGAAAGCTCCAAAAATATGCAAAAGAGGGGCGCTTTATCGTTGATGGTGCGATGTGGGTTGAGCCTGACACCAATCTTCCGTCGGGCGAAAGCCTTGTAAGACAGACCGTTTGGGGAAAGAGATTTATAAAGGAAAACTTCGGAGTTGATTCGAAATGCCTTTGGCTTCCCGATGTTTTCGGCTACTCTGCCGCACTCCCTCAGATTCTCAAAAAATCGGGTGTTGACAATTTCTACACAACGAAGATAGCCTGGAATGACACCAACAAATTCCCGAAAAGCTTCTTCAAGTGGGAGGGACTTGACGGAAGCGAGATCATGGCTTTCTTAAACTGCTTTATGCAGACAGACATAAAACCTCAGAACGTCAAAAAGGCATACGCATCGCACAATGATAAAACACACCTGACAACCGCAATTTCCACCTACGGCTACGGAGATGGTGGAGGAGGCCCCACCGCAGAAATGCTTGAATACTATGAGCGCATGAAGAACGGACTTCCCGGACTTCCCGCACTCAGGCAAACAAGCCCCGAGGAATTTTTTGAAAACGCAAAGAAGGAATTTGAAAAGGCATCCGAGCTCTACCGCGATGAGCCGAAATGGGTGGGAGAATTATACCTTGAATTTCATCGAGGCACACTTACCTCCATCGGTATGATAAAGAACTTCAACCGCCGTGCGGAGTATCTCTGCCATAACGTTGAGCTTGCAGGTGTTTGTGCGAAATCTCTTCTTGATTCCCCATATCCGGAACAAGCACTTGATAAGATGTGGCACACAGTCCTTGTAAATCAGTTCCACGATATCATCCCCGGCTCCTCCATCAAGGACGTTTATGATGACGCAAGAGTAGAATTTGATGAGTTTTTCGCGCTTGGAAGCAAGACGCTTGACTCGACTCTTGATACCCTTCTCAACAACGTCAAAACAGATTCCAAGACTCTTATTTATAACCCCAATCCGTTTGAGGTGACAGGCGTTGTAAAGAATGGTGAGGAGGACGTATTCGTTGAAAAAGTACCCGCACTCGGATGGGCTCCCGCAAATGTCACGCATCCCAAAACTGTCACAAGTGAAAACAGTGTGATAGAGAACTCAATTCTTCGTGTAGCACTCAATGATAAGGGAGAGATCGTATCTATAATCGACAAACGCAGCTCGCGTGAAATAGTCGAAACGGGCAAATGCGCAAATGACCTTATCTTCTATGAGGACAGACCCTTCTACTATGAAGCATGGGAAACATCCCCCTTCTACACTCAGAAGTTCTGGCGTGCCGACAGCGTTGAGAGCGTTGAGTACTTTTCAAACGGTACGGTGGGAGGAGTAAAAGTCAAGTCCCGCTTTATGAACTCGACAGTCACTCAGGAAATAACCCTCTCCCACAACTCTGCGCGCATTGACTTCAAGACCCACGTTGACTGGAAGGAGGATCATATACTCCTCCGCGCTCACTTCCCCACAACCGTTCATACAGACCACGCGACCTTTGAGACCCAGTACGGACACATCTCACGTCCCACACACCGAAACACGTCTTGGGATGAGGCAAAATTCGAGGTATGTGCACACAAGTGGGCGGATATTTCGGAATACGGATGCGGTGTATCGCTTCTGAATGACTGCAAGTACGGATATTCGGCTCTCGGCGGTGACCTGAGCATCTCACTTCTCAAATCCACGACTTCTCCCTACACCGAGGCAGACCGTGGCGAGCACAACTTCACCTATTCGCTTTTAGTACATGACGGAGACTTCAGACGCGCAGGTGTTATTGAAGAGGCGGCGCTTCTCAACAATCCCGTGATATTCAAGACGGTATCGGGTGAAGGCACACTTCCCGAGGTGTTCAGCCTTGCAAAGTCTTCTTCCCCCTCGGCAGTCATAGACTGCATAAAGAAGGCAGAGGATTCCGACGCGACGGTTCTTCGTCTCTATGAGTCTCACAACTCAAAGACTGTAACCGAGATAACCCTCGGCTTTGACGCTCAAAAGGCCTATATCTGCAACACACTTGAGGAGGAGCTTGAAGAGCTGCCCATAAAGAACAACACCCTCTCGCTGAACCTTTCAAACTTTGAGATTGTAACTTTAAAGCTTATTTAATCAACTCTCCTGAATCGTATACATCTTTCGAAATATGAAAAAATGCGCATCCTTTGTGCGCATTTTTTCATAATATAACCAATGTCTGTAAAAGCATAATGCTCTATCGACTTTTTACACAAAAAGACATAAAAACCATACGTTTTTACATTGACTTTTTGTGCACTATACAGTATAATTATTACAAATAATTTTAATGAAAGGATACCCACATGAAAAAAGTATTAACACTTTTATTGATCATCGTTTCGCTCATGGCACTCTCGCTTACCGCAGTTGCCGCAAACGATGACTACGTCGGAGAAAAAGAATTCACCGTTGCCAGCTTTAACGGTGTAAGAACCTTTTTAAACAACGGCGCAGACCACACAAAATTTGAGGATGCAGCGTATTGGCTCATCGAGCAAAAAGCGGCTTATAACCTCAAATATGTTTCCATTCTCGGAAGCATTACAGGATGGCCCTCCTACAGATACGCATCTGTCGGCGGAGATGATGCAAAGCTCGTTGACCTCTCTCTCAACGACGAAACTTGGAACAAACAGCACTCAAGATTTGCTGAAGCTCTCGTTGGCTTCAAGGATGTTGAGCTTCCCTTTGGTATCGCCCCCGGTCTTTACGACTACATACCTGACGGACGCCGCCGCGATAACCTTCTCGCGAAGTACATCCCCGCAGACTCCTACATGTACGAGTCCTATACCTGTGAATATCTTGATGAAGTCAATAGCTACTACGTAGTTGAAAACAACGGTACAAAGTACATGATATTCTCCCTCGAGCTCTGGCCGAGAGCAGGTACTCTCGAATGGTTCATCGAAACAGTTAGGGCAAACCCCGATAAGTACGTTATCGTGTTCACCAACTCATTTGTGGATGCTACAGGCAAGATGTACACAATGTGGGATTGGGCAAGCGGCTTCAAGGCTGAAGGTACCACCTCTCTCAAGGGCTACAACCTCACAAACATTGATAAGGCACGTGACGGTGAAGGCATTTGGAACTATGCATTCAAGCAGTTCGATAACATCCTTGCGGTAATCTCCGCAAACATCAAGGATGCAGGCGGTATACTCACGAACAAGGCAGTACGTGACAACGGAGTTGAAACCGCTCTTATCGGTGCAAATGCCGATAACGGACGCCACTCCAAGGCACCCTCCGTGCTTCTCACCAAATTCTCACCTGATAACAAGACCATCACCGTTGCATGGTCGGGCTATCCCGAAGGAGTTGACGAGAGCACCGTCAAGACCATCACACTTAACAAGATAGGCGAGCTCAAGGAGCCTACTAAGAACGATTCTCTTCCCCTTATCCCTGTTCAGTACAACGGTGCGAACAAGTCATACATCCTCGGCTACGAAGGTAACACCTTCCGCCCCAATGCTAATATGACAAGAGCTGAGGCTTGTACCATCTTCGCTCGTCTCCTTCTCGGAACTCAGACCATCCCCGACGGATACACCACACGCTTTACTGACGTTAAGAAGGGCGACTGGTTCTACAACGCAGTTGCTTTCCTTGATGAGACAGGCTACTTCTTCCGTAACAAGAACACTACCTACAAGCCTAACGAGCCCATTACACGTGCTGAATTCGTTGAGCTTGCAAACTTTACCTCCTCCCTCACGGGTAACAAGGGCGCAACCTTCACAGACGTTCCTCAGGATCACTTCTACTATGATTCCATTGTTGCAGCGGCAAAGTCCGGTCTTGTAAACGGCTATGAGGACAACACCTTCCGTCCTGACAATACAATTACACGTGCTGAAGTTGTAACCGTTATCAACAGACTTCTCGGTCTCAAGACAAGTGAGCGTACTGTTGATACAACAAAGCTTGAAAACGAGTTTGTTGACATCGGCACCCACTGGGCAAAGCTCAACATCCTCATGGCTTCCAACTCTAACGTTCACGGCGCATACTACTACAATGCAAGCCTTGACGGAGTAAAAGAGAATTCAAGCAGCTTCATCTTTGAAAACAAGCACTTTGCCATAACGGTTGACAAGAAGACAGGTAAGGTAACTCACATCAAGAACATTGAAACAGGTGAAGAAAAGAACATAATGGGTGCTGCCTCCAATCCCTGCTTTATCTACCTCACAAGTATGAAGGGCGCAGCAGTTCTTCCTACTAAGCTTGAAAAAGATGGCAACCGCATCAAGGTAACCTTCAGAGATAAGACTGTTGCTTACATGATAGTTGACATTCATGATGACTTTATGACCTTCGAGATAGACTCCGAGCTTCCGAAGACAATAAAGAGCGTTACATTTGCAAACGTTGTTATATCATCCTCCGCGGCTCCCGGCTACCATCTCAACGCTATCGGTATGTCCGCATGGACAAACCCCGTTAACAAGGGCTACCGCTCTGTTGCAACATCCTCCATCGCACACGCTTATACAATATACGATGCAGGAGTTATGGGAGCAAAGCTCGGTATCACATTCTCAAAGAATGAAGATGCTATCCCCTTCCTCCAGCAGATAACAGACAACATTGACAGATCAGTCGGTCTTGCATCCAAGGCGGGCGGTGCTTATGCTCAGGTATATGAAGGCAACCACGGTGACTACGCATTCTGTACAAACCTTGATCCCGAAAACATCGACACCACCATTGCCCTTCTCAAGGAAATGGACGTTGACCAGTACGACATTCACCAGTCGACAGGCAACACCTTCTCACAGGGTGACTTTGTATTTGCCCACACCGAATCGGGCACTGCTACAGAATACTATGAAAAATACGGTAAGAAGTTTGAAGAAGCAGGTATTGATACCATTCTTCACACCTACGCTTACTATATCGCTCCCGGCTCCAAGAACCTCCTTAATGATCCCAAGTGGCATAAGGACCTTGAGCTCATGCCCGACGTTTACACCCTCTCAAAGGACCTTTCAAAGACCAACCGTAACATCAAGACGGTTGAGGACGCATCGGCAATCGACTTAAATGCCGCATTCTTCAGAAAGACAAGTAAGTACGTTCTCATCGACGAAGAGATCATCATGGTCAAGAGCGCTTCCAAGGCGGGTCTTATTGACGTAACCCGCGGATGTCTCGGAACAGAGCCCGCAAGACACGCTGCAGGCACAAAGATCTACCATCTTTCCGGATACTTCTCCATGCTTGTTCCCAAGCTTGGTTCAGACCTCTTCTATCACATCGCTGACCTCACCGCAAAGGCTTACAACGAGGGTCACTTCTCCATGCTCTACATCGACGCTATCGACGGTCTTTCCCGTCATATGCCCGAGGGAGAAGAGGTATGGTACTACTTCCATATGTTCCTCCACAGAATCGTTTCCCAGTGCGAAAAGGATCCTCAGGTAGAGACCTCAGCAGGCGCTCCCTCCGAGTGGAACGTTCGCGGACGTCAGGGTGCGTGGGACTACGCTAACTACTCCATCAAGAAGTTTACTGCTAACCACGTTGCGGCTAACAAGTCCTCCATGACCACCAACATGAAGACCACCCTCGGTTGGTTCAACTTCTTCACTGACGGAAGCACAACTCTCGGTCTTAAGAACACCATGCAGAAGACAATGTTCCGCGATGACCTCGACTTCGTTGGTATGAATGCTATACTCTACGACATGTCCATGGTTTATAACCCCTTCAGCGTATCATCCATCAATGACAATCCCTTCCATAAGGCAAACATTCTCTACTACTACAACAACTATTCGAAGCTCCGCAAGGACAGATACTTCTCTGATGAGGTTATCAAAAAGGTCGAGGCGATCGGTGGTGAGTGGAGAGTAATTGAAAAGGACGGCAAGTACGTATTTGAGCAGAGAAGCTACGACTACCAGAACTTCGGTAATGCGGTAGGCGTTGCAGATACTCTCAACGGAAACAACCCCTTCTCGACACAGGCTCCCTTCATCCGAGTTGAGTCACGTTACTCGACTCTCGGCGGTGCTCCTTACACCATGATCTCATTTGACGAAACAAAGGCAGTAGGAACAGCTAACGTTGTTAAGACCTTCACGGCTGTCAACATGACAACCCGCGGTATGGTAGCAACAGTAAGAATTAAGGGTACAGGTGCTGACGGAGACGCTATGCTTCTCTCGTTTGCATACGGTGCTAACGGCGAGTCCGACGGACGTCGCGACCACTTCATCGACCTCAACTACGAGGGATGGCGTGAGTTCGTGCTTCTCGACTTTGATAACGCTGATTATGACACAACCAAGTATCCCTTCTCCGGCATCGGTGTAACAGGCTCATCCTATAACACCTACCGTTTCACTCCTGCCGCAACAGCTATCAACCGCTTCACCATCCGTACGGTTGGTAATACTGCAGGCAACGCAATGATAGATGACATCATCCTCCAGCCTCACTCTGATGCACCCGTCAAGAATCCCACGGTTAAGGTCGGAAATCAGTCCATTACCTTTAACTGTGAGATAAGCGGAGGCAACTACATCGAGTATTATCCCGAGACAGGCAAGGCAGTACTTTATGACAATACTGCTCAGACCACCAAGGAAGTACCCGTCACAGGCTCCATCTCAATTCCTTCGGGTAGCTACACTGCAACCTACTCGGCAGAAGCACAGACACAGGCACCCGTTCGTGCACGTCTCGTATTCGGCTTCTCCGGTCAGGTAATAGGTAACTGATTTTAATTAAAATTAACAATAACACTCCGACTCTCGTCGGAGTGTTATTTTTATAAATTAGCTGTGGCACAAACCCTTTTTCTCATAATATCCCTCTCACAAAAACAAATATTTTAATACAAAGAACAAACAAAATGACAACTCAAGATTCAAAAAATCATGTATACTAAAAGCAACTGAATTTATGATATCAAAACATTTACACATATTTCGTCAAACCAATATGTGTAAAATGATCTTTAATGTACAATAAGTAAACATTTAGCAAAAATGTGGGATATTTACATTGACAAGAATTTAAAAAACAGGTAAACTGTAATTAACACAAAGCAAAAAAAGGAGAAAAGCCATGAAAAACCTTTTAAGCCTCGTTTTACTCGTGCTTGCCCTCTTGCTTCTCTCGGTAAGCGTTGTCGCGGAAGATTTTGTCGAAGACAAGGAATTTACCGTTGCAAGCTATCAGGGTGTCAACGCCTTCGTGGGCGCGGGTAAAAACATCGAACAGCTTGAGGATTCCACCTATTGGGTGCTTGACTCAAGAGAAACCTTAAACATCAAATACGTTGCCTTTGTCGGACGTATTGCAGACGTACCACCTTACACCTTCTATTCGTCTGAGGTCAACAAGGATGCGAACGTTCTCGAGGCGCTCTGTCTTGCGCACCAGCCATGGCACGATCAGTATGCTGCGTTTGCACAGGCGGTAAAGCCTCTCACAAGCGATGAAATGCCCGTTGGTGTCAGCTTCTCCTTCCATGATTATCTTCCGAACGGTCAGAGGAGAACAAACCTCGTAGATACCTATTACCCAACAAGTGCCTATATGCTGGAGGATACCTACGAGTGTGACTATTATGACGATCACAACAGTTATACGGTAGTTGAAAACAACGGCACAAAGTTCATGGTATTCTCTCTTGAGCTTTGGCCAAGAAAGGCAGTGCTTGACTGGTTTATCAGCACGGTTCAGGCAAACCTTGATAAATACGTTATAGTTTACACAAACTCCTTCTCCGATACAGCAGGCGAAATGTATACCATGTGGGATTGGGCAGGTGGCTTCAAATATGAAGGTACTACAAACCTCAAAAACTACAACCTTGCCAACTCCGGAACACCGCGTGACGGTAAGGGCATTTGGGACTATGCCATGGCTCAGTTTGACAATATACTTGCGGTCATTTCAGCTTATGCCGATTCCTCCGATATCGTAACAGGCAAGGCGGTAAATGAGCGCGGTGTTGAGACAGCGCTTGTCAGTGCAAATTCCGACAAAGGAGCAAATGCAGGCGGCCCCACACTCCTTATCACAAAATTTTCCGAGGACCTCAAGGAGGTAACCTTTGCTTGGGCGACCGCGTTCAAGGGTGTTGACGAGTCAAGTGCAAAAACAGTAAAGCTTAACAAAATAGGCACTCTCCAAGAAAAAGATTCTTCCGACTACCTTCCCAAGATTGCTCTTCAGTACAACGGTGCGAATAAGGCGTACATACTCGGTTACGAGGGCAACACCTTCCGCCCCAATGCTAATATGACAAGAGCTGAGGCTTGCACTATTTTTGCCCGTCTGCTCCTCGGTGTTCAGACCATTCCCGACGGATATACAACACGCTTTGAGGACGTTAAGAAGGGCGACTGGTTCTACAATGCAGTAGCTTATCTTGATGAATCGGGCTTCTTCTACCGTAACGAAAGCACCACCTACAAGCCCAATGAGCCTATAACAAGGGCTGAATTCGTTGAGCTTGCAAATCTCGCGTCCACTCTTGCCGCATCAAGCACTGTTTCCTTCACCGACGTGCCTGAGGACCATTTCTACTATGAATCCATCATGGCAGCAGCGGCATCGGGCCTTGTAAACGGATATGAGGACGCAACCTTCCGCCCCGACAAGACAATCACCCGTGCAGAGGTTGTAACCGTCATCAACAGACTTCTCGGTCTTAACGTGTCCGAAAGAACCATTGATGAGACAAGGCTTGAAAATGAATTCGTTGACATCTCCGACCACTGGGGAAGACTCAACGTGCTTATGGCTTCAAACTCCAACGTTCACGGTGCATATTACTATGACGTTTCTCTTGACGGAATTACCGAAAGCACTACCGATATCACTATTGCAAACAAGCATTTTTCCTTCACCATAGACAAAAAGAACGGTAAGGTTACAGATATTGTAAATCTTGCAACTAAAACCTCTGTTATAGGGACTCCAACTACCCCGCAATTTATTTACCTCGTGAACGAAAAGGACGTCAATATCCTTCCGACAAAGCTTGAGCTTGAAGGAAACAGAATCAAGGTAACCTTTAAAGACAAAAACGTTGTTTATCTTCTCATAGACGTATCTGACAACTTCGTTACCGTTGAGATAGACTCAGCTCTTCCAAAGAGCATCAAGAGAGTAACATTTGCAAATCTTACAGCATCCTCTACCATCGTAGGAGAAGGATATCTCCTTAACAGCATGGGAATGAGTGCATGGACAAAGGTTGACAAATTTGGCTACTCAACAAGCTCAGCCTCATCTATAGGCCATTCGTATACTATTTATGACAAGGGCACTATGGGAGCCAAGATGGGCATTGTCTTCTCAAAAAAAGAGGACGCGATCCCATTCCTCAAGAAGCTTACCGATACCATTGATACAAAATACGGTCTTGCATCCAAGGCGGGCGGCGCTTATGCTCGCGATTGGGAAACAAACTTCGGAGATTACATAATCTGTACAACCGTAAATCCCGAAACCCTTGACAAAACCATTAGCCTTGCAAAAGAGCTGGGTGTTGACCAGTTTGACATTCATCAGGGCGCGAACACTTTCATTCAGGGCGACTTCACGTTTGCCTTCACCGAAACAGGTACAGCTACCGAATTCTATGAAAAGTTCGGCAAAAAGTTTGAAGAAGCAGGAATAGTCACAGGTCTTCATACCTATGCTTACTACATTTCGCCAAGCGCCAAGAAGCTTCTTTCAAACTCCTATTGGCACGATCAGCTCAGAATAATTCCCAAAGATACCCTTACCCTTTCAAAGGACCTTACCGCAACTAACCGCAACGTCAAGACAGTTGAGAATGCGACCAATATCAAATTTGAGGGAACATTCTTCTCAAAGAACAGTAAATACGTTCGTATTGACAACGAGATAATTGCTGTAGGAAAGACGATCGTCTCCGGTCTTACAGGCTGTACGAGAGGTGCCTGCGGTACAACCGCCACCACTCACAAGGCAGGAGCAAAGGTATATCATCTTGAAGGCTACTTCGGTATGCTCGTTCCCGAGCTTGGCAGTGAGCTTTTCTACCATATTGCAGACCTTACCGCCGCGGCATACAATGAGGGCGGATTTAACATGATATATCTTGATGCTATTGACGGAATTCAGCAGCATACTCCCGCAGGACACGAGTCTTGGTATTATCACTCCATGTTTGTTCAGAGAATTCTTTCTCAGTGTGAACGCACCCCCGTTATCGAGACCTCCAACAACTCGGTACGTGACTGGAACTTCAGAGGACGCTGCGGTGCATGGGACTACAGCAACTATGCCTTCAAGAAGCATATACAGATACACGCAACCTCCAACACTCAGTGGGTAAATGCAAATCAGTCATCCACTCTCGGATGGTTCAACTTCTTCCCCGACCTCTCCCCCGCACTCGGACTCAAGAACACCTTCCAGAAAACACTTTTCCATGACGACATTGACTTCCTCGGACTCCAGGCGTATTACTACAACTCGTCAATGGTTTATGACTCCTTCAGCTATACGACCGTTTCCGAAAACCCCTACTACAAGGCTAATATTCTCTACTACAATGAATATTACTCCAAGCTTCGCAAGGCTCATTACTTCTCAGACGAGGTAATCGAGAAGGTCAAGAAGATTGGCGGCGAATGGCGAGTTATCGAAAAGGACGGCAAATACGTATTTGAGCAAAGAGCTTACAACGGAACAAACTTCGGTAACGCTATCGGCATTGAGGACAGCTTAAAGGGTGAAAATCCCTTCAAGAAGCAGACTCCGTACATCAGAGTCGAATCGCGTTATTCAACACTTCTGAATAATGCATACCGCCTCCTCGAATTTGATGAGACAAAGGCTGTAGGCGCTGAAAACGTTGTAAAGACCTTCACAGCGATAAATCTCAACACCACAGGCTCGGTGATCACCGTAAAGGTAAAGGGCACAGGTAAGGACGGAGATGCAATGCTTCTCTCACTTTCCCACGGCTCCAATGATTCCAACGGACGTCGCGACCACTTCATTGACTTAAACTTTGAGGGATGGCGCGAGTTCATACTCCTTGACTCCGACAATGCGGAATATGACGTTAGCAAGTACAAGTTCAAGGGTATCACAACAGATGGTGCGGCATACGTTACCTACCGTTACGTGCCCACAATGACAGCTATCAACCGTCTCACCATCCGCACCTGCGGTGCAACAGGTAAGAATGCGATGATAGATGACGTTATTCTCCAGCCTCACTCGGAAGCCCCCATCAAGAATCCCACAGTCACTGTCGGAAACGACTCCATCACTTTCATGTGTGAGATGAAGGGTGGCGAATATCTTGAATATTTACCCGAAACAGGAAAGGCAATTCTCTATCACAGCGCTACCCAGACAACTGAAGAGGTATCCTTCAAGGGAAGCATCACGGTTGATAAGGGAAGCTATGAAGCCCTCTTCTTCGCAGAAGCACAGACCCTCGCACCAATTCGTGTACGTCTCGTCTTCGGCTTCTCGGGACAGCAGATTGGAAATTAAATTACAATGTGACTCCATCCCCGCAAATCAAATTATTTACAAAAAATGTTGTGCCCCAAATTGTACGGACAGCACAAAAAAAGACCTCCCATGGTAGTACCATAGGAGGTCTTTTTTGTCATTGTCCATTTTTAACGGTTCGGTTCAAAAGTCTCTTTAGTCTTTAAATTCAAATAATTTTTTAAGAGGTATCTTAAGCGCTTCTGCAATATCAATAAGTGTGTCAAGTGTACAGGAGCATGCGGCGGTTTCAATCTTCTGCATATAGGTTCTGCTAATGTCACATTTCTCCGCAAGCTGCATTTGTGTCATGCCTTGCTCTTTACGGTAATGCAAAATATTCAACCCGATCGCCAACCACGTATCAAAGTTCTTTCCCTTCATAAGCTTTCACCTCTCAAGGATATTATATCCAAAAACAAACATGCTATCGACAAACAATATTTTCTTAAAAGAGAATAAATTGTTTGCATTTGAACTTTGTTCGTGATATAATAGCAACAAATAATTTGCATTTGATATGTTTTTGTTGACATATACTATATTAAAAGAGGTGCAGTCGATGGAAAAGATTTGTTGCTTTGCGGGACACTCAAAGATTTTTGGCGAGGAAGAAGTATATAAAAGACTGCTTGAAACCGTTGAAGGGCTGATAATAAACGAGGAGTACCGAGAGTTTTGGGTGGGAAATTACGGGGCGTTTGACAGGACTTCGGCAAGAGCCGTCAGGGAATTAAAGAAAAAATATCCCGAAATACATCTGACGCTGGTTATTCCATATCTTACCGCGGAAATAAACAAGTACAAGGAAGACTATTATAAAAACTTTGACAGCATAATAGCTGCAACTATCCCCGAAAACACACCGCCCAAAGCGCGTATCATCAAGTGCAATCAGTTTATGGTAGAAAGAGCGGAGTGTCTTGTGTGCTTTATCGAGCATTCATGGGGAGGAGCGGCAAAAACACTCGAGTACGCCCAAAAGAAGGATTTAAAGATAATAAATTTTGCAGATTGACATTTCGTGTTTTAAGAACGCCACTTGAAAAAAGAAGGACAATATGGTATAATATCCAAAAATAAATAAAAAGGAGATACAATAATGTTCAATAACAAAAGCGGATTATTAAAAACATGGGCTGTTATATCGGGTATTCTTGGTAGTATATTAGCACTTATCTCCGGCATAGCACTTATATCGGTATCAGAATATTTGGAATTTTTAGGAGTATTGGGCTTTGTTATTATACTTTTTGGCATTCTATCATCGTGGTTGACCGCTTTGATTTTATTTGGATTAGGTTGCTTGATGGATAATACATATGCTATTTACAGTAAAGTAAATAAGAATACGTTTGATATAGAACGCTTATCTAATAGCGTACAAATTGTTTTGAATAGAGCAAAAGAGCCTAAGTCTGACAAAGAAGTATTACCCGGCGATAATTTTAATAAAGCAGAACCTAAACCTAACACCTCGGCAGATACTGTAGAAGTATTGACCGGCAATAATGGGAAAGTTGTTTGTCCAAAATGCAACTTTGAACAAGACGCCAATAGAAGCTGCTGTTGGCACTGCGGAGCTAAATTTGAGAAAAAAGATAAGCCTTCATCCACACATCGCTGGTTGTGTGGCAGCTGTGGAAAAATGAGAACTCAAACCCCTTGTGAGCACTGCGGTGTAAAATAAAATGTAAAGTATTATTCTCATTCGTTCACAGATACGAGCATTGCAAGATTAATTGACGACCTTGGCGTGTTGTTATACCAAAAGAAATAAGACGAACTATGAGAATCCGCGAAGGAGACCCGCTGGATAACTCATTGACACTTGAAGAAAAGTTTGCTGTTGCGATACATATTGTGGCAGAAAGAGCAAAAGCGAGGTGAATTTCACCTCGCTTTTAAATTTCTCAGATATTGTGTAGGTGTGATTTTTAAATGGTCTTTGAAGCAGCGGTTTAAAGTTTCTAAGTGAAGCAAAACCGCTATTATAAGCACACTGTAATATTGTTTGTTCTGTGTTTTCCATAAGGTAGCAGGCATAACTAAGGCGATAGTGTGTTACGTAAGAGTTAAATGATATACCAACTATCTTTTTAAAGTGACGTGATAGATACGAGTAATCGTATCCTGTTTTTTTTGAAAGACTTAACAAAGAGCAATCGCTACAAAAATTTTCTTCCACGAAAGCAAAGATCTTATATAGCAGTTTGTCGTGATCGGCCTTTTTTGTGGTGTATTCAACCTGCTTGTCAAATTGCCCACACAAAGAATATAAAACCCCTTTTTTATCGGCAGAAGATGAAGCGGGACTAAGATTTTCAAGGGCGTGAATTAATAAACATCTGGGCAAAACTTGTTGTTTTTTGGAATTTTGTCGATTAGCTTTATGATATACGCCTGTACAAGTCTGAGGAAAAAATACATAGAACGTGCTTGCTGTTTGTGGACTCCAACTCATATATTTGGTTTGGGAAGATAAGTAGAGCCTCGTTTTTCTCTAAAATAAATATCTTACCATCTACCGTTATTTTCATTTGTCCCGAAAGGATAATTATAATTTCAAAACATTGATGTAAATGAGGCGGAAAACTGAAATTTTCGTTTTTTTCAATTTTCAAGTAATTCGGCGAACCCAAATGATTGTATTGATAAAACATAGTATTCTCTAAAAAGTCAAACATTGTCCATATATTGTACGACATATTGCTAGAAAAGTCAAATTTATTCATCTATAATAAAAATCAAAGGGTGGTTTTATGAAATATTATATAGGCGCCGACCTTGGAACTTCGGCGTTGAAATTATTGTTGATTGATAACTCGGGAAAAATAGTTAAAACGGCATCTCGCTCTTACTCGGTATATTATCCGGAAGCAGGGTGGAGCGAACAAAACCCGGAGGACTGGTGGGAAGCGTTTTTATCCGGCATAAAGGAACTGGTGCAAAACATTGACACCTCAAAAGTCGCCGGCATCGGTGCACGAAGGTTGTTGCAGGTGCGGGGGACAACGCAGCGGCGACAATCGGCACGGGCACTGTAACTGACGGCAAGTGCAACATCTCTCTCAGAACGTCGGGCACGGTATTTGTTTCGTCAGATAAATTTTCAGTCGATAAAAATAACGCTTTACACTCGTTTTGCCACGCAAGTGGAGAGTATCATCTTATGGCGTGTATACTTTCTGCAGCATCTTGTAACAAGTGGTTTTGTGACGATATTCTCGGCACAGACGATTACAAGATAGAGGAGTCTGTTATAACTGACAATGACCTTGGCAGAAATGATGTATTTTTCTTGCCTTATCTTATGGGAGAACGTAGCCCTATAAACGATACCGATGCCAGAGGAACATTTATAGGGCTGCGTTTGGATACAAAACGCAAGGATATGCTTCTTGCAGTTCTAGAGGGCGTAGCTTTTGCGATACGTGATAATTTTGAGATTGCAAAAGAGCAGGGCATAAATATCACCTGCAGCAGTCTTTGCGGCGGCGCAAAGTCGGAGCTGTGGCAAAAAATTCTCTGCAATATTCTTAATGTCAATATTACGCTGTTACAAACAGAGCAGGGCCCGGGTTACGGTGCAGCAATGCTTGCAATGGTTGGCTGTGGAGAGTTCTCTGATGTTAAGTAATGTGCAAACGCATTTGTAAAGCTTAAAAAGACGATTACCCCCGATGCCGATATATCGTCGCGTTATGAAATGCAGTATAACAAATTTAAGCAAATCTATCCAACGCTTAAAAATCTATTTAAAATAATAAAGTGAGGTAACTAAAAATGAACGAGATTTTTTCAAGCATTCCAAAAATCAAGTACGAGGGCAGTGATAGCAAAAATCCGCTTTCGTTCAAGTACTACAATCCAGACCGTGTTATAATGGGCAAACCAATGCGTGAACATCTGCCTTTTGCTATGGCTTGGTGGCATAATTTATGTGCTGCAGGTACCGATATGTTCGGCAGAGATACCGCCGATAAATCCTTTGGCGCCGAGAAAGGCACTATGGCTCACGCAAAAGCGAAGGTTGACGCAGGCTTTGAGTTTATGCAAAAGCTCGGCATAGAATATTTCTGTTTTCACGACGTTGACCTTGTTCCCGAGGCAGACGACATCAAGGAAACCAATAAGCGCCTTGATGAAATTACCGACTATATTCTTAAAAAAATGAATGCAACCGGTATTAAATGTTTGTGGGGCACTGCTAATATGTTCTCAAATCCGCGCTTTATGAACGGCGCTGGAAGTACAAATTCAGCAGATGTTTTCTGCTTTGCGGCGGCGCAGGTTAAAAAAGCATTAGATTTAACCGTAAAACTCGGCGGCAAGGGGTATGTTTTCTGGGGCGGCAGAGAGGGTTATGAAACGCTTCTCAATACCGATATGAAGTTTGAGCAGGAAAACATTGCCCGTCTTATGCATATGGCGGTGGATTACGGACGCTCAATCGGATTTAAGGGTGATTTCTATATTGAGCCCAAACCCAAGGAGCCTATGAAACATCAATATGATTTTGATGCCGCAACTGCAATAGGTTTTCTTCGTCAATACGGCCTTGATAAAGACTTCAAAATGAATATTGAAGCAAACCACGCAACTCTTGCAGGTCATACCTTTCAGCACGAATTACGCGTATCGGCTATGAACGGTATGCTGGGATCAATAGATGCTAACCAAGGAGATTTATTGCTTGGCTGGGATACCGATGAATTTCCTGCCAACGTATACGATGCAACGATGTGTATGTACGAGGTGCTAAAGGCAGGCGGACTTACAGGTGGTTTTAATTTTGACTCAAAAACACGTAGACCCAGTTATACCGCTGAGGATATGTTCCATGCGTTTATTTTAGGGATGGATACCTTTGCACTTGGTCTTATCAAAGCGGCAGAAATCATTGAAGACGGCAGACTTGACAGCTTTGTTAAAGAGAGATATTCAAGTTTTGAAAGTGGCATCGGTCAAAAAATAGTTGAAGGAAAAACTTCCCTTACAGAGCTTGCAAAGATTGCCGAAGACATGGGTGCGCCCGCACTACCTTTAAGCGGCAGACAGGAATATTTGCAGAGTATCGTCAATCAGATTCTATTTAGCGGAGTGGAGGCATTGTAATGATTTATTATGTTTCTGTAGACGGAAACGATAAGGCAGACGGCTCAAAAGCCACGCCGTTTCAAACCATCAATCACGCCGCAAAAATTGCCGTAGCGGGCGATACCGTTAAAGTCTTTGGCGGCACCTACCGTGAGTGGATCGACCCAAAAAACGGCGGCACAAGTGAACACAACCGCATCGTGTATGAAGCGGTGGAGGGAGAAAAACCCATAATTAAAGGATCGGAAATCGTTACCGATTGGGAACAGATTGATGGCACAGTCTGGAAAAAGGTTCTTTCCAACCAAATGTTTGGCTATTGGAATCCTTTTGCTCTTGAGGTAGAGGGCGATTGGCTGGAAGAGCCTGCCACGGATTATCGTGTTCACCTTGGCGACGTTTACATTAACGGTATATCTATGTTTGAAGCAAAGTCCATGGAGGATCTGTATTACAATGCTCCGCGAATCACCTGCTGTCAAAACAGCTGGAGGGTAGAGGAAGAGTTGATTTTGCATCCCGAGCAGACTGTTTATAAATGGTACGCTGTTGTAGGTGAGGACACTACCACGATTTTTTGCAATTTTCAAGAGTATGATCCTAACAACGAATTGATCGAGATAAATGTGCGTCCATGCTGTTTTTACCCTAAAGCAACAGGTATCAATTATTACTCTGCGCGGATTTGAGATAGCGCAGGCGGCTTGCCCGTGGGCACCTCCCACCGCTCATCAGATTGGTATGGTCGGCCCCCATTGGAGTAAAGGCTGGATCATTGAAAATAACAATCTGCACGATGCGAAATGCAGTGCGATAAGTCTTGGAAAGGAAGAATCTACGGGACACAATTTACATTCCAGATTCCATCGTAAGTCCGGCCATCGTCATCAGCTGGAAGCGGTATTCTTAGCAGTGCAAAAAGGGTGGAGTCGTGATTTTGTCGGCTCACATATTGTGCGTAACAACGAGATACATGATTGCGGACAGAATGGTATTGTTGGGCACCTGGGCTGTATTTTTATTAGTCGGATCGAGCATAATCATATTTATAATATTGGAGTAAAACACGAATTTTGGGGACACGAAATGGCCGGAATTAAACTTCACGGCGCCATCGACACCATCATCTGTGAAAACAATATCCATAACTGCACCCTCGGCTCTTGGCTTGATTGGCAAACTCAGGGGTGCCGCATAACTGCCAATCTGTATTATGCCAACAACCGTGATACTATGATAGAGGTTAGTCATGGACCGTATCTTGTAGATCACAATGTGTTTCTGTCGCAATATGCCTTTGATAACTGGTCGCAGGGAGGAGCCTTTGTACACAATCTGTTCTGCGGCAAGATTTACAACAAAGCAGTTCTCAATCGGTCTACCCCGTATCATTTTCCTCATTCTACACAAGTGGCAGGGTACTGCGAAATATACGGTGGCGATGATCGTTATTATAACAATATTTTTGCCGGGATTTGGGAGGATGGCGGAGAAAACCTGGAGCAGTTTACAAAAAACTGCGACCGCTTTACAGATCCGGACGATTATGCCGCACGCATAGCCGCAATAGATAGCAGTGGAGCAAGCGCATATGCCAAGATTCCCCAATCTGTTTGTATAGAGGATAACGCCTATTCCGGTTTTGCCGCACCTTCTGTCTATGAAAAGTCGGCCATTATGACAGGCGGTGTAAGCGTTGCGGTTACGGAAAGCGGAGGCGTGTGGACACTTGAATTGGATGTTCCTCAAGAACTTTGCGACGCTCGGTGCAAGGAGGTCACAACAGTGCGCTTGGGCGAGCCACGAATTGCAGCCCAAGCATACGAGCAACCGGACGGTAGCGCTATTGATTTTAGAAAAGACTTTTTTGGAAACTGCCACACTGATCATTTGATCCCTGGGCCATTTGCTTCGCTAAAGCCGAGAAAGCAAAAAATCGTTGTTTGGAAAAAGTCGTTTTCATAAAATCTAAAATAAAGAATTCAGTATAAATCTCCTTAAAATACAGATAATAACAACACACTTTGTAATTTAAGGAGATTTATATATGAAAGCAACAGGTATTGTAAGAAGAATAGATGCTGGTGTTATAATAACACCAAAGCCTAATAAACCGCATAAACACTGGTTTTTCGCTGATTTTTGTCCAACTGAATTTGCAAAAAATCCCGTTTAAATTGGTTTTTCGATCAAAAAAGTGAGGTGTAGCCTACATATTATGATGCCGGATGAACAATACGTTCATCCGGCTTTGTTATAAATAAATGATAAGATCACAGGGACGATATCCCTTAATCATATTGCATTTCCCTTAAAAGCAAGGAATAACTAAGGGAAATTTTCAAACATCTTATTGACTATTACCTTACAAACGGTTATAATATAATGGAAAGAGAAGGAGGATAAGGGAATGAGACCTTTTAATTACTCTGTTATTAAAAATCAAAAATGGGATTCTGAAATTTTAGGACTTATAGCTGCAATATATAAAGAAGCAGGAAAGCAAGAGCTTTATCTCAAACAACGTCCGGAAGAATTGGAAAAGTTGGTTGAGATCGCAAAAATTCAAAGTACCGAAGCATCTAATGCGATTGAGGGTATCGTCACTACCAATACCCGTATTAAGCAGTTGGTGGAAGAGAAAACGACCCCTAAGAACCGTGATGAGCAGGAAATTGCCGGTTACCGCGATGTTCTCTCTATTATTCATGAAAGTTTTGATGCGATATCGTTGTCCCGCAATTATATTCTTCAACTTCACAAAATCATGTACAGCCATATGAATAACCCTATGGCCGGTCAGACGAAAAATGTTCAGAATTATATCAGTGCCACCTATCCTGACGGACGCACCGAAGTTTTATTCACGCCGCTTGCTCCGTTTGAAACACCGGAGGCATTAGATAAAATCTGCGATGAATACAACCGCGTTATCGGTAATATGGAATTGGAACCTTTAATCGCAATTCCAATTTTCATTCACGACTTCTTATGCATTCATCCTTTTAACGACGGTAACGGAAGAATGAGCCGTTTGCTCACCACTTTGCTTTTATATCGGAGCGGATTTTATGTTGGTAAATATATTTCCTTAGAAGCAAAGATTGCTAAGAATAAGGATTTATACTACGATGCACTTGGACGTTCTCAGCATGGTTGGCACGAGGGCACTGAGGATACTGTTCCGTTTATTAAATACCTACTTGGTACGGTTCTAGCAGCATATAAAGACTTTGGAGATCGATTCGCTATTGTTGAAGAGAAACTTCCTGCCGTTGAGATGGTTCGCAAAGCCGCTATGAATAAGATAGGACGCTTTAATAAACAAGATATACGTGAACTATGCCCGACCCTTAGTCTTAGTTCTGTAGAAGGAGCACTTCGTAAAATGGTAGCATCCGGTGAACTGAAACGTGAGGGTAAAGGTAAATCAACGTGTTATATTCGATTGAAATAATAACATTTGGTGATTTGGACAATTATTATGTTAATCACCTGAGCGATAACAAAGAAAGCAAAATGTATTGTTTCAAGTTTACTTTAATTGTTTCATTGATTATGTAACAATGCAAATTACAATGAAACAAGTGAGGTATGTAGTAATTAAGAATTAAATAATTTCTAAACAGCGTGATTTACTCTTACCTCGTCTTATTGAGGGATAAATTGGAGGTATGAAAATGGCAGAACATCCTAAAACTTTTATATCATATTCTCACGACAACGATGAACATAAAGCTTGGGTCAAGAAATTAGCGATTGATCTTCGTCAACATATGGGTGTTGATGTTATATTCGATCAGTGGGATTTACGAATTGGTAGTGATTTAAGCTTGTTTATGGAGCAAGGTTTAAACGAAGCTACCTTGATTATCTGTATTTGTTCAGATGAATATGTGAGAAAATCAAACGAAGGAATTGGCGGCTCGGGTTACGAAAAGATGATTTTAACATCAGCTCTGATTAGAAATACAAACATTGACTATATCATTCCCGTTATGAGATGTAATACGGATAAGAAACTTCCAACTTTTCTGGGAACCAAACTATATGTGGATTTTTCAAAAGATGACGGCTATTTGGAAAAACTCGGAGAGTTGGTTGCACGTATCTATAATGAAGATGTTTCACAAAAACCACCGTTAGGGAATAATCCTTATTCTAAAAAAGCCTATAACGAAATCACATTAAAGACTGATTTAGAAAAAACGAAATATCATAATCCTGAAATGAGCGGAAAGGTATCGTTTGACTTTAAAAACAATAGTGGAACATTTATCATCGGAGCCGGAGAATATGAGTTTGTAACTCGCTGGAGTGAATGCGGAAGTCATTCCATATATGGATATCGAGATAGCGTTAAAATGATCGGATATTTGTCCGGCGTAGATAAGATTCCTGAAAACAAGAATTTCATTGATTTTGATTTTACCAGTCGTACGAGGGAAATAAGTATAGGGGAAGTTTTGATTTGGATGAACCAAAACGGCAAGTTTGCTGCAACTTTAATTAAAAATATTGCTGTGAAAACAAGAGGTTATAAAGAGAACAATCTTTCTTTTGAGTACAAGATTTATCAGTAAATTCACTGATAAAATCATTAATTACTTCTAACATCGATCGAATAGAACGTGAGCTATACGGACGAGAAGATTGGGTTGAAGAGGAATTAAAAAGCGTGCTTCCGTTTGAGTATAATAATGGCAATATTCCACATACTAACTCCACACCATTAAATAGTGAAAAGGAGATTTTTATATATGAAAGCAACAGGTATTGTACGCCGTATAGACGATCTCGGACGAGTTGTAATCCCCAAGAAGATAAGACGAGTCCTCCGCATAAGGGAGAGCGACCCGTCTCATAACACATTGACACTTTTCGACAAGTTTTGCATTGCGATACATAGTGTGGTAGAAAGATATAAAGCGAGGTGAAATTCACCTCGCTTGTTTGTCTATTTAATTATAATATTTCCAATCTCATAAAAGCCGCCGTCGCGTTTTGCATTGGTCGCAAAATACACCACGTCTGTGTGAGGGCTAAGTAAGCCAATTTCAAGCTTATAATTACCGGCACAAATGTCAGTTGGGAGTGTTGCACTAAGCATTTCTGTGTGTTTGCCCGGAAGCCATTTTCTAATGTCGCAATCCTGCCTAAATTCATAACTTTGATTGTCGTTTGCAAGTCTTAAAATTAAAGGCAACGCCTTGTAGCAGGGGGCAGATCCGATATTATTTATGCATAGCTTCAGGGAAAGAGTGTCGCCTGCAGTTGCATTTTCAGGGAAAGATACGCAGTCAATGGTGTAATGGTAGCCCATTTTGCTTATCCAATATTCGCACTTTTCTTTCCAATCATATGGAATTGGCATTGATTTCGGGTTAAAGGTACTAATGTGCCACTCTAAAGTTTTATCGATAATAGTGTCTATATCCCATCCCTTTCTTTGCCATTCACAAAGCCACCAGAACGACTCAAAGGCCACAGGTGCAACCTTCCATTGCTCACCCATTTTTTCTATATGCTCAGGGTAATAGCTGTCGGTGTGGTACGGATCCCCAAGTCCATCTCCTCGCCAACCCACATTAGTGTATTTTTTAGCATACTCAACAAGGTGTGGTCGGGATATTTGTGTGAAAAGCTGTGTGGTGGGGAAAGCGGATGCATAAGTATCAATAATTTTCATAAGTAGGTCGTCGGGGTATTGGTTTAAGTTGTGTCCTTCTCCCCAAGCTCCGGGTAATGAAATGTCAATAGCATCAAACCAAGGGTTAGAGTCAAAACGCTTTCCAAGCGCCGTAACGGCTTTTAAAAACAACTCCATAAAAAGAGGATCTGACGGAGAATCTTTAACCCTTTTCATAGGTGGCCTCTCAGGACAGGGGATAAGGTCTTTAAGCCAATCAGGAACATCGTCTTTTGCACGTGTACTGTGTGCCATAAGACGAAAAACCAGTGTCTGCTTATTTTTCTTTGCCTTTTCCAAAATATCCTCTATAAAAGCGTAGTTGTATTCACCTCTTTCAGGCTCAAACTCTTTCCACAAAATTCGGATATATGCCACACTGCTGTCCGGATACCAACCCTCGTTTCTGCCATCTTCCTTTGCATCGTCAGATACGGGGTAGCACTCAACACGCTCGGTTTCGGTCCTTTGGTTTTCGGGACGCACAACAATATCGGAATAAAGCTTCCCTTTGCGGAAATGCTGAAAAGACATAAATCCAATATACGAATTTTGTCCTTCCTCCAAGCAATATTCAAAATAATTAGTTTTACTAGACTTTCTCAGCATACTATCTCTTCTCCTTTGTGCTTTTTGCGTATAAAGCGACTGCTATTTATGTTAGAAACATCATTTTATCATAATTACAACAAAAAGTAAAGTTATGTAGCTTAAATTATCTTTAATCACAAATAATAGTATCACGAGTTGAATTAAAAGGAGATTTATTACGAGGGTACCGAGGAACAAGGTTCTCGGGCGCCCATTCAAAATTTATGATTTTGCAAATGGGTGAGGTTCTTATAATGAAAGCAACAGGAATAGTTCGTAGAATAGACGACCTTGGGCGTGTGGTGATTCCGAAGGAGATTCGGCGCACGATGCGGATAAGAGAGGGCGACCCTTTGCTGACAACATTGACACCGTTCGACAGATTTTGTTTTGCGATACATAGTTTTTTGGAGAGATATAAAGAACAAGCGAGGTGAAATTCACCTCGCTTGTTCTTTATATTGGTTTGTTGATGAGAAGGCATTTAGCAAATGTTAAAGTTACATCATTTTCCTAAATGTTTTATTTCAATTTTGCTCGATACGATAAAAAATCCATTTTATATTGGTCATATTCTTTTTTAAGAGGTGTTAAACCATTTTTAATATTGCTAGCACAAATGTATCCTTTACACTCTACTAACACCTCATAGTACTCGATGCACAAATCAAGATTCTCAAAACCTGCATCTAACTCATAAATGGTAGTTTTGCACTCTTCCAATTTTGTTTCTAACGCCTGCTGTTTCTTAGATTTTATGAATATCGTAGAAATAATGCTCTCTGCTCCTTGATGTGGATAATTTGTTAGTAAGGAACGAATTCTTTCGGGAGCATATACATCAGGGAATTCCGTCTCTAATTGTTTGATAGTGGACACATCACATCGAGCTATTTGTGCGATTTTTGCGTGCATATCACTATTAGAGGTTGTAGATAACTCTTTCATAGAAAAATCCACCATATCTAACAGCATATTCATTCTTTCTTCACACATATCTGCAGCTTCATTTAGCATTGTATACACAGGCGGCGTACTGTTTCCTTTGCCCGCGCTACATCCCGATAACAAAACCGCAAGCAATAATGTTGTTAAAACCAATAACTTTAAGATGTTATTTTTCATTTTGGTCATCTCCTTCGCTGATTTATTTAAACTAATCATATCACACATTTTTACTTTTTTCAAGTATTATAATTATAAAAGAGTATAAATCCCCTTAAAATACAGATAATAACAACACACTTTGTAATTTAAGGAGAATTTATATATGAAAGCAACAGGTATTGTACGCCGTATAGACGATTTGGGACGTGTCGTTATCCCCAAGGAAATAAGACGAGTCCTCCGCATAAGGGAGGGAGATCCGCTCGAGATATATACAGACCACGACGGAGAAGTAATTTTCAAAAAGTACTCACCCGTAGGGGAGCTTCACTCATTCGCCGCAAGCTACGCTGAGACACTCAACAAGAGCTGCGGACTCAGTGTTGTAATTTCCGACAGAGATGCAATCATCGCATCAGCGGGACTTCCGAAGCGCGAATTTCTTGAGTCAAAGCTCTCTGCCGATGCAGATTCACTCATCGAATCCCGAACGACCTACACTTACCGAGACGGTGAAAAGCCGCTCTTTATAAACTCCCAGACCTCTGCACACATTTCGGTGCTTGTACCCATTGTGCTTGACGGAGATATTATAGGTGCGGTTGCAACACTTTCCCCAAATACGAATGAGCCGAGTGAGACCGAAATAAAGCTTTTGCAAACGGCGGCGGGATTTTTATCAAAACAGCTTGAGGACTAAAAAGAGAGAGGCGATGTGCCTCTCTCAATTTTTTCAAAGCATAAGCTTCATGAATAGCCCACCCTGAACGGTACGATGACGGAATATCAAGCATTCCGAGGTATCACACCACAGCCAGTCAGACAGCGGAACACGTGAACGTGTGGTATTATAAGCCTTCCAGAGTGAGCCTGTAAGCAGGTCGAAATCCTCACGCTTTTCTGCAAGGCAAGCCGCCCAAACGAGCCAGTCGGACTTTGTATACTTCTCACGTGAGTCAAGCGGTATACCGTAGGGAAGCATTTCCTTCTTGTAGCGTTCGATCTCACCCTCGTAAAACTCTTTGGGGAAAAGATTTGTCTTCCATACCTTATCCCAAACGGTATTATACTTAAGAGAGAAGGTCTCAGGCTTATCGTAGGCAAGGCGGAAGCTACCGTCTGAATTCTTCGCACGCTCAACGAGGGAGGCGGCATATCTGCGGGCAATTTCCATAAGTCGGGATGCTTCTTCATTTTCACCAAGCTTTTCAAGTATCCTTGAGAAGCCCGCAATACCCATTATTGCCTTTATAGAAAGATTTACGTTATGAGCAAGGTGTCCCGCAAAGTCATCCGTGCAAAGCTGATGCTCGGGGTCCTCACCATACTTTATAAGATACTCGCTCCAAGCTTTTATTGTATCAAGATATTCTTTTGCAAAATCGCAGTTTTCGTCTCTGTCGCAAATAGCGGCAAAGAGGATTATCATATTTCCGCATTCCTCGACGGGCATCTGATTCTTTATATTATTCGGATAATAGAACTGTCCGTTGATATGAGGATACTGACCAACGTCATGGGGTGCAAAGTCGAACTGCCAAGCATCGCTTGCGGCATACTTCATTATGGGACGGAGCATACCCTTCATAAGCTCGGTATTATAAAGAAGGAACAGTGGGGATGACGGATAGGTCACGTCAACGGTTGCACCGCATCCGTTTGAAAAGCACTCTTTTGAAATGAAGAGGTTTTTGCCGTCCTTATCCACAACCAGCTTATGACCTGCCATTACCTGACGTACAGCAAGCTCAAGGAGATCAGCGTATTCTTCGGAGCCGCAGGATATGGCATCCTCTCTAAGCTTTTGTGAGAAGTCATTGCAACGTGCAAGCGTTACATCATAATCCGAAAGTGCCTCGGAAATTGCCTCTGTGATAGTTTTGCCGTCGTTCTTCCAATATGCCTTGAGTCTGTCACCGAAGTATACCATACTCTCAATGTCATCATAGGCGAAGAAGAAAAGTGCATCATTTTCAAGCTCCTTTTCAACCCACACGCCATACAAGCCGTTCTGGGCGGAATTTCCGATGTGTGCTTCACCTTTTACTCCGAGGTATAAATAACCCCAGTCAATTCTCACGTCATCGCCCGAACGCCAGAGAACCTTCTGCTCGCCACTTCCCATTTTGATACAGGATGCGCCCTCAAGCTTACATTCCTCACTCCAGGCTCTGTCCTCGCCACGTTTGTTAAGAACAAATTCCTCAGAGCAGAAAAGTCTAACCGAAACCTTGTGTTCTTTTGAATCGAGTGCCTCGTAGCTTATGTGACAGTAGGAAACGGGACGCGAGGAAAGATAAAGGTCTGTCGGAAGCACTGGAGAGGTAAACTTCACCCTCAGGCGAATGCTTCCCGCTTTGTAAGTAAAAGCAGTTGAAAAAGCGTCGATATCACTCTTCTCAAGCGTTGCAATCGGGTAGGGATCGCCCTGAAGGAAAACGTAATCGACCTTTCCGAGAAAACGGTATACTTCACCGTCAACGCTCACGGTTCCTATCATGGTATTGGGGGAACCTGTCCAGTGCATAACATTTGCCAAGGGAGAGGTATCACACCATACGGAAAAGTAAGGATCGTGAGTTATAAGCGGGGTTGCAGGTGGACGTAATTTCATTTTTTTGAAAACCTCCTTGAAATTTATCTCTATTTGTATTATAATTGATATAAGAGGATTTTTTGTGCGAATTATAATTGGAAATGTGAGGAAAACAATTTGTATGAAGATATGAGGGCATTTTTTCGCCCTGCTAACAACGCTTTTTACGCTTCTCTGATAGGTACATCCTACTGCGATTCAAGCTATTATATCGAACGGCGCAATTCGGCAAATGCGGTTATCGAATACGTGCTTGACGGAGAAGGCTGGATAGAGCATGAAAATAAAACATATCACGTAGAGCGTGATATGATATATTTTTTGCCCGCACATACAGACCAGAAATACTATGCGGATTCATCCTCTCCCTACGTCAAAATATTCATGAACGTTGAGGGAGAATTTGTAGATACACTTGTTGACGCATATGGGCTTGAATGTAAATACACCTTCAACGGCATAGGACTCAAATCCCCGTTTGAGCGCATTCAGGTGCTTACCCATTCAGGACGCCCGAGTGACGAGATACAGTCCTCCCTACAAGGGCTTTTCGTTGAGATACTTTCAGGGCTTTCAAGATCCTATTCAGAATCTCAATACAGTGACGAGGTGCTGATGCTCAAGCGCTATATTGATGACAATACTGACAGGATAGTTTCGGCAGACGAGCTTTCCACCGTCATTTTCCGTTCAAAGGACTACTGTCAAAAGCTTTTCGTCAAGGAGTTCAGCATGACCCCCTACGAATACCAGTTAAACAACAAGATAAGCATCGCTAAAACATATCTTTCCAACACAGCGATGTCGATAGGTCAGATATCCGAAGCACTCGGTTATTCTGACCAACACCATTTTTCAAATATGTTCAAATCGAAATGCGGTGTGTCACCCGCTGCATGGAGGAAGAAATAAATTAACACTTCCCATTTTCAAAAATATAACAAAGGAGATTCTCGTATGAAACTAAGTGATAAAACAATTACTTCTCTTGTAAAAGGTGCGCTTGATATACAGCATATCCACGGTATGCTTGGCTTTTGCAGATACCCCCGAGACATCATCAAGCGCTTGGGGGCAAGATGGGAGAATTTTGGAATCAGAGCCTCGGCGTCTGCGGGAATTCGCCTTGATTTCATATCGGACACAAACTTCCTGAAGCTCGGATATCTTCTCCGCCCCGGCTCATCGCAGGAGCTCGGCGCTTTTGACATATTGGTGGACGGAAAGCTTTGGGCATCCGAGGGTGAAAACGTAGTCGACGGCACACCGAGAGTGATAGAAACAAGCTTTAACGAAGGTAAAAAGCACATAACCGTATATTTCCCAAATCTTTCGGAGACCTTTATCACGTCGCTTGAAATATCCGACAACGCAAGCGTTGAGCCTGCCCCCGAAAAGCCTCTTGCACTCTTTTTCGGAGACTCTATAACTCAGGGATACACAGCATATCTCCCCTCCCTTTGCTACGTTACAAGATTTGCCGAGAAGATGGGGCTTGACTTTTACAACTTCGGTATAGGCGGTGACGTATACAACTCGACGGTAACAGACGTACAAACACCGCGCCGTCCGGATTATGTTTTCACTGCCTACGGCACAAATGACTGGTCAGGTGGAGTGAGCGTCGGTGCACTTAAAAAGAATATGAGAGATTACTACTCAACTCTTCTTGAAAAGTACCCTTCCTCACGAATCATTGCCATACTTCCGATATGGCGTGACGACTGCAGTAAAGTCACGGAAACAGGATCGTTTGACGAGCTTTTTGCAATTATGAAAAGTATTCTTTCCGAATTTCCCAAGGTTGAAATTATTGACGGGCGCGAGCTTGTGCCGCATGTGATACCGCTTTATGCAGACCTGCGTCTGCATCCGAATGACCTCGGATTTGAGTTTTATGCCCAAGCTCTTTTTGACAAAATGTCAAAATAATTAAAGTTTAGGATAAAATTAGTCTATAAAAAAGGCTTGAAATGTGATAAAATTTTAAAAAAAGATATAAAGGAGACGAAATTATGAAACTTGGTGTATTTTCCCCCGTTCTTGCATCTCTTTCGTTCCAGGAAATGATCGAATATCTTGCTTCTCTCGGAGTTGAGCAGGTTGAAATGGGTGCAGGCGGATGCCCCGGTAAAGCTCACTTTGACCCCGAGGTGCTTCTCGCAGACGATAGCAAAATCGAAGAGATCAAACAGATACTAAATGATAACAACATGGAGATATCCGCTATATCCTGTCATGGCAACCCCGTTCACCCCGACAAGGAGGTCGCAGCAACCTATCATAACGATTTCAACAACGCAGTTCTTCTTGCGGAAAAGCTCGGAGTTGAAACCATCGTTGGCTTCTCGGGATGCCCCGGTGACAGCGAAAACGCAAAGTACTCAAACTGGGTAACCTGTCCCTGGCCCAGCGAATTCGGTGAAATTCTCAAATGGCAGTGGGAAGAGGTGCTCATTCCTTACTGGAAGAAGGAAGCAGAGTTCTGCCGTGCTCACGGTATCAAAAAGATTGCATTTGAAATGCATCCCGGCTTCTGCGTATACAATCCCGAAACCGTTCTCAGACTCAGAGAGGCTGTAGGCGATATCATAGGTGCAAACGTTGACCCGAGCCACCTTATCTGGCAAGCTATGGACCCCATTGCGGTTATCAAAAAGCTTGGCGAAGCAGGTGCTATTTACCACTTCCACGCTAAGGATACAAAGATTGACAAGTACAATTGTGCGGTAAACGGTGTACTCGACAACAAGGGCTACGGCGATATTGCAAACCGTTCTTGGGTATTCCGTACAGTTGGTTACGGTCACGGCAAGGAGGTTTGGAACGATATCATCTCCACTCTCCGTACTGTCGGATATGACGGTACTGTCAGCATTGAGCACGAGGACGGTCTCATGAGTCCCAAGGAGGGTCTTGAAAAGGCGGTTTCTTTCCTGAAGGAAGTTATCATCAAGGAAACTCCCGGTGCTATGTGGTGGGCATAAATCTCAAATAAAACAATACGCCATCGGGTATTCCCGATGGCGTATTTTTTAAAATTCGTATATTTTAACAGGACAAAGCTTTTGAAAACGTTCAGTGTTACCGTCCATCTTCTCAAAGAGTACATCCAGTGCTGTGTCTGACCAGCCGTTTCCGCTCATACCGACACTCACATAGGAAAACGGAATATGCAAATGGGAGTTAATTGCATCAAAGCCAATAACAGGAACACCTTTTTTTACCATTGACATGAGTTCAAATGCGATAAAGTCTGAAAATGCAACGATACTGTCATATTGGATTCCGCTTTCAGAAAGTCTTTTAAACGCTTCCTTTATGCCATCTCTCTTTGAGCTTGTTTCAAAAAATCTGGAATTGTCAATTGTGATATTCTCACTCTCAAAAGCACTGCTCAGTCCGTCAAAACGCAGACCGCTGGGCTCGATGTACTTATAGGTACCTATATAAACAGGACTTGTAAAGCCCTTATCAATAAGCCATTTTCCCGCAAGTCTCCCCCCCTCGAAATCATCGGCTGTAACGTAGTCGGAGTTACCACCAGCAAAATATCTTCCGATGAGTACGTAGGGAATCTCGATTTTCTGCAAAAATTTTATATTGTCCCGCGATTGCTGAGATGGGCAGAGGAGTATTCCATCAACGCTTCTTGATGCCGCTGTGACAATAGCATTGTACTCAGAATCCTCATCCTCATTGGTGTTCAGGATAAGTGCTGTATAGTTACGAAGTCTTAGTCCGTCCTCAAGAAGCTTCACCTGATTTGCGATATGTGGGTTTGAAACGTCAGGAACGATTATTGCAATGGTATTGCTTTTACCCGAGCGAAGTGAAACCGCGGAGTTGTTTGGAATGTACCCCATTTCCTTTGCCGCCTTCAAAACCTTTTCACGCGTAGGAAGAGAAATATCGTCTATTCCGTTGAGTACATGGGAGACAGTTCCTACAGTTACCCCGAGGCTTTGTGCTATATCCTTGAGTGTTACTTTATTCATAAAACATCCTTAAATATTATTCATCTATATATTTTATATATTTTTATCTTTTTGTCAAGTTTTCTCTTGACATATTCAAGAAATTGTATTACTATATCGATATAGTAATTTCATCTCAGGAGGTAATTATGCAAAGACAGGTTATATTCGGAGTATGTGCAGACGTTCATCACAACACCTGCGGTGTTGACGAGCGTTGGAGAATTGAAAAATTCGTAATTGAGGCATCAGAAAGAGGCGCCGATTTTATAATTCAGCTCGGAGACTTTATCCGCCCCGACGAATCAGGCAAACAGATGCTTGAGGTATGGAACAAATTCGACGGTCCGAGATATCACGTTCTCGGAAATCATGACTGTGAAAACTCCACAAAGCGTGAAATGATGGATTTTCAAGGTCAAATAGATAAATACTATAGCTTTGACAGTGGAGAATATCACTTTATCGTGCTTGACACCAACAATTTCAAGTACGGCAAAGAATACGTTGACTACGAAAACAGTAACTACCACTATGATTTTTCAAACTGCTACATCGACCCGATACAACTCGACTGGTTAAAAAATGATATAGACTCAACCGATAAGCGTTGCGTTATCTTTACTCACGCTACTCTTGAAGTCGGAGACTGGGTAGTATATAATATACATCAGTTCACAAACGTTATAAAGAGCGCTAACGAAAAGGCAGGATATAACAAGGTTACACTGTGCATCTCCGGACACGACCATGCGGACGAATACCTTTTAAAAGGCGGAATCCATTATATGATTATAAACTCCATGAGCCACAAATACACAGGTAAGCTTATCCCCTACAAGGACCCTCTTTACGCTTTCATTGAGTTTTACGATAACGGACTTGTAAGAGTTATCGGAAAACAGAGTGAGTATATGGCAGAAAGTCCCCTTGTTCATCATTGGGAATTTTATGCCTCCCCACAAATTCAGTACAGGGAGTTTTGGATGAATGGAATGCATGAATTCAAAAATTAATTTAAACAAATGGTTTTTCCATCCCGGAGAAACCAAAAGATTCGGCAAAATCGACCATAACGCATACTATCTTGCCTGTAAGGCCGGAGGCGCTATGGGAGACGTTGAAATTTTCAAAAAGGAAAATGAGTGGACCGAGGTTCACATCCCTCACGATTGGATGACGCAAATCGCGCCAGACGAAAATGAAGCTCCTTCAGGCGGATATAAAAAGCGCGGTTCTGCCTGGTACTACACAACCGTCACTCTTGACACCTTCGAATGCGCAATACTTGTTTTTGACGGAGTGCTCGGCGCTTGCGAGGTTTATGTGAACGGCACTCTTGCTGTGCGAAATTTCAGCGGATACAACCGCTTTTCATGTGACGTTTCCAATTATCTCGTGAAGGGTGAAAACACTATTGCAGTACACGTTAATGCCGAGGTATGGGAGGGCTGGTGGTATGAGGGGGCGGGTATTTACCGCTCTGTAAATCTTGTTATCAAGCCCGCTATTCATTTTCTGACAGACGACATTTTTATCAGGGGTGTTGAAAGAAATGAGGTATGGTACATTGCGGCAGATTTTGAAACAAGCGGTAACGGAAAAATAATTTCCACCCTTTCGGATGCCGAAGGAAATCTCATTGATACAGTTGTCGGATGCCACGTTATGAAGAACGTTGAAACTCCCAAGCTTTGGAGCCCCAAGAATCCTTATCTTTACACCTTTGAAGCAAAGCTTTTTGACGGAAACACCCTTTGCGACACCTTCAACTGTAAAGTGGGATTCCGAAAAATAGAGTGGAATTCCAAGAGAGGAATGTTCTTAAACGGAGAAAAAGAGAGAATAAAGGGTATTTGCTGTCACCAGGATCATGCGGGAGTAGGTGCCGCAACAGGTAAAACGCTTACCGAATACAGACTCAAAAAGCTCAAGGCACTCGGAATCAACGCCTACCGTTGCGCTCATCATGCGCCAAGCGAAGAGCTTCTTTCCGAATGCGACAAGCTCGGAATACTTGTAATGGTTGAAAACCGCCATTTCAACAATTCTTCGGATACAATGGCACAGATAGATGCGCTCGTAAAGCTTTCCCGCAATCACCCATCGGTATTCCTCTACTCGCTTTTCAACGAAGAGCCTTGGCAGAGTGAAGAGAGAGGACTTAAAATAGCGCGGGAAATGCGGGAGAGAATTATTGCACTGGATACCACCCGTGCGGTAACTGCCGCAATGAACGGCGGAGTACTCGAAAGCAAAAACGCATCCGAGGTGCTTGACGTTATAGGCATTAACTACTTTATTGAGGACTATGAAAAATGTCATAAATTGTCCCCAAATAAAACAATAGTAGGTACAGAGAACTGTCCCACGTTCGCAACCCGCGGCATATATGAGGCAGACAGCGAGAAACAGGTATGGTCAAGCTACGGAGACCGTTGGGCAGACACCTTCTCGGAGTCTCTTGACAGGACCATGAAGGCATATTTCGACCACAGCTTCAATGCAGGCTGCTTTGTATGGAGCGGCTTTGACTACAGAGGCGAACCGCAGCCATATGAATGGCCCAGCGTTACCTCTCACTGGGGTATCATGGATCTTTGCGGATTTGAAAAGGATATTGCTTATCACCTTGCGGGCTACTATAAGGAGGAACTTTTCGTTCATCTTATTCCCCATTGGAATCACAATGAGCGCGACAAGGTAAGAGTATGCGCCTTCACAAACGCTTCGGGAGTTGACCTTTACCAGAACGGACGTCACATGGGATATGCAAAGGCGGTAAACCACCGCGCCGAATGGACTATCGGCTATGACGAGGGCTCAATTGAAGCAATCGTGCGTGACGGCAAGAAAGAAGCACGTGATAAGCGTTGGACTGCAGGGGAATTTGCAGCTCTTAAGATAGAGACGTTTGAAGGTGAAGATATGCGAATCATCGACCTCACCGCTACCGACTCGCGCGGTACACCCATTCCGGGATTTGACGCACTTGTCGAGATAACCGACGGAGAGGTACTCGGTGTCGGAAACGGAGACCCCAATTCCCATCATCTTGACAAGGCAAAAAAGATAAATCTTTTCGATGCCCGCGCACAGATGATCGTGTCAGGTAAAGTCAAAATCAAGTGTCTTGACTTTGAGGCGGAGGTATAATGAAAACTATTGCAGACACACATACACATACTGTAATGTCAACCCACGCACATTCAACGCTTCTTGAAAATCTGCGTGAGGCAAAAAACAAGGGACTTCGCTTCATTTGTGTCACCGACCATACAGGCACAATGCCGGGCTCCCCTCACGACACCTACTTTGGCTCGATGTGGTGCACCGTTCCCGACGAGTTTGAAGGGGTATATGTTATCCGCGGATGCGAAACCAATATTATTGACACAAACGGCACCGTTGATATTTCCGACGCTCATCTTGACGGACTTGAATGGCGAATTGCCTCTATTCACGCGATGTGCTTCTCTCCTATTAGCTTTGAGGCTCATACCCGTCTTTGGCTGAACGTTGCGAAAAATCCTCATATTGACGTTATAGGTCACTGCGGAGACGCAAAATATGACTTTGACCACGAGAAATGCGTTAAGGTATTTGCAGAATACGGAAAAATAGTTGAGATAAACTCCTCAAGTGCAATAACCCGTCCGTCGGGATGGGTAAACTGCGCCGACGTTGCCCGTCTTTGCAACAAATACGGAGTAAAGCTCGTTATATCCTCAGACGCACATTTCGCGGGAGAGGTTGGCAATCACTCAGCGGCAATCAAGCTTCTTGAGGACGTGGGGGTTGACGAAAAGCTTATCCTTAACACCGACTTTGACCGCTTTGCCGAGTTTATGTCAAAGAAAACAGGCAGAAAATTTGTAAAATGATAACCAGTTAAAGGGATGCCCTTTGACAAACTAAAAGGAGATGCTTTCGCATCTCCTTGTTTTATGCTTATTTTACAAGATCGTAGGTATCCTTTGCAATCATCAACTCTTCATTGGTGGGGATTACAAGAATCTTAACGGTAGAGCCCTCAGCGGTAACGTCAGCTTCAAGACCGTTGCGCTTTGCAGCTTCGTTCTTTTCGTCGTCAATCTTAACTCCCATGAAAGCAAACTTATCAGCTACTCTCTTGCGGTAGTGGGGGTTGTTTTCACCGATACCGCCTGTGAAGATGATAGCGTCACATCCGCCCATAGCACCCATGTAACCGCCAACATACTTGGTAAGCTGATGGCAGAGCATAGACTCGATGAGCTGGCAACGCTCGTCGCCTTGTCTTGCACCCTCTTCGATGTCACGGTTGTCGCTGGTCTTTTCGGAAATACCGAGAATACCCGACTCCTTGTTGAGCATCTTATCAATATCTGCAATGCTCATGTTTTCCTTTTCCATAAGGAATGTGATGATAGCGGGGTCGATAGTACCTGAACGGGTACCCATCATGAGACCTTCAAGGGGAGTCATACCCATTGTAGTATCAAGACACTTACCACCGTCAACCGCCGCGATGGATGAGCCATTGCCAAGGTGACAGGTTACAATCTTGATGTCCTCGGGCTTCTTGCCGAGCATGTCAGCCGCACGCATGGAAACATAACGGTGAGAAGTACCGTGGAAGCCGTAACGACGGATATGGTACTTTTCATAGTACTTATATGGGATGGGATAGAGATATGCGTAATCGGGCATTGTCTGATGGAAGCCTGTATCAAATACGCCAACCTGAGGAACGCCCTTCATAATTGCTTGACAAGCCCTAACACCTGTAAGGTTTGCAGGGTTGTGCAAAGGACTGAGTACGCTGCACTCGCGAACAGTCTCGATAACGTTGTCGTCAATAACAACAGACTTTGAGAACTTATCTGCTCCGTGAACAAGTCTATGTCCTACAGCACCAATCTCGCTCATGGAAGAAATAACGCCCTGCTCTTTATCGGTAAGTGTGTCGATAACTAGCTTAACAGCATCCTCATGATTCTTCATTTCAACGTCAATCTTGTAATCCTCGCGTCCGGGAACCTTCTGCTTGAAGTTTCCGCCTGCGATTCCGATACGGTCACACTGACCCTTTGCAAGAACGCTCTCATCTGTCATATCAATAAGCTGATACTTAAGTGAAGAACTACCTGCATTGATAACGAGTATTTTCAATGTTTTTTCCTCTTTTCATATAGATTTTTCAAATACAGGGATATTGTAACACAAGTTATCAATTTATTCAAGCCATGTTTTAAGTTTTGCGCAAATTTTTTTCTCTTCTCTTGACACTTTAACCTGAGTCATACCGAGTAGCCTTGCAGTTTTCTCCTGCGTAAGTCCTTTGTAGTATCTCAGCCTTATCAGCTTTTCTTCATCCGGAGTAAGCCTTGACAGTGCTTCGCGCAGTGCAAAGCGCTCAATATCCGAATCCACCGTGTCAACTCCGATACTTAGAACGTGGCTTTCTCCGTCTTCCCCATCCCATTCGAGAGCGGACGGTGGTTGAGTCGCCTCAAGTGCAAAAACTATATCCTCTCCCGAAACGTTAAGGCATTCGGATATCTCGTCTGTCGTGGGACTTCTGCCGTTCCTTGCTTCAAACTCAGAGGCGAAGCGCTTTATCATGACACCGAGTCTTTTCGTCTCACGCCCAACCTTGACAAGTCCGTCATCTCTCAAAAAGCGTTTTATCTCTCCTGTTATCATAGGAACGGCATAGGTTGACAGCTCGGTATTAAATTCCTCGTTATAGCCTCTTATCGCTCTTATAAGTCCGATGGTCCCTATCTGCACAAGGTCATCAAAATCGACACCTCTGTCAACAAAGCGCTTGGCAATGCTTTTAACAAGAGCTATATTTTCGCTCACAAGCGCTGAAAGGCTTTCTTCACATCCGGACTTTGCCCTGAGTATTTTATCAAGCTTTTCTTCTCTCATTTTTTAAACTGCGACAGTTTTTTCACCATAGTGATACCCGTTCCTTCTCCAACGCGCGAGCGTACCCTGAGCTTATCCGAAAATGTCTCCATTATGGAAAAACCCATACCGCTGCGCTCATTTTCCGCATCCGTTGTAAAAAGAGGCTGCATAGCCTGTTTTATATCAGGAATACCGCACCCCTTATCAACAATACTCACCGAAGCAGTCCCGTCTGAGTACATTGAAAGCGTCATATTTATGTACTTCTTATCATCAGAGCGATATCCATGCACAATAGCATTGGTCCCCGCCTCGGAAACCGCCGTCTTAATATCGGCAAGCTCTTCCACCGTCGGTGAATAAGGCATCAAAAAAGCCACGGTCATGACTCTGGCAAGAGACTCGTTTGACGAGTGCGCCCTGAAGCGTGCGCGTATCTCGTTTATTTTTTCATTTTTCATTTTTCTACCCCCTTTATGCTTATCATCTTATCTATTCCTGCCATTTCAAGAATCCTGTATATCTTACTTCCGGGATTGACTATCTCAAGCTCCGCTCCGATATCCTTTGCCCTTCGGTATCTTCCGAGTATCAACCCAAGTCCCGAGGAATCCATAAAAGAGGTTCTTGAAAAATCAAACACTATTTTTTTCGGCCTCTCACTTAAAATTTTGAAATCTATATCCTCTCTGAGCTTTTTGGTTGCGTGGTGGTCTATCTCTCCGTTCGGAAAAATAATCAGATCTCCGTTAAGATTTTTAAATTCGCCTAACATTTTACCAATCCTTTCACAAAAAAAGTATCCTATGCTCAACGCATAGGATACATTTTAAATTATGCAATTTTTGTCATTATTTGATACGGGCGCGAATTTTTTCAATCTCCGCAAGACAGCCCTCTCTCTGAGCCTTGTACTTTTCAAGCTTAGCTCTCTCACCTGCAACCACCGCTTCGGGTGCGCGGGCAACGAAATCGGCATTTGAAAGCTTTCTCTCAAATACGGATATTTCCTTTTCAGCTTTAAGAAGCTCCTTCTCAAGTCGCTCAAGTTCCTTCTCAAAGTCTACCATATCTGCAAGAGGAATATAGAGATTTGCCGAATCGGTGATGATTGCTACCGAATCTGCATCCTTATACTCATCAACCGCAATTACCTCGGATACACTTGCAAGCTTTTCAAGGAATGCCGCAGATGCTTTGAAGAGTTCTGCCGATTCGCTTACAACGAAAAGCTTTGCACGACGTGAAGGAGGAACGTTCATTTCGGTGCGGCGGAGACGTATCGCGCGGATAGCCGAAATTATCTTTTCAAACTCCTCGGACTCACAGTCAAACGTATACTCGGCATTTGCCTCAGGCCACTTGGAAATCATGATGCTTTCCTCGTTATGAGGGAAGGAAAGCCAAATCTCCTCAGTAATAAAGGGCATGAAGGGGTGGAGAAGTTTAAGTGTCTCGGAAAGTGTCCAGAGAATAACCTTCTGTGCCGCCTTGTTAGAGGGGTCTTCCTTGTTTGAAAGTCTGGGCTTAACAAGCTCAATATACCAATCACAGAAGATATCCCAAATAAAGTCATACACCTTCTGGAGTGCGATACCAAGCTCATACTTGTCAATGTTTGCAGTAACCTCGCCAACAAGCTTGTTAAATGCTGTGAGAAGCCACTTATCCTCGGCACGAAGCTCTCCTACCTCGGGAAGTCCGATGGTGTCGATATCAAGGTTCATGTGAACGAAACGGGAAGCGTTCCAAAGCTTATTTGCAAAGTTTCTGGAGGCTTCAACTCTCTCAAAGTAGAAACGCATATCGTTTCCGGGAGAGTTACCCGTAGCAAGAGTGAATCTGAGCGCGTCGGCACCGTACTTGTCAATGATATCAAGCGGGTCGATACCATTGCCGAGAGACTTTGACATCTTACGTCCCTGAGAATCGCGTACAAGACCATGAATAAACACGTACTTGAAGGGGATCTTGTTCATCTGCTCGAGACCCGAGAATATCATCTTACTTACCCAGAAGGTGATGATATCGTAAGCGGTAACGAGAACACTTGTAGGATAGAAGTAGTCAAGGTCATCGGTCTTATCGGGCCAACCGAGTGTTGAGAATGGCCAAAGTGCAGATGAGAACCATGTGTCAAGAACGTCCTCGTCCTGACGCATATTGGTACTCTTACACTTGGGACATACTGTTACGTCCTCTTCGGAAACGAACATTTCTCCGCAATCATCACAATAATATGCGGGGATTCTGTGACCCCACCAAAGCTGACGGGATACACACCAGTCTTGAATGTTCTCCATCCAGTTCATGTATATCTTGGAGAATCTGTCGGGAATGTATTCTATCTCGCCCGACTTAACAGCATCAATTGCAGGTTTAGCAAGAGGCTTCATGCTTACAAACCACTGCTTGGAAGCAAGAGGCTCAACTGTCGTGCCGCAACGGTAGCAATGTGCAACGTTGTGAGAATGCTCCTCTATCTTTTCAATGAAGCCTGCCGCTTGAAGGTCCTCGATAAGAACCTTTCTCGCCTCATATCTGTCCATACCCACATACTTACCGCAGACCTCATTGAGGCGTGCGTTTCCGTCGAGCATACAAATCTGTTCAAGGTTATGACGCTTACCGACCTCAAAGTCGTTGGGGTCATGGCAAGGAGTGATCTTAACGCAGCCCGTACCGAATTCACGGTCAACGTACTCGTCGGCAATGATCGGAATGGGACGGTTGATGAGAGGGAGAATTACGTTCTTGCCAACAAGGTGAGAATAACGCTCATCCTCGGGGTGAACCGCAACAGCCGAGTCACCGAAATAGGTCTCAGGACGTGTGGTTGCAACAACAAGATATTCGTCGCTTCCCTCGATGGGATAACGGATGTGCCAGAAGTTACCGGGAAGGTCTTTGTAATCTACCTCGGTATCCGAAAGAGCGGTATTACACTTGGGACACCAGTTTATAATTCTGTATCCGTGATAGATAAGACCCTTGTTATAAAGAGACACGAAGGTCTTCTTAACTGCACGGGAGAGCTCAGGACTCATGGTGAAGGCTTCTCTTGACCAGTCACATGAAACACCCATCTGCTTGAGCTGAGAGATAATAGTTCCACCGTACTGTTCCTTCCACGCCCATACTCTCTTCAAAAATTCTTCGCGCCCGAGATCGTGACGTGAGAGGCCTTCCTTTACGCGAAGCTCCTCCTCAACCTTTATCTGAGTCGCAATTCCCGCATGGTCGGTTCCGGGTACCCAAAGGGTATTGTAGCCCTGCATTCTCTTGGTACGGATAATGATATCCTGAAGAGTGTCGTTGAGGGCGTGTCCCATATGAAGCTTACCCGTTACGTTTGGTGGGGGGATAACTATGGAAAACGGTGTTTTTGTGCGGTCATCGGAGGGCTTGAAATATCCCTTCTCCTCCCAAGTTTTGTAAAGTCTTTCCTCAAACGATTTGGGATCGTAGGTTGTGGAAAGATTCTGTTTTTCGTTACACATTTTTCTTTTGTCCTTTATTTGAATATAATTATTTGAGTATAATTTTACATTTTATTATACATCCTTTTTGGGAATCAATCAAGACCTTTTTGAAAAAATGTTGCGTTTTTTGTGCTTTTGTTTATTTTTTGACCGAGAGGAGTCTTTTATGACATACTCTTTCCAACGATAATGAGTTACACGAGATATATCCAATATCCGGTCATATGAGGATAAGAACAACAAAAATTGCATCGTGACATTCACGATTCAGAACAGAGCATACCGTAAAAAATCAAAGCTTTACTCTCAGAAGCTATAGCGACACGAAACACCGAAGGGACTCCTGCCGTTTTTGTGTTGACACGGTGAGAAAATTCTAGTATAATCTTAATATATGAAGAGGAGGTATAAAAAATGGGTAAGATACAGTTCACCCCCGACCAGCAGACTGCAATAAACTCAAAAGGATGTGACGTGCTTGTATCTGCAGCGGCAGGAAGCGGAAAGACGGCAGTACTCACACGCCGTGTTCTTGACAGAATAATCGACACCTCCTCACAAAAAAGCATTACGGATTTCCTTGTAGTTACCTTTACCGTATCTGCGGCAAGCGATCTCAAGCGCAAGCTTTCGGACGGAATACGCGAGGAAATGAAAAACGAAGGTGCAAACGTATCCCGTCTCAGGCATCAGCTTCTTGAATTGTCCTACGCAAAAATAGCCACCATCGACTCCTTTTGCCGATTTATTGTTAAAGACTGCATGAGAGAGCTTGGGCTTCCCGCTCAGATGAACCTTGCCGACGAGGAAGAGCTTAACACACTCGCTCTTGAAATAATGGAGGAGTGCGTTGAAAATTTCTATTCAAAAAGCGAGGGGCATGAGGGCTTCCTTCTTCTTGCCGAGGCATTTTCAAATGCAAGGGGTGATGCAGAGCTCATACCCGCACTGATGAAGATATATAACCGCCTTATAAACTTCCCCTGCCCCATGCAGCTACTTGAAGAAAACATTGCGACGCTTGAAGAACTCCTTTCATCAAAGGGCGAGCGCTCGGTGTTTGAAAGCAATGTCTTTTCATCCCTTCTCTCGGATATCAGGGAAACCATTGAACAGGCGTGTGAGCTTCTTACAAAGGCAGCAGAGCTTTGTGGCGAGGACGAGGATGCTGAGACAAAATATTTACCTGTAATAGAAACCGAACTTGAATTTGCACGCGTTTTATCGGATGCGGCAAAGACCTCATACGAAAGCTTCAAGAAAACACTTCCCCTGATCCCTTCCACCCGAATGCCGTCCATACGCGGAAGAAGTGAGGATGAGATTCTTGAAAAAATAAAGAACCTTCGCAAAATGGCAAAGGATATCATATCAGACCTTGCCGACGAATACAAAATAGATGACGAAAATGAGCTTTACATTCAGCTTGACATACACCTCAAAATACTTCGCGAAACAGACCTTATAATTAAGGAATTTCATTACCGCTTCACCGATGAAAAGAAGAAGCGTAAAATGATGAGCTTCTCAGACATGAGCCACTATGCGTTCTCGGCACTTGTCAAAGAAGGAAGCTACCGAAGAAGTACAGGCGAATTTCAAAAGACCCCGTACGCAGAGGAGCTTACCCGAAGCTTCTCAGAAATACTTATCGACGAGTATCAGGACGTAAACGAGCTTCAGGATCTCATATTCCGCGCAGTATCAAATTCTCAAAACCGCTTTATGGTAGGTGACATAAAGCAGAGCATATATGCGTTCAGAGGTGCGACACCGAAAATATTTGAACACTATCGCGACACCTTCCTCCCACATCCGGGAGCCGATACCGTGACATCTGAGCCAAAAACTGTATTTTTACAGAACAACTACCGTTCGGACGGATGCATAATAGATTTTGCAAACAGAGTTTTTTCACGTTTGATGAATTGGGAAAGCGAAAAATATCTTGAAAAGGATAAGCTTATTCTTTCAAAATCCGAAAGCAAAAGCTTCCCTGTAGAGCTTGCAATATTCGCAAAGACCGCATCGGATGAGGATGACGAAGAGAGCGCCGAATGCGAATACATAGCCGAAAAAATACTTGAACTGATAAGTACGGGGGCATACAGATTTGAGGATATTGCCATCCTTGCAAGAGCCACCTCCACCCTTGATGCGGTAAAGCTCTCACTTGACAAAAGAGGCATTCCCGCAGACTCCACAGGAGATAAAAACTTTTTTGAGTCCTGGGAGATACTGACTCTTATTTCTCTTTTAAAGGCTGTTGCAAACCCAACGGACGACGTTCATCTTGTTTCCGCGCTATCCTCACTTCCCTTCTCCTTCACCCCCGACGAGCTGTACGATATCCGCTCCTGTCGCAAAAAGAGCAGCTTCTATTTCGCCCTTGAGAAAGCCTCTGAAAGAAAAGATGCACTCGGAAAAAGGTGTATTGATTTTCTCGGATTTCTCGACAGTATGCGCGAATTCGCTTCAGAAAACTCCTGCGACCGAGTATTGTGGCATATAGTGGAGCGTGTTAGTCTGTTCACACGCTTAGAAAAGCTTTCGGATTCCGCGTCAAGACGAGAAAACGTCATTTCTCTTTATGAAATGGCACGAAGCTTCTGCAAGAGTGAAGCAAAGAGTCTTGGTGCGCTCTGCGAATATTTTGATGCACTCGAAAAAAATCCCAAGGGAAAGACTGCGAAAAAGCAGATACCGGGAGCTGTAAAGCTCATGACCTTTCATGCTTCAAAGGGACTTCAGTTCCCCGTATGCTTTGCCGCGGGACTCGGACATGGCATGAACAAACGCGACAGCTACGAAAAGGTGGTATTTTCCGATTTCGGCCCCACCTTTGATCTGCCATATTCAACCCCTTGCACACATCTTGAGTCATACCTGAAAAAAGGAGCGGCTCACAGCGTGAGAAATGCGCTTATCGATGAGGAGCTCAGAACCCTTTACGTTACCCTCACCCGCCCCGAGACTCGTCTTTTCATCACTGCTGAGGCAAGTATTCAGGCACTCCGCAACACAGTCTTCTCATCCTCTCTTACCGACAATTCCTTCTCATATACCGTAAAGCATGCAGCATCTCACATATCGCTTCTTGCCGCAGCACTTTCCGACCTTCCCGAATTCACAAAAGTATTGGAGTCGGACGAAGACTTTTTCCGCACCGAAACCCCTATCTTTTGTACAACCCTTTACAATCGCTACGTCCCCGAAGAAAACCGTATTGAAAAAGCCGTGGAAAGAGTGTCGGAGCGTGTTGAAATTTCAAGGGAAGATATTGCATTTGCACTAAAGGAAATAGAATACTCCAAAATTGGAAAGGTTCCTTATAAAATATCTGTATCCGACGTTAAAGCGGGCCTTCTCGATGAGGGTGATGAGAAAAAAAGCGTTGAGCTTTACTCTGCTCCGCAATTCACAAGCACCGAGAAAAAAATATCCCCCGCGTTTGCGGGAACCTCAATGCACACCTTTATGCAATTCTGCTCATTTGATATATCGAGCGAGGATGAATGCAAAAAAGAGGCGCAAAGACTTCTTCGGGACGGCTTCATACTGCGCGAGCATTACGAGGCTCTTGACTTTAAAAAGCTTTCGGCTATATTCGATTCATCTCTCATGAAGTCTATACGCTGCAGTCCAAAAATTGAACGTGAAAAGCGTTACACACTTATCACGAATGCCTCAAATCTTTTAGCTGAGCCTTGCAAAAAAGAAGATGAAAAGGTGCTCTTGCAGGGAGTTATTGACTGCTACTTTGAAAATGACGAAGGTGGAATAACACTCATTGATTTCAAGACCGACAGAGTACGCGGAGAAAACGCCGAAAAGATACTTCTTGAGCGTCACCGTGAGCAGCTGAAACTTTACGCCGAAGCGCTCTCCGAAATACTTCCGCTGAAGGTAAATAAAATCTATATCTGGTCTTTTGAACTCGAACGTGAAATTGAAGTAAAATAAAAAAACGAATTTATTTCGTGATTTTTGCTATTGCTTTTTAGCAAAATGCATGTATAATATTATCTTGGAATAAAATGATCTGGAGATTTATATGGAATACACTTACAGAACCAAAGGCACTTGTTCTTCACAAATCACCTTTGAAATCCGTGATGGACGCGTGTACAACGTAAAATTCACAGGCGGTTGTAACGGAAACCTCAAAGCGGTTTCGGCACTCGTTGAAGGGCTCACCGTTGAAGAGGTCGAAAAAAGGGTAAAGGGAATACGTTGCGGATTCAAATCCACATCCTGCTCGGACCAGCTTGCGACTGCACTTCGTGTAGCCATGGATGGTGAAAATGAATAAAAATATATCGACTTTATCCCTTGCGACAACGATTTCAAGTGCGTTTGTCGGTGCAGGATTCGTATCAGGTCAAGAACTTTGGCAATTTTTCGGAGTTTTTGGAAAAACAGGTCTTTTTTACCTCGTTACGGCTCTTGTAATTCTTGGAACACTTTGCATAACATTCATGCATTATTGCAAAAGCTCGAAGTGTTATCACCTCGACACCGCTGTGTTCGGCTCTGCTCCGAAATTGGTGAATGTGACATTTTGCACGTCTGAAATACTTATCTACTTTTTCCTTTGCGTTATCATGACATCGGGCTTTATAGCACTTATGGACAGCTTTGTGTCAGCAAACCTTGCAAGAGTATTCGGAGGAATTTTTATACTGCTTCTCGGAATTGAGCTCTTCTTCGGTTTGAAGGGACTTATCGCTCTCTCATCGGTATTCGTACCCCTTCTCGTTCTTGTGACGGTTGTGATATCAGCTATAACGCTTTTCAAAAACGGAATCACAATCCCCCCATCAACAACAAATACAGAAGCGGCAAGCCCCTTGCTCACAATCCCCGTACTTGCCTGTAGTCTCAGCGTTTCATACAATTTCTTCGGTAGTGTGGGCATCATGGCACCTCTTACCGAAAGTGCAAAAAGTAAAAAGCAGTTGTCGGTGGCATCCATTCTTGCAACGCTTTTTCTCGTGCTTATCGGAATTTCCATACTTCTTTCCATTTTTGCAATGGGCGTTCAAAATGAAGCTCTTCCGATGCTTGAGATATCAAAGGATATAAGCTTTGCTCTTGCGATAATATATGCCGCTCTTCTCGGACTCGCAATGTTTTCCTGCGGATTTTCATCCAGTGTTTGCATTGTGCTTTTTGCAGAAAAACGGCTTCTTCGAAAAAAATGGAAGAAAGTAGTATTCATCACACTTTACCTCGGAATTGTATATCTTGTCAGTATGGTAGGCTTTTCCGACCTCATTTCAACAGTGTATCCGATATTCGGATACATAGGTTTCGTTTTAATTGGCGCTGTTATTTACAACGCCGTGTCTCATAGGAGAAAGCAAAATGTTTAAACGCCATGCGGTCATGATGACCGAGGGGTCTATTACAAAGAATATTTTATTTTTCGCATTACCCTTAATGCTATCCAGTGTTCTTCAGCTTCTGTACAATGCGGCAGACGTTATCGTTGTAGGTAAGTTTGCTGAAGACGGTCTTACCTCCCTTGCGGCAGTAAGCTCGACAAACTCCCTCATCACTCTTATCACAAACGTTGCAATCGGTCTTTCCGTCGGAGTCAATGTACTTATTGCCCGTCACATTGGAGCGAAGAATACAGAGCGAGCCGACCGTGCACTTCACACCGCTGCCACTGTTGCAATTGCATCGGGAATCTTTACTTGTATCGTAGGCTTTTTGATATGTGGGAAGGCACTTGAATGGATGGGCACGCCCGATGATGTCATAGAGAAATCCACTCTGTATCTGAGAATATACTTTTTAGGCTCTCCGGCACTTATCATATACAACTTCGGAAGTGCGTCACTTCGTTCTGCGGGAGATACCACCCGTCCATTGATATTCCTCACAATTTCAGGTCTTGTAAACGTAGTTTGCAACCTTTTGTTTGTAATAGTATTTAACATGGACGTTGCAGGTGTTGCTACCGCGACGATCATGTCCCAGTATATTTCTGCCACTCTTGTTGTCTTGGCTCTCAAAAAAGGTCAGGGGTTCCTTCTCTTAAATTTCAAAAAAATATGCTTTGACAAGCGAGAATTTAAGGACATTGTGATTTTAGGTATTCCCGCGGCTATTCAAAGCTCCTGTTTCTCAATTTCAAACGTTGCCATTCAGTCGGGTGTCAATTCGTTCAAAAATGCGGCTGTAAATGCGGGAAGCGGTGCAGCAGGCAGTATCGAGGGCTTTGTGTACGTTGTTATGAATGCCTTCTACCATGCCGCCCTCACCTTTACAAGTCAGAATATAGGCGCAAGGAAGCCCCGAAGAATCCCTAAAATTATATTTAGCTCCTGCTTTTTATCAACGATGTTCTGGCTCATATGCGTAGCTATTATATTTACTATCCCCGAAACACTTCTCGGCTTTTACACAGATGATCCTGATGCTATAAAAATAGGTGTTGAACGTTTCAATTACGTTGCCCTTCCTTATATCCTCTGCGGTATCATGGAGATTTCAACAGGAGTACTCAGAGGCTCGGGACACTCTATATCGGCAATGATAATCTCAATCGTAGGCGTTTGCGGAATCAGAATCGTTTGGATATATACGGTTTTCCAAGTATATCACTCATTCGGTATGCTATACCTCTGCTACACCGTATCCTGGGCACCCGTTATAGTTGCAAATTTCATAGCATTCTATTTTATTTACAAGAAAAATCTAAAGCCGTTAGAACTTCCGGATGAACAGGCCGTCAGCGTAAAGTAAAAAATGCACTCCGAAATATTTCGGAGTGCATTTTTTCATCTTTTCCTAAGCTCCCAGAACGCAAGCGCTCCCGCAGCTGCAACGTTTAAAGAGTCAACGCCGTGATACATGGGAATCTTTGCAACAAAGTCACAAGAGGCAATCGTCTCATCGCAAAGCCCGTCACCCTCCGTGCCGAGCACTATAGCGAGTCTTTCCTCTTTTTTAAGTGACTCGTCGTCTATCCACACGCTGTTTTTCGAAAGTGCCATTGCAACGGTTTTAAATTCCTGTGCATGAAGTCTGTCTATTCCTCTGTCAGGCCAATCCTCGGCATTATCAGAGACGTATGCCCAAGGCACTTGAAAGACTGTGCCCATACTCACTCTTACACATCTGCGTATAAGCGGATCGGAGCACGAAGGTGTAAGAACAACAGCATCTATACCAAGTGCCGCAGCCGAGCGGAATATCGCTCCCATATTGGTTGAATCGACAATATTTTCAAGCACCGCAACGCGCTTCGCCCCCGAAAGCACCTCTTCAAGTGTGCGAAGCTTCGGACGGCGCATGGCACAAAGCACACCACGTGTCAAGGTATACCCCGTAAGAGATGCAAGAACCTCACGCTCAGCGGTATATATCGGAATATCGCCAAGTCTCTTTACAATGTCCTTTGCATCCCCGTCGATGTGACTTCTCTCGCAAAGAAGTGACACAGGCTCAAGCCCCGAATCAAGTGCAGTGCCGATAACCTTCGGGCTTTCTGCGATGAAAAGTGCGTTTTCGGGATTAAGTTTATTTTTTAATTGCGCCTCTGTCAGCCTTGCGTAAACGTCAAGCTCAGGAGCATCGACCGAAGTTACTGTAATAAGTCCCATTTTCCCTCACGAATCAACTCTTGTTTTGCGCGCCACTCGTTGTGGTAGTCCTCAAGAGTGGTATCCTCCTTGATGACCTTAAGCTTTTCAGCCATCTTGTCAACCGCATATTTTACAACGCTTCTGCCTATTCTCTCGTTGCCTGCGTTATAGTCGGAGGAAAGAGAATTGGGGTAATCCGCCATCCAGCCGTAAGGAGTATAAACACCGCTCTTTAGCTGGAATCCCTCAAGACGGTGAGCGTTATTTCCGTCAATTTTGCCAATCATTGATTTATCTACAAGCTCCGGATGGAGACCGAGAGCGACAGCCGTTTCGATAAAGCATCCGTGTCCGTAAACCTTGTTATTAGCGTCAACGTCACGAAGGAGTGCGATATCCTCGTCGGTAAGCTCGGGGAAGTAATCACGGTTTCCGCCGTCAATTATTGCAAGCATATCCTTGGGACGGGGCCAAGTTGATGAACAACGAAGTCCCATTACCATGTAATCCTTAGGGGTATAGAGAGTGGAACGGATAAAATTGTTTATCATAGAGACATTACCGCCGTGGCATCCTACGATAACTATCTTCTTAAAGCCGTTTCTGCCTATCTCACTGCAAGTCTCGGTAAGAATATCGAAAATAAGCTTATTTGAAAAAATGATTGTTCCCTGAAATTCTCCCGCACCTGTTTTTTCCCCAAAATACATATCGGGGAACATTACAACAGGCTCCTTTTCACTCGCAAGCTCAACTATCTTGCTTGCAAGCACGTCCTGTCCGAGAGGAAGATGCTTTCCGTGATGTTCAACGCATCCCATGCACAACACGCACACACCCTTAGATGCTTCAATTGCCTCAGCAAGCTTGCCTGATCTGATCTTTTCCCAACGCATAATTTTTCCCTTTCTGCAAAAAGTCGTAAAAATATATTAATCACATAACACATGTTACGCGTTATTCTTACTATACCACGCGCCTTTTGTTTTGTCAATGAATTTATTTGCTTTTAGCAGCAAGCACGTCTCCCTCGAGCGGATCACGCGATAAATCACCGAGATATGAATTTATACTGTACTTACCAAGACTCCACTTACCTTCGTCATAGAAAAGCTCCGTGATAGATGCGTTAGGTACGTGCTCATAGAACTTTATATGCTCAAACGAGCCTGTTCCTGCATAACTTTGCATAGTGCGAACAGGTGTATAATGGGTTGCGACAAGCAGTGTCAAGCCGTCGTTTTCCTCGGCAATAGCGTTAAGTGTTTCGAGAAAACGCTCTGCCATTTCCCACACACCTTCGCCTCCGACACATCCGCTGTGACGCAGTCCGACGTACCAATCGTCATACTCCTGAGCGTACTTATCTTTTATTTCACGAAGGGTCATTCCTTCCCAATCTCCGCCGTCTATTTCACGAAGTCCATAGCATTTTACAACCTCAACTCCGATTAAATCCGCACACGCCTTTGCGGTATTGTATGCACGGTCAAGAGGGCTTGAATACACCCTGTCAATTTTATAATTTTTCGTGGCATACTCAGCGCAAATCCTCGCCTGAGCCTTGCCCTTTTCATTAAGCTGTGCGTTTAACCGACTACCGGCAAAAACCTTTGTCAGGTTAGCCTCACTCTCTCCGTGTCGCACAAGCAAAATCGTTGTCATTTTACACCTCCGACAGTTTTTATAAGTTTGAATACTTGAACCGCCGTATCACGGAGGTTTGCGTAAGCATTATTTTCGTCCATCGCCTCTTCAAGTGAGGTAACTGTTCTGAGTATCGGGAAGAAGGCATCTATTCCATGTTCACAAAGAGTTTCAGCATCACGCGTCACACACCCCGAAAATGCGATGACGATTTTTCCGTATTTCTTCGCAAGCCGTGCTACACCCACCGGCGCTTTCCCCATAGCCGTCTGTGAATCAAGACGCCCTTCACCTGTGACAATAATATCAGCAGTTTTTATTTCCTTTTCGAGCCCTGTAAGGGTTGTGACTACCTCAATTCCGGGTTTCATCACCGCTCCGAGAAAACTCAAAAAAGCAAATCCGAGTCCGCCCGCCGCTCCCGCACCGGGGGCGTTTTTATCTGCCGTGCCCAAGCTGTTATACGCAATGTCAGCGTAACGCTTAAGCCACTCGTCCATTTTTTCTACGTCTTCGGAGGATGCTCCCTTTTGAGGAGCAAAAATGCACGAAGCACCCATTTCTCCGCACAGTGAGTTCTTAACGTCAGATGCAAGCGTAAACGTGCACTCAGAAAGGCTTGGGTGTGCCTTGTCACATTTCACGCGGGCGAGCTTTTCAAGACCGACCGCACCTCTTTCGATTTCGCATCCGTCCTTGTCAAAGAACTCGAACCCGAGAGCCTGAAGCATCCCGACGCCACCGTCATTGGTGGCACTTCCACCAAGTCCAACAGTAAAATTACGGCATCCCGATTCAAGCGCCGAGAGTATTATTTCGCCTACGCCGAAGGTTGTTGTATACATGGGATTACGCTTATCTTCGCTTACAAGTGTCAATCCCGCAGCCTCAGCAATCTCAACAACGGCGCCCCCGTCGGGCAATATTCCGTAGCGAGCAAGTCTTTTGCCTCCGGTTGGAGTAGTAACCTCAGTCTCGGCAATACGTGCCCCCGTCCCAAATACTACGGCATCAAGCGTTCCTTCTCCACCGTCGGCAATAGGTGATATTACTGCCTCTCCATCGGGAAATACCTTCTTAAAGCCTTCTTTTACAGCCGCACCCGCCTGAAGGGTGGAAAGGCTTCCTTTAAATGAATCTATTGCAATAACTATCTTCATGCAAGTATAAACTTATCCTTTTCCTCAAGTCCTATTTTATCAATGGCACGATCAAATACTGCAATGGAGTCTTCAAGGTCCTGTATCTTATGGGCATCGCTTCCGAGATAGAATTTGCATCCGCAGCCCTTTGCAATCTTGAAGATACGAAGCACTGCATCCTCCTCATCGGCATCATACAGCATATCACCGTAGTTTACTTCAATACCGAGTCCCTTTTCAGCCGCTTTTGTGAATACTCTTTCAAGCTCGCTTGTCGGTAGCATATCAAGGAAGGCAGCATACACGGGCTTACCTCTTGCTATGGCACGGCAAAGTATATGCGCAATTCCTGTTTTATGAAGCGGAAGCCTTGAATCAAGAAGCGCATCGAATTTTTCAAACCAGGTCTTGACACGAAGCTCATCCGAGGGCTTGACTTCATCCTTTATTATCTTCTTCAAATGCCAATGAGTCGTGGGAATAACTATAAATCCGAATTCGTCAAATCTCGACTCGGATACACCTATAACATTATCAAAATTCATATCGGCTTCGCACCCGAACAAGAATCTCACGCCGTCTGCTTCGGGAAGCGGAAGATTCTTTGATATATGCTCGAAGTTTTGGATAGCATAATAATCAGGCTTGATACCGTCTACCGCCTCATCCCAGAAATGGTCTGACACAACAACGGTTTTGAGTCCGTACTTCTTTGCGTGGCGGAGTATTGCAGCAGGGGTTTGTTCAGGGTCTGTCGAGCAGATGGAAACGTTTGTGTGAATGTGCATATCGTGATCGATTATATATCTCATAGTACCTCCAAAAATTTGGTTTTATTATATTTTTCTTTAGTTTCGCTTGAGAATACACAGTCGGTTATAACTCCGTCTATTTCAGCAAAGGTGAAAATATTTTTCTTAAAGCTTTTATCAAGCTTTTCATGGTCTGCAACAAAATACACCTTCTTGGAGTTTTCCGCCATAGCGTATCTTACAGAATCGTAAACGGAATCTCCCTGTATAAGTCCGTCGCTTGTAAATCCGCCTGTGGAAAAGAACATGATGTCTGCGTTATACCGCTTTGCCATATAAACCGCATCATCCCCTCCAAGCATACTCGGAGGCTCAACCACCCGACCTCCAAGACACAGTGTCTCTATTCCGAAGTTACTCAAGTAGCTCACCACCGCCATATTATTTGTGATGACGGTTATTTCCTTTTTATCAACAAGATAATGGCTTATGTACTCGGTAGTAGTGGTTGCATCAAGAAAAACAGTATCGCCATCGCGCACAAGCTCTGCGGCTTTCTTGCCGAGACTCGCTTTTATGCTCTTCATCTTGTGATATCTGAAAGGCAGTGCGGCTCCTCTGTTTTTCACAAGCTCCACTCCGCCCCAGCTTCTGTGCACTATCTTCTGCTTTTCAAGTATATTAAGGTCGCGGTTTACGGTTGCGGTAGAATAATGAAGGGTATCCTTCAAAAACTTTACTGTAACGTAGCCGTGATGCTTCAAGATATCAACGATTTCGTCAAGACGTTCCTTCTGATACATGGTTTCTCCTTTTGAGAAAAGTTGAGAAATTTTCAATATTTTGAACATGGTTGAAAATTTTTCTCTTGATGATATAATGATTATACACTGATACAAGTGATAAATCAAGTAGGGAGAAAAACATTTTGAAAAATCTGACAGAGGGAAATATTTATAAAAACTTTTTGATTTTTGCAATTCCCCTGATACTTTCGGGAGTCTTGTCACAGGGCTTCAATCTTGTGAATTCCGCCATTGCGGGCAAGTATCTTGGCGAAATAGGCAGAGCGGCGACAGGGTCTACCGCAGGATTCATTTCCTTCGTTTCCTCCCTTCTTTGGGGATATTGCACGGGTGTTGCGCTCAAGACTGCAATACACTTCGGCTCCAAGAAATATGACAGACTTTGTCAAAACTTTTTTTCAAATCTCATATTCATGATAAGCGCCTGTCTTTTGTTAAGTCTTCTTTGTATAATCTTCAAGGAGCAGATCCTTGACTTTTTAAAGGTTGACCCTGAGATAAGGTACAGAGCCTCCAACTATTTTCTGATATATATTTCAAGCCTTGTTTTCTTTATTTTAAACGTATTTTTCGTGAAATTCTTTCAGGCGCTCGGAATGAGTCTCTTCCCGACTATCGTTTCAATTACTACAACAGCTGTGGGAATTTTACTTCGTATACTCAGCATAGTGGTTTTAAAAATGAACGTTGAGGGCATTGCTCTCGCCGCTTCTATTTCGGCACTCGGAGCAAACGTTGTCTACATGATAAAGGCGATAAAGTGCCTCAAGGAGCTTGGGTGTAAAAATCTTCGTCCGAGCTTCAACAAAGAGGAATTTCAATCGACCTTCCGTCTTGCTCTTCCCGTATCACTTCAGCAAGGGGTTATGTACGTTGCAACCTTCCTTATTTCCCCCTCCATCAACGTGCTCGGAAAAAGTGCCACCGCCGCATACTCGGTGTCGCTTCAGATATACGAACTCAATGCCGCAATATACCAGAATTCAGCCATCACCGTTATGAATTACACAGCTCAGTCGGTAGGCTCAAACAAGAGAGAAAACCTCAAACGCGGTGTCCGAGTCGGATTCCTTCAAGGGTGTGTATTCTTAATTCCCATACTCGCTTTAACGGTTATACTTGCCCGTCCGCTCTGCTCAATATTTTTTGAGAACGGATACGTAGGTGAGTCGCTTGATTATTCAATCCTCTTTGTAAGAGTCTATTTGCCCTTTGTATTCATGAACGTTATAAACAATCTCTTCCACAACTTCTTCCGAGGAGTCAAGGCGGTGAACCTTGTGCTCATTTCCACGGCATTCGGCTCGGTTGTAAGAATAATATGCACTCTTATCCTCTCCCCTATCTACGGACTTGAAGGTGTATACTCGGGTTGGGTTATATCATGGGCGGCTGAAGCTGTATTCATAACCGGTGCATACCTTTCAGGAATATGGAAAAAATCGCTTGACAAGTATTGATTTTTAAGTAAAGTTCGTATATAATATCTCTATAAATTAATCGGAGGTAAACTTAAATGTTCAGAATATACGTAAAATTTACATGTCACGACGGAATGCGTGAAAAGTTTGTTGAAAGAGTAAGAAGCGAAGGCATTCTTGGTGCGATACTCAACGAGGACGGATGCCACCGCTACGACTATTATTTTTCCGAGTCGGACAAAAACGAGCTTTTACTTATTGAGTATTGGGAGACAAAGCGCCATCAGGAGGTACACTTGGACCAGCCCCATATGGCAGTTCTTCGCTCCTTCAAGGACGAATATATCAAAAATACCGAGCTTGGTGAATTTGAATTAAAATAAACCGCCGTATATTCAAAAAGCCGATATGGAATTTTTCCATATCGGCTTTAATTATTTTACAAGGGATACTGCTCTTTCGCCTATCTCGTCGCCCAGGCGCACGGGTATTTCGGTTGCCGTTCCGACGGCTTTTAAAAACTTATCGGAAAGCTTTAATCTGTCCTTTTCAAAAGCGAGAATGATCGTTGAGCCACCGAATTCAAAGTAACCTTTCTCCTCGCCCTGTACGGCTCTTTCTGAATATGGGGGATTGGTTATCCTTCCGACAAGCAGTGCCCCCACCTCCATCTGAGCAACCCGTCCAAATCGGTCGCTGTCGATATAAACGACCTCTCTTGCATTTTCGCAAAAGACGGGAAATTCAGTATAAGCAATGGGACGCACACAATGAAGCTTACCCTTTATCTTCTCCCTCTCCGAAAGTGTTCCTGAACAAGCAAAAGAATATCGGTGATAATTAAGAGGGGTAAGTCTGAAAATAAGGCAAAGACCGCCGCGATAGCGCTCGGCAATTTCGGCACTGTTGAAAAGTCGGGCAGTGTCGTATTTTGCATTTTTTATATCAAAAACGCTATTCTCGCCTATTTCATAGACACTGAGATGTCCATCGCAAGGTGAGATTACATGCTCTTCATCAGTCTCGAAATCGCGGACCGTACGGCGTCTTGTGAAAAAGTCATTAAACGACTTATACTTTCTCTGTTCGTACTCCGACATATCTATTCCATTCTTTCGAATGAACCTTTTAACCATAAATCTCGATAAGCAAGAGCCAAGAAATGCACCGCCTATCTTTGAGACAAACGGACAGGTTAAAAGCTTTAACAAAAGCCGCCCGAAGGCGGTTTTGTATAAAAATCTTACAGTTCCGGTTTCCTTATTCATGACTTGATACCGAAGAATCCGCCGATAACAACAACAAGGGCTGCAAGGGCTACAAGCACGAGAATAGACTTTCCGAGTATCTTGGGCTTCTTTAACTTAAATGTAAGTACAAACGCAAGTCCCGTAAGCCCTGCAACAATAGGAAGCATAATTCTTTCGTCTACGGGAGAAACTGCTCCTACAATGAAAGCAAGAGGATAAATAACCGCACCTGCTGTAATGGGAAGACCCGAAAAATACTTACGTGCACAGTCCTCCTCAAGCTGTCTTTCTTCTTCGCATACGTTGTAATAAGCAAGGCGAATAAGACCGCAGAGAGCATAAAAGCCACCGCAAATAAGCGCTGCTTCACTCTTTCCTCCCGCCATATAAACGTACACCGCAGGGAGCACACCGAAACAGATAAGGTCACTGAGCGAATCTATCTGAATACCAAAGCGTTTTTCACTTTCTGTTCTTTCTCTTGTAGAGGCAATTGCCCCGTCAAACATATCACAAAGTCCTGCGAACATCAAAAATATAACCGAACCTCTGAAATCACCGTCAATTGCTCGGGATATTCCGAACAAACCTAAGAGCATTCCTATGTAAGTCAGCACTACGGTATAATTGTAATAACCGTTCAAAAGCTTCTTTTCTTTCATTTTTTCACATATACCTTTCCCGTAATTTAAGATTCCTTTATCTCAACAAGCTTGTTGATTTTTTTCTTTTCCTTTTTTTCTCCGCGTCCACCGAAAAGCTTACGGCGACGACGCTCGGTGCTCTTCTTGGTTTCGTAATCATCTCTGAGCGCTTCGGCATAAAATTCAAGCGCCTCAATAAAGCTTTCCGAATACTTTTCAACCGTTCTGGCAAGTGCACTGCATTCTGCATCGCGGGAAAGATCAAGTGTCTTACGTATCTTTTCGCGTCCCGTCTCTGTAAGGACTATTTCCTTTTCTCGGCGCTTACCCACTATCTTGTTAAGGGTTAAAAGTTCTTTCTTCTCCCATTGCTTTACGATTCCGTTAATGGTAGTCCTGGAAATTCCAAGCCCATCGGCAATCTGTCTCTGGGAATGCGGTTTCCCGTCCGACAGGGCGTACATCAAGCAGAGCTCGGCATCACTCGTAGGAGCAAGCTTATCCATTTCGCTTTGCATTCCAACGGTTTTAATGAGTGCCACCGACATCCGCCTTGACAACTCTTTTATACTCTTCATATTCTCTCCAATAATACTTATACGTATTTTTCAATAATACTAAAACGTATTTATATAATAATACTAAATCGTATTTTTATCAATACTTTTTTAAAAAAAAAATTAATTTTTTTTAATTTTTCAAAATTCCAAACACAATACGCAGCTATTTCTCTGAATCGGTCTTGCGACATTAGTCATGACCACCAGCCGTGCTGGTGGCATGCACTGCCCCCTTAGGGCATAAAACCGGCTGAGCCTATAGGCTCATCG
>JAZREJ010000031.1:0-43205 GCA_045660745.1 Eubacteriales bacterium
ATTGTTCTTAACGATAGTACACAATCCCAACTCGGAGAAAACTTTTTCGGTATCATCCACATAGCTACTGTGATAAGCCTTGTAAACATCATCAGCCATAATTTCTAACTGTTCCGCTTCAGCAATAGCATTTGAACTGTCTTCCTCCACTTGAACTTTATTAAATTCACCGTCTACTATATACTTCGACAAAAGTTCTTCTCCGTAATATTCAATCCGTTCGTCGTACAGCTCTTTTGCCCATTTTTCACCTTCGGGAGTCCCTATTGTATATACCAAGTCACCGTACTTTAGCACATCACCATCTTTCAGAAGTTGAGCGAGCTTTTCAAAAAGAATATATTTATCTTCTTTCTCTTGTCTTATTTGAGCTACGGTTTTTCCGTTGTAAACAAATCCGTCCCAAAAAGTTTTAGTTATATGCAATGCAAAGTATTGATCGGGATTCGCTTTTTCCAATTCTTGATAAAGTGAATATGAATCCACTCGCCAACCTTCCCATAACGGTGTTTCTATACTGATTTCGGGTGAATCTCCTATATCTGTGTTCCAAATAATATTGTCTATATCAGTAGGAAGTCCGAATGAGAGATCATCCTTGTGTAACGTCGGTACAACGATGATTGCGCTCATAATCAGCGCAAAACACGCTGCCATCGACACCCATTTAACCCAATGGCGCTTTTTCGGCTTCTTTTTCTCCGCCAGCTCCGCTTTCATGGTGAAATACCGTTCAAGGATATCAGAATCGAGTGCGGTAATAGCATCGATGAGTTTTTCTTGTGTCATAATACATAACCCTCACTTTCAAGTCGCTTTTTTAAGCCGTTTTTAATAGTTTCGATCTCTCTTTTGACGGTAGAAACGCTACAACCGAGTTCTTCGCTAATCGTTGCAATCGGATCAGCGATATAGTAACGGCTGACGAAGATGTACATTTGTCTGTTGGGAAGAGATCTGACGTAATTACTTATAGTTTTTGCGAGTTCTTTTGCTTCGATTTCAGCATTCATATCGCCGTCGTCTGCTATGAAATCTTCAAGCTCGGAAAGCGAAACGGTGAATTCCGATGCAATACGCTTTTGACGCTTGTTTGCTCTGAATCGGTCGATTGCGGTTCTTCGCATAATTGATCCAAGAAAAGCTTGTAACGCCACAGGTCTTGCCGGAGGGATAGCATTCCAAGCACCGATATATGTATCGTTCAGACATTCCTCGCTATCGCACATATCGTGGACAACGTTCATCGCCACCGAAAGCAAGAACTTTTTGTACTTGATATCGGTTTCCTTGATTGCCTGCTCGTCACGTTGCCAATAGAGGTCAACGATCTTCTCGTCACTCATAACAGAGTTCGCTTTTGTTTGAAGTTCCATAACACACCTCCTTCGTTGTTATTTGAAAGGCCCTTCATAAGTAATAGTCGCTACTTTTTTCAAAACGGCTCACGTTTTTTGAAAGTTTTTAGGATTTTTTATATTATAACATATTTTTGAGGAAAATTCAAATAAGGCGAGCGCAACATATGTCTCTCTCTCATTGAAAAATTCATGATTTTATGATATAATTAACAGCATAAGAGATTTAAATTGGGAGGCAACACATAAATGGAGCAAATGAAATATTATCACTACACATCCATAAAAACACTTTTTTCAATTATCACAAATGAAGAACTGTGGCTTTCCAATCTAAAAAACTCTAATGATCCGAACGAGTTTTACCTAACTTGTGATGAGTATAATGCATACGTTAGTAAGTTGGGCAGGGATCCATACAATGGGAAACCTTATGTACTTGAGGAAAACGGTATATACGGAAACACCTATGGTCTTTCGTTTACATTAGCTGGAGATAACTTGAGTCAATGGGAACGTTATGGAGATTCTTTGGGTGGAGTTTCAATATGCTTTGATATTGATTTGCTGCAGAAGACCATAGAAGAAAAATACGATTTTACTTTTGATTTTGATTCTGTAAAATACACAGAGGAAGAAAAAATCAAGTTTATAAAAAGCAAAATTGATAAGGTTAATTGGGACAATTTTAAGGGCTGTCCGGTGGCAAAATGGACAATGGAAGGGATTTATTTCATTGATCATTACAATCAAGCGCAAATGCTATTTAAAAAAGAACCTTTTTTCGTCGAGCAAGAGTACCGTTTGTTCTTCGATCCTACATATTATGATTTCTTTCACGGAATATATATGGGTTATCCTTCTCCTCGACTGAATGAATCCAAAGAAAAAGCCGAAAAAAGATACGGTCATGTTGCGAATACGCTTAGAATATTAAGTAAGGATATAAAATTTGCGCTAATGCGCAATGGTATTAATGGATATATACCTTTCAAGCTATCTGTATTAGGGGAAAGAAAGCCAGAAATAATTAAAGAAATAATATTAGGCCCCAAATGTACACAAGACCCCAAAGAATTAAAAGCATTTTTATCTTACTATGGATATGACGTCGAAATTCGAAAATCGGAGATATCGATTCGATAATACTGTGAAAAAGCAAGGTGATTCAAATGGCAAAATTTAAATATTATTCAACCAAGCAACTCTTCAAATTCTTTATAGAGCAAGGCAAAGAGGGTGAATGCTGGGATTTCAAGCAAGAGTGGCATGATAATATTGCCGATTTAGTAAAAGATATTATTTGTTTTGCAAACACCACACACGATGAAAACTGCTATTTGATTTTTGGTGTTTCCAATGATTTGCAAGTTGTCGGAATGAAGAAACCGAGAACCAAACAGTCTGATATAATCGACTCGTTATCAAACCTCAATTTTGCCGGAGATATTATTCCCAAAATTGAAGTGGAAACAATTGATATTGATGGCGTTGAAATAGATGTTTTAATTGTTTTTGATGTTAAAAATCCTCCCATATATTTGAAAAAGCCATATGGCAAAATGCGTGAAGGTTGTATTTATTTAAGAAACGGAGATAAAAATACCCCCGACAATGGGAATGCTGACATTGAAGATATAGAAAATTTATGGCGCAAGCGGCTTGGACTTACAAAGCCCCCTCTTGAAATAATCTTTGATCGCATGCACAGCAAATTGGAATGGACAGAGCAGGATGATGTTTTCTACAACATATATCGCCCGGAGTATGTGATAGAAATAATTGATGACAAAGAAGATGACCTTGAGGCTGAATTCTATGCGTATGCTATGACGAATTCAAATACATCATATTGCAACCTAAACATCAAATATCAAAGTACAATTCTCGATTCATATCAATTGGTAATTCTTGATGGAGGGCGTCTACAAATTCCCGTTCCGGAATGGGGGTATGTTTGCCATAACGATTATGGGATAAACGCAAAATATTGCTATAAATATTACATAGCAGGAACTCGCCGATATCGACTATTATCATTTCTCTATGATGAACAAAATAGTGACGAACGATTCGCATTTATGCATCTCAATGATGTGATTCTTTACTATCATTCGGATGACGAAAAAATTGCTTTTGAATCTTTTGTTGAAGGTCACCAGGAGATATTTGAAAAATATCTTAATGGCGTTGACCGATATAGTCACATTGATACCGGTGAGCTAACAAAAACAAAAGTATATAAAGAACGATTGCGCACGGGAATAGCGTTGAATAAATTGTTGGCAGACTGGAGAATCAAAGATATAAAAATATAAGTCTTGTCGCAGTAGCAGTTTATGAGGTTATAAAACTTGTAAAAACTTTAGAAATATAAATAAACTTTAAAAGGAGGGACTATAGATATGTGTTGGAGTTCAAAAAGAAAAGAACGTATCTATGAAGAAATGATCAAATACATTATATGTGAGTTGTATAAGTGTACTGATAAGAAACTTTTTTCTTGCCAAACATTCGAATTGCTTGGGAAAACATACATAAAAATTGTCTTAAAGACCGTAAAAGGTATCAGCAGAAAAATGGTTTTTGGATTTATAGATTCGTATGCGAAAAAACACGGTGAAACCTTAAATAGTAAAAATAGCAAATATGTATATTTATGTCAAAAAATTATCGGGGTAAATCGACTCCCCAAAGATACATATGAAATGGTCTTGACTAAATACAATGAATTGTTTCAGGTGAAGTATGAAAAACTGAAAAGAAAAATAGCGCTCGTAATTGCGGAAACAGAACAAAAACAAAAAATCGTAGGTGCAGATGTCGCCAAAATTGAAAGCAAAAAGTTTGGAATATTGTACGATATTTCATCAGATGAAAAGCAATTGTTGCAATACTATAGAGATAACAATAGTTTGCGAACCCAAAAGGACATTTTAGAAAAAGTTAAAATTGATTTAGAAGAAAAATTCAAAACATATTGCGACATTGAAAATGAATCGGAAGTGGCAAGAAAAAATAGGAATATAGCCATTCAATATTCTACAAGTGTATTTGAATCGGAGGATATTAATAATAGTTTTCTGCCATATGAAGCATACTTGGAAGCATGTGAAAATTATTTAATTTCCTATGATAAGCAGCGTGCTAATATAAAAGTTTATCCTTTTTTTGAACTCGCAAGAAAAGAGATGTTAAAAAGCCATAAGTTGAATAAAGAAAACAATGATGAACAATATACCCAGGAGGTTAAAGAATTAACGCAATATCGCGATGAATTGTATATTGCAATACACGAAAGCCAGAATTCGGAAAAAACATGTGAATTTATTGTGCAAAAAAATATATTAAGTGAAGTAGAGCGTTATGTTGATTCACTTATATGTTTGCGTAAAAGAAAAAAATTATTGAAAGAATTATTAGATCTTTACAAAGCGGAAAGATTTGATATTTTTGTCAATTTATGTACGGTGCAAATTGAAGGTGTTTTTAATGATTTGCAATATGACCTTGAGTTGTTTCAGCGATTCCAAAGCATTTCATTAGATCCAACACAAGATTTGAAACATAAAATTAAAAGTATCGAAGATAGTATACCTTATGAGTGTGTTTTATATTTTGGTCATTGTTTTAATAACTTACAAAGAAATATAGTTGCTCATGGAAGATGGTTATTAGACAAAGATACCGTTAAAATTGCAAATGAATTATTGTTAGATTTGCATTCATTGCTCTATATGGTATTTAGATGTAGTCATTTAGAAAGGATGTACCGATTTATACACAACTATGTCGATATCAATTCAAAGATTACCGGAAATTGTTATGGTGCATTATACTACGATCTTACAGGTGAAAGGATTCACGGAGATTATGATTATATAGGTCATATCGAACCAAAACAGGTGTTGCTTTGGATTTTTAATCCATTTTACGAAAGATTCTATAAGGACGCTGCTGATGAAAGTGATACGAGTTTAGAACAGATGCGAAATGTTTTATCTTCGGTTGCTTTTTGGGAATACATAAATGAAGATATAGACAGGAAATTACATGAGGGATTAATTAGTAATTATTTAAGCAACTTTAAGCTTGTTTTAGGGGAATTAATCAATTGTAATATTTCAGACGAAGCCAGATCCAAAATAAAGGAAATAAAATCAAAATTGTATAAATACGAAAAAACAACTTCACCTTAACAACAGTAAAGATTATACTCATATTGATTTGTGTCCACGGTAATACATAGAATTTGTTTGCAAGAATGATGCAAAAAGTTCGGTAGACCGCGTAAAATTTTAATCCATATCATCGCCAAAGGGTAAGATACTTTATTGCGATGAATATGAACGTGGTTTGTCTGCTTCAAGAAGTGCAAACGGATATACCCATAATTGTCTGCCTATCGAATATACTGTAAGTTGGTCTAAATAAAACTTGCCCTCGCTCCATTTTGGAACGAGGGCATTTTGTAATTGAAATTATTATGAAACTAATGCTTCTAAGGTTATTTGAGCGCCCAATTTAAATGCATACTCAAATATTGCCTCTTCAGCACAGCTTGAATATTCACTCCAACAATCATCAAACTTCTCGAAGATTTCCTTTTGCTCGTCGGTCATTGTTTTGAGCAGGTCATCGTGATGACGAGCCATATATTCCATAAGTTCTTTCATTTCGGGAGAGTTGTTGAGGCTATCGGTCTGAGGGCAGACGTTTCCGTGCCATAGCTCTTGAAGGATTGACCTCATACGTAGACCACCTCCTGTAAAACAATTTCTTCTGCACTTGCCTTGATATTGTTCATCTCGGCTACCCAACGGAGCATATCGAGAGATTTCAAATCCTCGTCTATACCTCTGTCGGTCGCAAGACGATTGATGATACTTTCAAGCATCGTTTTAGCTTCAAGGTCAATTTCGCAAAGGCGCTGGTTGAGTTTACCTTCCATAAGAAGCGTGGTGTGGTATCTCTTGCGATGTGCTTTGAGATATTCGAGGTGCAATCTTCCGTATTTGCCGACCTCTTTCTGTTCGGGAAGTTCAAGCAAAGGGTAGTATTGCTCGCCTCTGAGTTCATAAGTAATTCCGTTTTGTTCAATGTACTTTTCCATATATTGCACCGTCCTTTCATTTGGTGCCTTAAGTGTACAACAAAGACGAAAAATCTGCAAATGTGCAAAAAAGAAAAATACGAGAACACCGAAATGTTCTCGTATTTTTCTTCGCCTTCGCAATGCTCGTAATTCTTAAGTTTTAGAAACTGTCCTTAAGAGCCCGAAGCATTCGACTTGGATTTTTTGAGTTGCCCCAACATTTTCGAACCTTAATATAGAACACGCTATAAAATTTAACTCGTAAGTCCTCTTATAAAACCACGAAAGAAATGAAAAAGCAAAAAAGACCCAATTAGTGCAACGATTGAAATCAATATAATTTTCAATATTTTTTTTGCCTTGAAATTGTTCTTTTTTCTTTCCAATTTATCCTGCTTCTTCTGTTGTTTTTTTGCCAATTTGCTTTTCTTAAGCTCTTCCCCCTCTTTGTCATATTCATCCTGTGTAACTAAAAATTTTTGTCGCGATTTTATCATCCACCATAAAGCAAATAGAACAAGCCCCAAGAAGAACAATGCAAATATTAACCAAAAAATTCCCACACTAACAGATCGCGGTGATGCAATGATCTCCGGATTTTGAGGATTATAAAAAATTTGCACCTTTTCACCAACCGAATAATGAGCGCCGATACCCGCCCTAAAAGATATTACTGTGTCGGTTTCCAATTCTCTACCATAAATAATTCCATCAACCTCGTATTCTATATAAATCTCCTGCCAATCCAAACCCTTGCGACGAGTATGATAGTCAACATCAACAATAGTAGCCTCAATCGGTTCCATATCAGATACGAGCTGATCATATTGAATTTTGGATACAATAAAAAATACAACTATAGAACTGAACAATACAGTGCAGAACAAAATGGCTGCCATGCCTTTCTTAAAAGCCCTATTATATCTCAAATCCGACACATAATCACCGCCTTTCTTAAGTTGTATTATATCACAAAATTAACATTTTTTCAATGTATTTACACAACATCGCAGGTTCAAGTCCAAAAGGTCGGGGAAAAGTTGCAATGGTGAATGAGAAACAGAAAAAAGGCATTCAAGATTGTATGTGCACATATTTCGGATGCTGTCGCCCCGAAACGGTGAGTTTTGCAAGCAAAACCTCGCATTTGTAGTAAAACGTTCGCGTTTTATTGCGGATTCTGAATCCGGGGTTTGCGTCAGCAAACATCACGGGTGAGTTCCCTGAAGGTGCAAATTAAAACAAAAAAACCGTTTAAGTCTTGTGGTGCACCTTTGTAGTAAAACGCTTTGCGTTTTACTACGGGTTCTGAGGGCGGGACTCTACCGCCCGCACTCAATAAAATTTTAATTAATCAACGAAAAATCTCTCACACGTTCCACGTCAAGTTAACTTTCCGTTTTAGACAAATCCGTCCTTTTCTTTTTGATTATCACGCACACGATAACAACCGCAATCAGCACGACGGCAACAATACAAGCAGCTACGATATAACCCTTGGGATCAATCTTATCAAGTGAATTTTCCTTAACGTCTCCGCATTTCTCACAAACAGATCTTTCAAGCCCGGTATGAATTAAAGTCGGCTTTTTCACCGCCACACCCTCGCCGTAAGAATGTCCAACCGCAGAAAGCTCCCGTGTTTCAACCGAATTGCAGTTATTGCAAGTTTTCTTTTCTACACCCTTTTCGGTACAAGTCGGTTCTGTATCAACTATCCAGTCTGTGTAACTATGCCCCTTTGGCTCAATGTTCTGAGCTTCAATGCCCTGACATAGCACGCAGGTTCGCTTTTCAATGCCCACATCGTCGCACGAAGCGTCAATTTCGACCGTCCAAGGGCCGTATACGTGGCCTATAACATCAAGCTCTCTTGTTTCAACATCGTGACAATCAGTACAGCTTCTTTCCTCTGCACCCGTTGATACGCAGGTCGAAGCCTTCGTCTGAGACCACTGCCCATACTTATGCCCCGTTGCCTCTATCTTCTCGATAACAACGGCAGTACAAACGGAACAACGCAGCTTCTCTTCCCCCGCCCCGGTACAGGTGGCGTTTTTAAGTATACCCGAAGATTTGAAGCTGTGATCCTTACCTCCGTAACAGGAATTATATTTCCAAGATGCACCAGTCAAACTCGTGTTTTGCATTCCTATATTTATCTTGCCACGGTCGGAAGAATCTCCCGGATAAAAAACACTCTTAATGGCGTTGCAGTCATAAAATGCACTGTTGTCGATTTTTATAACACTCTTTGGAATATAGATGCTTTTAAGAGAGCCACACCAGGAAAATGCACTGTCGCCGATGTGCGTAAGTCCTTCCGGCAGGATCAGCTGTTCCATGCTGTTGCACGACGCAAAAGCACCGTCAGCAATCGTCTTTGTACCTGCTCTTACGGTACAAGAGGTGATATCCTTGCTTTTTGCGACGATCAGATGGTTGCCCAAATAAAAACAGCCGTTATATACTTTACTGCCATCATTATAGGGTACTGTCTTATAAAATGCATTAAATCCGATTTTTGTTATACTGTCGGGAAGCGTAATATCCAAAAGATTCCATGCCGCTTCAAAAGCACCCCCACTTATTTCTTTTACTCCGTTAGGAACGGCATACGTCTGTCCGCTCTTATCGGCCGGGTATCTGATAAGCACACTCTTATCCTTTGAAAACAACACCCCGTTAACCGATGTAAAGGATGAATTCTTTGAATCAACAAAAATATTGTTCAGAGAATAGCACTCCTGAAACGCTTCAAATCCGATGTGAGTAACCGTCTTTGGCAGAGTAATATCCACAAGCGAAGCGCAATTTGAAAAGGCATAGTTTTCTATCGTAGTTAAGCCGTTCGGAATGGTAATCGTAGTAAGAGCCGTACAATTCAAAAACGCATTGTTATCTATTGTCTTTAAAGAACTTGGCAGAGTGACCTTGTAAATAGAGCCACAGTCAGCAAACGCACCCACGCCAATCGACGTGACACCTTCACTTATTTTAACTTCTGTGATTGAGTTTGCCCAACTTTTGCTTCCGTATCTGACATTTAGATTTCCGTTTCCGCTGATGGTCAAAACTGTTCCTTTAAGAGTCCATTGGCAACTTCCTTGCTGGCCACTGGTAGACGCGCTTGCAGTAAAGGATGCTCCTATCATCAAAATGACAGTCATGCACAAAAGCAACAATACATAAAAGATCCTTTTCATATCACACCTCCGAATTTTTTCAAAAAATCATCTTTAAGTCCGTGTTTGGCTATGTATAAAAAGATGAATCCTTTTTAGATATCGACGGATTTCTTTTGGGTTTATTATATCATACAAACGTTAACATGTAAAGCTTTTTGTTATAAATCGCATGTGCGAGACCATAAGGTTTCGGGGAAAAGTGCAATGGTGAATGAGGGTTGTTTTTTACTCCTAAAAACACAAAAAGCCCTTGAAAATCAAGGACTTTTGTGTTAGGGGGCAAATGCAACTTTACGTTTGCGCGAAGGCAACATCATTGATGCAAAGCATCACATCGTTTGCGGATTGCCGCAACTTCATTTACGCGAAGCGCAACCTCGTTCATTAGTGTCCGCAAAATGAGAAATGATGTTCTCGCTGCGCTCAAAATGATGTTTACCTTCGGTCAAATGATGTTGTGCCTTCGGCACAAATGAAAAAATCCAAGTCTTTCGACTTGGATTTTTTGTGGTCACAGAACAAAATTACAACCGCCGACGTTGCGGTCAGCCGTTTTGGTTCCTTTTTTTGTTTCACTCGGGGATTCTCCCGTAATCTGTCGATAATATCTGCAAAAATAGCCCATGTTTTCAAATCCGCTGGCGTACGCCACCTCTGCGACCGTAAAACTGCCTTCACACAATAGCTCTTTCGCTCTCTCGATGCGCAAATGATTTCTGTATTTTAACGGAGACATTCCAAATTGCTTTTGAAATAAATTCCTGAACGTATTTACACTGACGTGACTTGCCTCGGCATATTGCACAATCGGTAAATTTTCGAGATATGTCTGCTCCAGCAAGCGAACGCCGTCGGATATTTTTGAATCGATATCGTGCCCGATTGACAAATAGGGCGTTAATGCATAAATTGACCCGAGCAATCGGTACATCAGTTCATTTTTTCGGAGTGTCGCGCCGATCGTCTTTGATGCGCTGCAAAGCTCAAAGCTCGTCATTATTTTTGCAAATCTGTTGAACTCATCGTCCTTTGCCAGCACGGTGATATCCTCAAAAAGATAGACGTCCTCATTGCTTTTGTCATACAAATCAAAATTCAACACAACGAAAGTCGTGCTTTCCGCCGTGTATTTCATTCTGTACTTTTTGTACTTTGGTATAAAGACCAGTTCTCCATCTGATACCACGACCGTTTCTTCCCGATCGTCGTAAAAGGTGGCTTCTCCCTTCCAAACATACAGAATTCCGTTGTTTCTTCTTCCGTAATAGCTATTATCGGTCATTCTTCCGGAAGGGCGGGTTCCCGAAATGACCGAAATGTCGGAGATACGCAGGTCATCAAAAAATTGATTGTTTACCGTCATACCTTTTCCTCTGTGTTAATAAGCACTTGTTCAAGTACTGCCTTACAGTACCCGCATCTATGACATATTTTATCACAAGAAGACGTTTTTGTAAACCATTTTTCGGGAAAATTCAGATTACTGATGATATAAGGTGCGATAGCTTTGCCGAATCCGGGTTCAAAAAGGTCGAGCGTATTTCCGATATACCGACCTCTGGCATAGGCATCGATTACCATTCCGGGAAGTGAGTGCATACGAGTAGCGAGTTTAACCGTATCGAAGATACCTTCATAGTGGTGAATGTCCTCGGGGCGCACCCACGTATTTTCCAAGAGCATATGCCAGTTTTCCTTGTTTTTCAAGGCTTGCCAGCAAACGTAAGGTGTAAAATCATCCAGATTCTTCACCTCGCATATCTCGGACTCGTGCGCCACGAGATTGTCGTGAAAGCTCTGCCCAGAGCAGTTGACAAAACAACCGCTGTTAGCAAGCATGATCAGCTTTTTTCCTGCTGTATCTGCCCACTCCTTCAGCAACTTCAAACGTGAAAGATCTCTGTTATATTCCCTTTGCACGTGGAAGGAGTCGAAAAGATCAGAGAGATACTCCATTCCCTTCACCGTTCCGATGCGCATATTGACCGAAGCGCGTACATCGATGGTGGGGAAATGCTTTTTGACCGTATGCGCGATCGTGAGAGATGCTGTGGTAACGATATCTACGCCGCAACCGATGCTCTCCAAATATTCGATCACAGAAACGACCGTATTAGCAAGCTTTTCGGAGATTGCGTATTCCCCGTAGCAGTTTCCGTTGAAGAGCAAGTCCAGCTTCACACCCATTTGCTTGATCCTGCGAAGTTCTTCTTCCGTTCTCGCTTGGGCAGACCAGTCGGTGTAGCCGTGGCGCGTTGCGATCGCGCTCCTACCCGTTGCGATATCCTGCCAGGCGAAAAACACTTCGGATATGTAATCTCTATACGTTGCGACAATTTGCGAAAACGGCTCCTCTCCGTTTTCGTATAGCTGAAATCCTACACAATATTTCATGATTTTCTACATGATATTCGGTCAATCGGTATCCGATTTATCCTTAACCTTGGCGTTCGGAGAGTTCAGACCCTCATACGGAGCCTTATAATCCACCTCAATTGCCTCTTGAGACCAATCTATCTTCCACGGTTTCCCTGTCCTGAACGGACTTTCAAACTTATTTTTCAGAACACCGCGTTTTTCAAGGCTGTTCATACACGCTCGAGTACAGCCTGCCGCGCCGCAGATCGCCTTTCCCGATTTATAAAGCATCGGAGGTTGATGAACGAAGGGATTGATCGCGGAAGATTTGTACTCTTCGCCTGTTTCGCTAACAAAATATTCCCCTCTTTCTCCTTCTTTCACAGGCTCCTTGCCTTGGAATACCATATCACATTTTTCCATATCGACATCCGCCCATTCGAGTTCGTACCCACCGACATTTTCCTTGATCGTTCTGTCGGCAGGAATACAACCGCCGGGACATTCACGCACACACGCCATACAACGATTGCAAAGAGTACCGGGCTCCATGATTGGGTCGGGCTCAAGCTCAAGCTCGGTAATAATGATGCCAACGCGAACGCGAGGGCCGAATTCGGGAGTCAGCAGCATTTTAGAATATCCGATCTCACCAAGTCCGCACAAAAATCCCGCAATACGCATACTGATCATGACGTCCGGTGCAGCCTTGCCGGGCGCCACGGGTCTGGAATAATTCTCGCGCAAATAGCCCAAGTTGTCAATAGCACGCCAATCGCTTTGATGTCCCATAGGAACTGCCTCATAACCTTCATCCTCAATCATTTTGCTCAAATTGATGACGGTCATAGGCATATAAAGATAGGTGATACCGCCGTAGCCCATTGCGGAGTAATTTGAAAAATATGTACCTTCCTCAATACCTCTGAGTGATCCGCGCAAAACACGGAAGCCGAGAGCTATGATCGACTTTGCCTTTGGCATGATCTGCTTGGGATCCATTTGGATCGGCGCGGTGCTCCAACGGTCAATAGAACCGATACCCACAATATCGGCACCCATTCTTTTTGCCATTGCCTTAATTTCCTGTGATGTTATCATATGTAATGCCTCCGTTTTATTCATATAATACGTTAATAGTATAGCATAAAATTTAGACTGCGAAAAGTAACAAAACACCCGAGTTATTACACAAAACAACTTCTACTATCAATTTGTGCAAAGCAGGATCCTTTTAAAAATCACCACTATGTCGATGGTTCAAGTCCATAAGGTCGGGGAAAAGGTGCAATGGTGAAAGAGGGATGCTTTTTACCCCTAAAAACACGAAAAGCCCTTGAAAATCAAGGGCATCAACGAAACTCGCCATAAAATCACGCCGTAAGGCGTGTATATCATCAATGCGAAGCATTGTATATCATCAACACGTAGTGGTGTATATCATCAAGCCGCAGGAAGATGCACGCTGATGCGTGATGAGATGCAAAGGCGGAAAGCCGCCTTTGATGATATACCGACTTGCGTCGGATGATATACCAAGCCTGCGGCTTGGATAAAAAAATTCCAAGTCCGTAGACTTGGAATTTTTTGGCTCCCCCTGCTGGGCTCGAACCAGCGACATCAGATTTTACAGTCATCTCTTCCTGAAACATAGTCGCCTCGCGCGTCTCGGTACACTCGACTTCCGAGACTCCTTGTTTCAGTTATCTCCCGTCGAAAAACGATACTTAATCGTTTTTCTCGGTCCGTCACTCTACCGACTTCGCCGCTCAGTCGGTGGAACGGTGGCAGTTGCCCATAATATTGTTCATTCGAGCCCTTCAGAGGAAAACAAAAAAACCATCCGACTGGATGGTTTCTTTGTTTGGCTCCCCCTGCTGGGCTCGAACCAGCGACATCATGATTAACAGTCATGCGCTCTACCGACTGAGCTAAGGAGGAATATAAAAGTCAGCGACGACCTATCTTCCCGGGCGGCTTCCCACCAAGTATTGTCGGCATAATTGAGCTTAACTACCGTGTTCGGAATGGGAACGGGTGTACCCTCAACAACAAAGTCACTGACTATCGTGATAAGTTCCGACTTTCGTCGACCTCTCACTTACACGCCTCTCTCAAGGCTTACATATTATAACACATGTTTTTAAAAAATGCAATAGTTTTTTGAAAAAAAGTTAAAAAATTTTTTAGTTATTTTTAGTGCACAATATATTGTATATTTGACTTTTTTTGCATCAATTACTTACTATATACGGAAGCGTACAAGACGTGCTTCTCAGCTTTTTTAAAAAGGATTTAAAACTTCAGCCTTTTTCAAAATTGCGGTATGGGAAAGCTCTTGCAAAAATAGAGTTGGAAAATTCGATGTTGATTTTGCGGCTTGACTTCTTGACTATTCGCACAAAAGCTTTTTTGGTGTCTTTTTTGATAAATTTTTACAGGCAAAAAGGGGATATTTCCATTTACAAAAATTGTGGCAGAGCGTATAATGAGGAGCAGTATAGCAGTCCATTAAGGATAGAAAACTCTGTAAAGGAGAAAGCAATGTATATTATAAACAAAATAATATCTGACCACGTTATCGATTTTGCGGCAGAGGAGCTGAAGAAATACCTTCGCATGATGATGCCCGAGAGCGGTGATATCGCTATAAATTATTCACCCCACGCGAAAGACGGCTTCCGTCTCGGACTTATGCGTGATTTCGGACTTGACACCTCCGACGTTGAGAGCGAGGAGCTTGACGACATCATATATATTGACTGCGACGAAAAGGGTGGCGTTATCTCAGGCTCAAATTATCGCTCGGTACTCATTGCGGTCTACGAATATTTCAGAAAGAACGGTTGCCGTTGGCTTTTCCCCGGTGTAGATGGCGAGTACATCCCGATGAAAGACATCGTTTCCGTAAAATACCGTCATGTTCCTGACGTAAGACTCCGTGCGCACGCGACAGAGGGCGCAATGTATCAGCAGTGCCTTATAGATATCATCGACTTCCTTCCTAAGGTAGGTCTCAACGCATACATGTACGAGTTCAAGGTTTCGGGATATTACAACTGGTATTATAAGCACCTTAAAAATCAGGAAAACAGACCCGCCGAGCCTGTAAGCTACAAGACGCGTCATGCCTGGAAGATGCAGATAGAAGCCGAAATCTCGAAGAGAGGTCTTGAATATCACGGAATGGGACACGGCTTTACCACCGACCCCTTCGGAATTAACTCAAGTGGCGGAGCGGATGAGGCAAAAAAGACCGAGGCGATGAAGTTTATGGCGCTTCGTAACGGTGAGCGCACCTTCTTCCGCAATCTTCCCATTTATACTAACTTCTGTATGTCGAACGCTTCTGCCCGTACCACCGTTGCCGACTACGTTGTTGACTTTGCGGCAACTCACACCCATATGGATTTCTTGCACGTCTGGCTGTCCGACGGCTCCAATAACCACTGTGAGTGCGAGGAATGTCAGAAAAAGACTCCTTCCGACTTCTACGTAATGCTTCTTAATGAAATAGACGAAAAGATGACGGAGCGCGGACTTCAGACAAGAGTTGTATTTATTTCCTATGTTGACACCACTTACGCGCCCACAACCGAAAAGATAAACAACCCCGACCGCTTCCACCTTCTCATTGCTCCCATTTTCAGAGACTATGCAATCACAGCACCTGAGGAAAAGACTCCAATGGGACATTATATGAGAAACAAGAATAACTTCCCGAGGGACCTCGGTGAGTACATGGACCATATAGACGAGTGGAGACGTGCGTTCTCGGGTAAGGCTATAAGCTTTGAGTATCACTTCTGGCGTTGCCCACCATATGACCTCTCGTCACTTGATAACGCAAGGCGTATCTATGAGGACACAAGATATTACGCCGAGCACGGATTTAACGGCACTATTGAAGACGGCTCACAGAGAGTATTCTTCCCCAACGGCTTCGCATTCTATACAATGGCAAGAACGCAGTATGATATGTCACTTTCCTTTGATGAGATAGTTGAGGATTATTTCTCCTACGCATACGGAAAGGATTGGAAGGAGTTTTACGAGTACCTCAAAAAGTTCTCGGACGCGCTTCCTTACGTTTATTTCAACTATAACAGAGCAAGCCGCAGACCGAATACCTATTATGACCCCAATATGGTTGAGAAAATTGCATCCATAAAGGAGATAACAAAAGAAGGACGCGAGCTTATCCGTAGCCACTATGACTCGGATGAGCGTGTGCAGACAGTGGCGGTAAGGCTTCTTGAACAGCATGCCGACCTTTGCGATATGATATCCGACTGGATGGTTGAAAAGGCGAAGGGCGATGACGACAAGGCTCAGGAGGTATTCGACAGGATAAGAGTCGAGTTCGGTAAGCGCGAGCAGTCAATGGAACGGTATTACGATCACTGGCAGTTCTTCGGTGAATATGAGCTTATCCAGAATCTCAAGGCTCCTGATGACCGTGATATAATTATAATTGAATAATAGACGAAGCGGGCTGTTGAAACAGTCCGCTTGTTTTGTGTAGAAAGAAGCGGATTTTTTTGTTGATTTTTTCAGAAAATATGGTACAATATAGTATAACAAAAATAAAAAAGGAACTATTAATATGTCAAATTCAATCAACAATTCAGCATCGTGCGGTTTTTTTAAATTGCTCGGAAGAGGCATCTCTAAGGTGTCATTTATCACGCGCGTTGCCATCGGGCTTCTAATAGGTGTTATACTGGCACTGCTTGTGCCCGAAGCAACCTTTATCGGAACTCTCGGCACACTGTTTGTCGGTGCACTTAAAGCTATAGCGCCTGTGCTCGTATTCTTTTTGATAGCGGGCGCACTGTCTACTGCCGGCAAGGGACTCGGCTCAAGATTTTTCAAAATTATCTGTTTGTACCTGTCAACAACTATAATAGCGGCAATAATTTCGGTAATTACAAGCTATATCTTTAAGCTTAACATGCCCCTTGCAGAGCAGGCAAGCGGCTATAATCCGCCAAGCAGCCTGTCACAGGTTTTTGAAGCACTCCTGTCAAACCTGGTTGAAAATCCTGTTTCCGCGGTCATGAACGGCAATTACGTGGGAATTCTTACTTGGTCTATTATGCTCGGCATAGCGCTTCGATTTGTGGCGTCAGAGGTGACTAAAAACACAGTGAATGACATCTCGCGTGCGATAGGCAAGATAGTCGGATGGATTATTCAGCTTGCCCCCATCGGAGTTATGGGTCTTGTGTTTACCACGGTCAGCTCACTCGGAATGGATATTTTCGCAGATTACGGACGCATCGTGCTCCTGCTAGTCGGAAATATGTTTCTTGTTTCCCTTGTTATTAACCCCCTTATCGTATTTTTCTGCCTCAGAAAAAATCCTTATCCGCTCGTTTTCCGTTGCTTGAGAGAAAGCGGACTTCAGGCATTCTTCACAAGAAGCTCTGCGGCTAATATCCCTGTCAATATGAAGCTTTGCGGTGACCTCGGACTTGATAAGGAATACTACTCGGTCGCAATTCCGCTCGGTGCGACTATCAATATGGACGGTGCGGCAATAACCATAACCGTAATGAGCCTTTCAGCGGCATTCTCAATGGGTATCGAAGTGAACTTTTTCGTAGCGATACTCCTCTGCTTCGTTGCCACCCTCGGTGCTTGCGGTGCGTCGGGCGTTCCCGGAGGATCACTTCTCCTTATCCCCATGGCGTGCTCACTTCTCGGGGTTGACGGCGGAGTTGCAATGCAGGTAGTCGGCGTCGGATTTGTTATCGGCGTTATTCAGGACTCTGTTGAGACTGCTCTCAATTCCTCGGGCGACGTAATGTTTACCGCAACCGCAGAGTTTATGGAATGGAAAAAAGCAGGTAAACCGATATACTTTACCGAAAAGCAAAAGAGACTTGCCGAGAAAAATTCTGAAGAATAAAAGTTAAAGTCAAGGGGTACTCCCTTGACTTTTCTGTTATTACTAAGAAAATTGCATAGCAATTTCTTGTAACGCAAAAATCTTCCTTGAGATCTGTGAGCGTAGGCGACTTTTTTATACGGCACGCATTTTTAAAAATACTTTTTGTGCGGCATAGCGGTAACGCCGTCCTACTTCTCCTCTTCGCGGCTTTGGCATGAGCTTTACAAGCTCTCGGTAGAGCCGAGGCTTTGCGTCGGATGATATTCTGTATATCTGACGCTCGGAATAGTTGAACACTTCGGCTATGTCGGAGTTTTTCATGTTGTGAAAATATTTGCAGATAACGTAATTTGCAAGTCTTGTGTCTCCCATTCTCGCAATTGCCTCTTGCATTCTGGCGGTTGCGTATCTGAGCACCCGCTCTCGGTGGCAAAGCTCCTTTTTTAAGGTCTCTTTCGGCGTGAAAATGGGGCTTTTATTCGCTATCGGCTTTTCAAGAAATTTTACGGTGTTTTGCATTGCCAGATACCCGCTTTTGTATCTTTCGTATCGCTCAAGGTATTCGTCTATACGCATTCCGAATCCCCCTTGCGTCGCAACGCTTTGTTCAGCGCGCTTATTGAATCATCAAGCAATGAAAGCTCCTCCTCGATTGCATCAATGACCCACGCAAGGTCTGATTGCACGCTTTCAAGATCTGTGGAGATACACGTTGAAGCTTTTCTTAAAAGCGATATCGCACACTCCAAATCGTCTCTCTCATCATACATCTTTTCCAATTTCACTATATCCATTTTTCTTTTGGTCATATACGTGACCTCCTCCTTTCAGCGATTTTCTTAACGTGACATGATTTTACCACATTTCGTGTTATAAGTCAATAGAAAATTACGAAATTTCGTAATAAAAGCATATGATGTCATGCTGTGTCACAAAATGACATTACCACTGAGGGCAATGCCATTTTTAAAGAGTTATAAAGTTTTTGGAATCAAAACCTTTTTTCAAAAAGATTTTGCAGGTATAGGCAGAGCCTTGTTGCAAGGCGGAGATTTCAAACTTTTTAATTTATAAAGGTTATATAAAACAAAATTAAAACACAAAATGACATTGCCACTGAGGGCAATGCCATTTTTAAAGAGTTATAAAGTTTTTGGAATCAAAACCTTTTTTCAAAAAGGTTTTGCGGGTACAGGGCAGCGCCCTGTTATAATCATTTAAGCTCAACGACGGTGACACCAAAGTCGCCTTCGCCATATGCACCGGCTCTGAAGTTTGCAACGCGTCGGTCGCCCTTGAGGTATCGCCACATGGCGGCACGCAGAGCACCCGTGCCCTTGCCGTGAATAAGAGTTACCGAGAGAAGTCCCGCACCTTGAGCATCGTCAAGGTACTTGTCAACCATAAACCAAGCATCGTCTCCCGTCATGCCGCGAAGGTCGATTTCAGCCTTGACCTGAGGACGGGCAGACCAGGTGGCACTCTTTTTCTGCTTCTTCGCATCCTTACCTTTCTTAAGGTCGGTAAGAAGCCTGAGAGTTGTGTCCTTTACTTTCATGGACATATTGCCCGCACGAACGGTTATCATATTGCCGTTTATCTTTTCAACAGTACCTTCTTTTCCTATACCTGTGATGAGTACCGTGTCACCCACAACGAGAGCACGGGGAAGCTCCGCTTCGCCCTCCTCTATCTCCATGTCGGTGTCGGCATTCCTTTCACCCTCACGAAGCTTTGCACGAAGCTCTCCGCGGCTCTTTTCATAATTCTCGCGGAATGCCTCGCGGTCCTTTTCCTTCTTCAGTTTGTCAAGCTCTTGGAAAACGTACTCACAGGAGCTGCGAGCGGCAGATATCATTCGGTTTGCTTCGACTCTCGCCTTTTCAAGCTCAGCTTCGGCTGATGAGAGAAGTCTCTCGCGCTCACTCTCTGCAGTGGTGAGCTTTTCTTCAAGCTCCCGCTTTATCCTGTCCGCTTCACGTCGCGAACGCTCGGCTTCAAGGCGAGACTCCTCAAGCTTTTCAATAACGTCCTCAAAGCGCTTGTTCTCGCTGTTCACGTTTGTTTTGGCGCGCTCAATGATCGAGGTGTCAAGTCCGAGCTTTTCGGAAATGAGGAAAGCGTTGGAGCGTCCGGGGGAGCCGATTATAAGTCGATAGGTGGGGCGGAGGGTGGCTACGTCAAATTCACACGCCGCATTTTGCACGCGGTCTGTTTCAAGAGCGTAGCTCTTAAGCTCGGCGTAGTGGGTAGTGGCAACCGTTATAGCGCCTCGGCTTTTACAGGCTTCAAGTATCGCCATGGCAAGCGCTGCACCCTCGACAGGGTCGGTGCCCGCACCAAGCTCGTCGAAAAGCACGAGACTTGAGCTTGATACGTGGGAAAGCATATCAACGATGTTTACCATGTGAGATGAGAAGGTGGAAAGTGATTGCTCTATGCTCTGCTCGTCTCCGATGTCGGCAAGTACAGTGTCGAAGAAGCGGAGCGTAGACGTGTCATCGGCAGGAATGTGAAGTCCCGTCTGAGCCATCATAACAAAAAGTCCGACGGTCTTAAGACAGACTGTCTTACCGCCCGTGTTGGGACCGGTGATAACGAGGGTATCCCAGTCGCGCCCAACCGAAATGTCGATGGGGACCACCTTTTCGCGGTCAATGAGCGGATGACGTGCGCGGTAAAGATAGACGTCTGCGTTTTCTGTGAGCTTCGGCTCGATGCCCTTGAGGCTGACAGCAAGCTCGGCACGCGCAAAAATGGTACATAAGCTGACAATGAGGGTACTGTTCAAGAGAAGCGCTTCCTTTTGTCCCGCAACAAGGGAGGAGAGAGTGGCAAGTATCTTTTCAATCTCGCGCGCCTCTTCGTTTTCAAGAACTCTTATCTCATTGTTGAGGTCAACAACCCCCGCAGGCTCAATGAATACGGTTGAGCCCGATGAGGAGGTGTCATGGATAAGACCGCGTATTTCGTTCTTGCACTCAGCCTTGACGGCAAGCACGTATCTGCCCGAACGCTGAGTGATTATATTTTCCTGAAGGAATTTTGTGTAGGAAGGGGATGTGATGAATTTCTGCAGAGTCTCGCGTACACGAGAGCCGGCTATCCTTATCTTGCGTCGGATGGCGGCAAGCTCGGGGGAGGCGGTGTCTGATATCGCTTCCTCGGATATGAAGACTCTCTTTATCTCGGCATCAAGATGGGGCGTTGGAGTGAGAAGCGAAAATCTCTCGGAAAGGCTTCCCGCATCGCTCTCGGAGTACTCCTTGAGCGACTTTGTACAGGTGGTGAGCTTTCCTATATTTAAAAGCTCGGGGATTGTGAGGATGGCTCCCTTGTCTGCACGGTCAAGCGCGTCGGTGACGTTTTTGATACCGAAGAAGGAGGGAGGTCCCTTTTTTTCAAGGAGCCGTCTTGCGTCACTTGTTTCGGCAAGGCGCTTTTGCGCTTCCGAAAGACTTGTTTCGGGAAGAGTGGAAAGTATCTCCTCCTTGGCTACCTCAAGAGATGCGTGCCCCGCCCAAAGTGCGAGTATTTTGTTGTATTCGAGAGTGATTGCCGCCCTTGCGAAGGCGGTCTGTTGTCTTTTGGTCGTACTCATTTTAATTCCGTTAAATTCTTAAGATTTGTTTTGTAAAAATTCAGGGCGCCAATGGCGCAGTCAAGGTGGTTTACAGAAAACTCCTCGGCAAGACTTACAAAGTCAAGCTCCACCTTTTCGTCCTTAAAGCGTATGCCAAAGGCGGCTTTGTCGCTTGCCGACAATAGATGCTCCAAGGCGTCTGCAACGCTGTGGGGAAGGGGTATTTTTTTCTTTTCTGAAAATATTTCACAAGTCTGGCATAAGACGTTTCCCTCTTGCGGAAGAAAATATCCGCCATCAAAACTCTTCCCACATCTGTCACAGGAGTCAATGTCGGGATAAAAGCCGAGATGTGCCATGAGTCGAAGCTCAAACACTGCCTTGATGATGCGGCAAGGGATCTCCATCTTGTTTACAAAGGCAAGTGCTGTTCCGAGAAGCTTGAATATCGCGGGGGCATCTTCTTCTGTGAAGGTGACGTCATGCGCAAGTGTTGACAGGTAGTTTGCAAGTGCGAGGGATTCAAAATCCACTCCCTGCCTGATGAGGGGACGGATGAGGGAAGCGCTTGACAGTGTGGCGTTTTCCCCTTTAACGGATATTACAAATTCCGAAAAGGCATAAAGCACCGTAGCAGGCGCATTTCGGTTTTTTGGACTGAAAATGCCCTTCGCGGAAAATTTTTCAAGTCCCGTTTCGCATATGACGGTAATATATGCCGAAGAGTCGGCAAACCGTGTTTTTTTAAGCACTATACCCTTTACCGTTTTATACATTTATTCCTGTCCAAAAAAGGTGCTTTTCAGCACCTCTTTATAAATTATTCTTCAAAATTAAGTCCGAAGTTTGTAATAGAGGCAACGCTGTCGCGCCAATTCTCTTTAACCTTTACCCAAAGGTTAAGATTTACCTTGGAGCCGAAAAACTCCTCCATATCTTCTCTTGCATAGGTGCCTATTTTTTTAAGCATTGCACCGTTCTTGCCGATTATAATGCCCTTGTGTCCCGCCTTTTCGCAGAATATTTCGGCACGGATATTTAACAGGTGTCCTCTCACGTCCTCAAAGCCCTCGATGACTACCGCTGTGCCGTGGGGCACCTCGTCATCAAGCAGCCTTAAAAGCTTCTCACGGATTATCTCTGCCGCGATTACTCGCTCGGGCTGGTCGGTGAGCATATCTGACGGGAAGAGCCAGTCGCCTTCGGGAATATGAGGGTCAAGCTCAGAGAAGATGTGCTCGGTGTTATCTCCCGTTGCTGCCGAGATGGGTATGACTGCGGCAAATTCAAATTCCTTTGTGAAGGTCTCGATGGTCTTTAAAACGTCACCTTTTTTGGATACGTCTGTCTTATTGATGAGAAGGATAACAGGAGAAACCTTTGTTATCTTTTCGAGCATCTCACGCTCAATTTTTGTTATCTCATCCTTTGTTTCGGTGACGAAAAGCACTGCGTCAACGTCTCCGACCGACGAGTTTATCGCCTTTACCATACCCTCGCCAAGCTTGGTTTTGGGGCGGTGCATACCCGGTGTGTCAAGGAAAACGTACTGAATGTTTTCACGCACAAGCACACCTGTGATGCGGGTACGGGTGGTCTGAGGCTTCTTTGAAACTGCGGCTATTTTTTCACCGAGCAGATGATTTAAAAGGGTGGATTTGCCAACGTTGGGAAGTCCGACGATGGCAATGAAGGCTGTTTTTGGTGTAAGATCTTTCATTTTTTATCCTCTGTCCGTAAATACGGCGTCGTCGGGAATTTCTTCCTTGGGGGCGTCGTCCGATTTGTAATACGGGTCGATCATTATCTTTTTAATGTTAGGCCATGCGGCATAGGTGGTGATGAAGGTAGTGAGAGATATGGTGATGAAGAAAGGCAAGAGACCGCCCAACGGCATGATGTAGATATAGAGCATAAGGTTTAAAATTATCACGAAAAGACTTCCGAAAAGTCCTGCAAGATTGCGCTTAATACCGATGAGTGCGAAAATAAAGGAGTTCTTTATTATCTTGCGGATGGGAAGCTTGAAGGTGACAAGCTGTAAATACATATATGGGCGCGCCATGATATATATAATGCCGAGTATTATGCAGACGAAGAAGAACACCGACATGATAAAGTCGCTGTTGTAGTTGTTGAAGAAAAATACCATATCAAAAATTATCATACCTGTCAGAATAATATCAATTATTCCGAGGAAGATGGATGACCAAAAGCTCTTCTTTATCGCTCTTATATAGTCGGATGGCATATCAACGTATTCTTCCTTGGTGTAGTTACGGGTGATATACGCCATACCTGTGTTGGCAGGACCGAATGTGAGAACCGCGAGTGCTGTGAGCCAATAGAGAACCTTTGCAACAGGTCCTGCGTAGGACATAGTTGCCTGAATTCCCGTGTTCTCAACACCTGCAAGAGCCGCAAGTGCCGGATCGAAAGTGCCACTGAAGGTCTGCGCTCCGGAAATTATAGCCCACATTTTAGAGACGGGTGCTTCATAGTGGTAGTCGAAATTGCCGGACAGCGCCACAAAGCCGAATATCAGTGGGAAGCATACGATTATCCACAAAAAGTTTGTGGTGATAAGCCCCCATATCTTTCTTTTTAAAAGAGAGAAAAAATTTGCAAAGGTAAAGCGCTTGTCAGCACCTTTTTTTACACCCTTACCGGGCTTTGTGTAGTCAATGGATAAGAACGGTTTTTTCATTATTCCTCCGATTTTAAACGAGCATCACCGCAAGCGCGCGTAAAAGCGTTACCCCAGCGGCTACAATTGATATAAAAACGTAAAAGCCTATATAGCTTAGAACGTATCTGTAATTAAATATTCCCCGAAAACCCGATGCACAAAACAGAGAGCCTTCAAAAATTTCGTTCTTCGAGTTATTTTTTTCGTCGGTGAATATTCTGAGTGCTGTGAGAGTCACCATCGTGGCGTAAAGTATCATGAGATAGTTTACAGCACTTGAAAAGATTATTTCAAAAACTGCCGTCGCCCATCGCCCTATTCCGAAAAGATAGGAGCATTCGGTACCGCACATGAAGCCTGTGAGAATAACGCTTGTCGCCGATGCGACGGGTGCGTAGATTGTGGGTCCAAATACGAACAGTAGGAAGAAGGGGACAAGAGAGTGAAGAAATGCACGGTATATCTCGGAAAAGCCAAGAGTCATGACCGACACAAGACGCGCAAGACGGGGAGTCAGCGCACTTTTATCCGAATTGGAGTATATTACACTCCCCAAAATAAATGAGACGATGAAGATGGCAAAGAATACGGCAAACGTTCGTCTCCAGGTTCGGAATTTGTGTCGACCTATAGCTTTTAACTCTTCCTTCATAAGGCACCTCGCAATAAAGATTTTTTAAATCTTTATGATGTGCAAGCCTTTTTTATTACATGAGGAATTGTTTGAATTCCGAGTGATTATGTCTAGTGCAAAAATAAAATGGAGCAAGGTTATAATATCGCCTTTTATTTGCTCTCTTTTCTCAAAGTGAATAAAGCTTCGGCAAGGCAGGCGCTTGAGGCAAGGAGTCTGACGTGTGCGCGATCATTTTCGTAGGGAAAGAAATATCGCTTTGAATAAACGCCCGTGTCGCTTGCAACTGCAACGAATACAAGTCCCACGCTTTTACCTTCGTCTCCCGTAGGACCTGCAAGACCCGTCACAGAGACCGCAATGTCACTGCCGGAAAGCGCTTTCATACCGAGCACCATTTCTTCGGCACATTCGGCACTGATGACACCGAATTTGTCTATTGTTTCACTCTTTACTCCGAGAAGCTTTTTCTTTGCCTCGTGTGAGTAGGTGACAGTGCTCATGCCGATGACCTTCGATGAGCCCGCGACGTCGGTCACACGTTTTGATGCGAGTCCGCCCGTGCAGCTTTCGGCAAATGAAATCGTCTTGCCTGAGCGTGTAAGCTCGTGAACAAGTGCCTCTTCAAAGGAATCCTCACTGTCCGTCCATATATATTCGCCAAGACGCGAGTGTATCTGTGAAACTACAGGGTCGATGAGGGCTGTACATTCCTCAATACTCTCCCCGCGGGCACTTACTCGGAGCATCGCCTCGCCGTTTTTGGCGTATGGTGCGACGGTGGGGGATGAGAGGGAGGTGAGGTCTGCAACTTTCTCGTCCATAGCCGACTCGGCAAGTCCCCAGAAGCGAACCATTCTTGATGCGATGACGCTTCCGCCGTATTTGCTCCTGAGCCACGGCATAATATTTTCTCTGAAAAGGGGACCGAGCTCTCTCGGGGGACCTGGGAGGAGAATAACAACGTTTTCTCCCTTTTCAACAAGCACACCCGGAGCCATTCCCTGACGGTTTTGAAAAACCACGGCTCCTTTTGGGAGAAGCGCTTGCTTTCGGTTATTTTCGGTCATGACGGTTCCCTTTTTGCGGTAATACGCCTCTATTTTTTCAAGAGTGGGAGTATGATATTCAAGCGGAATATCAAGAGCGCGTGCGGCACACTCTACCGTCAGGTCATCAACCGTTGACCCCATACCGCCTGAGAGAATAAGAATTTCCGATTCCTTGAGACAGGTGCGGATGGAAGACAAAAGACGGTCGAAATTGTCTCCGACCGTCTTGCGGTAATACAGGTTGATGCCAAGCTCTGCAAGTCCGACCGACAGTGTATGGGAGTTGGTGTCAAGCACGTTTCCGAGCAAAAGCTCAGTGCCGACACATAGGATTTGAGCACTTGGTCTTTTTTTCATGATCAGTCGAAAATGGTGCTGATGGGGCTGTCGTCATAGATGCAAGTGATAGCCTTAGCGAATATGTCAGCCGTGGAAAGAAGGGTGAACTTGTCAAGCTTCTTATCTGCGGGAAGTGATATTGTATCAAGAAGAACTACTTCCTTGATGGGGCTTGATTCAAAGCGCTCGATAGCGGGGCCCGAAAGAACTGCGTGAGTTGCGCAAGCGTATACTTCCTTTGCGCCGCCAATCTCAACAAGAGCCTTTGCGGCATTGCAGATGGTACCTGCGGTGTCTATCATATCGTCAACGAGAATACATCTCTTACCCTTAACGTCACCGATGATGTTGCATACTTCGGAAACGTTTGCTCTTGCACGGCGCTTGTCAATAACCGCAAGAGATGCGTTGCAACGCTGTGCGAATGCGCGTGAACGGGTAACTGAGCCGAGGTCAGGAGATACGACTACGGTATCTTCGGATATGTTCTGGAACTTCTGGTTGAAATATTTTGCCAAAAGCGGCGCACCCTGAAGGTTGTCAACAGGAATGTCGAAGAATCCTTGGATTTGAGGAGCATGAAGGTCCATTGTAAGAATTCTGTCAGCACCTGCAGTGGTGAGAAGGTTAGCAACGAGCTTTGCACTGATCGGATCGCGGGCTTTTGCTTTTCTGTCCTGACGTGCATAACCGAAATAAGGGATAACAGCCGTGATACGACCTGCACTTGCACGCTTGAGAGCGTCTATCATAATCAGAAGCTCCATGAGGTTGTCATTTACAGGATAGCTTGTGGACTGGATTACGAATACATCGCGTCCACGAACGCTTTCGCAAAGTGATACGCTTATCTCACCGTCAGAAAAAGTCTGAACGATGCTCTCTGAAATAGGAAGATGCAGATCCTCTGCTATCTTGTTTGCAAGCTCTTTATTGGAGTTGGCTGTAAAAATCTGGATGTTCTTTCCGTGTGAAATCATAATTGTCTCTCCTAATCGTTGTTTGCCCTTCTCGGCAATATTTTATCCGTATATATTATAATGAAAGATGTGGGAATTTTCAAGTCTTTTGTATTAATTTGTAAGAAAAAAGCGCATGATTTTTAAAAAATGGAGAAAAAAGGGACCCTTTTTGAAAGGATCCCTTGAAAATATCGTTTAAAGTCCGAGCAGTGCGACTATCTCGCCCTGACGGCGTACCATTTCTTCTTCCTCGTCCTTCTCCATATGGTCGTAGCCGAGAAGATGGAGTGTGGAGTGCGCGGTAAGATATGCTATCTCGCGCTCGGGGGAATGACCGAAGCTTTCAGCCTGCTCGAAAAGGCGCTTCATACAGAGAATTACGTCTCCGAGAACTATCGCCTCGTCGTCAAACGCAACTATCTCGTCTTCGTCTGAGAGCGCGGGGAAGGATAAAACGTCGGTAACAGAGTCGTTTGCGCGCCATGCGGCGTTAAGTCTTTGTATCTCATCCTCGTCAACAGCGGTGATACATACCTCTGCCACTCTTTCAAAGCCCTCGTATTCAAGCGCCTTCTTTACCGCTTTTTTTGCAAGAGCGCGGAGTGCGGGGGTGAGAAGCTTTTCACTTGTTTTATCGGTAGTGTATATCTTATGGTTCATTTTTTTAAATACTCCTCGATTTTCTCTGCCGCCTTTTTGCCTGCGCCCATTGCGAGTATAACGGTCGCGGCACCCGTTACGGCATCGCCTCCCGCGAATACTCCCTCGCGACTTGTTGTAACTCCGTCACTTGTCACGATGCATCCGTGTCTGTCTGACTCAAGATTTTCGGTGGTGGACTTGATAAGGGGATTGGGGCGTGTTCCGAGCGCCATTATCACGGTATCGACTTCAAGCTCAAATTCGGAGTTTTCCACCTTTACAGGGCGTCGTCTGCCCGATGCATCCGGCTCGCCAAGCTCGGTTCTTGAGCACTTGAGAGCGCGCACGTGACCGTTTTCGTCCGAGAGTATCTCCTCGGGGGCTGTGAGCATTTTGAATACCACACCCTCCTCCTCGGCGTGCTCTACCTCCTCCGCTCTTGCTGGTATCTCCTCGCGGCCTCGACGGTATACTATGTACACCTCATCGGCTCCGAGACGGAGCGCACAGCGGGAGGCGTCCATTGCTACGTTGCCCGCACCGATGACGGCTATCTTCTTTCCTTTGGGGGCGGGGGTATCGTGATCATCACGATATGCCTTCATGAGATTTATTCTCGTCAGGTACTCGTTTGCCGAATATACTCCGACAAGTCCCTCACCCGGAATATTCATGAACATGGGAAGTCCCGCGCCCGAGCCTATAAAGACCGCCTTATAGCCGTCCTCAAACAGCTCGTCTACCGTAAGGGTACGTCCGATTACCGTGTTGTGTTCAAATTCCGCGCCTCGACGCTTGAGGTCGGAAACAGTCTTTTCTACTATTGCTTTGGGAAAACGGAATTCGGGTATTCCGTAAACGAGCACACCGCCCGCCTTGTGGAATGCCTCAAATACCGTAACGTTGAAGCCCTTTGCAAGAAGTTCACCCGCACAGGTAAGACCTGCGGGACCTGAGCCGATGACCGCAACTCTTGGTGCTTTTTTGTCGGGGAGAATCACGTCGCTCTCACCGTCACACTTGTAGTCGGCGACAAATCGCTCAACGCGTCCGATAGCGACACTTTCACCCTTGCGTGCTCTTATACAGTTCTTCTCGCACTGATTCTCCTGAGGACATACGCGTCCCGAGACAGATGCAAGGCAGTTGTCGCAAAGAAGCACATTTTGTGCCTCCTTGAAGCGGCGCTGGCTTGCAAGGCGCAAAAATTCGGGAATATTTACCGCAACGGGACAACCCTCGCGGCAAGCGGGATTTTTACACTGAAGACAACGCGATGCCTCGGCAACCGCGTCCTCCTCGGTGTATCCGAGTGCCACCTCGGAAAAAGTCGTTCTTCTTTCCTCCATGCCGAGAAGGGGCATGGGGGTCTTGTTATTCTGCATATTTGCCATATTATTTTACCGTTCTGCCTATCTTACATTTATGATTTTCGTGAGCGCGGCGCTCGTCCTCGGTGTAGGTGCGGTTTCGTGCCATAAGCTCGTCAAAGTCAACCTCGTGTCCGTCAAAATCGGGTCCGTCAACACAAGCGAATTTTATCTCGCCTCCGACTCTGACACGGCAGCCTCCGCACATACCTGTACCGTCTATCATTATGGGGTTAAGGCTGACGATGAGAGGAATGTCAAGCTCTCGCGTGAGCTTTTCGACGAATTTCATCATTATAACGGGACCTATCGCAATAACAAGGTCGTATACGGCGCCCGCGTCTACCTCGTCCTTCAGGACCTGTGTGACAAGCCCCTGCCGTCCCGCACTGCCGTCATCGGTGGTGAGGATGAGACGGGTGGATGCCTCGGTCATTTCCTTTTCGAGAATGACAAGGTCGCGGTTCTTAAAGCCCGCAATGATATCGACTTCGACTCCTCTTTCGTGAAGCGCTTTTGCTTGGGGAAGAGCTATCGCACATCCAAGTCCGCCTCCGATGACCGCAACTCGCTTTACGTTCTCCACCTCGGTAGGCTTACCGAGAGGGCCTGCGAAGTCCTGTATAAAGTCGCCTTCACTCAGAAGTGCAAGGCGCTCGGTGGTTGCACCGACTATCTGGAATATGACGGTGACGTATCCCTTTTCGCGGTCAAAGTCAGCAACTGTAAAGGGCACTCTTTCACCGACCTCGTCTATTTTGAGAATTATAAATTGTCCGGGGAGTGCTTTTTTTGCAACTCTCGGAGCATCCACAACGATCTTTACGACCGTTGGATTAAGGTATTCTTTTTCAACTATTCTGTACATTAAAGGGTCTCCATTTTCGTTTTTTTGAAGCTTGCCGAAACAGGTGTGGGGCTTTCCTTGAGCGGGTCGAAGATGAACTTTCGGCAGTAATGGTCAGCGGAAACGGGACCGCGCTTTTTGCAAAGCACCGTATCGCCGTCAACCATGCGTACTCCAAGCTCACAGAAGGCACATGTGTTTTCGGGAATGTCTTTCTTTCTCATGTTATCCTCACAAATGATTTTGTATCTTTTATTATACGATAAAACCTGTGATTTTTCAAGTGTTTTTTCGGTATATTTGCGTGATGAGAAAAAAAGTCGTAAAAAATGTTTGAAGAATGCGTATTTTTGGGAATAACAGGAATATGAGGGCGGGAAAAAACAGATAAAATCTTGAAATAAGATACAGCCGCATTGAGGTTGAATCAAGACATGCGCTTATCTGAGAGAGTGCTGAGAGTCCTCCGAAGGAGAGCGCTGCCGCAAGCGTTATGGGATTCTCACACACCCTTGACGCTGTGCCTACCTCAAAGAGTGCTGAGAGCATCTCCTTTATGATGGGGGGCGTCCTCTCGGGAACGGTTGAGAGAAGCACCGAGAAGAATATCATCGCTCCGGCAACTGTTACGGCACTTTGGATGGCGTGGGAGAGGGAGGCGGAAAAGCTTGTCGTTTTCACCGTGAGTGCCTTGAAATCCTCCTTTTCGGTCGGGAGGAAAAAGGATACGCACCAGAGCACCTCCACAAGGTTTAAGTAAAGGAGCAGTCCTGCCGAGGGGCTTTTCAGCACCGCACACAGAAACGCGGGGGAAAGGATGCTTGAAAGAGCAAGTGCCTTTTCGCGGTTTTTTCCGTCTGCGCCCGAAAGCAGGGATGCGCCCGTCGGTATTCCCGAAAGAAGTCCCGAAAAAACAGCGGGCAGATATACGGGAGACAGCCCCGTTTTTTTCCACAGACGGCTTTTCGACAGAGGCCTTGAAAGCTTTTCACAAAGAGGAGAAAAGCATATAAGACGGAAAAGCAGATTCGTCGGGAATATGGTGCAAAAGACCGTTACCGAAACGCCTTTGAGGATGGTCGGAAGTGCAAGATTTGCCTCATCTGAAAACACAATGATAAAGCCCAGTGCCGCGACCGACACCAAGGGCAGAATATATTTCATAAAATCCCTCCGATAAATGATATTTTAAAAAATGAGTGCATATGATAAAGGGAGGTGATATTATGGAAATTTTAAGCGGTCTTTTTGCCCCCTATATATTTCTTTCGGGGGAAGGCGTGCTTGTTGAGGGGTGCGTGAGGATCGTTTCCTGGGACAGTGAGAGGATAGTTCTAATTGCTCATGACAAGGTGTGCATTTCGGGATGCGATTTAAAGCTCGACTTTAAGGGAAACGGTGCCTGTTCGGTGAGCGGTAAGATAGTCTCTATAGAGCTTTTGCCGTGTTAAAGGTATACTTGAAATGCTCTTCACCCGAAAAAACGCTCACAAGACTTCTTGCCTCAGGGCTTGACTTTTATGCGCCCGAGAGGTGCGGGGAAGAGCTCAAAATTGAGCTGTCGCTTCTGTCGTGGTTTTCGGCAAAGCGGGTCTTTGACTCGCTCGGGCTTGAAAGACGGGTGAGCTTTGAAGGGCATTTCGGCAAGTTTTGGAGAAAAAAACGCCGAATCGGGCTTTTTATCGGTGCGTTTATCGTTATTTTTTTCTTTTACCTCTCGACTTTTTTCGTGTGGAGTGTTAAAATAGAAGGAGAGGGCGATATCCCCGAGAGAGAGATACTTGAAACTCTTGAACGCCACGGCTTTCGAGAGGGCGTTTTGAAGAGCCGAGTCGACGTCAACGAGGTTGCCTCCATGTTTCTTGCCGACAGGCTGGAGTTTTCTTTTTGCTCCATCAATATTTCGGGTGCCGTAGCACACGTTGAGCTTCGGCGCCGTATTGTTACTCGATACCCCGAGCCCGAGCATGACCCGTATAACCTCGTGTCGGATTCCGACGGGGTGGTCGTTCGGGTGGAGGCAGAAAACGGCTTGCCTGAGGTGAAGGCGGGTGATACCGTCGTCAAGGGTCAGCTTCTTGTAAGCGGGATCGCCGAGAATACCGTAAATACCGCTTTCAGACTTGTGCGAGCCGAGGGACGGGTGTTTGCAAGAGTTGAGGACGTTGTTAGCTTTGAGGTTCCTCTTGAATATACCGAGAAAAGGTATACGGGGGAAAAGAAGGTGTCGGTGCTGTCGGTGCTCGGTCACAGGATAGGCTTTTTGCGAATGCCGAAAAGCGGAGAGTTTGACATAGTGTCAAGTATGGAGAAGCCCGAAATATTCGGACGGGAGCTTCCGTTCGGAATTGAGCGCATATTGTATGCGTTTTATAAGGAAAAGACGGTAACGCTCACCGAGAGCGAGGCGCTGATTTTTGCACATGACCTATACAGAAAGTGGTGCATGTCAGAGCTTGACGGAGCGGTGATAGAGGAGGAGTCCTTCTCGCACACAACGGATGATACAACGCTTGTGCTTGAATGTCGGGTCACAAGCATTAAGGATATATGCACAAGACAAAAAATTGAAGTTGAATAAAGGGGAAAAAGATGAAGAGCGAGGTCAGTATTTTTTGCGATGACGTGGAGATCGTATCCAAAATATTCGGTGCGGGAGATGCCCACGCGAAGAAGATAGAAAAGCATTTCGGGGTGGTGCTTGTAAACCGCGACCTTGAGATAAAGGTGAGCGGAGACGATACCGAGTGCGTGATGCGTGCGGTGTCTCTTGTGAAGCACCTTGCCGCAACCGCCGCAATGTGCGAGTATATTGATACCACCCGTGTCGATTATGCTATTGCAATGGCTGATGAGGGGAAGCTTTCGGAGGTGTCGGGACTTGATAACGAGTGCATTTGTATTACTCCGAAGGGAAAACCCATCAAGCCGAAGACCGTGGGACAGAAGAATTACGTTGAGGCGATACGCTCTAATACTGTCAATTTCGGCGTAGGCCCTGCAGGTACGGGTAAGACCTATCTTGCGGTGGCAATGGCGGTGACAGCGCTTCGCAACCGCGAGGTGAACCGTATAATTCTCACAAGACCCGCTGTGGAGGCCGGCGAGAAGCTCGGCTTTCTTCCCGGAGATCTGCAGACGAAAATTGACCCTTATCTCAGACCGCTTTACGATGCGCTTTATGAGATGCTGGGTGTGGAAAGCTTTCAGAGACATCTTGAGAAGGGCACAATAGAGGTGGCACCCCTTGCCTATATGAGAGGACGCACCCTTGACGAAGCGTTTATTATACTCGACGAAGCGCAGAATACTACCCCTGAGCAGATGAAGATGTTCCTCACCCGTCTCGGCTTTGGTTCAAAGGCGGTAGTGACGGGCGATATCACGCAGGTCGACCTCCCCGACGGCAAGACCTCGGGACTTAAACAGGCGCTCAGGATCATATCCGACCTTGATGACGTGTCGGTGTCCTATCTTTCCTCAAAGGACGTTGTCCGCCATAGCCTTGTTACCAGAATTATAGAAGCCTATGAGAGGTTTGACAAGGAAAGAGAAGAAAGATTGAAAAAATTGAAAATCAAAAATCAATAATTCTGAATTTATCCTCAGTCTGTATTTATCCTTAAGCAAAAAACAGATTAGGACGTTTTATCGTCCTAATCCATTACTACAACTTACTTAAGAAAATCGCAGATCTTATCCTTAATTTTCAATTTTTTTCACGATTTCCTCGGCAAAGTCGCAAAGCTCGCGCGCGGCTTCGGCATTTTGTGCTTCGGCAAGAATTTTAAGACGGTTTTTGCCACTCGGGGTGAGAGTGACCTCTCCCTTTTCCGAAAACAGCCCGACCCCGCAATCAAGCGCCGTGGCACCGTCTCTTCCCTCAAGCTCACGCATGATTCTGCCGCTTGACATTCTGTCGGTGTCAAGCTCTCTTTCAATCCGCAGAAAAACGGGAAGCGTTTCCACGGTACGGCGCAGCTTTTCCTTTGAAAAGGAGTGCGACTCCAGTACCTTGTAAAGAAGTGCCGAGGCAAAAAATGCATCTCTTGCCCAAAGGTCGCGGAAGGCAAGCCTTGACGCCTTTTCATTTCTTTCGCCCTTTGAGGTGCGCAGTATTTCCGCTCCCGTGTTTTTTGCTATCTTATCAAGAGCGAGCGGGGCGCTTGACGGAAGAGAAAATACCGTCTTGCCATGAGATATGAGATATTTCAAAATAAGTGCGTGTACGTGCTCTGTGTCAAGACGTGTGCCGTCGAAAAACAGGGATATATTCTCGCGGTCATGGGATATTTCGATAAAGAACTCCCCGTCATAGCGCGGAGAGAGCAGAACAAGACCGCTTGGAGCAAACGACTGAAAACGTCTGCCCTCCGAATTGTTTTTTATCCGTACCTTGCCTGATGGTGCAGCGGTCTTTGAAATAAGCGACAGAAAATGTTGTCTTTCAAGTATCGACATCCCGTCAAAGTAGCGGAAGCTTCCGTCTCCCGTGCTTCTCGGCGGGCGCTCAAAGGCATGGCAAAGTGCTCTTTCGCGCTCTCTTGACAGAGGAAGAGAGTCCGAGTCAAAGACGGAAACAGTAAACCTTTTTTCCCCTGAGGAAAAGTGCACGCAGGGCATGGAGAATCTGCCCGCTGTGAAGGCGGCGTGCTTCTTTTTTCCCTCCCCGAATATCACTCCCTCGCCGCCGCTCCAGGCAACTCCGAGAGAGCACTCGGTGGCGGCAAGACAGGCGTTCCCTGTAGGGGAGTAGAATATACCGATCTCACCCCCAAGTACCTTCAAGGCTCTGCCCAGTGCAAAAAAGTCCTCGGGAGAGCTCCCGTCTATGACAAAGCCCGATTTTTCTTCAAAAAGGCATCCCTTTGAAAAGGCAAATTCGCCGCTGTCGCTTTCAAGACGGGTGTCAGCCGAAAGCCTCTTGCCCTCGCCGATGCATCGTCCCTCGGAAATATAGCATCCGTCTCCGATGACGGCACCCTTTTCCACACGAGAGTTTTTTTCAAGAGTTACCCCATCTCCGATGAGACAGCCGTCAAGCATTGCACCCTCACCTATCCTGCAGTTTCTGCCGACAACGGCATGCCTCAGCTCCGCATCCCCGTCAACACAGCTTCCCTCGCCTATGACAGAGCCGTGTATGCGGGCGCTTTTTTTTATTTGTATATTCTTCGGGGTGTAGGTAATAAAGAAGTCACGCGAAAGGGTTTTCATGTTGCAGGAATAGAGCGCCCACGGGTTTCCTACGTCGCACCAGAAGCCGCGGGTGACGTAGGTGTTTATCGGAGTCTTCTTTTCAAGAAGTGCGGGGAATACGTCCTTTGAAAAGTCACAAGCGGTGTTTTTCGGAATCAGGTCGAGCACCTCTCGGTTTAAAACGTATATTCCGCAATTGACAAGGTCGCTTTTTACTCCCTCCCACGCGGGCTTTTCCGAAAAGCGCAGTACCTTTCCGTTGCCGTCAAGGAGCACCACTCCGTATTCAAGAACATCCCGACAGGGAGTGAGAACAAGAGTTGCGACGTCTCCTGACATTTTGTGGCATTGAATGCACTCGCCGAGTGCGATATCCGCGAGCGCGTCTCCACTGAGCACCAGAAAATCCGAGTCGAGAAATTCCTCACAGTTTTTGACCGCTCCCGCTGTGCCAAGAGGCTCTTTTTCCTCAAAATAGTGTATTTTCACACCGTAAAGCTCGCTTCCGAGTGCGTTTTTTATATCCTCACCTCTGTAGCCGAGGGTCACGGCGCATTCGGTGAATCCCTCTTTTTTAAGGTTTTTTATTATGGAAAATATTATAGGCTCATCCCCGACCCTTACAAGGGGCTTGGGCTTTTTGTCTGTAAGCGGAGAAAGGCGCGTGCCGCGTCCTCCGCTGAGTATTACGGCTTTCATTTTTTCACCTCACAAAAGTTTGTAAAAATATTGTTTGCAAAATATGTGAAAAATATCCTTGATATTTTAGTGTATTAATGGTAAAATGAATTGATACATTTTTTGGAGGTAGTTTTATGGAACGCTACGGTATATTTTTTAAGCTGAAGCCCGGCAAAGCGGAGGGCTATGAAAAGGCACATGCCGAGATCTGGCCGGAGATGACAGAGGCACTTGATGCCGCAGGTATGAGAAATTATTCCATATGGCGTGAGGGCGATATGCTTTTTGCGTATTATGAGGTTAAGAACAGAGACAGAATGAACAGAATTCTTTCTGAGTGTGAGGTCTATCAGAAGTGGCGTGATCTCATGGAAGAGTACGTATATATTGAGCCTGTCACCCGACAGAAGGAATGGGAAATGAAGAACGTGTTCTATCACGAATAAACAAAAAACGAATTGCCAAATACGGCAATTCGTTTTTTAATAATAAAAGCTTTGTCAGAGCTATGTAAATTATAATATAGCACCATCTACAAAGAGAGAGATGTCATAGTAACCCATGTCCTCGGCTTTTGTATTCTTGCCCTCGGCAATGGCGATTACAAGCTCTAAAAGCTCGTCTGTGGCACCCTCAAATCCGTTTTCGATGCAAGGAGATGAGTCGAAGTCTATCCAGTGCGGCTTGAGAGAAGCAATGCGTGAGTTGGAGGCTATCTTTACCGTGGGAACGGGTCCCGAGAAGGGAGTGCCTCGACCTGTCGTAAAGAGCACCATGTGTGCACCCGAAGCCGAAAGGTTTGTAACAGAGATAAGATCGTTGCCGGGGCCGTCAATAAGCTGGAGTCCCGAATGCGTAGAGGAGCGCTCACCCATCTCAAGTACGTTTACAACGGGTACGTCGCCGCCCTTTTGAATGCATCCGAGAGACTTTTCCTCAAGAGTGGTTATACCGCCCGCGTGATTTCCGGGTGAAGGATTGTCGGCAACACCCTCACCATGGCGCGCATAGTAGGAGCGGAAACGCTTCATTATTTTTTCAGCCTTGTCAAAAAGCTTCTGACTTACGGTGCGCTTGAGAAGAAGATGCTCACCGCCGAACATTTCGGGTACCTCACTCATCAGACATACCGATCCCATGTCATAAAGTCTTTCGGCAACACGTCCTACAAGAGGATTTGCGCAAACACCGCTGTAAGCATCACTGCCACCGCACTTTAGACCTACCTTAAGCTTAGATACAGGCACGTCCACACGCTTGTCCTCTTTCATCTTCTCTTTGAGCTCGTTGAGTATCTTGGTTGCCTCTGCAATTTCGTCCTCACAGTCCTGAATATTCAAGAAACGCACTCTGTCGCCCGCGTCCTTGAGACGCTCCTTCATAGAGTCGAGAGTGTTGTTCTCGCAGCCAAGTCCGAGAACGAGCACACCGCCTGCATTAGGGTGTCGCGCAAGAGAAGCAAGAAGACTTCCCGTACGCTCGAGATTGTCGCCTACCTGCGAGCATCCCCAAGGATGGCAGAGTGCCTTCGCACCTGTTTCCGCCGCAAGTCTTTTTGCAACCGAGTTGATACAGCCAACACCGGGAATTATCCAAAGCTCATTGCGGATGCCCACGTCTCCGTTTTCACGAACATATCCCTTGAAGGTGCGCTCCTTGAAGGAGGTTTTCTCGTTACCCTCGGGACGTACGTTGAATTCCACCTCAAATCCAATGTCACTCTTGACGTTGTGCATATGTACACTGTCGCCCTTTTTTATGTCACAGGTAGCGTGACCTATCGCTTCACCGTATTTTATAACCTTTTCGCCTTCCTTGATGTCGCACAATGCCTTTTTCTGACCTGTTGCAATATCGAGCTCGACGTTGTCATTTGAATGTATTCTCATTTTTGTATTCTCCTTACAGTTGTTATTTATATATTACAATAAAATGCGCAAAAAAACAATAAAAATCTTGATTTAAATATCAAAAATCTCCCTGAAATGAGGGAGATTTTGATGAATCAGTGATAAATATAGAATCCGTTGCCAAAAATCTGTTCGGATTCCGAGTAGATTATGAATATGTCGGGGTCAATATCCGTGAGAATTGATTGAAATTTCGCTATTTCTTTTTCCTTAAGCGCAGACATGAGCACAGTTTTGTCATCGTTGGTGTATGCACCTTTTCCTTTTATGACCGTTACGCCTCGCGGAGTCGCTGTGACAAGAGCTTTTGCACACTCCTCCCCCTTGGAGGTTATGACAAAGGCAAGCTTTGAAACGTTGAGACGGCGGATGAGATAATTTACGGAAAACGAGGAAATGAAAAGAGAGATTATGCCGTAAAGCGAGAGCGCCACCTCACCTATGACAAATACGCCGAGTAAAATGACAGCACCGTCCACAACAAGAAGAAGCGTTCCTATCTGCGCGTGAGGGTGGAAATGCTGAATGAAGCGTGCGAGTATGTCGGTGCCTCCCGTGGAGAAGCCGTAAACAAGAGCAAGCCCAACTCCGAAGCCGTAGAAGACCGCACCGAAGATACTGCAGAGCACAACGTCATCTGTGAAGGGTACAACGTGTGAGAAAAGCTCGGTGAAAAGCGACATGAGTCCCGCACCCGCAAGAGTGTTTATGATAAAGCGCCGTCCGAGTACCTTGAAGCTTATGAGAAGAAGAAAAAGGTTTATTACGGCGTAGGAAAGACCGGGGGATATAGAGAGGGCATGATATATGATGGTCGAAAGACCCGTGACACCTCCCGATACAATCTTGGGCGGAAGGTAAAACATACTGTAGCCGAAGGCTGTCAGCACTATGCCTAAAAGTGCGAGTATATAATTCTTTATTGTGGTCTTCATTTTATCCTCCTGTTCTGTCAGCGACAGTATACTACACTCACGCTCGAATGTCAAGTGATTGGACTAACTATTTTACGAATTATTTTCGAAAAAATTTAAAATCTTTAATAAACTTTATTGCGTTTTATGTATTTTCCTGTAATTTTTGCTATTTCTTAAAACCGTCTTGCGCATCTTAATTTTTTGTGTTAAAATAACGTAATACCACAGAGAAGGGAAAACGTAAATGAATAAGATATGCTCTTTTACGGGACACAGAATTATCCCGACAGCCACAAGAGAAGCCATAAAGGACAGACTGCACAGAACACTTGTAGATCTTATTGAGGAAAAAGGGGTCACGCTTTTTATTGCGGGAGGAGCACTCGGATTTGATACGCTGGCGGCACTGGAGGTGCTCGCACTCAGAGAAAAATATCCCGAAATAAGGCTTCGCCTTGCAATTCCCTGCGATGAGCAGACGAAGGGCTGGAAGGATAAGGACGTTCTTCTTTATGAGGAAATAATGAGCCGAGCGGATGAGGTGGTGTATACCTCCCATGCGTATACCTCGGGCTGTATGCATACAAGAAACCGCTATATGGTGGACAGCTCCGATTTCTGTGTTGCCTATATGACAAAAGCATCGGGCGGCACGGCATATACCGTGAAATACGCCTTAAAAAACGAAAAAGAGGTCATAAATATCGCTGAATAAAAATTAAAGGCTTTTCTGTAATTATATGCAGAAAAGCCTTTCTCTATCTTGGGAAATTGCGATTTTGGTGCAAATTTGAAATAATTTGTTTTTGAAAATTAAGTGTCAAACGTCTGAGTCGGCATTTTATCAGAACATCGTTATCTGATTTGTTTCGGGGAGGGTTGCGAGTATTCCGTGCGTGGAAAGTGTCTCGACAACGGCTTTCGTTATACCCGCCTTGATGCGAAGATCCTCCACAGAAATTACGTCCCCCGTGCTCATGGCACGCTCAATACTTTCAGCCGCACTTTCTCCAACTCCCGGAAGGGAGGAGAAGGGTAGTCTGATTCCGCCGTCCTCGGGCACAAAGGCAAACGCCTTTGATTTCGTAAGGTCGATTGGAAGAAATTCAATTCCTCGTGCAAGACACTCGTTTGCAAGTAAGAGGGTGGGGATTAGGGAGGTCTCCTTGGCGGAGGCATCATAGCCCTTGGCGCGTATTTCCGCAATGTGGTTGCGGATACCCGCACGTCCCTTCATTACAATGCTTGCATCAAAGCCACCCGGAGCCGCCGTGAAGAAGCCCGCATAGAACGCGATGGGCATGTGCACCTTGTACCATCCAAGCCGTATAGCACTGGTGACGTAGGCTGCGGCGTGCGCCTTGGGAAACATGTATTTTATCTTTTTGCAGGATGTAATATACCAGTCGGGAACGTTCTTTTCCCTCATTTTTGCCTCTTCCTCGGGGGTAAGACCCTTACCCTTTCTTACCTTCTCCATTATTTTGAAGGCGTCCGAGTTGTCAAGACCGTAGCGAATAAGGTCAAGCATGATACCGTCACGGGTTCCTATAACCTGAGAAATGTCACACACGCCGTCACGGATAAGCTCTTGGGCATTTCCGAGCCAAACGTCGGTGCCGTGAGTAAGACCCGATATCTGCAAGAGGTCGGCAAAGTTTTTCGGCTTTGATTCGATAAGAACCTGCTGAACGAAGCTTGTTGAAAGCTCGGGAAGTCCGAAGGTACCAAGCTCCGAGTCGATATCCTCGGGCGTGACTCCGAGAGGCTTTGTGGAGCGGAAGAGCTCGTAGACCTCCGGGTCATTCATGGGCACGTCCATAACGTTTGTGTTCGAGTAGGTCTCGATAGCTTTGTACTTGGTTGGAATATCGTGTCCGAGCTCGTCGAGCTTTAGGATGGTATCGTGAAGATAGGAGAACGCAAAGTGGGTGGTGATGATGTCCGAATCCGGGTCGTCAGCGGGGTGCTGAACGGGGGTGAATTCGTAAACACTGTTCTCTCGCGGGACAACGATGATACCGCCGGGATGCTGACCGGTGGTACGCTTGACACCGACGCAGCCTTGAGCAAGGCGGTTTGTTTCAGCCTTGGACATTGTAAGCCCGTGAGTCTCAAGGTATTTCAAAACGTAGCCGTAGGCGGTCTTTTCCGCAAGAGTACCGAGGGTTCCCGCGCGGAACACGTTTTCACTTCCGAAAAGCTCTTCAGTGTACTTATGTACTCTGCCCTGTACCTCGCCCGAGAAGTTGAGGTCGATATCAGGGGACTTGTCTCCGTAGAAGCCGAGGAAGGTCTCAAACGGGATATCGTGACCGTCGTTCTTCATGAGAGTGTTGCACTTAGGACAGTTCTTGTCAGGCAGGTCAAAGCCCGAGCCGACACTTCCGTCGGTTATAAATTCGCTGTATTTGCATTCGGGGCAATAGTAATGGGGCGGAAGCGGGTTTACCTCTGAGATTCCTGACATGGAGGCAACGAACGACGAGCCTACAGATCCTCGCGAGCCTACAAGATATCCCTGACTCTCGCTGTAGCTTACAAGCTTTTGTGCGATGATATACAGAACGGCGTAACCGTTTTTGATAATGGAGGTAAGCTCACGGTCAAGTCTGTTGTGTACTATTTCGGGAAGCGGGTCGCCGTACATGGACTTCGCCTTTGCCCAGCACATATTCTGCAGATCCTCCTCAGCACCCTCAAGATTCGGGGTAAAGGTACCCTTGGGGATTGGGCGTATCTCCTCGTCTACCATGTCCGCAATGAGGTTGGTATTGGTGATGACCACCTTGCGTGCGGTCTCGGGTGTAAGATAGGAGAATTCCGAGAGCATCTCGTCGGTAGTTCTGAAGTAGAGAGGATTGGGACGGTCGGCATCGTTGAATTTTGGCGCGATGAGAATACGGCGGTAAATTTCATCCTGTCGGTTTAAAAAGTGTGCATCACACGTTGCAACGACGGGCTTGCCCATTTTCTCGCCGAGGTCAACTATCATACGGTTTATCTCAATAAGCTTTGCCATGTCGGGCACAGTGCCGTTTTCTATCATAAAGGAGTTGTTTGAAAGAGGCTGTATTTCGAGGTAATCGTAGAAATCTGCAATCTTTTTAAGGTCTGCCTCGTTTTTACCCGATAAAATTGCCTGATAAAGCTCGCCTGCCTCGCACGCAGAGCCTATTATAAGTCCCTCGCGGTGACGCTCAATGAGGGTCTTGGGGATTCTCGGCTGACGGTGGAAGTAGTCAAGATAGGAGGCGGAAACAAGCTTGTAAAGATTCATCATACCCGTCTGATTCTTGACAAGTATTATCATGTGGTAGGGGCGAAGTCTCTTGGGGTCACTCTTTTCGGACATGGCGAGCACCATGTCCGAAAGGGTGGAAACGCCCTCTTTTCGAAGGGTCTCGGTCATACAGCGGAATATTTTTGCAAGCATTTCCGCATCGTCGCACGCCCTGTGGTGATTAAAGCTTTCGAGCCCGTAAAATTCCTGAAGGGAGTCAAGCTTATGCTTTTTGAGTTCGGGATTAAGGTGGCGTGAAAGGGCTACCGTGTCAAGATAGGTGTTCGGAAAATCAAAGCCGTTCTTTTCACATACCTGCTTGATAAAGCTTGTGTCAAAGTTTGCGTTATGTGCAACGAGTATCGCGTCCTCGGAGAACTTGAGAAAGTCCTTGACGGTCTCGGGAACGGGCGGTGCATCCTTTACCATGTCGTCGGTAATACCGGTAAGACGCACGATGTTTTCGGGAATAGGCATTTCGGGATTTGCAAAGGTGGAAAAACGGTCGATTATCTCACCTCCGCGCATTCTGACCGCACCTATTTCGGTGATGGCACAGGTGAGAGGGGAAAGACCCGTTGTTTCTATATCAAATATAACGAAATCGTCCTTTTCAAAGTTGGCGTTAGCATCTCCGTACACTGCCCTTGCGGTATCGTCAACGTAGTAGGCTTCAAGTCCGTAGATGACCTTCATGCCCAGCTTTTCAGCCGCAAGCATGGCATCGGGGAAGCCTTGCACGTTTCCGTGGTCGGTGATGGCGACAGCACGGTGTCCCCACTTGTGCGCGGTCTTGACGATAACGTCGGGGGGAATTACCGCATCCATTGCAGAAAGCGTGGTGTGAAGATGTAGCTCGACTCGTTTTTCCTCCGCTTCGTCCATTCTGTCGCGGAGCTTTATTTTGTATATGGCGCGTGGTTTGAGCACGGTTTCCTTGTCAAAGGTATCGTAGCTCGCCTGTCCCACTACCATGAGTGCGTTGCCTGTCTTGAAGGCATCCTTCGACTCCTTGTACTTATCAACGGCACAGATTATCTTCATGGTGGCAGAGGTCGAGTCGTCACTTATCTGAACAGTTGCGATGGTCTTGTCTCCCGAACGTGTCTCACGGGAGTCGGAAAAGAATACCTTTCCGCAGACGGTACAAAGCTCCTTCTCCTTAAGGTCGTATACGTTTTTAAGTCGGATCGTAGCCATGT
>JAZREJ010000032.1:0-11550 GCA_045660745.1 Eubacteriales bacterium
AAATGCTTGAGGATATGGAGATGGGATATATCTCAACGGTCATTGTCAAGGACTCATCCCGTTTCGGAAGAAACTATCTTGAAGTGGGTCAATACACTGACTATTACTTTCCCGAGCACAACATCCGCTTTATAGCTATCAACGATTGCATCGACAGCGAGAACGGTGAAGATGATTTCAGCGCGTTCCGTAACGTGATGAACGAGATGTACGCAAAAGACATTAGCCGCAAGGTCAGAAGCTCACACAGACTCCGCGGGAACGCGGGCGAACCCTTAGCACCACCGCCGTATGGATACGTGAAAGATCCCGAGAACAAAAAGAAGTGGATCATCGATCCCGATGCGGCAGAGATTGTGAGAAGGATATTTCGCCTTTGTATTGAGGGGAATGGAAACGAGACCATTGCAAGAATACTTCAAGACGATAAGGTTCTTGTACCCCAAGCCTATTGGCAGGGCAAGGGCATGAGCAGAGGTGGAAAGAAAACACAGCCGAATCCCTACAAGTGGTGCAAGACCACAATAGCAAAGATACTTGAACAACAAGAGTATTGCGGTGACGTCATCAACTTTAAGAGCTATTCCAAGTCCTTCCGTAACAAAACACGTATTGAGAATCCCAAAGAGAATTGGGCGATCTTCAAGGACGTACACGAGCCTATCATTGACCGAGAAACTTGGGAGAGAGTGCAGGAGCTAACCGCAAACTCCAAGCGCCGCAGACCGAAGAATGAGAACGTGAAGAAAAGCATTTTTACAAATCTTCTTTATTGCGGAGATTGCGGACACAAGCTTTGGTTTAACATCAATAAGCAGAATCCGAGCATACGCTTTTACAGTTGTTCAAATTACAAAGGACTTCGTGGCACCTGCGAGTCAACGCATTACGTCAGAGAGGATTCCTTGGAGCAGGTGGTAAAGATGGAGCTGTTCAAGCTTGCAACCTTTCTTGACCACGATGAAATTGCTTTCGCGGAGCTTTTGGAGCATAAGAGCAACAAGGATGCCTTGGCAGAAAGAAAGGCGGCAGAGAGGGCCTTGGCGGCTGCTACGGCGCGAAACCAAGAACTGCTCCGACTCTATGAGCGAGTGTACGAGGATAACGTAAACGGCAAGGTGACGGACGATTGGTTTATGCGGCTATCTCACAAATACGAGGTGGAGCAAGAAGAACTCAAGAAGCAGATGTTTGACTTGAAGAACAAGCTTGACCGCCTTAACGCCGCACAGAACTCATCGGACAGTTTTATCCGAGCGATACGAAAGTTTATGACGATGCAGACGTTAACGCCGATTGTTCTTCAAGAACTCATCGACAAGATTGAAGTCTTTCCGATCGAAGGAACGGGCAAGAACAGAACGCAAAGGCTCGTCATCCATTACCGCTTTGTGGGATGCATTGATCTGCCAAGTGTCGTGCCGAAGCACACCTACAAACTCGACTCACGGCAGGGAGTAGCTATCGAATATCTCCCAAGCGCAGTTTAACTAAAAACAAAAAGAGCAGACGAATCTGCTCCCAAACAACTAAATATTAAGTAAATACAGGCAAAAAATATCGAGTGTTTCTAACATCAGTTATGAACACTCGATATGGTCGGAATGACAGGATTTGAACCTGCGACATCCTGCTCCCAAAGCAGGCGCGCTACCATCTGCGCTACATCCCGAAATTTTATTATATTCTCTTGTTTTTACTGCGCTACATCCCGAAATTATTACTATGTTTTTTGCTTTTTCTGTGGTACACACAGATTCGGTTTGTATTCATATGACTCAAAAAGTATATCACATATTAGTTGAAAAATCAAGTCTTTTTGCAAATTCATTTAACATAAAATGATAAAAGCAATGCTTTGGAGCGCAATAAAAATCAGGCATCTTAGTTTGATGCCTGATAGAATTGTTTATTTGAGCGATTCTTGGACGAGGGCTATAAAGTGCTCGAATATCTTTTCGCCACACACGCCGTCAATATATTCGGGGTGCCACTGAACACCTACCCAAGGAAGTTTTTTGTGTTCGATCGCCTCTGCGACCCCGTCCTCGGCAACGGCAACCACTCTGATATCCTCTCCCGGCACCTTAAGACACTGGGAATGGGCGCTGTTGACCTCAGTCTTAAATGGGTCATACGCAATAAACGTATCAAGTGTCACCGACACCTTGTGAGAAAGAAGGACGGTATTACCGTTTTCTTTTTTGCAGTGGTTTTTCTCACCTTGCATTTTCAGTGTAAGACTACCGCCCGAAACCAGGCTTATGACCTGCATTCCGCGCCCTATACCGAGAATAGGCAAGCCCTTTTCACGGCACACATCACAGGCGAGTTGCTCCTCTTTTTCACACTGACAAGTCTCACCTTCACAGCAAAATGCCCTCCCGTCGCCAAGAATGACACCGTCGGCGCTCGAAAGACAGTTATCAATGCTGTCTGAGTCGGAAATAACAACAGGAGCTCCTCCCGCGTGGGTGATGGCATCCGTGAGCTTTTCGTTTAATGCGGGATCTATGTGTCTTGCAGTATCTATAATAAGAATTCGAGGCTTCATGTTTTTTCTCCTTTATAGTTCTTGCTAAATCTTATCACAAATAAATTTGAATGTCAAGGTATTGAAATATAAATGAAATCGTGGTACAATTGGAGAGAGAGGAGTGTGTTACGATGAAGATAGGAATACGTCCTACAGATTATGTCAATGTCTACGGCTTTGAGGAGGGAATTTTTAAAATACGCGAGCATGGCTTTGATTGCCTTGACTATCAGAATTTCATTTCCACCGAGACAGACTTTTTTTGCCTTGAAAGAACGGCTTTTGAAAAGGTGTTGCTTCGTGAAAGAGCAACCTTTGAGCGTGCGGGGCTTTTCGTTCATCAGGCGCACGCGCCGTTCCGTTTCCCCATAAAGGACGGCACCCCCGAGGATCGCGCCGAGCGCTTTGAGGCTATGCGCAAATCTCTTTACGGTACGGCAGTGCTGGGAGCGAATACCTTCGTTATGCATCCGCTGTCCCCTTTTACCCTTGAAAAGGTAGACCCCGAACATGAGACCTTTGAAATAAATGCAGGGTTTATATCGCGCCTCGCAGAATATGCCGAGGGGCTTGGTATTACGGTTTGCATTGAGAATCTGCCATTCCCTTATTTTACCCTTACGACATGTGAGGCAGTTGACCGTCTTGTGCGTTATATCAACCTTGACAACGTTAAGGCTTGTCTTGACACGGGGCACGTCAACTATATCGCTCACACCAAAAACGTGCTTGGAATCGGGCTTGAAGGTTACGTTCCGTGTAATGTCACTGAGGCTGTTCATATATTCTCGGATAAGCTCGGAACCTGCCATATACACCAGAATTACGGTGTCGATGATGCCCATGCGATTCTCGACAACGGCAATATTGACCTTGCTTCTTTTGCCGAAGCACTTCGCGAGGTTCATTATCGCGGCGTATTTTCTCTTGAGTCGCGCCCTCACTTTGAACGCTATCCCGAATCCGAGTGGGACGGCATCGGGCGCTCGGTGTTTGAGCATGCAAATCGCCTTGCAAACCCACAAACGTTTTAAATTTTTAATATATTGCAGTAAACTAATAAGGAGCAAAAAATGAAACGCATAGTATTATTGACACTTTTACTTATCATGACTTTATCAGTCACGGGTATTGCGGCAAAGACTACCTTTTCCGATCTGCCCGAAACACATTGGGCACACTCGACCGTCATGCCCATGGTGGAAAAGGGGCTCTTCAACGGCACCTCAGCCATAGTTGACGGAGTGGGAACCTTTTCTCCCGACAAACCGATGACAAGAGCCGAATTTATCGCGGTCCTCTGCCGTCAGTTTTTCCCCACCGAAAAATACATACCCGCCCAAGATATTCCTTGGTGGGATCCTTACTTTACCGTAGCCGTTATGCATGATTTAATAGACTATCAGAACGAGTTTATACAAATGGACGTGGAAATAACTCGCGCTGAAGCTGCACTTCTTATTCAGCGAGTTATGGAAGAGGCGGGTCTTCCCATCAATTGCCCCAGTCTCTCCGCTCCTTACGATTACAATGTTATTGAGCAGTATGATAAAGAGATTTACGACGGATTGTATGGCGATGGCTCGATTGAGGGTGCGGTAAGATCTTGTATCGGTGCGGGTATAATCGGCGGTGTTGATGAGAAGGGAACGTTTGACCCGTACGGAAAGCTTACGCGTGCCGCTGCCGCCACTATCCTTTGCCGACTTACCGACGAGAGTCGCAGGATAACCACGGGCGCTGTCGCCGAGATAAAAGCCGACAGGGAAGCACACCTTGAAAATTGCAAAAAAGGCAATCACTTTTTCACTACTTGGAGTGACACGTACTACAAGAACCGTACAGAGCCGACGTATGAGGTGATAAAGTACGCCACCCCGACAGAGGATGGTATATACCGTCTCAACTGTATGTTCTGCGATCACTATATAGATCTTGCCTTTAAAAAGCATTATTGTTGGGTGTATCCAAGCAGTACTCCATATAAACGTGACTGTCTTGACAACCATTGGGAAGGGTATAATTGTCGTTCCGAACAGCGATACAGTGATATCTCGGATTCCTTACACAATGAAATCTACGGAGAACCAACCTCTATACTCATAAAATGTGAAAAAGAATTTTCAGAGAAATATACAGATGAGCAAAAGGCGTTGGCGACCCATGAATTCACCGAGTGGGGAATATCAGCCTATCCCGGCAGAGGTGTCGAAGGAAAGCTTGAAAGAATGTGTATGAAGTGCGGCTACAGAAATTATAAGGCACTTCCGATGTATTCGACAATAGACTCATCCCTTGACGTTCGCGATAGCTACTTTGGTGAGAGATTCGGCTCGGGTGCACCACAGTCCGACGCTTATGCTTATACTAATACCGAAAACCTTAGATACGTCAGACGGACGGCGGACTTTTCAAAGTCCCTGTTAGATAATATAGCGATTTTCAACGAGTACATCCGAGCATATGACAGCTTTGATAAATTTGACGTGGACGGTATTTACAGCTACGTTTTTGACAGATACAAAGGCCCGAGAGTATTCAAATTCATAGAGGGCAAGAATTCTGACCGCTTCGGAATCAACGTATTCTCCTGGAGAGACGAGACGGATAACAGCCAGGGAGTTGCTGCCAATGATATGTCATTTGCGTTTGAAGGCTTCTATTTTGTCACCGAGGACAGGGAGATAGCTCAGGCTCTTTGGCACCTTACAGACCTTAAGTATATGAACGGCAAGGATGCCGTAACCGACGCCACGGTCAAATCCTACGGATTTAAAATATTAAGCAAGAGCGCATCCTCAATGACTCTTGAGATTAAGGGCATGAAGGTTGTGTGGGAATGGGGCGGCGATATCGTCGGAGACAATTTCTATTTTTCAAAGTGAGAAGAGCAAAACAATATTTTTCAATATGTAAAAAAGCGTGTTGCAATGAGCAACACGCTTTTTGGTTTGAGTGACCTTTGGAGGACGGTCACTCCTTGTTAGCAGAACATGAGCCGTGGCAGGAGTCCGCATATGGACAGCCAATACATTTTTTGCCCTTCTTTTTGGAACGCCATATGTAAAAGAGAGCAAGTGCCACAATCAGGAAAACAACTGCAATTACTATTATATCGGTCATTTTTTGACCGCCTTTTTACCGCCGTTTATAGAAAGGGCTGTGATAATAACGGCTATAATAATAAATGCGCAAAGTCCGGGAATAAAGCCTGCGCCGACACTTCCCGTTTCGATAAGCGTACCTATCTGATAAACGAAGAATCCGATGGAATAGCCCATTGCAAGCTGGAAGCCTATTGCACCCCACAGCCATTTTGAGTTCTTCATTTCCGCACGCATGGCACCGATTGCCGCAAAGCAAGGGGGAGTGAAGAGATTAAACATAAGATATGCAAGAGCCGCGGCGGTTGAGATGCCTAATTTTGCGGCAACAGCCTCTTCGTTACCGGCTTCAAGCGCCAGCTCGTCCATATTAAAGAAGTTTGTAATTCCAAAGCATACGGCGAGGGTTCCCACAACGTTTTCCTTTGCGATAAAGCCTGTGACGGCAGCCGCCGCAAGCTTCCAGGAAAGAATTCCGACAACAGGGAAAACAACGTATGAGAACGGGCGTGCAATGGAGGCGAGTATTGACGTCTCGGGGGTTGCAGCTTCTGCAAAGCTCCAGGTGAAGCTTTCCATTATATGTATAGCTGTATTACACAGAAGGATGATGGTAGCCGCCTTGACGATATACGACCAACCGCGAGCACACATGGATTTAAAGGCGTTCCAAAGGCTCGGAATTTTATATTCGGGAAGCTCTATGATAAAATAAGATTTCTTTTTCGAGTTTCCTGTTATCATGTTAATAAGAAGTGCGCCTACGAAAATTACGGCAATTCCCATAAAATACATGAGAGGGCCAACCCATGAGGCATCCTTGAAGAAGGCGCCTGCAAAAAGGGATATAACGGGAAGCTTGGCACCGCAAGGCATGAAAGGGGCAAGCATTGCTGTTGCGCGGCGCTCACGCTCATTCTTGATGGTACGGCAAGCCATAACACCCGGAATTGCACATCCTGTGCCGATAACAAAGGGAATGACCGATTTGCCCGAAAGACCAACCTTCTTGAATATTGGGTCAAGCACGACCGAAACGCGTGCCATGTATCCGCAGTCCTCAAGAAGTGCAATGAGGAAGTACATTACCATTACGAGCGGTAAGAATCCTATAACGGCAATGGCACCGCCTATAACTCCGTCGATGAGAAGTGCATAAACGATGGGGGAGGCATCGGTCATAAGTGAGCCGAGCTTTTCCTGACCTGCTTCAAGCCATTCGGTAAAGGTGTCTGCAATCCACACACCCGGACCCGCCTGTGATATCCAGAACACTGCGAACATAATTACAGCAAAAATGGGTATTCCGAGCCATCTGTTGGTGAGGACTGCATCTATTTTATCCTGATAATTTTTGTTTTTGGTGAAAACGCGTCTTGTCTCAACGTCCTTTACAATGCCGTTTGCAAAGGCAAAGCGACGTTTGTCGGCTTCTACAGCAGATGCCTTATTGCAAAGGTTTGCTTCGCTGTCGGTAAAGGGAGCGGATTGTGTGCCGCCTACCAGCGACAGTGCCCTTTTGACAAGTGTGTCAAGACCCATCGAGTCGTTTGCAGCGGTATCGACAACGGGACAACCAAGCTTTTGTGAAAGCTTTTCTGAGTCGATGACGGTTTCCTTTTTTTTGTTTATATCAGCCTTGTTGAGGGCAACAACAACGGGAATACCAAGCTCCAAGAGCTGTGTTGTGAAGAAAAGGCTTCGCGAGAGATTGGTTGCATCAACAATGTTGATGATAACGTCGGGATTTTCATTTTTGACGTATTCACTCGTTACACTTTCCTCCGAGGTGAAAGGGGACATGGAATAGGCACCCGGAAGGTCTACCGCAATGATGTCATCAAGTCCTCCTGTAAGACCTTTCTTTATTGCGTGCTCCTTCTTTTCAACGGTGACGCCTGCCCAATTTCCAACCTTTTCACTTGCACCTGTTATGGCGTTGTAAAGTGTTGTTTTTCCGCTGTTGGGATTGCCCGCCAAAGCGATTCTCATGGTTGTTCCTCCCGGATAAATAAAAGTGGTTATTTTCAAGTTAGCCCTCGCTAACTATTCTTCAAAAAAATAATCCGCCGATAAAGTGGATCATTTTACGACGATTGCCTCTGCAAGCTGATTGTCAATTGTGTATCTGCCGTCCTTGATAGATACGATACATCCGCCTTTTATATGAGAAATGACCGTAATAGGCTCCCCCGCATAGCATCCGAGAGAAAAGAGAAAGGAATCAAGCTCTTCGTCATCTGTCTCGATAGCATCAATGATATATTCTTTTTCTTCTTCTGCATGAATAAGAGTCATCATTAACCTCAGCTTTTGTCAAAATGCGAATTAGCCTCTGCTAACTCGAACTAATTTTACCATTAAAACGCACGTTTGTCAATGGTTTTTTGCACTTTTTCCGACATTTGTTGATTTTCACTTGAAAGATTTTGAAATGTGTGATAGAATATAGTGAAAATGATAGGCGACATCAGGTGCTTGTCGCAATAATTATGATTGCATAAAGTCCTGAAATAAATTGAAGGCTCTAACCGTAATTTTAAAAATTTTAGACGAGGGGGTGGCATTGTGCATCTTGAAGAATCGGGTCAGATGTATCTTGAAACGATATACGTTTTGTCAAAGAAAAGCGCAAACGTCAGAAGTGTGGACGTTGCAGAGCACATGGGCTACTCGAAGCCGAGTGTCAGCCGTGCGGTAGGGATTTTAAAGCAAGGCGGCTTTGTTATAATGGATTCCGACGGCTCTTTACATCTTACCGATGCGGGAAAGGACGCTGCCGAAAAGATTTATGAGAGACATTCGGTGCTCTCGGAGTTTCTTGTGGGACTCGGAGTTGACAGGCAGACCGCACTTGACGATGCCTGCAAAATGGAGCACGATATATCCGATGAGTCCCTTGAGGCAATAAAAAAATTCAACGAAAGACAAAAATAAACCGTATTGGCGAGCAATACGGTTTGTTTTTTGTATTATAGGAATTTACTGTAACGCAAAGGCTTGCCTTGAATTAAGGCGCAGACTTATTTTGGCACCTCTTCTTTTTCCTTGTGAGCGGGGGTGTCAGATGGCTCTTTGGGAGGCTCTTGAGGGTCACGCTTGTTGAGGTCATGGCGGATTATACGGTAGATACAAGCGGTAAGCGGTACTCCGAGGAGCATTCCTACGATGCCCATTACGCTTCCGCCGACGGTGACTGCCGCGAGCACCCAGATGCCCGGAAGCCCGATAGAGGTTCCGACCACTTTGGGATATATGAGGTTTCCTTCTATCTGCTGAAGAATTACTATAAAGATGAGGAAGATAAGTGCTTTTATCGGGGAGACTGTGATTATCATGAGTGCGCCGACAATTGCGCCTATGTAGGCACCCGCGATTGGGATGAGCGCGGTGAGGGCGATGAGTGTTCCTATCATTGCGGCGTAGGGGATGCGCAAAATGAGCATTCCGATGATACAGAGGACACCGAGTATGAGAGCTTCTGTGCACTGACCTATGACATATTTGCGGAAGGTCGTATTAAATACGTGGCCGACGTAGAAAATCTTCTTTGTTATTTTTTCGGGAAGATATACCCTTGAGATTCTCTTCATCTGTCTTATAAGGCTGTCCTTGTATATGAGAAGATATATTGCAAAGAAGATACTGAGGAAGGCGGTAACAAAGCCTGAGAAAATGCTGGTCACGGTGGAGAATACCATCTGAACGGTGTTTCCGATGCCCGATGAGAGCAGATTCACTATCTGGTCTGTTTTGCTTGCCCAGTCGGTCGTGGACAGGAAGTTTACAATGCTGTTCGGAACGACGTCATAGTTATCGAGCCAATTTGCGACCGATTTTATTGCCTTGGGGAAAAGCTGGATAATAAGCTTTACACAGGATATGAACTGCGGGAGCACAAAGGCTAAAACTGCCGAAACGATAGCACAGAGTGTTATTATTGCAAGTATTATGGATATACCTCGGCGGGATTTCAAAATCCAACGGCGCTTGGCGTTTCCGAAAAGCTTATTTTCGTAAAATGACATAAGAATGTTGATGAAAAAGGCAATGATACCGCCGATGAACAGAGGCGCTATAGCACCGATAACGGTAGTGATAAACGTATGAACTGCCCCCATGTATTTCCACAAAAGGCAAAAAGCGAATACTACAACTCCCGCTTTCCATAACGGCTTCCATTCAAATTTCACACGGATCACTTCCTTTCATTTACAATTATAAAGACTGTTTATTTTTTTGTCAAGGGGCAAAAATTGACGTTTTGTAAATAATGAAAATTAATTAAAAAAAGTGTCGACATACGCGCTTTTTTGTGTTACAATAATTAAAATAAAATGTTTGAGGATACAATGAACAAGAGAAAGCTTCGCCTTTCAAGGCTTTTAATAATATTTGGCGTGTTTTTCACCTTTTCTTTTTTTGTGGCGCGTGGAGTCGGAATGATATTCGGGGAAAAAACTCTCACCTGTGAGGAGATTCCCGACGTAGGATATGAAAAGTCCCATGACCTTAACACCCTTCTTGACCTGTCTTACACAACACCGCCCAAGGAAGAGAATGAGGAAAGCGTGCTTGTGCCGAATTATGATACCGTTGAGAGTCTTTCAGAAACCCCCGCTTCAAAGAATGCGATACTTGTGAGCACTGACAGCGGAAGAGTTATTACCGAAAAGAACAGTCGTGAACGCATTTATCCCGCTTCAATGACAAAGATAATGACACTTATCGTTGCCGCTGAGCATTACGACTCCTTGCACTCAACGTTTACAATGTCCTATAAGATAACCGACCCACTCTATCAGCAGGGTGCTACAGTTATGGGCCTTCTGTCGGGAGAAACGGTTCCCAAAATCGACCTTATGTATGGCGTTGTTCTCCCGTCGGGTGCAGATGCGACCATTGCTCTTGCACATATGGTGGTCGGCAGAACGGATAATGCGGATTCAATGTCAAATGAGGACGCAGAGGCGCTTTTTGCCGAGCTTATGAATAAGAAAGCCGAGGAGCTGGGGCTTGTTGATACTCATTTTACAAATACCAGTGGTCTTCACGATGAGGATCACTATACCACAGCTCACGATATGGCGGTCATTCTCGATTACGCCATGAAGGATGAGCTTTGCCGAAAGATACTCACCACCCGTACCTATACCACAACACCTACAAAACAGCATCCAGAGGGCATCACGATGCGTAGCACGATGTTCGATAAGGTCAAGGCTAACGAGGTGGACAGAGTGGAGATACTCGGAGGTAAAACGGGATATACATATCAGGCGGGACATTGCCTTGCTTCCATTGCGAGAAAGGGCGAGGCGACATATATCGTCGTTACCGCGGGAGGCGAGAACCGACTCAGCCCCGTGGAGGACCTGCACCTGTTCTACGGAGAATACGCGTGAGAATTTGAAAATTAAGGATGAAAATTTTTGATTTTCTTTAAAGCTGCAATAATGGGTTAGGACTTTAAAAAGACCTAACCCGTTTTTTTCTTAGGATGCTAAAACGTCCTAATCTGTTTTCTCGTTAGGACGATATTTCGTCTTAATCCGTTTTTTCTTTAGGACGATATTTCGTCCTAATCTGTTTTCTCGTTAGGACGATATTTCGTCCTAATCTGTTTTCTCGTTAGGACGATATTTCGTCCTAATCTGTTTTCTCGTTAGACGATATTTCGTTCTAATCTGTTTTCTCGTTAGGACGATATTTCGTCCTAATCTGTTTTTTCTTTAGGACGATATTTCGTCCTAATCCGTTTTTTCGTTAGGACGATATTTCGTCCTAATCCGTTTTTGTCTTAGGACGATATTTCGTCTTAATCCGTTTTTTCGTTAGGACGATATTTCGTCCTAATCCGTTTTTTCGTTAGGACGATATTTCGTCCTAATCTGTTTTCTCGTTCGGACG
>JAZREJ010000033.1:0-1676 GCA_045660745.1 Eubacteriales bacterium
GAATCTTATGCTCGGCAGACCTGCGGATTTTAGTATCTTCTTTAGCTTTTGATACGCACTGTTTGGCAGTAGCGGATCTTCGGGGCGGTATGGGTTCGGGAACATCCATTCGGTGAGTGCTTGTTTCTTTCTTTTCTTCAGCATCTTAATCGTGCTTTCGGGAAGGTATATAAGTCTGTTACCTGTATCTGTTTTCGTTTCTCCTATGCTTACACCGCCACCCTTTTTAGCAGTTGCATTTCTGCATATACTCAGCGTTCCGTGCTTCTCATCGAAGTCACACCACTTTAGTCCGCATATTTCACCTCTTCGAAGACCAGTAGTTAATTCCGTATAGAAGAAGTCTCGCCATATATCGTCCTTGTCTACCTCGGCAAGAAATCTGTCTAACTGCTCCTTGTTTAATACTTGAAGCTCACCTCGGCTCTTCTTCGGTATCGTTGTACCTTTCGTAGGATTCTTTGATATGAGTCTTTCCTTTACCGCATCCTCGAATGCTTGGTGAAGCATCATATGTATCGATCTTACCACTGAATCCGAGAGTGCAGTACCTTTCTCATCTCTTCCCGCAATTCGTCCGTTCTCTTTTATATCAACGTACAATTTCTGTATATCGTTTGTAGTTATGAAAGATATTTTCTTGTATCCGAGGCGAGGGATAACGTGGTTCGTTAAGTCCGTTCTGTATCTTGCGAGTGTCGATTCTCTTATGGTGTTTACCTTGTATTCAGTTAGCCATTTTTCAAGCCACTCGGCAAGTGTCATTGCACTTTCTTCGGATAATTCAACGCCTCTGAATTCAAGTATCTTTGCGTGGAGCTTTTTCGTCAGCTCCCTTTGCGTTTTACCGAACACATATCTGAATATGGGTGTACCGTCTTCCTTATGTCCTACGACTATTCTGCCTTCCCACCGTCCATCATCTCGCTTTCTAACGAGTCCGTCTCCGTCAGGTCTTTTGCTTCCCATAGGATTCTCCTTTCTGCAAATCTTTTCTTTTTGCGCAACACAACAATATCACAGGTTCAACCAAATATCCAGACTATTTTTCAATCTTTTTGAAAAGTTTTATTTGCATTTGGAGAAGAAATTAAAGTTGCCACCTGATAGCATCTTCATAAGAAATTGTGCCGTTTATTTTCTTGACTTCCGTAATGCAATCATTGCGCAACTTATTTAACGGCACGTTGCTAATTCCTTGTCTTATTGCAAGTAGATTTTTAATCATACTTATCTCAACTGCGATTCTGAAGAGCGATCCGTTGTGTCTGTTTTCGCTATCGTGCATTATGCTTTTTAAGGTTGATAATACAACTTGCGGAACGTAATCCGGATTCATATTTGTATTGGCAACGTAACCACCGTAGAATTTAATTGCCTTACAAATGAATTCACTCACACTTTTGCAATTATCCTGTTCATACAAAGCTCTTGCGATATCCAATACCGAATCCTGAATGTAAAGAGCGAATTTCTGCTTGCTTTCTTTTTCTTTCATATTTTCCTTCATAATAGTTTCCTTTCTTTCCTGACCCATAGTTTGATCCATGGGATTTTCTTGTAAAATCTGAGAATAAACGATCTGTGACCCCTTGTTCTGCGTCAAAGGCGTTTTACCGACGTACACTTTTTGAAAGAGGCAAAAGTGCCAAAAACCCTTACGCTGTCGGCTCTGC
>JAZREJ010000034.1:0-10319 GCA_045660745.1 Eubacteriales bacterium
TCATTACTTGATTCCTCCTTCGTTTTTGTTGTGGTTGGCAAACCCGCTTCAATTATATACGAAGGAGGATATTTTTTCTACTCATAGCTAAAGCTTTTTGGAACCACCAGCATTGCTGGTGGTATTCTTGTTACACAAAAAGGGGCTCGGGTTAAATTCCCGAGCTCTTGTTTTTTATATATTCATTCGGAGTTATGCCGAAATGCTTTTTGAAATTTCGGTTAAAGCTTCTCACCGACTTGAAGCCACTGTCAAGGGCACAGGTCAGAATACTTCCGTCGGTATTTTCGAAAAGATAGCAAGCGTTATTCAATCTGTAGATATTGACGTAGGAATTAAAGCTCATTCCGACAGATGACTTAAAGTAGCGAGACAGATATGCGTAATCATAGTTTATCTCATGGGCAAGGCTTTTGAGGTCGCAGGAATCAGCATAATTCTTGTCAACGAAGGAAAATATTCTGGCAAGCAGATACTTATTATCCCACTCCCGCCAATCGTATTCCCTTCCTCGGTCAAAGGCATCGCAAACCGAATACAAAAGCCCCTTCTTTGCGAGCACCCCTATATTGTCATCCGATTCCTTGAGTATTTTTAAAACGTCCTCGGGGATTGTAAAAACAGGGTCGACGGGGAATTTATCCGATACAAGAGAAGAAAACGCGGACACAAGCTTGGGTGAAAAAACGCAAAGAATATGCTCACTCTTTTCGCAGGACAAAGAGTGAACCGAGTTAGGAAATACCATTATAGCATCCCCCGCGCTCAATTCATATACCTTCTTATTGACGCTCACCGACATTTTCCCCGACAGTATATGGATAAACTCAAAGCACTCATGCATATGTGCGGGAAAGCTGAAGTCACTTCCTTTTTCCACCCTAAAATATCCAACTGTAGCAGGATGCTTGAACTCATAAAACATAAAAACGCTCCAAAAGACAAATTTTGCCCATTAATAATAGCATATTTGACGAGAAAAGTCAATAATTATCATATACAATAAAAATAGTATTAATACCATGGAGGTACGTATGAATTACTATATCGGAGCAGACCTCGGTACGTCGGCTTTAAAGCTTCTTCTTACCGACAAAAACGGCAAGATAATAAACAGTATTTCAAAAAAATACCCTATATATTACCCCAAGCCCGGTTGGAGTGAGCAAAACCCCGAGGATTGGTGGGATGCCTTTATTTCGGGAGTGCGTGAATTAACAAGCGCCGTCGACAAAAAGGATGTCAAGGCGATAGGACTTGGCGGTCAGATGCACGGACTTGTTATGGTTGACAAGGAAGACGCTGTCATCCGTCCCGCAATTCTTTGGAATGACGGAAGAACGGGTATTGAAACCGACTATTTAAACAATATTATCGGCAAGGATAACCTTACAAAATATACCGCAAACATTGCTTTTGCGGGCTTTACTGCACCAAAAATACTTTGGGTGAAGAAAAACGAACCCGAAAACTTCGAAAAAGCGTCAAAGCTGATGCTTCCCAAGGATTTCATAAACTACAGACTCACAGGAGTTTGTGCGACAGACTTTTCGGATGCTTCGGGAATGCTTCTTCTCGACGTTGAAAACAAGTGCTGGTCAGGTGAAATGCTTGACGTCTGCGGAATAAGTGAAGACAAGCTTCCGCGCCTTTTTGAAAGCTTTGACGTTATCGGAACACTCCTTCCCGAAATTGCAAATACACTCGGTCTTACCCCCGACACAAGGGTAGTTGCGGGTGCGGGTGACAATGCCGCATCGGCAATAGGTGCGGGAGTAAACCGTGAGGGTATGTGCAATATATCCCTTGGCACGTCGGGTACCGTCTTTATTCCGAGTGACTCCTTCTCTAAAACCGAAAACGGTGCAATTCACAATTTCTGTCATGCAAACGGAAAATATCACCTCATGGGATGCATCCTGAGTGCCGCATCCTGCAACTCATGGTTTTGTGAAGAAATCCTCAAAACAAGTGACTTTAAAACCGAAGAAGATGCTATAACCGACGAAATGCTCGGAGAAAATTCGGTATACTTTCTCCCCTATCTGATGGGTGAGAGAAGTCCCATCAACGATACCGATGCAAGAGCCTTGTTCATAGGAATGAGCGCCGACACAAAAAGATGCGATATGCTTCAGGCAATGCTTGAGGGTGTTGCATTTGCAATCCGTGACTGCGTGGATGAGGTCAGGGCGACAGGTGTCAACATTGGCGAAAGCCTTCTCGTTGGCGGAGGTGCGAAATCCTCTCTCTGGCAAAGAATCATTGCAAACGTATTGAACATTCCGATTATTATTCCGACAAACCGTGAAGGTCCTGCTATGGGCGGAGCGCTTCTGGCTTCCTTTGCCTGCGGTGACTCCGACTTCAACAAAATAACCATTGAAAAGGAAAAAACCGTTTATCCAAGCGAAGAAAAGGTAAGGCTTTACGAAAAGAAATATCAAAAATTCAAGAAAATATACCCCGCAATAAAAGGACTTTATAAGGAGCTTAAGGAGGACTGAAATGGCAGATCTCGATTTTAAGAAAAGGGCTAAAGAGCTGGTCTCCAAGATGACCCTTGAAGAAAAAATAACACAGATGAAATATTCCGCCGCCGCAATAGAGCGTCTCGGAATCCCCGCATACAACTGGTGGAGCGAATGCAACCACGGAGTTGCACGAATGGGAAGAGCAACTGTTTTCCCTCAGCCTATCGGCATGGCTTCAAGCTTTAACGAAAAGCTTCTTTTCGACGTTGCCACCGCCATTTCCGACGAAGCGCGTGCAAACTACAATCAGTTCAAAAAATTCGGCAAGACCACGCTTTATCAGGGACTTACCTATTGGTCACCCAATATAAACATTTTCCGCGACCCCAGATGGGGACGAGGACATGAAACCTACGGAGAGGACCCCTTACTTACGGGAAGGATGGCTACCTCCTTTATCAAGGGTCTTCAGGGCGATGGCAAGCACCGAAAGGTTGACGCAACCATCAAGCATTACGTTGCGCATTCGGGACCTGAGTCAATCCGTCACGGCTTTGACTCAAAGGTTTCGGAAAAGGACTTTTACGAAACCTATCTTTACGCCTTCAAATACTGTATAGAGCACGCTGACCCGTCGGCGGTTATGGGTGCGTACAACAGTGTTAACGGACATCTTTGCTGCGGAAGCCGCAAAATGCTTCAGGAGGTGCTCCGAGAGGAGCTTGGCTTTAAAGGATACGTTGTGTCCGACTGCGGAGCAATTTACGATATACACACCCATCACAAAAAAACCGCAGACGAGGTAGAAAGTGCCGCTCTTGCCGTTAACAGCGGATGTCAGATTAACTGCGGAGATATGTTCGATACTCTGGGAGAGGCGGTTGACCGTGACCTTATCACCGAGGAAACCATAACGGAAGCGGTAGAGCTTTTATATGAGGCACGCTTTAGACTCGGTATGTTTGACGATGACTGTGAGTACAACTCAATCCCCTACGAGGTGCTTGAGTGCGAGAAGCACAGAAGTTTAAACCTCAAGATGGCAGAGGAAAGCATGGTTCTTTTGAAGAACAACGGTATTCTTCCTCTTGACCCATCCCTTAAGGTTGCAATTATCGGACCTAATGCCGATTCGGTCCCCGCACTTCTCGGAAACTACAACGGTATCCCCTCAAAGTACTACACACCTCTTCGTGGAATACAAGAATACACAGACCCGTTATACGCTCAAGGATGCCATCTTTTCAAGGAAAACCTTATGCACGACAACTGTTCGAACGACGAGGCAATCGTTGCCGTAAATCATGCGGACGTTGTAATAATGTGTATGGGTCTTGACGCAACCCGTGAGGGCGAGGGTGCTGACGATTTCAACAGTGGCAAGGCGGGAGACAAGCAGGACCTTGACCTCCCCGCATCACAGTTAACGCTTTACGAGAAGATAAAGGCTCTCGGAAAGCCGATTATTTTCGTTAATATCACGGGAAGCTGTATAAACCTCACCGACCAGAAGGAAAACTGCGATGCTATCATCCAATGCTTCTACCCCGGTGCAATGGGCGGTCTTGCGCTTGCAAACATAATTTACGGCAAGGCTTGTCCCAGTGGTCGACTCCCCGTAACCTTTTACAAGAGCACCGAGGGTATCGGAGACTTCACCGACTACTCTATGGAAAACAGAACCTACAAATTCTACAAGGGCACTCCCGTTTATGAATTCGGCTACGGTCTTTCCTATTCGGAAATAAAGGAAAATTGGATAGACGAAAAGACTGTTGAGCTTGAAAACGCAGGAAAGTACGATTGCGATTGGTCGGTACTTCTCTTCGAATACATTCCGCACAAAAGCTTAAAGGACTTCAAAAAGGTATTTTTGAAGGCGGGCGAAAAAAAGACGGTAACGTTTGAATAAAAGAAAGGAAAATACAGCTTTTGACATTTTAAGCTTTTTCATTATAAAACCTCTCCTTTTCAGGAAAAAAATATTAGACACATCATGACAGAATTCTCTGAAATGATGTGTCTAACTTTTTTTATAGCAAGCATAAAGCTTACTTCAGAGTACCTCGTGCTAATAGCACTTCTCTCATATTCTGTAAATCCTTACAAATCAAGGAAAAGCTTTACTTATTTCATTGCCTCTTCAATGGGGCGGCAACAGCTCAGGTCTTTGAGCCTTGGGGTTATTACCTGCGCCGATAAGTCCCATCATCTCAACGTGTTCGCTTACATTATGACCCATAAAATTTATCTTGTCAAGTGTTTAGTAAGCTGTTTCGCAGCATGAATCCTTCAAGGTCAAAAAATCCGAGTTTTTCATCATCATACCTCAAAAGACCTATAATTTTATGCTTTATTTAAAAGCTCTGTAAAGGAAGGTAACAATATGTCCTCTTGTGCAGGTATCCTTAGGTGAAAAGGTGGTGTAGCTTGTTCCACCAGTTATATTATTCACGTACGCCCAACACACCGCCGTGTTAAGAGCAACGTCACTTGCGGGAACGTCAATGAACTGATTTATCTGATCCGATTCGGGTGAGCCTGCGCTTTTGTAAAGGTAAATAACTGTTTCACCTCTTGTGCAGGGGGTGTTAGGAGATAGCTTGGTACTTGACACAATGCCGTTCTTATACGCCCACAATGCCGCATCATAGAAATAGTCGGTTGATTTCACATCGGAGAAGGGATTGTTTATTCCAACCTTCGGAGAACCTACCGCACGCCAGAGAAACGTGAGAATCTGTGCTCTTGTGCACTTATCGTTGGGAGAGAATTTGTCGGGTGCAGTACCGTTGGTGATACCCTTATCAAGAGCCCACAGTACAGGCTCTGCAAACCAGTCGCTTGTTTTGACATCGGTAAACTTTCCAACGTTGACAACTTTATTCGCAACAGATTTTGAAACCGCTTCTGTTGGATTCCATTTAAGAACAGGTCTGCCAAGCGTTGCACTGTTCTGCCAAGCATCGCCTGAAACATTTGTGCCGCCATTTGTCGCACATCCGACAATATATCTTGAGGGATTTGCATCCGTGTAAATCGCACACCATCTGTTTATAATGGGACTTGCCCCGTCTGCGGCAAATGAGTGGCAGGTAAGATTACCCGTGTTATAGCTTCTGAAAACGTAAACGTCCCAGCCCGTGTAGTGAATAATTCCCGAAACACCGTTTGCGGAAAGATTTCCCGTATTATAGCAGTCATAGAAGGAGTTTGCATCTTCTGGTCTAAGTCCCCGAATACCGGGAACGCCACCCATTTCAGCCTTTACCGCAATACCTGCCGCTGCGTGGTAAGTAGCATTTACAAAATCATGTACAACTGTAATATTACCCTTGTTAAAAGATTCTCGAACTTGTGAGTGGATAACGGTTCCGGCAATTCCCGCAGCGTATATAAGAGACGTTGTTTGTTCTGCTGAAACGTATATATCCGACGTATTAAAGCAGTGCGTTATATTACCGCTGTAATTTCCTACAAGTCCGCCTGCCATAACGTAACTGTTTGAACCAACGCGATAATATCTGCCAAGATTCACGTTTATCGTTCCTCCTGCACTGTAGCAATTTTCAAGATTTGCTTCCATCACAACCCCTGCAAGAGAGCCGATATTTAACGAAAACGTTGACGGAAGTACGTCATATTTCAAATCTATGGTATAGTTTATAATACCGAGATTCTTAACGGCAGTTTCTTTAGTATTAATAGTCGCGAAAAGTCCGTAATATCTGTCGTTTACGTCATCAGCAAGGTAAAGAGCGCTATCATGGACCTTAATTGTCATACCCGAGATTACATGCCCGTTACCATCAAGGCTTCCCGTAAACTGAACGCTGCCTATATGTGCCTTATTTTTACTTCCGTAAGCTCCGCCGTATGCGGCAGTTCCGCCAATAGGCACCCAGTTGCCCCACTTTGAAAGGTCAATATCGGCAATGAGCTTGTAGTGTTTATCCGCACCGAATCTTATTGAGTTGAGTTGGTCTGCGGTCTTAATAAGATAAGGGTCTTTTTGAGTTCCGCTTCCCCCTGCAAAGGTAAATGCTGTTTGCTTTATTGTTGCAGGAACCTTATCAGTGTTAACACGCTGTACGTACTCCTCTTTAGGTTCCTCCTGAACCGGCTCATCATCCTCGGGTTCCTCTACGGGCTTTGCGGTTGCTTTGAAGGTACAGGTAGCAACTGCCTCTTTTCCGTCTGCACTAACGCTTACCACTTCTCCCGTTCTTCCATCCATCGAGGCGCTTGCTGAATTCTTATCCTTTATGTAATAGTCAGGATAGCTGTCTTTCACACGAAATGTAATGGATACAGTATATTGCTCACCTTTTATCGCAAGTCCCTTTGAGTCAAGCTTTCCGCTCCAACTAACCTTTGTTACCTCAATCTGCTTATCACTCTTATCTACCGTAACGGTAGTGTTAGGTGCGCTTCCTTCCTCAGGACGCGTGAGATAAAATGATGCGGAATATATCGGGGTCTTTCCGTAAAATTGGTCTTTTTTGAGCGTATCAAAGGTGTAGGTTATCACGGCCTTGCGTTTGTCGGAGGATATGTCACTGAGAGTTGCATTTTTACCATTCACCTGAGGTCCTGAGGTTGTGGCTTGAATGTGCTTGTTTTCGCCCTTCTTCAGTTCAATATAAACCTTTACAGTATATTTAACATCTTCTTTAAAGCGTCCTTTTTCATCAAGCTCGCCTTCCCACTGAGTTTCACTGACAAAAGCCTCTGAATCACTTGGGAATCTTGCCTTTCCCGGCTTCTTTCCTATCTCCGGTTCATCGATATCAACCTTAAATTCAGTTGCAGCCGCTGCCGCAAAAACGCTTAAGGGAATTACAGAAAGCAACAAGAGTGTTGCAAGGGCAATACATATAAATCTGCTAAACTTTTTCATAATAATCTCCTTTATTTATTGTAAAACTGATTGTAATATTCCGCATCGCCGTCTTTTAAGTCCTTAATAGGCTTGAACTTGCTTCTGTCCACCCAAACTCTTGAGCCGGTAAAAGGATGAACTGTTTCAAGCCAGCCGAAACGTGCTTCCATTTCATAATAATAAGGGTGTTCTGATGCCTTCTGACCACCGGCTTGAGGTACAGAAACCCATATGCGATGACCTTCAGTAAAGGTTGCCTGAGTAGGTGCAAGATCGGTAGGCGAGTAATAATATGTGTCTGCTATAATAACCTGATACCAACCAATCTGATCGGCATTTACCGAGCGGTTTGCAACAACCGCCGCTTGCTCGATAGTGCATTTGCCATTAGGATCAATCGCCGTCTGTGAAACACCCTTTACAAGTCCGAGTGCATTCATAAAGCCCATAGAAGTTCTTGCCCAATCCTGAATTGCGCTGTTATCGGAATACTTTTCAAGATCGGGTGTATATATTGTATAACGGATATTTGTGTTATCCCTTACGTACATAAGCGCACGATAGATAAAGGTTGCCATCTGCTGACGGGTAAGTGTGCCGTTTGGGTCAAACTCTGTTGCACTTACACCGTTTGTAATACCCGCCGCATAAGCTTTAAGCGCATATTCGTTATCGGTATCGGTAAACGTTCCTTTTTTTGACGGAGTAATTGTCTTTTCTGTGAGGGTTTCTGCCAGTTTAACTGCAATCGATGCAAACTGGAGTCTTGTTATGGGCTTTGTGTAATCATTGCCCAAAAGGCTTAAATCCAAAATTCCGTTTTGGGAAGCCCATTGAACATCATTCTGTGCCCATGTACTCATTTTTGCGCTGACATATCTTTCATTTCTTACTGCAAAGGCAATTTCCACATAATCCTTTGTAATGGTAGCATTTTCACATGCCCATTCGGGAGGAGCGGATTGCACATCAGCATTGACTTCATTATGAATGCCGCCGCACATAACACATGATTTCCAGTAAACTCTTTCGCCACGAGAGTTTACACCTATAAAATATTTGTCCGAAAGATTTCTTTCCTCACATTTATGGTCGCCGGGATTTTTGTCCATTTCAAAAGAATACAAAGGGGGTAGCTCTACCAATCCGGTGTGATTGGGGTTATATTCGCATTTACCGCACTTTGAACAGGAATAGTAATATGTTACAACATCTTTACAGCTCTTCATTACACATACACGGTCTGCAGTGTAGATAAGCTCGCTGAAATCATGGTTTGTACACCATTCACGTGCATTTGACGCACCCTTTTTATAAGCCCCTAAAACATCCGCCCCCGAATAAAGCCTTGACTGAAAACGTCTGAAAGGACCGGGGTTTATTGTTATGTATCCGTCAGCACCGATAGGATTTTCCACTCTGTTCCAATCCCCCGTAAAGCCGTTTGGAAGAACGGTATCCGACACAAACATGGTAAGGTTCTGTGTTTCGGAATTGTTGCTGTTAAAGGGCATTATCAAGTCATTGTTCTCGTTATAGGAAGCAAGATAGTCTTGCAGAAAATCCACTATGTCCACATTCGGACCGATCCACAGTTCTTCAAGATTGGGAAATGATTGGAATACTGCCGCATCCCAGGATTTTCCAACCGTTACTTCATCGGAGCCATACCAGTCCTTGTGCGTATTATAAGTGTAGTTAAGTACAATTTTTTTGACACTGTTTGTCTGTGCAACGCTGAATTTTTTAACCTTGTCATCCAACGTTTCGCCTTCGTTTACTATAATTTCCACATCTCCTGCGGGATATACGGTGTAATAGTGTTCATTGGCGTGTTTTAGTGAATAGGTGTTATCCATATCCACCGCCTCTTTTGGAAGCTCAACTTCAAAATTCAGTCCGGTCTGCAGTTGCTTTCCGTCAGCGACAACATCACCGGTGGTTAAGAGATTCCCGTTGATACGGTAATTTCTTATACTTTCAACACCCTTTGACGGAATGATGGCATTCACTCCGTCCTTAACTGTAACGTTAAAGTGAAGTCTGTATGTATTCTTTGCAATAAAGCAACCGTTCCCATCAAAAGTACCCGTCCATTTCACGCCTGAAATATCGAGCACATCACTTCTGTCGGTTGTAACAACATTAGACGGCTTTCTTCCCTGAACAGGTGCCTCTACATAGAAATTGGCATCCTTTAAAGCAGTCGGAGGAGCAGTAGTAGGCTCCGTGGGTGTTGAACCCGTCGGCACCTTAACCGATGCACTGCCCGCACCATTGTCGAAGGTATAGCTGATAACCGCTTGCTGACCGTCTGACGAAAGACTTGTCATTACAGCTTTTTTCTTATTTATTCTAAAGCCGCCATCTTGTTTTACAAGATATTTATCCTGACCGGCTTTAATTCTTATGGTTATGTTAATTGTGTATGCTGTGTTTTCCTTAAAGCATCCGTTTTTGTCAAGCTCTCCAACCCATTCAACCTTTGTAACCTCAAGGCTTTGGTTGAGCACGGAAGCAAATGCAATAGGTGCCGCCCCCGCTTGGGGCGCAGTTACCGATATGTCTGATTTGCTGATCATCGTTGCCGCAAAAATAGTGGTTGGCAGTATGCTAAGAAGCATACATAAACACAAAACCGTACTTAATAACTTTTTCATACAAAATTCCTTCTTTACTGTATAATCTGTTTATGTAAAATCATCCGGTGTTATTGCAAACATACGATGATATAAAAATAGTGTTATAACAAATGCTATTTGCATTATCTTCCATTTTTGCTTATAATATTACAGTATAAGTATACACCGCACATCAGTACGATGCAATAGTTTTGTTAAAAAATGCATAAAAATATTTTTTTATCAAGCAACAATAAATCTTGTGACTTCAAGCGTTAAAAAATTCGTCTCTACAAGCCTGAGTTTTTTCATCTTTTCACCTCAAAAAATATTAGACACATC
>JAZREJ010000035.1:0-31212 GCA_045660745.1 Eubacteriales bacterium
TTGAAGTTACTTGGTAAGGCTTTAAAAGAATCTGCGCTGTCAACGCTTCCCATATTTGCTATAGTATTAATTTTAAGCGTTTCATTTGCCCCGATGCAGTCGGGGATACTCGTATTATTTTTCTTCGGTACTCTCGGAATAGTTTTCGGCATGAGCCTTTTTACTATCGGTGCCGATATTGCTATGTATCCCTTGAGCGAGGGAGTCGGTATACAAATAGGCAAGAGTAAGAAAATGTTCTTCCCCATAATCGTGTGCTTCATCCTTGGTGTACTTATCACGGTTGCAGAGCCTGATCTTACGGTGCTTGCGGAGCAGATACCCTCCATTCCCAATATCGTTTTGATTCTTTGCGTGGCACTTGGAGTGGGATTCTTTCTTTCCATAGCCTTTGTTCGCATCCGAGTTAATATCCCGCTTTATTATCTTTTGTGGGTGTTTTACGCTGCGGCACTCATTCTTGCACTTTTTGTTCCCAAGGACTTTATACCCGCCGCATTCGATTCGGGCGGAGTTACAACGGGCCCCATGACGGTTCCCTTCATAATGGCGCTCGGTGCCGGTATGGCAGCAATCACAAGTAATAAGCACGCGCAGGAAAACAGCTTCGGTCTTATCGCTCTTTGCAGTATAGGCCCCATTCTCTCGGTGCTCATACTCAGTATCTGCTTCAAGCCCGAAAGTGAGACTACCGCGACCGTTATTGAAAACTTTCACACTTCCCGCGAGGCTTTCGGAGCCTTTATACACGCACTTCCTCATTATGCCGAGGAGGTTGCCATGGCTTTCCTCCCCATTATCGGGGTGTTTGCGGTATTTGAGATGATATACCATCGATTCAAGCTTCATCAGCTTCTCAAAATATCGGTAGGCCTTGTTTATACATACGTCGGACTCGTACTGTTCCTTGTTGGTGCAAATGTCGGCTTCATGCCTGCGGGTAAGCTCATCGGCGGAGAGCTTGCCGCGGGTGACAGTAAGCTTATACTTATCCCCGTTGGTATGCTTATGGGTTACTTTGTTGTATCCGCTGAGCCTGCTGTACACTCACTTAAGAAACAGGTTGAAGAAGTAACAAACGGCGCTATCACTCAAAAGTCGATAGGTCTTGCCCTTTCAATAGGTGTTGCCGTGTCGGTAGGCATTGCAATGCTTCGTGTATTAACGGGTATCTCAATTTATCCGTTCCTTGTCGGTGGCTATCTTGTATCTCTTGCAATCACTTTTTTCGTCCCCCCAATATATACCGGTATTGCGTTTGACTCGGGCGGAGTTGCCAGCGGTCCCATGACCACCACCTTCATTCTACCATTTGCTATCGGTGCCTGTGAGGCTATCGGCGGAAATATTTTGACCGACGCCTTCGGAATAGTTGCAATGGTTGCCATGACTCCTCTTATAACAATTCAAGTACTCGGACTTGTCGGAAGAATCAGACAGAAGAGGCTTCGTGAAAAGGCTCACAGTGAGCTTTTACAGATACCCGATGATATGATATTCTACTGGGAGGTGTAAAGTGTGAAGTCTAATCAGATAGTAATGCTTCTCGCGTTTATTTCTAGAGGTAAAAGTAAAAAATACATAGAGCTTCTTGAAAATCACAATATCAGACTTCATTTGCAGACCATAGGACAGGGTACAGCACCTTCTGAAATGATGGACATTTTCGGACTCGGTGAGAGCGACAAGGACGTTATTGTAAGCTTTGCCCCGAGAAAGGCGGCAGCACGCCTTGCTGAGCATTTGTCGGATAATATGGGATATACTGCACGCCTTGGCGGAATATATATGGAAATGTCACTTTCTGCCGTGAACAGGCTTACTTCCGTGATACTTAACCGAGAAGACCGTGAATTTGTCAGTAAAGGAAATGAAGAAATGAACAACGATACCAAACAGAGTCTTATATTTATAACCGTTAATCCGGGATATACCGACGAGGTTATGCAGTGCGCAAGACGTGTCGGCGCGGCAGGCGGTACCGTTATGCGTGCCCGTCTTGCAGGAAGCGAAAGACTTGAGCTTTTCGAGGAGAGGGATACTCAGGAGGAAAAGGAGATAATCTCCATCCTTGCCTCAGAAAACGTAGCAGGCGCTATAATGAACGAGATAAATGCTCATTTCGGACTCAAGACCGATGCCTCGGGAATGGTATGCTCAGTGCCCGTTGACAGAGCGTTTAAGATCTAAAGCTCAGTTTTTAAAAATATACCTTCGGATGTTTAATGCATTCGAAGGTTTTTTGTCCCTTAAAGGAGCTGTAGCAAAACGATTTTAGAATCGAGTTGACTACAGCTCCATGTTTCCTCTTCCCAAGTATGACGAGACTCAAACACACTATAAGACCATGGTAGGTGGGCATCACACAGCTCTCGCGGTCCCCAAGACTTGTAAGGATACCGAGTTTGCGGGAATAATTGTCAAGGCTATTGACAAAATGCGACTTAAAAGGCAAGCTTAGGCTTGCCTTTTTTTGCGCAACCCATTGACACGGTTGAATAAATGTGGTAATATAGTATTGAAAACCATGTAGCGTAGTAAAGTTAATGACAACCAATAAGCTTATAAAGGAGAAACAGATGAATTACTATAAGGAAAAGCGTTTTTCAAGCTTTCGTGAGATAGTTGATCACGTAGCTGAAAAATTCAAGAGTAAAATGGCTTTTCAGATAAAGACGGGGGAGGGAGAGTACCGCGAGGTAAGCTTCAAAACCTTCCGTGAGCACTATTACAGAATGTGCACTTATCTGTTAAAGCGTGGATTTTTGGGCTCTCGTCTTGCTATTGCGGGACGAAACTGTTACGAGTGGGTGGTTTCCTATCTTGCAAGCGCCACGGTCGGCGTTGCAGTACCCATTGATAAGGAGCTTTCGGGGGATGACATTGCCGATTTTTATAGAGCCGGCGAGTGTAAAACGATGTTCTGCGACAAGCGTGTTGATGAAAAGACCGATGGAATCGAAAAGATAGATTTCGACGGTGTTATGAAAATAATTGACGCCAACACCGAGCCCGCTTATGATGAAGTGGGGGCTATTGAAAAGAAGCGTGACGAGATGAGCGTTTTGATATTTACGTCGGGAACCACAGGCTCCTCTAAGGGAGTTATGCTCTCTCAGCATAATATTTGCTCGAATATTTATCAGACGGTTCAGATGGTTAAGGTAAAGACGGGAGACAAGACAATGTCTATTCTTCCTCTGCATCACACCTATGAGTGTACCCTTGACAATCTTCTCATAACCTCGCGCGGTGCCACTATTTGCTACACCGAGTCGCTTCAGACGGTTGCGCGTAATATCAAGGAATACTCACCCACTATACTCGTTGTTGTACCTGAGCTTTTGGGAATACTTGCGCGACGAATCAAGGCGGGAATCATAGAGGGCTGTCCCGGGGCGTACAAGCATTATTTTGTAGAGCACGGAATTGCGGGTGGACTTGAAAGACTGCCGTTTTTCTTAAGAACTATAATCAAGAATAAGGTGAAAAAGACTCTCGGCGGAAAGCTCAGGCTCTTTATTGTCGGTGCCGCTGAGCTTGACGTGTCGCTTGTTGAGGATTTTACCGCTCTCGGAATACGTACGCTTCAGGGATACGGACTTACCGAGTGCTCTCCTCTTCTTGCGGGCAACAGTGATTTTTATTTCAACCCGAGGTCTACGGGAATTGCTATCCCCGGTGTTGAAATAAAGATAGATGACCCCAATGCGGACGGGGTTGGTGAAATAATCGCTAAGGGCGATAATGTTATGCTCGGTTATTATAATGACAAAGCTGCAACGGATGCTGTGATACGTGACGGTTGGTTCCACACGGGTGACCTTGGTCGCATGGACCCTGACGGAGCGCTTTATATAATGGGGCGCATCAAGAATGTTATCGTATCGGAAAACGGAAAGAATATTTTCCCCGAGGAGCTTGAAAACAGACTTTCGGCTTTCGGTGAGGTTGAGGACGTTATTGTTGTCGGAGATAAATCCTCCGATCGTGTACAGGTCAAGGCGAAGATATACCCAAGCTTTGATTTTATAAAAAAGAAGCTCGGTCATGAGCCTGATGACGCAGAGCTTGAAGCCGAGATACGCGCCGTTGTCGAGGAGGTCAACAATAAGATGCCCAATTACAAGAGGATAAGGAAGATAGAGATCCTCAAGTCGGGACTTGAAAAGACTACCACCCGAAAGGTCAAGCGCTTCGGCTCAAATGTTGAATAAACTCCTTATACCGTTATTTTTCCTTTTGTCTTTGTTTTTGCGGGGAGACGCTTTTTGAAAAAAGCGTCTCCCCGCACCCCTCTTTAAAAACTTTTCTGTTTTGAAAAATGAAGTGCCCTGAGTGGCACTTCATTTTTGTACTTTTGTGTCTGTTGTTCGGTGTTTGAAAAATTTTTGCTTGACATATTGGTTTTAAAATTGACTGGCATCATATTCAATCTTTATAAAATCTAAAGGATGATACCATCTGCTTTCGTTTGAACAAGTAACAAGATTTGCTTCAAGCTTTCCTGTTTCACCATTACATAAAGGCACTACAAGTTGCATATAAAAATGAGGCTTTAAAGTTTGTTTTGGAAAAAAAGTTTCCGACAAAAACGCCTCGATTCTATATCCTTTATCTGTTTTTTTAAAAAATGCAGTTATTTTTTCGTCTTTTATCGGTATGCAATTTTTAACATCGTAAGGAACAATTATTATCCCCGATTCCGTTTCTTTTGGAAAAAGAAATATACTTTTATACGAATATCCTTTAGTAGTACACAAAAATATGTGTATACCCGATGTTGCTTGTACATCCAGGCAATCAATGTCGCTGATAAAAAGATCGTCAGTAGTTACATCAAAATTAAACACTAATCCTTTGTCGATAAATTTTACTTCACACAAGCAAAACGCTTTTTTTGATATGCCTGAGAGTGAAGTATATATTTTATCCTTACAAAAAGTAATGGTTGTGTCATGCTTTACGACAGTTTTATTGTCATTCTTCCAATTGCTATCCACAAGATTTGACAAAGCCTCGTCAAAAGATAAATTGTGGTTATAATAAAGATTCATAAACTCTTTATAGAGCACATCATCAGGATGATATACACATTTAATATCATTAAAACAGCGTATAAGCATATCAGGAAACAATCCCGGAAAAACAGCAACAAAATCCCATAGAATAAGCTTTATGTGTATACGTAATTTTTGCGATTTAATATCATTGATAACATCGCTCCAATTAATGTGATTTTTGTATTTCTCTGAAAACAATGCTATTTCATATAATCTTAATAGCATTTTGGGAGCTTTTACCCATTTTTTGTTTGTGAGTAATACGTAATCACTTACATATACACATAAATCCATATACAAGTGGTAAATCAAGTGCAATAACGTAGCGGTTTTGTTGAATGTAACAATGGTTGTATCTTTTAAATATATTGAATCTACATTATTTTTAAAATATGACTCATCAATATTTATTGAAGGGGCAAGAATATTTTTATGCAGTTCAATTACATAATGGTCTTTCTTTAGCCTCACATGGTGTTCGTCCGACAATTCATCGTCTGAGTATAGAACATACCCCTCCTTTTGTATTGTAAGTAAAGCTTTTTCGAATTCCGATTGAGGAACGTATATATCTATATCACTAAATATCCTAACAGAAGGGTCTTCATATAGTTGATGAGCTAAAACCGAGCCTTTAAACGTAATATAAGGAATGTTTTCTCGTTTAAACAATTTAATAATACTTAACAGCATTTCTTGATTCTTTTTGAACAAAATACTGTTAATAATGTATTCCGAGGTCTTTAAATGCTTTCCAAGAATAAGCTGTAGTTTGTTTTGATATATTATGTCACGTGTTTCGGCATCTTTAACTGATTCAATATATTTTTGCAAAGTCTCGTTTATATTCATGCTTCCTCCGGAAGATGTTCCTTCAAATTATACTCCTTTGCTTGAAGGGTGAACAGCTTGAAATACTTTCCTTCTTTTTTCATAAGCTCTTGGTGTGAGCCTTCTTCTGCTACTACTCCGTTTTCAAGATACAGTATCTTGTTACAGTGGATAACGTTTGCAAGACGGTGGGATATCATTACGGTAGTGCGCTCAGCAAAAAGCGACTCGATTTTTTCAAAAAGCTCATGCTCAGCCATTGGGTCAAGGGATGCTGTCGGCTCGTCAAATATCAATATAGGAGCATTTTTATAAAGTGCCGAAGCGATCGCTACCTTTTGCGATTCTCCGCCCGACAGATTTATGCCGTCTCCGAATTCGGTGGAAAGAATTGTATCCGTCCCTTTTTCAAGCCCTTCAACTTTTTTTGAAAATCCCGCAAGCTCAATGCTTTCTGTAAGACGCTCGATGTCCGCACACTCTTCTTTGGAAACGTTTTTCTCAAGAGAGAGCGCATATATATTGAAATCTTGAAAAACAGTCGCAATCTTTTTGCGAAGTGAATGAACCGAATACTCGCGTAGGTCACGTCCGTTGAGTGTTATACGTCCTTCTGTCGGGTCGTAAAGCCTGCATAGGAGCTTTACAAGAGTGCTTTTGCCGGCACCGTTCAGTCCGACTATTGCAACTCTGTCATTGTCAAAGATCGTGAAATTCAAATTTTTTAATACAGGCGTATCGCTTCCCGAATATGAAAAGCTGACGTTTTCAAAGCATATGTTTATTTCATCCGTATCAAGCTCGATTCCGTCGGACGTTTCGATTACACCTTTTTTGCCCTTGATAGTCATCAGATTTTCGATATCAAGCCCCGTTCTGACAAAGCTCGACACGGAATTCCCGAGTCCGTTAAGAGCGCTCTCAAAGTGTTCCGACGAATTCATAAGAGCAGAAAACGTACCCGCCGTCGCCGTTCCGAAAAATACACTGTGTGCAAGATACAACATTTTGCCAAGCTCAAGAGCACCAAGCAAAAACACACGCGGAATTTCAAGCAGAAGGTATTTTGCGCCGTGACGCTTTGACATCTTTAGCATATCCTTTAGCGTTTTGTCGTAATCCTTGTGGAAGATAGAGAAGAGCGACGGAGTCATTCTGATATCCTTTGCGTATTCCGGCTGATATATTATTCTTTCCTTTATGTATCTTTGCACACGTCTTGGCAGGGAGAATTCTACATCCAATTTGTGGTTAAGCTTCTGTATCATAATGCTTATGATGAGATTTATGGCAACTCCTGCCAGGGCAAACAGTATTACTATCGGGTCAAGTAATATGAGAACAGATATTACGGATATAAAATTAAGGATGTTGGTAAGCAAGGAAAAAGCCTGTCCAAACACCTTATACGCAACCCCATCCGCAGTCTTTAGTGCAAGGGTATACTTGTTGTAAAATTCACTGTTGTCAAAGCTTTCAAGGTCCAGCTCGACACAATTCTTCATAAGCTCAATGTTAATCCCGTGGTTGAACTTCCACATAATGTGAGAGTTTACATGATAAGACATAACACTGTTCAGTGATTTCGTTAGGAAATCGGCTAAAACCATAATGATAATAATGCTAATAAATAAGTGCCAGTCCGAAGAATTCTCTGTGAGCATGTCAATAAGGTATTTATTTGCAAGGATGAAAAACGGTGCCAAAATCGCTGTGAAAATTGAATGAAAAAGCTTTATTAGAAAAGCTGATTTGCTTATTTTCCAAATAAGCTTTAATATGTATAGATTGTTTTTAATTGTCTTCATTATGCTCTCCTAAATAAAATTTCAGAATTTTGGTGTAGCAGAACATATATCACCTCTTATTTGTAGTGTTTAGCTTGTGACTCATACATGTTTTTATATGACTCAACATTTTTTAATAGATTATCATGAGTATCAAATCCTTTTATATTATTATCTTCCAGAAAAATTACTTTATCAGCATATTTTGCAACAGAAAGACGATGTGAAATATAAAAGACGGTTTTACCTTTAAGTGCAGAATTGAAGGTTCTAATCAATTCGTTCTCTGCTAAAGCGTCCAGAGCACTTGACGGTTCATCTAAAATAACAACAGGTGGATTCATAAATAACACTCTTGCAAGTGCCAATTTCTGTAATTCACCGCCGGAAAGTAAGATACCTTCGTTATCAAATATTTTTCCCAACTGTGTGTTTACTCCTTTTGGTAAAGAGGCGATTCTTTCACCCAATCCTGCAACATTTAGTGCAGTTAGTATTCTCTTGGAGGTTTCTTCAGATTCGTCATACTCATTCATCGCGACATTTTCAGCTATAGACATACAATAATACTTATAGTCTTGAAAAACGACTCCTATATTTTCGCGATACGATCTGTATTCAAGGTCCTTTACATCGTTATCCATATATTTAATTATACCCGATGAAGTATCGTATAAGCGACACAGCAATCTAACTAATGTTGTTTTCCCGACTCCGTTTTTTCCGACGATAACATAAAATTTGCCTCCCTTTATTTTCAGATTTAGATTTTCAAAGATGAATTCTTCGGAGCCCGGATATTTAAAACTTACGTTTGAAAATTCGAACAAGTATTTACTTTCTGATAAGTTTTCGGTTTTCTCTCCTTTATTTGGAACTGCTATTGTGTTATTTGTATTCATAAAGTCTATGTATATTTTCACATAGGCACTGTTTTCTCCTATATCTATCAAGTTGCCGGTAATATTAGTTATTGAATTGGAAAAGGTTTTTAATACAGATGTGGCTAATGTGAAATCAGCAAAAGACATACCGTAAAAAATCATTTGTGAAGCTACAAAGGCATATAAAAAAACTGTTTCAAGAGTAGATAAAAAACTTCGCATAACAGAATTTTTGAAAACAACAAATAATAGTCTTTCAACCAATGCATGGGTACGAGTTACGCATTTTTTATATTTAGAAATAACCCATTTTGAAATAGAAAACATTCTCATATCACTTACATATGACTCATCATTTAACATACTGTAATAATATGTAATTTCTGTTCTGACGGGAGCCAACGCAACAGATGTATCATAACTCTGCTTTTTATCTGTTATAACAGTATAAATCTTCATTGCAGATAAAAAAAGCAATACTATGTATGCCCACCAAGAGAAGGATGATAATAAGTATATAATTGAAATTAGTGTAATTGTATGTGATATGCACGAAAAAAGGATATCTATATATTTTATACCCCTTTGTTCCGATATGGTTTTATATGCCATATCCTTCTTCTGTAGCATTTCAGGTGAGTATAATATTTGATAATCCATATTGACTACTTTTGAACTAAATTCAAGTGTCAGGTAGTTTTTAAACAAATCTTTTAAAATCCCCATTCTTTTGCTAATATAAGCGAGTAGAATTTCATTCGTCAAATTTATTGCAGCGATTATTCCTATTGTTGTTAATGAAGCTTTCCAATTAATCGAAACAATTCTTTCAATTAATATTTTCAATAAATAAGCATTTAACGGCGAAATAATACCATTGAGTATTGATATCAACAGTTTACCTAAAAATAAAGTTTTGCTGAATCTCCATATAGTTTTAATCATATATATAGCATTTGAAAATGTTGATTTAATTTTAACCATAAAACATACGCTCCTTATATTATGTGTGGCGGAACGGAGTCTTAACCGTCCCGCCATACAATCGGTTTAGTCTAATAAATTTTTATCCAATACGGATTCTAACATTTTAATGTACTTATCATCATGGAAAACTATTACTGCTCCGCTCAAAGAGCTGTACACAATATAATACCCGTTTGCTTTTTTTACAAAGAAAGCATACTTTTCCTTAACTGTCTCATAATAAACCTCATATTTTTTGAAAAATTAATGAATTCTTGTTATACACCAGGTTTCTGATTTGTTGATAAGTTGAAAATATGCAGCTTTATATTCGTTTTCGCCTCGTATATTTATTAAATTTTTGTGTCGTTAAGCAATTAACTACTGCCTAAAATCCGTTGTTTAAAACAAAAAAGCACACAAGTCCAACACGGCTCGTGTGCTTTAATATGTCGTCTGCACACGAACTTCATGTGTGGCGGCAACTACCTTTGTACATATTATACTATGTTTTAAAAATTTTGTCAAGTAATTTGTAGATATTTACAATATGGCGTTACGGTCAACCTTGTTTGGCAAGTATGAGGAGATGCTTTTTTCAAAAAGCATCTCCCCACACCCCTCTTTAAAAACTTTTCTGTTTTGAAAAATGAAGTGCCCTGAGTGGCACTTCATTTTTTGTGCTTTTGTTTTTGGTTTATGTTGTTATAAACGTCTTACATATTAGGACGTTAAAACGTCCTAATCTATTTATTGACATTTCAATCGAATGTTTACAGATTAGGACTATATATAGACCTAATCTAAAATGGCAAAAGTGTAAAGTCCACGAAATAACAATTTAAACAACACAAAAAACGAATTGTCTCTGAGGGCAATTCGTTTTTAGGGCTTGAAAGTTTTTAAAGTTTCTTTGGCATATAGGTGGGGAGAGGCTTTCTGAAAAAAGCTCTCCCCACACCCCTCTTTAAAAACTTTTCTGCCTTGAAAAATGAAGTGCACTGAGCGGCACTTCATTTTTGTGTTTTTTATTGTTTTTGTGCAATTATAGATTAGGACGATATATCGTCCTAATGCGTATTTAAAGCTGTTGCGAAAATTACGAGTAAATCGTGTTGCCTTATCATATAAAGGAAAAAACGAATTGCACTGTGTGGCAATTCGTTTTTAGGGTTTGAAAGTTTTTGGAATTCAAAACCTTTTTACAAAAAGGTTTTGGCGGGTACAGGGCAGAGCCCTGTTATAAAACTCATCAAACGATTGTAAATTCGCGGATCTCGCCGTAGTGGGTGCCGGTTGTAACGTACTGGATAAGGGTGGGGGAGAGCATATCCACAAAATTGTGGTGCTTGTGGCCCGTGATGAGCGCCTTGATGAGAGGCTCGTTTTTCATGTACTCAAGAGCCTTTAGAGTTGCCGCGTCGGGAGTCTGCCTTTGACGCACACCCGCATCGGGATAGGCATCAATCATTTCCTGAGGTGCCGCCATAACGTGGAGAGCCTTGGCGTTTATCTCCTTGGCGTACTCCAGAATGCTTTCAGTGTAAACAGGCACGTGCATACCGAGAATTATGGGATGTCCCTTGGCAACCTCAGCCTTTAGTGCCTCAAGCTGTCCCTCGGTGATAAGATAGTAGGAGTTGTCAAGAGTAACGAAATTGACCTCACCTATCATTCTTGAATAGAAATAGAGATTGTTTTTAAAATGAGGCTGGGCAACTTTCATCATCTCCCACTTGTACTCGTAGTCCTCAACAGCCTTTCCGAGGAAGTGACAGAAATCGTGATTGCCTGCGGCATATATGTAGTCAAGCTTGTTAAATTCTTCGTCAAGATATTTGAAGTTACCCTCCGAGAAAAAGTCGATAAGGTCGCCTGTGTAAAGAATGGGGTATCCTGTCATCTTGGCATATTCAACTGCTTGCGCCCAGAATATCTCACAGCTTCCCGGATACATGTCAAAGGCTCCTTCGCGCCATCCTGTCGGATCGTTTCGCGTGATATGTGTGTCGGTCATATGTAAAAACTTAACAGGCTCTGAAAGTCCTATTTCAATCGTATTCTTTAAAACTGTAAATTCCTTTTTCATAATATGTACCTCTCTTTCACTTTTCTATTGTATCACTAAAACAAAGCTTTTTCAATAGTTTTTTGTGTTTATATGAGCTCATTGGACAAATATAACCCACGCACAAAAGCTTAGGACTATATAAAGTCCTAAGAATATTGGGGCGTCGGGGGGACCTCTACGAATAACATATTTAATTGTAAAAATGATTAGGACGATATATCGTCCTAAATAAAAAACAGATTAGGACGAAAAAACGTCCTAACGGATACCGGAGCTTTGTGTTTACGGATTAGGGGGATACGATGAAATAAATTAAACGGATTGTCTCGTCTTGGAGCAATCCGTTTTTTAGGCAAAAGAAAAGAGGTTTCGGAACCGAAACCTCTTAAAATCTTTAATTAGCCAAGCTTTGCAGAGTTAACCTTGATACCGGGGCCCATTGTAGATGCGATAACGCAGCTCTTAACGTACTGACCCTTAGCAGCAGCGGGCTTAGCCTTGATGATAGCGCCCATGAGAGTCTCAAAGTTCTCAGCGAGCTTTTCGGTACCGAAGGAAGCCTTACCGATGGGGCAGTGGATGATGTTGGACTTATCAAGACGGTACTCAACCTTACCTGCCTTAGCGTCGGCAACTGCCTTTGCAACGTCAGTTGTAACGGTGCCTGCCTTGGGGTTAGGCATAAGACCCTTAGGACCGAGGACCTTACCGAGACGTCCGATAACACCCATCATGTCGGGGGTAGCGATGATAACGTCAAAGTCGAACCAGTTCTCTGTCTGGATCTTCTGAACGAGGTCTTCAGCACCAACGTAGTCAGAGCCTGCAGCCTCTGCAGCCTTTGCAAAGTCACCCTTTGCAAAAACGAGTGTACGTACAGTCTTACCTGTACCGTTGGGGAGAACTACAGCACCTCTTACCTGCTGGTCAGCGTGTCTGGAGTCAACACCGAGACGAACGTGAATTTCAACTGTTTCGTCGAACTTTGCCTTTGCGGTCTGGCATACGAGGTCACATGCCTCGTTTACATCATAAAGCTTTGTCTTGTCAACAAGCTTTGCGCTTTCTTTATAAATCTTTCCTCTAAACATTGCTTTAACCTCCCTTAGTCTTCTACTGTAACGCCCATGCTGCGCGCAGTACCTGCAATCATGCTCATTGCGGATTCAAGCGAGATAGCGTTAAGGTCGGGAAGCTTCTGTTCAGCGATCTTCTGAACCTGCTCACGGGTGATTTTTGCAACCTTAGTCTTGTTGGGAACTCCGGAACCGGACTCAATGCCAGCTGCCTTCTTGATAAGAACTGCTGCGGGGGGAGTCTTGGTAATAAAGGAGTAGGAGCGGTCTGCATATACTGTAATAACTACAGGGATGATGAGACCCATATCGTTCTTTGTACGCTCGTTAAATTCCTTTGTGAATGTAGGAATGGGAAGACCGTACTGACCAAGTGCAGGACCTACGGGGGGGCCGGGCATTGCCTTTCCTGCGGGGATCTGTAACTTTACATATCCAATAATTTTCTTTGCCATCTTAAATACACCTCCATGTGGTAATTAATTCGGGACTTTGTCCCTCCCACTGATTCCCGATAATTCCTTTACCGCCGTGGCGAGTGGTAAAAGTCTTTTTCATCGGGATTTATTAAGCATTTTTGCATTAATAACAATATCAGATTTTTTTAATATCGGACGCATCTATCTCGAGAGCCGAGTCACGTCCTGCCATGTTGACAAGAAGCTTCACTTTCTTCATGTCTTCGGCGATCTCAAGCACCTTTCCTGTGGGGATAATTCCCGCAAAAGGACCGCCTGTGATCTCTACTGTGTCGCCAATGACGAAATCAAGCGACTTTGCACCTGTTTCCACGCCGAGTGATTCTACCTCTTCATCAGACAGAACGACAGGCTCCGAGCCGGGACCTACAAATCCCGTAACTCCTGTGGTGTTACGTACAACGTGCCAACTTTCATCATTCATTCTCATCTTTACGAGAACGTAGCTGGGGAAGAGCTTATGCTCCTGTGTTTTGCCGTCTTCGGTCTCAACGACTTCAACGGGCACACGTATTGCCTCGATCAGGTGACCGAGGTTACGGTTTTCTACGATTTTTTCAAGATTTGCTGCAACCTTGTTTTCGTATCCCGAATAGGTATGAACTACATACCAATGCGGAGTGTTGTTTTCCTGAAGCATGACTTTCTCCGTTCCTTACTTAACGATAACGTCAAGCAGTTTCTGGAAGAGTATGTCAAGTCCGAGGATCAAAGCAGCTGATACGGCAACGTATACTGTGGAAACTGCAGTGTTCTTCGCAACGTCCTTCTTGGGGGACCAGACGATGTTCTTCATTTCACGCTTGCAATCCTTGAAAAAGCCGACGATTCGGTTTCTCTTTTTCTCTTCTGCCATGTTAATTCCTCCTCAAATTTAATTCTGAAACTTACTTTGTCTCTCTGTGAAGAGTATGCTTACGGCAGAAACGGCAGAACTTTTTCATTTCAAGTCTGTCGGGGTCATTTTTCTTATTTTTGACCGTGTCGTAGTTTCTTTGCTTGCATTCGCTGCAAGCGAGTGTGATCTTTACTCTCATATCGGCACCTCCGTTATTTTTTGCGAAAAATCGCGCCTCCCTCTTGACAAATCCGAAAATTTGCCCAAAGAGGTAGAATTATCATACCACAAAAATTATTTTTTGTCAAGTATTTATTTTAATCGGGATAAACAAAGCTTTTTGACGTTAAAAGACGCTCCTTGTACATTTTGGCATAAAATTTTGCCATTTCAAGGTTTTGTTCCGAAAAATTGCCACACTCTACAGCTGAGGCTCCGGGGATATCTCCTTCAAAGGCTATGACAAAGTCACAAAAATCAAGTACCCTCTCATATATATCCTCACTCTTGAATTCTCCAAACAGCAACAGGTAAAAGCCCGTTCGGCAGCCCATCGGTCCGAAGTATACCACACTTTCCGCAATGTCGCTGTTTCTGAAATATGTAGCACCCAGATGCTCAAGCGTGTGGAGGGCGGGCATATCAATGACAGGCTCTCGATTGGGACGTGTTACTCTCAGGTCGAAGGTGGTAACGGTAACACCGTTGTGCGAATCCTTTCTTGAAACGTATATTCCCGTATCAAGCGTTAAATGGTTTACTTTAAAGCTTTCTATCTTTTTCATTTCATTCCTCCGTTATTATGTTGCTCAACCACATTCCGCTTTGTATAAGCGGTACTCCGACAAAGCATTTCAGAATATCAAGACACTGTACGATAAGGTATACAAGCTCTATCTTGAGCCCCGTATAGTTTGCGAGTATAAACGCAGTGGGTACTGCGATTACCCACATAAATCCGCTGTCCAGCCAAAACGTTATCATGGTCTTTCCCCCCGAGCGCAAGGTGAAGTAGGCACCGTTTGCAAATGCCTGTAATGGGAGAGACAGAGCAATGATACACAGAAAGGTGGATGCAAGCGAACGTACCTCGGGCTCGGTTTTGTAAAAGCTCGGTATTGTCCCGGAAAGCGCAACGAGCACAAATCCTAATACAAGACAGGACATAAATCCGAGGGTGATAAGACGCCAGGAGGTCTCTTTTGCCTTCTCAAAGTCCTTTGCTCCAAGACACTGTCCTACCATTACCGCCACTGTCATACCGACCGATATGGACATGACTCCGAAGAAATTATTGACGGCAGATGCGATGGTTGCCGCTTCGACAACATCAAGTCCTCTTACAGAATAACACTGAAGGTACATTGCAATTCCCGTTGACCATAAAAATTCGTTTGCAAGAAGCGGTATGCCTTTTTTAATGACGTTTATAACGAGCACCTTCGGAGCGTAGAGGGATTTGTAAACACCTTTTATAAACGTGTATTTATCACTTCTTTTGTGGGTTGCGATAACGAGAAGCGCAAGCTCGGCAAATCGGGAAATGACCGTTGCAATAGCCGCCCCCGCAACGCCGAGTTTCGGGAATCCGAGCTTTCCGAAAATGAGAAGATAGTTAAACGCAAGGTTTATAACGATAGCCGAAACGCTTGCGTACATCGGAAGCCTTGTTTCGCCTATTTCTTTGAGTGACTGTGCGTACACCTGCGACAGTGTGAAGGGTATGAGTCCGATGAGCATTATTCTCGCGTATTCCGAGGCAAAGCCTATTGTTTTTGCGGCTTCGGCAACGTCTGTGCCGTCGGAGATATAAAGTCCTGCGAGCTTATCGGGAAACAGTCCGAGAACTATGGCGGATATCACAAGTATTATAGCCCCCGCAACAAGCTTTATTCGGAAGGTGTGCCTGAGGCCCTCGTCGTTTTTTGCACCTGCGTATTGCGACGAGAATATGCCCGCCGCCGATAAGGCTCCGAAAAGGCTGAGGTTTACTATGACCATTAGCTGATTTATGATACCTACCGCAGAATACTCAAGTCCGCCTACCCGTCCAACCATTATGTTGTCAAGAAGGTTTACGGCGTTTGTGACCGTTTGCTGTATTATTATTGGCAGAGCTATGGTAAGCGCTGCCTTGTAGAATTTTTTATCACCGATAAAATAGCTTTTCTTAAAAAATGCCATATTATACCTCCTTTGCTCTCAGAATGATATCATATAAACGGGAAAAAGTAAATAGGCAGAATTGATTTTTAAAATTATAAAAGGCACTCCGCAGAGTGCCTTTTCATCATTCAAGTACGTAGCAACGCATATTGCGTCTTCCGAATATTACGCATTCTTCCTCGGTATCAAGGAATACGTCAATTCTTGCGCGCTTGATTCCGCCTCCGATATCTTCTGCACGGCATACACCGTAGTCACCGTAATTTCCGATAACGTATACGTTTGAGCGGAGCGGGATGTATCTCGGGTCAACCGCAATAACTCCGACCTCTGCGACCGTTCCGCAGTAGGTGGGGTCACCCGTGTGGGTGTAGGCTGTAGCCACAACGTCAATATAGTATGAGTAATTATATTCGGTTCCGTCGGGAGCGGTAAATACACCGCCTGTGCCGACAAGCACTTGTTCACTTACGGGTGCATTGAAAACCGTTTCTTCGACAGTGTCGGTCAGGACTACCTCGCCATTTACCTTCTTTGTGTGGACAATCTTTCCCTTTACACCGTTCACACCCTCGGTCTGTACCTGACGTGTGCCCTTCGGGATGGTCTGTGATGGGATCTCGATGATTTCAAACGGGATATCCTCAACAACTGCCATCTTATCGTATATTACTTCGTCAATGCGGATATCCATTCCCCAGAACAGTCTGTCTCCGCCATCAAAGTTCATTTCGTCGTTTTCGCCAAGAGTTATCTCAAAATGAGCCAGTGCATCTGATACGATTCCTCTGTCGCTTTCATATTCACCGACTTTTTCACCATGGTACCACACGGTTGCCGACGGCAGTATGACACCGCTTGCCGCAAGATTGTACTCGGGCAGGGGAGAGGCGCTGTTAAGAGTGGGTGTTGCGGCTCCCGATGCTGAAGAGGTGAATGATGTGAGCGCTGCTGCCGATAAGAGGAGCGCTATTATAAGTAAAACCGATATAGCAGACGAAATTATTATCTTTTTTGTCTTTGATGATAAGGCTGAAAAGGGACTGCGTCGGATTCCCGGCATAACCTGCGCAATACTTGGCAGATCACCAAAATTCTTTCGGTCCATTTTACGAAAATTCCTTTCTTGAAAAATTATTTCGTGCGCCATTATACACAAAAAAAGGCGTTTTGTCAAGCAAAATCGGTATTTTTAGGTTATCACGAATTTTACGAAAAAACGTAATAACCCGATATTTCGTGTATAAAGTCATAATTAAAGTTTGTTATAGGACTACATTTAGTAGTGCGAAAATTCACAAAATTTTTATTTTTTTCATACAATTACAGTGAAAAACTCATGCTTGAAAGGAGAAAAAATGGCAAACGGTACACTTAAAATAAGACTTGTGACAGGCTCTGCATTACCTGTTTCAGGGGCTCTTGTCAGGATAAAAACGGCGGCGGGACCGCTCTTATACGAGGACGTTATACTGCCCGGCTCAGACGGTGTGTCAAAGACCTTTTCGCTTGAAGTTCCCAACGTTTCCACTACCTTTGATTCCGAAGAGCTGCTAACCCCGTACGGGCTTTACAACATCGAGATACTTGCCCCGAATTTCCTGAATACTTACGTTAACGGAGTTCAGGTTTTTGCCGATCGCGAGGCTGTTTTGAACGTCGAATTACAGCCAATGCCTGAATCATTTCCACCATCTCAGGGACCGATTTACATCGACGTTTCACCCCATGCTCTGAGACTTCCCATACAGCCGCCTCCCGACCTTGACGAGCTTGCTCCGCCACGCCCGACGGGTCAGCTTCATACCACTCCCTACATTCCTCAGTATATAACCGTTCACCTCGGAGTGCCAAACGATAATCTTGCAAAAAACGTTACGGTTACCTTCCAGGACTACATCAAGAATGTGGCAAGCTCCGAAATATATCCGACGTGGCCCGAGGAGGCTTTAAAGGCAAATATACTTGCTCAGATATCTCTTGCACTTAATCGAGTGTATACCGAGTGGTACAGGAGTCGAGGGTATGATTTTGATATCACAAACTCAACAAGGTACGATCAGTATTTTGTGGAGGGACGCAATATTTTTAATAATATTTCCGCCCTTGTCGATGAGATATTTAATACTTATTTAAGAAAGCCGGGACGCGAGGAGCCTTTTTATGCAGAATACTGTAACGGTACCACTGTGACCTGTCCCGGAATGTCTCAGTGGGGAACGGTAGACCTTGCAAATCGCGGTTACTCGGCGCTTGAAATACTTGAGTACTATTACGGAGACCTTGAGACCGTGGAGGATAACGTGCTTATAGGCGGCTTTGAATCCTACCCCGGCACTCCGTTAAGTGTTGGTGCTGTCGGGGATCCCGTCAGAGAAATGCAACAGCAGCTCAACAGGATTGCCGTAAATTACCCCCGTATCCCGCTTGTCGCGGTGGACGGAATATACGGTCCCTCCACAAGAGATGCCGTAACAGAGTTTCAAAGGATATTTGACCTAACGCCCGACGGTATTGTGGGTAAAGCTACCTGGTACGCCATATCGAGAATTTACGTTGCGGTAAAGCGCCTTGCCGAGCTTACAAGCGAGGGCGAACGCCCCAGCTATTCGTCCCAAGAATATCCCGGTGAAGTATTGCGTGTCGGCTCAATCGGAAGCGAGGTTTTGGAGGTACAGCTCTACCTTTCCACCATTGCTTTGTATAATAATATGGTAAGAGGCGTTGAAATAGACGGGGTTTACGGTGGGGTGACTCGTGATGCGGTATACTCCTTTCAGCTTGCCTACGGACTCACCCCCGATGGAAGGGTGGGGCCTGTCACCTGGTATAAGCTTGTTGACGTGTATAACGGAATACGCGAGAATGTGACGGTGCCGGGAGTCGGTGATACCCTCGGAAGCACGCCTTATCCGGGTTACGAGCTATCCCGTGGGGACAGCGGTGAACGGGTATTGTATATACAGAGGCTTCTCAACGGCATACAGGGAATCAGCGGTGTTGCCGAGGACGGCATTTTCGGTGGTGAAACGGAAAGGGCGGTCATAGATTTTCAGGAGCTTTCGGGAGTTGAAGCTACAGGCGTTGTTGACAGAGTAACATGGAATCTTTTAAATGAAGCATATAGCAGAAGCGGTGCTAATGCACGTGCCGTAGCGACGGATATCGCACCTCAACCCACGCCCCCTCCGAGACCTCAGCCCACGCCTCCGCCAAGACCTGAACCTACGCCTCCTCCGAGACCTCAACCCACGCCTCCGCCAAGACCTGAACCTACGCCTCCTCCGAGACCTCAGCCCACGCCTCCTCCGAGACCTCAACCCACGCCTCCTCCGAGACCTCAACCCACACCTCCTCCGAGACCTCAACCCACGCCTCCGCCAAGACCTGAACCTACGCCTCCTCCGAGACCTCAGCCCACGCCTCCCCCGAGACCTCAACCCACGCCTCCGCCGAGACCTCAACCCACGCCTCCGCCAAGACCGGATATGCCCCCTTATGAGCGCCCGATGAGAGTCGGAACTGTCGGGCTTGACGTTATGAGGTTGAAAAAAAGACTTAACGAGCTGGGACTTCTTGATGTCTCGGCACTTGATAATGATATTTTCGGCATTGCCACAAGACGTGCCGTTGAAAAATTTCAGATCGGACACGGACTTGAAAGGACGGGCAGGGTGGACCGCTTGACCCATGAGCACCTTTATTCATAAAAACGGGAAATATTTGTGCACTATTTCTCACTTATTATGCAAAATGCGAGAAACGTATATCAGGCAGTATCGGAATCTCGCATTTTTCACAAGTATTCATAAATAATACACAAAAACGGCTGTGCTCATTTGCACAGCCGTTTTTAAATCTTAGTTTACGCAGTTACGCTCTTCTCCTCTGAGAAAGGCAAGTATATTTTCTTCTGTTTCATAAAGCAGTCTTGCACGGGTCTCGCGAGGTGCCCACGCAATATGCGGAGTAAGTATACAGTTTGGAGCACCGATAAGCGGGGAGGAATTTTTCGGAGGCTCGACAGCCAAAACGTCAAGTCCTGCGGCTGAAACCTTACCCGAGTAAAGCGCCTCAGCGAGCGCATCCTCGTCGATAAGTCCTCCACGGGCGGTATTGATGAGAATAACTCCGTTTTTCATTTTTGAAATTGTGTTGCGGTTTATCATTTTTGTGTTTTCCGCTGTTACGGGACAGCACAGAGAAATGATATCCGATACCGCAAGAAGCTCATCAAGCTCAAGGTGCTCAACTCCGTCAACGTGTGAGCGCGAGTGGTAGCACACAGCCTTCATTCCGAATGCCTGAGCAATGCGCGCCGCCTTTGAGCCTATAGCACCCATTCCGATAAATCCCATAGTTTTTCCCGCAAGCTCTGAAAGTCGGGATACCGAGAAAGTATAATCAGGGCACTCCTGCCACTTACCCGAAAGCACTGCCGCTGAATGGTCGGCAACGTGATTGGTTATCTCAAGAAGCAGTGCGAAAATGTGCTGAGATACCGAATCGGTGGAGTAACCGGGGACGTTTGACGCAGGTATTCCGTGCTCACGGCAGGCAACCGTATCAATTACATTGTATCCTGTTGCTGTAACAGTTACGTATTTTATGTTGGGACAGGCACGAAGCACCTCACGTGTTATGGGTGCTTTATTGATAACAACTATCTCTGCGTCGCCAATTCTTTCAACTGTCTCTTCAAACGTATCGGTACGGTCGTAAAATTTCACCTCATCGCAAAGAGTTACCGTCCTTGATGTGTCGAGGTCACCGGGATCAAGGGCGTACCTGTCAAGAAAGACCGCCTTCATGACTTACAGATGTCCCCTACACCGTTTAAAATGTAGTGCGGACAGTAGGAAAAGTTGTGGAAATTATCGTCATTGGTAACGCCCGACAAAACGAGTGCCGTATCAACCTCGGTCTGAATACCCGACACGATGTCAGTATCCATTCTGTCGCCTACGATAAGGGTATCGCCTCTGTGACATCCGAGCTGATTTATTGCGTGGCGCATGATAAGGGGATTGGGCTTTCCGATAAAGTATGCCTTCTTACCCGTAGTCATTTCAATGGGGGCGCAAAGTGCACGGCAAGCTGGCACGATACCGCCCTCGGAGGGACCTGTAACGTCGGTGTTTGTACCGATAAGCTTGGCACCCTTGAAAATAAGCTGTACAGCCTTTTCAATCTTTTCATAATTGTAGGAACGAGTCTCTCCGACGATGACGTAATCAGGATTGACGTCATTCATGTATATTCCCTTGTCGTAAAGCGCGTTGATAAGTCCCGCCTCGCCTATAACGTATGCCGAGCAACCGGGCTTTTGTGATGCGAGGAAGGATGCGGTTGCAAGAGCCGACGTGTAAAAGTGGCTCTCGTCAATGTCGAGTCCGAGACGTTTGAGCTTAAGCTGTAGCTCTCGGGGGCTTCTTTCTGAGGAGTTTGTCAAAAAGAGAAACTTTTTGTCCTCGCGCTTGAGCCAATCAACGAATTCGGGTACTCCGTCAAGCAGACGGTTTCCGTGATATATAACACCGTCCATGTCGCAGATAAAGCCGAGCTTCTTCTGAAACACCGATGCGTCATTTATTACCATATCCTGTAATTTCATTTTATTCTCCTGTTATTGTATATTCCATCATTTCATAGTGAAGACGGCTTCCGACGTCGCACCCCTCGGGTAGGAGTGCAAGCGCGATAAAGATCTCGTCTCCTGTTTTTGTTTCCTTGAGATAGGCATACTCGCCTTCAATACGCTCAAGTATGTAGTCGTGCGCTTCCATTTTATCTTTCCTTTATCCAATCCTCAAGAAATTCCTCGGGAATTGTGTCCTTGACCGTTTTGATTATTTTTTCAAAATTCCATCCCGCAGACTCGGTGCGTATGGAGGTTCCGTGCGCCTTGTACAGCTCCTCTGAATAATCCTCAAGCTTGTATATATGCAGAGAATCACGGGTGAGACTGTAGTGTGTCATGGTGGGAACGAGCTTGACGTTTTCAACGTATGCGCCGTTCTCGTTTTTGACGATGTCAAGAGTGAGCATTCCGCCGAACATATCGTATACGGGATGCATGGTGGACATGAAGTTTCCGAGTGAGTAGGTGATAAGAGTTCTTCCACCGTCGGGACGGTCCTTCCATTTCATCTCCTGTATAAGGTGAGGATGAGTTCCGATTATGACGTCTACTCCTGCATCAACAAGCACCTGAGCGGTATTTTTTTGTGACGACGAAACAGTGAAGGAGTTTTCAACTCCCCAGTGCATTGATACAAACACGAGATCGGCAAGCTTTTTTGCCTCTGCAACCTGTCGCTTGATCTCACTGTGGTTGGTACGCGCAACCGTGATGTTTTCGTATCCCTCACCCAGAAGGCCTTCGTTTGTAAAATCAGTGTAGGCAAGAAATGCTATCTTAACGCCCTCACGCTCGATTATTCGAATGTTGTTATAGTCGTTGTAGCTCTCGTAGGCACCGATGGGCGTGATGCTCGTGTTTTTAAAGAAGCTTATACAGTTTGAAAGACCCTTTCCGTAAAGGTCGAGAGCATGATTTGTTGCAAGGCTTACAACGTCGATTCCGAGTCTCTCAAGAGTCTCTCCCATTTCGGGAGGAGTGTTGAAGTGAGGATATCCCTTGTACGGTGCATGGTCTCCCGCGATCATGGTCTCCTGGTTTACAAAAGAAATGTCAGCGTTTTCGAAGATATCCTTAAAATCCGAGTACATGGAGTCAAAATAGTATCTCTCACCAAGTCCGCGCTCCTCGGCGAGGCGCTTTCCATCCTCGATTATGGCGTCGTGTATGAGGTTATCTCCGACCGCCACGAAGGTAAGCCTTGTTTCACCATCTACTGTTGGCTTTTCAGGTTCAACAGGTTTCTCAGGTTCTGTAGGCTTCTCAGGTTCTGTAGGCTTCTCGGGCTCAACAGGCTTCTCAGGCGGAATATCAACGCGAGTTGACGAAACCTTCTTTTCGTCTGTCGGGGCGTTGTTTCCTACCAATTTATATATACCAATGACTGCCGCTGTTATAACAAGTACTGCGGCTATGATAATAGCTAAAACTATCTGTGGACGGAGCTGTTTCTTTTTTCTTCTCGGATTATTCAAGATTTTTCCTCCTTACGGCTTTGTTGGTTTGTCTGTACTTATAAATTATATATAAAAAACTATCCGTTGTCAAGGAGTGATGGGAGCGTGTGGATAATTTTTTAAAATGGAAAATTTTTCCATAAAAAATAAATCGCGCATATATTATATATATAAATGGAAGATTTATTTCGACAGCCGTTACAATTGTAACAAACATCGCATTTATATTACAGTTATGTTACAAAACGCAAAAACACTTGTATTTTCAAAAAGTTTGTGTTAGTATGATGATGCCAAAGAAAATAAGGCTACAAAATTTATTTAGGAGGTTTTCACATTATGAAAACAAGCGCACGCTTTTTAGCTGTTATCATCGCGGTTATCATGATCGTTGGTGCAGCTCTTACCGTTTCCGCTTTCTCTGATGTTGAGGATGGTTACAAGCACGAAACTGCTATAAACACTCTTACTCAGCTCGGTGTTATCGGCGGTTATGAAGACGGTACATTTAAGCCCGATGCTAACTTAGAGAGAGACGAGATGGCAAAGCTCGTTTACGTTCTCTACACAACATTTGCTGATGCAGGCAAGGGCACAGTTAAGTTTGACGACGTTAAGGCTGAAAACTGGGCAGTTGGTTACATCTCTTGGTGTTCCGCTAAGTCCATCGTTGGCGGTTACGGCGACGGCACATTCAAGCCCGACAACAACGTAACATACGATGAAGCACTCAAGATGGTTTGTGCTACTCTCGGTTACACCGACTTTGATTCCTCTCTCTGGCCCGTTGACGTTCGTCAAAAGGCTCTTAAGGATCTCAAGCTCGGCACCGGTATCGAAGCTAACGGTTCTGACTACCTTACCCGTGGCCAGATCGCACAGCTCCTTTACAATGCACTCTTCGTTGACATGAACGAGACCAAGCTCGACTACGTATTCAGCAATCAGTACGTTGACGCAGCAGGCAAGCCTGTTCAGGTTAAGGTTCCCGTTGAAGTTGCTAAGACTCTCGCTATAGACATTTGGGGCTTTGACTCCGAGAACGCTACCGTAGTTGCTACTAAGAACTACGCTTACAACGATCTCGCAGATAAGACCACCAAGGATGATACTATCATCGTTAAGATCGGTGACAACACCAAGACCTTCACTCTCGCACAGCTCGGTCTTGATGCATACAACAAGAAGACTGACGAGCTTATCGGTCACGACCTCATGCTCGTTTACAAGGAAGGCAAGCTTATCCCCGGTGCATCCGTTCTCGGTACATTGAAGATTGCTGAAGTTGCATACGTTAAGGATGGCGTTGTAAAGGTTGACGGCGAAGAGTATAATGCTTCTGCTCTTAAGGTTCTTGCATATTCCACAGGTGTAATGAACACCACTGAAGGCTTTGATGCTAAGATAGACAAGAACAATCCTCAAACTCCTGATAATCCTTCTGATGATTCGTTCAAGTATGCTAACGCTGACCTTAAGAAGCCCCAGATGGCTATCGCTCTCGACGCTAACGGCGACGGCGTAGTTGAAGCTATCGCAGTTGATTACTTCAAGCTCGGTGAAGTTACCGAAGTTGCTACTGATAAGGTTACCATTAATGCACTTGTTGGTGGTGCTGACTTTACTGTAGCTCCCGCTAACGTTTCTGCTGATAAGGCACTCGCTAAGGGCGAAGTATTCGTATACGCTATGATCGACGGCGTAGTATTCGTTGACGAAGTTATCACTCCTATCTCTGAGCCTGTTGTAAGAATCAACAGCAATGGTCAAACCATTTATCTCGAAAAGAAGGGTGCTATCTCCGGTGCTGCTTACTTGAACGGTGCTTCTGATATCGCTCTCACATCAGACGATCTCACTGCAACCGCTAAGTACAACTTCTACCTCTACGGCGGCAAGCTCGTTTGGAAGACAGATGTTTCTACAGGTGCTGCTACTACAACAGAACCTTCCTACAACCTCGCACTTCTCCTTTACACCAAGCCTATGACAGAGGCTGTCTTCAATGAGACAACCAAGAAGATGGAACAGTCTTGGCCCGCAGTTCTCCTTATCGACGGTAAGGAAGTTGAAGTTAAGCTCGACAAGATTGACGGAGAAACCTACAACACAACCTATGAGTTTGGAAAGACTCTTAACGAAGGTACCCCCATCCTCGCATACAAGCTCGTTAACTACACTGTAGATTCCAAGACAGGTCTCTACACTCTTAAGACCACTGGTGATTCTAATATCACTAAGGTTGAAGTTCTTGACCCCAATATGGCGATCACTTACAACGCTAACACAGGTCTTTACAAGATCGGTACAAAGCTCGTTGAGCTTAACGCTGATTCTGTAATCTACTACACCTACAACAGCACTGATGCAGCAGATAAGTACCTCTACTTCGGTACCTACACCGCAGCTAACATGCTCAAGAAGTTCAATGCTAAGTACACCTCTCAGGTAGCTTACCTCCTCAAGGGTGCTGACGAAGTTTACACACTTCTCGCAACTGTTGTAGAGGGCGCATTCGTAGAGCCCGGCACAGGTAACACCGGTGTTGCTGATCCTACTCCTTGGAAGACCGACGCTCGTCTTATCAAGTACGTTGCTGAAACCTCTAACCAGATGATGGTAGACGGTAAGGTTTACTACTCCTACCTCTTCCTCGACTTCGCTACAATGAAGAACGGTACTCAGGTAGTTGATACCAATGCAACTTATGACAAGGCTACTAAGGGTGAAGTTAAGCACTTCTACGGTTGGGATGCAAATAACAACAAGTATATCGAAGTTAAGAACGTAAACGGTGATGATACTATCAAGTCTGTAGAAGTTGGTAAGATCACCAAGGTTGATGCAGCTCGTGGAATCATCTACATCAACGCTACCATTAATGGTATTAACTTCACTGAAGGTTACAAGCTTCCCGCAGGTGTAAACATCTTCGCATACAAGAGCGGATATGAGTACGTACAGTATGACCTTGCAGGTCTTGCTAAGGCGCTCCAGACTGCAGGCGACAAAGAAGTTCGCGCAGCTGTTGGTACTTACACTGAGAACGGCAACCTCGGCTTTGCTTGGATCATCGTTGATTACGTTAAGGATGCTGATACCATCGTTAAGGATCAGATCAACAATCTTATCGCTGGAGAGCTCGTTTAATAGTAAGTTAATTACAAATTTGAGGGACACAGAAATGTGCCCCTCATTTTTTTGTTTATACGGTTCGAAATATTTTATATCACTTCATGTAATAAAGCAAAAGATATGTGTATAAGTTTTTTGACCGAAACTATATGTGCAAAAAAACAGAAAGACGGTACGCATCGCAGAACTTGTTACATGCAATTGTGAGTTGGTAGAAAAAACGAAGGCTTTTTTGTGCAAAATTACAATGATATTGTCGCATAATGGTTTAAAATTAAGAATTATACACCATATGTTGATTGTGTACGTTCGAAATTGCGGAAAAATAACCAAAAATCATTCAAAATAGTGTTACAGTTATGTAACAAATTTAAAAAAACACTTGCCAAACAAAGTTTTTTGTGTTAGTATGTATAAGGTATAATAATACTATCAGCACAAAAGATATTAGGAGGTTTTCATTATGAAAACAAGTGTACGCTTTTTGGCAGTGCTCTTTGCAGTAGTGATGGCTCTCTTCGTTGTCGGCTATGCGGCAGATTATTCTGACCTCGACGCGAAGCATGAGAATTATGATGCAATTGAGCTTTTGACAAACTTAAACGTTCTCGGCGGTTACGAGGACGGCTCCTTCCGCCCCGCTGATCCCGTTCAGCGTGACGAGATGGCTAAGATTGTGTTCATTATGGCTACTGCAATGGAAGATGCAGGTGCCGGACACAAGATTTTCCCTGATGTTTCAGAGAAGCATTGGGCACTCAGCTACATTTCTTGGGCTCATTCCAAGAGCATTGTAGGTGGTTATGAAGACGGTTCATTCCGTCCCGACGCAAACATTACATATGACGAAGCTCTCAAGATGGCTTGCGCTATGCTCGGCTATACAGACTTCCAGCCTGAGCTTTGGCCCGCAGACGTTCGCACAGTTGCTCTCAAGCAGCTCGGTCTTAACGCAGGTCTTCCCGCTGACCTCACAGGTGATGCTGTTATCACCCGTGCTCAGGCGGCTCAGATCATCAACAACTGCTTCTACAAGACTATGGGTACCACCAAGACTGTAGACGGTTACTATGAGCCCGGCTACATCGCTCCCGATGGTAATACTCCTACTAAGATCCCCGTAAAGGTTGAGGCTGAAATGACTCTCGCTGCAGACGTTTGGGGTCTTGAGCTCAAGGAGTACAATATCGTTGCTACTCAGAACTTCGGCTTGAATCACGTTGGTCTTAACATCAACGCTCCCAAGACAGACAAGGCTGATACCGTTAAGGTATGGGACGGCACTACCGTTTCCGAAATCAAGCTCGCTGATTGGGGTCTTGACGAATACAAGGGTAAGACCGATGATATTCTTGGCTTCACCATTTCCGAAGTATACAAGGATGGCGTTCGTTTCGCAGCAAGCGGCCTCAAGGGTGCGAAATACGATACTCTTACCATCAAGTGGGTAGGAGCTAAAGCCGGTGATGCTCCCATTCACGCATCTGGTTCTACATATTGGTTCGCGGACAGAATTACTGTCAATGGTGTTGTAATCGATGGCGAAGACTACCAGAACCTCCGTGCTGCAACAGTTGATGAGAGAGGCACTTTCACAGTATATGATCAGGTAATTTGGAATAACGATACAGTTGGTAAAACACCTCCTAAGCCCGGTCATGTAGGTGGCATTGAGCTCAACTTCAACCACTATGTAAATAACTCCTACTATTATAAGGCTTGGGGTATCGACTCCGAGGGTGACGGCGTTATGGACTTCATCTTCTATAAAACAGTTCAGCCTTATAAGGTAACCAATGTAGTTGATGCAACTGATACAAATGGTGCATATCAGGTTGTTACTGTTAATCAGATTAAAGGAGCAACCTTAGACACAAATGGAATCGCAGTAGATTCCAGAAAGGTTGTTACCGCTGGTGCAGAGCTTAAGAAGGGCGACCTCTTTATGGGCATTCAGTATGCAGACAAGTTGTATATTGATACTGTAATGCAGCCTCAGACAGGTCATGCGACAGTAGTTACCGGTTCTTCCGTAACTCTCGATGGCGTTGGAAATCTTTCTGCTATCTCTTACGGTTCTGTTTGGAATAGTTTCACTTCTGATAAGAATTTGGCAAATACCTTCTTCCCAGAGCTTGCAAATGATCCGATATCTCTCTTTGCAACAGATGCAAACGGCAATCAGAAGACCTTCACTGTATGGCTTTACAAGAATAAAGTTATTTGGAGAGACGATGCTCCCGCATCTTCTACCACAGAGCCTGAAGCAGCTAAGACAGCTCTTCTTCTCTACGTAGACGAAAAGACTGAGCCTCAGTACAACAAGGCTACCAAGAAGTTCGAAGTATTCTATCCCGCATACCTCCTTATCAACGGTAAGGAAGAGGTAGTAAACCTCGATCCCGATAACGCTATCAACGGCGCTTCCGGCGATTATGTTTCCTCCAGCCCTGAATACACTGCAACTGTTGACAGCCAGTTTGTTCTTCATTATCAGTACAAGCTCGTAACCTACGAAAAGGATGAGACAACAGGCTTCTACTCACTCAAGACAGCTGATTCTTCTTCTGCTGACGGAGCAAAGGTAGTTGTTCCCGTAGCTCAGAATCCCAAGCTTACCTACAATGCTCAGACCGGTTACTACAAGCTCGTTACCGATAACGGCTACTTCAACGTAGACGTTAATGAGGATACATACCTCTATTACACATACACCAAGGAAGCAACAGGCGATTACAAGTACGTAGACTTCTATACCTCTGAGGCATTTGATAACAAGGCATTCAATGACCTTGCATTCTCCTCCGACGTACACCTTGCATATGATGCTAAGGAAGACTTCTACTACCTCGTAACAGGTGTTCTCACCGGTAAGCTTTCCGCTCCTACCACAGGTGGTTCCTCTGTAATCGGCGATCCTACTCCTTGGAAGACCGACGCTCGTCAGATCAAGTACGTTGCTGAATCTTCTAACACCTTCCTCGTAGACGGCAAGACCTACTACTCCTACCTCTTTATGGACTTCGCAACCTTGAAGAACGGTACACAGGTAGCTGAAACCACTACCACTATCGCAGACGGTGCTAAGTTCGGTGAGAAAGAGCACTTCTATGGTTGGAACGCTCAGACGGGTGTATACGAAGAAGTAAATATGTCTAACTCTGATGCAGTTTCCGTTGGTAAGATCACTAAGATCGACGCTAAGCGTGGAATTATCTACATCAACGCAACTGTTAACGGCATCGACTTCTCTCAGGGATACAAGCTTCCCGAGGGTGTATTGATCTTCGCTTACAAGAACGCTTACGAGTATCAGAAGTATGCTGACCTCGCAGCTCTTGCTACTGCAATTGAAGGCGCTAAAGCTGATGTTAACGCAGCAGTTGGTACTTACATCGACGAAAACGGTAACCTCGCATTTGCTTGGATCATCGTTGACTACGTTAAGGCTGATAAGACTGTTGCTAATAACGCTCAGACCACTAATCTTGCCCAATAATTGACTATAATCAATTCAAATTGATTGTATGAGGGACACAGAAATGTGTCCCTCATATTTTTTGCATTTATAAGCATCAGCTTAAGTGTATTTTTGTATATTACAAAAGATATACAAAAAGTCAGCAAGTGTCGGACGGATTGATTCTTTGAATATTTTTAAAATGCGGAATATTTTCACAATACACTTGCTTTTTTCAAGAGTTTGGGATATACTTAGTATAGTAAAAAAAGCATATACCGAAAGGAAACTATTATGAGCGAAAATTGCACACATGATTGCTCGAATTGTCCTTCTCACGGCTCGTGCTCGTCAGAGATACAGAAAGAGAAGCTCAATCCTGCAAGTAAAGTAAACAAAGTATACGGAATCGTCAGTGGAAAGGGCGGTGTCGGTAAGTCTCTTGTAACAGGACTTATTGCTACCACCATGATGCGACGTGAGCATCGCGTTGGAATTATTGATGCCGATATCACAGGTCCCTCTATCCCCAAGATGTTCGGCGTTAAGGACAGTATCATGTCCTGTGAGGAGGGCTTTATCCCCGCAACGAGTAAAATGGGCATTTCCATGGCGTCCATAAATCTTCTTCTTGAAAACGAGACTGATCCCGTTGTATGGAGAGGTCCTGTAATCGCGGGTACAGTTAAACAGTTCTGGACAGATTTCATTTGGTCGGATATCGACTATATGTTTATTGATATGCCTCCCGGAACAGGTGACGTCCCCCTCACCGTATTCCAGAGCATTCCTCTTGACGGAATCATCATCGTTACTTCTCCACAAGAGCTTGTTTCCATGATAGTTTCAAAGGCTGTTAAGATGGCGAATCTCATGAACGTGCCGATTGTCGGAATTGTTGAGAACATGAGCTATGTTACTTGTCCCGATTGCGGAAAAAAAGTTAGCGTTTTCGGCGAAAGCCACATTGAAGAGATCGCGGAAAAGTACGGACTTGAGGTTCTTGCAAAGATACCGATTGACCCCGAGATCGCAAGCGTTTGTGATAAGGGTCTTGTAGAGCTTTTTGAAGGCGATTGGCTTGAAGCTGCCGCTGATAAGCTTGAGAAGTGATTTTTTTATAGACTCTTAGATAAAAACCTTTGCTCAAAGAATTTTCACTATTTAAAAATGTCATTGTCCTTTAAGACAATGGCATTTTATTTTTGCCCTTAAGGAACCAAACAGATTAGGACGTTATATCGTCCTAAATAAAAAATGATTAGGACGTTATATCGTCCTAAATAAAAAACAGATTAGGACGTTATATCGTCCTAAATAAGAAATGATTAGGACGTTATATCGTCCTAAATAAAAAA
>JAZREJ010000036.1:0-27888 GCA_045660745.1 Eubacteriales bacterium
CGCTTCCGCCGGTGCTTCCGCTGTTGCTTCCGCTTCCGCTGGTGCTTCCACTGTTGCTTCCGCTTCCACTGTTGCTTCCACTTCCGCTGGTGCTTCCGCTGTTGTTTCCACTTCCGCCGGTGCTTCCGCTGTTGTTTCCGCTTCCACCGGTGCTTCCGCTGTTGTTTCCGCTTCCACCGGTGCTTCCGCTGTTGTTTCCGCCTCCGGTGGTGTTATCGCCTCCGCTGTTGTTACCGGCTCCGCTGTTCTTACCGCCTCCGGTGGTGTTATCGCTTCCGCTGTTGTTACCGCCTCCGGTGGTGTTATCGCCTCCGGTGGTGTTACCGCCTGAGTTTGCGTTATTATCCTTCTTCTGTTCGGGTGCTTTAAGAGGGATGGTTATCTTACCGCCAAAGCTTATTCCGTAGAGATTGTCATCCTTGGTAAACTCACCGAATTTAAGGTCGATAAGAAATCCTCCGATGTACTGCATTATAGTACCACCCGCACCGAATGAAAGCTTAAGTGGTAAAGCCTCATCGTCTTCAAGGCTTACCATTGTGTTTTCGGTGCATCCGATATACCATTTCTGATGCCATACTGTGATAGAGCCTATAACGCGGATTCTTCCGTCACCGGAAATCTTTGTCATATTTTCGTCGTTAGTGTTTGCCCAATCGCCTCCGACAGACATTGTAAGAGGCTCTGCACCGTCATAAACGAGAAGGTTGTTAATGGTTACATCGCCGTCGATAGTATTTGCCTGATAGAAGGTCTTGCCACCCTCTGTCATAAGACGGCACTTACCTCTTACAACCGCAAGCACCTCGCACTTTTCCTCGTCAAAGGTTATTTCCTTTGTTTTAATACCGCGGCCGACAAAGTCTCCGCTTTCAAAGAGAACAAGCTGCTCCTCACTTACGAAGGATACAAAATCGTAGCTTGGAAGCCCATCCTCACCCTCGTAACGCACGAGTGCTACAAGTCCGTAATTTTCGGAGCGGTAGTTTGGATCGTCACATACGGAAATCGTTTCTGCCGCAACTATCTTATCTGTAAGCTCCGCCTTAAGTTGAACGTCTGTGAAACGAATCTCGATCTTATATTCACCGAGCTCAAGTGTCTCGTCGGTGGAGAAGGTCATTGTCTTATAGGTATTTCCGGGGAATGATATTGTGCTCTTTTCAATTCTTACCTCATGCTTGCCCTTTACGATAAATAGCTCCCATCCCGTGGATGCCTTGAGGGCTTTAAGACTTTCCATATCACCTGTAACCGTGATGTTTTTTTCACCTTCAAAATAAACCTTCTTGGGTGAAACGGAGGTCATCTTAACGCTGGGGAGAATGCCGTCAACACCGGGAACAAGTATATTGGCACTTGCCGCATAGTTTACCTCAACCCAATCGGCATCCGAGACAAGCTCGGTTGCGGATACGTTTACGGTAACGCTCTTTGAAGTAAGGTTAGCCTCGGGAGAAACCTTTATTTTACACTTTATGGTTTCAATCTTTCCTACTTTAAGACCCATGGAAAGAATTTGGTCACCGAGTATTTCGCCGTAGGTGTAATTCGCCTCACTCAGTCCCGAATCCACAAAAGTAAGTCCCTCGTCAAGGAATACGTTAACGTTTGCGGTGATAAGGTCAAGCGCACCGTCAACACTGTTGTCAAGTGTGATAATAGCTTCAATCTCGCCATCGTTTAAGTACTTTGTGCCTGTTGTGTCAAGCTTGACGGAAGGCACGTTCAAGGAAAGACCGAAATGCTCGTTTTCAAGGTCGGTGGTAAAGTTACCGATACCGTAAAGCATTTCCATTGTTCGCTCTGACTTTGCCGCAACAGTCTCTTCAGACCAATAAATTGCAGTTGCGGTGTCGGGCACTCTGTGAGTGTTTGAATAGTTGGAGAAGTCACAGCTTCTGTCGGGGATGTACTCATATCTTGTGTTTGCAAGATTTGCCCAATGACCTACGATAACCTTATCGGGAGTGGTGTCAACCTCACCGCTCCAGCCCTTGAGCATTGCGTATGCCATCTTTGAGGTTTTCGCAACCGAGTCAACGTAGGAAATTTGTGCCGGCATATTACCTGCCACATCCGAGTACTCTGTTTCAACTATAATAGGAGAGAATATTTCATCGTTGATAACGTAGGGTGCGTCAACCTTGGAGTCGAGTGCGTTATCAAGAAGCAGTCTGATACCGACTGTACCGTCGGTGTTATTGGTGTTTCTTACGGTATATCCGATACCGACGTTACCCGCAAGGTCACTTCCCTCTACCTCAGAGATAACTGCAGTCTGGGTGATAAGATATCCCTTAATTCCCCAAGAAACTGTCATTACCCTTCCACCGTTGGTGATAACGGGGGTATAGAGATCTGTTTCAATTCCGAAATATCCGTAATCCTGTCCGAATATGTAATCCTTGCCGTCGATACGTACAGTTGTATAGGACGTACCGTTGCTTCTTGCCGCAGCCTCGTTGTAAAGAAGCGGAATGTTGTTATCAAAGGATTTTTGAGGATGACCTTCCTTTGTTTCAAAAGAGAAGGCGCCTGTGTCCGCATCGTATGTGAAACGGACGAAATCGTTTGCGATTTTGTAGGTACTGCCGCTTACCGACGATTCAATGCCAAGTGCCGAAGCGCTGAAGCTAAAGCACATAGCAAGTGACGGTACAAGCATCAATACTGAAAGCAAAACCGCTAATATTTTTTTAGTAAGCTTCATTTGTTACTCCTTCCATTCATTCCGCATCAACGAATACTGTGATTGTAAAGTAGTCGCGTTTGTCAGTCTGAACAAATACGGTATACCAACCGTTTTCAAGGTCACGCGCGATAAATCTTCCGTTGTAAGCGCTTATCGGTGTGCCGAGAGTCTTCATCTGACCCATAGTGTAAATACCCTGAGCAATCTTAGCATAAGCCACACCGCCGAAGTTCTTGAGGCTGACTGTAATGTCTTCCGTATCAACCGTTATCGCATTCGCGCTGTTGGGCATCTTACCGTTGATAAGAGCGATGGTGTCATAGAAGCCGATAAGTCTTACGGTACGGCGTATTTCCGTCTTATTTCCTGCGCTGTCATAAACGGTGTATGTAATGTTGTAGGGCTTTGATCGGTCAAATACGTTGGCGTTTATGTCATCGGGATTGAAATCACCGAAGTCGATTTCAACCTTATCGGTAAGCTCTGTGCGAACGCCCTGGAATACGTCATATGCCTCAAAATCATAGAACCTTGATTTGTCGTACGCAAATTCGGGGTCCTTGCCGCTAGTCATTCCTTCAATGAAGATAAGCTCAGAATTTCCTTCAAAGGTAAGTGTGGGCTTTTCCTTGTCGATTATTTCAACGTCAACACCATATGAGGAAACTGTTCCGTTGATAGCTGCAAGGTTGAACGTAAAGAGTCCGTTTTCAGCGTAAACGAAGTGGTTTGACGTGCTCTTGATATCGTCCGTTCCGAGAATTGAGGTGTCCTTATCAGTAACGATTGTAACCGTAACGTCGTTGTTTGTAGGCTTGTAAACGTCGGGAGCAACTGTATAACCTGCCTCGCTACCGCTTGTATCCTTGCCTATTTCAAGAGTCTTTTCAAAGGACTTCTTCTCCCATACTCCGCCGTTTTCTTCAAGATAATCATAGCTCCAGGAAACAGTCTTGATTACGGGAGCCTTGTCGTCTATGTTTGAAACTGTGAGGTTTATAGTCTGAGAAGTACCCGACTCGTCAAATACCGTGAAGGTGTATTCGCCGTTCTGCTTGATTGTAAAGATGTTATCAAACGTTCCGTTCTCATCTGCCTTATAGGTGATACCGCCGTAAGCGATGTTGAGGCTTGAAAGCTCTCTGTACATATCAACAGGGATTCCGTTTTCATCAAGCTGCTTTACAAAGGAGATGGAAACGCTCAGCTCGTCCTCTGCAAGTGTTGCTACCGCTTCAAGTGCGGGAGGCTCGGAATAGATGTTTGAAACACTTATAACGCTTGCGTTTTCGTTGCCGTAATCGTCAACGAAGAATATGCTCACGTAACCGCTCTTCTTAAATCTTATCTGTGTTGAGCCTTGTGTATGAAGCACGTCATACTCTCCGAGAAATTCAGAGCGCTCAATACCAGTGACGGTAACGTTGGACTTGGAGAATTCCTCGATTGTTACAAGCACGTTTCTTGTGGTGATTGACGTGGGAGGTGTGCTATATGAAATTCTTGTGATTTCAGGCTTTACAATGTCGATATTGGAAACTGTAATCTGTGTTGCAAACTCGTTTCCTGCTGCATCATACGCTGTAACTGTGTAGTTGCCCGAGAGGGGAAGCTCAACCGAGTACTCGTTTCCGAGAACCTCGTCGCACCACTCGTAAAGCTCGCCCGCAGCGTCTCTTACCTCTGCATATACAACGTCGTTCACGTTGTCCTTATCGAAAATTGTAACGAATGCCGTAACAGGCTTGTTTGTCTTATTATAATTGGAAAGCGACCATGTAATCTGACCGCCATCGTTGTCATAAAGCTCGTAGGAAACCTCTCTTGTTGCAGTGTTTCCTGCAAGGTCAACAAACTCGAATGTGAAGCTCTGTTTCTCGCTTGTGAGAATTGTCTCGGTAGAGCCGCCGTTATTCAAAACGTAAAGGGTCTTATCGGAATCGGGGAAGGTTACCACCGCTTTTACAGCGCGGTAGTACTTGCCATCTTCGATAAGATTCCACTTACCGAGGTAGTTCTCGTAGTAGTAGGAAATCTCAAAATGCTCGCCTTCTTCAACGGGGGTCTTGTCAATGTTCTTGATCTCATATTTTGCCTCGTAGGAAAGTCCTGCGTTATTTGTAACTATATAGGTAACTGTTCCGTTCTGTGCAAAAGTAACCGAGTCGGAAGCCTTGGAGCCGAGAGAAGTCTTAACTCCGTCAACGTCTCTTTCAACGCTTGCAATACCGCTTTCAGCATCACCGAATACGGCGCTTACCGTAACGTCGGTATTTGTAAGCTTGTTATTCTGAATTGAGGAGCTAAAGTTAATTGTGGGAACGCTCTCGTCAAATACGCTTGTTACAAGCTTTTCGTCCTGATAACGTTCTTCTTCAACAATACCTTCAGCGGTGTAGGACTTGAATTCCACACTCTTTGTGCTGGAGCCGTCGTGAAGCGCTTCAAAAACGAGTTTAGTATAAGCACCGCTCTCTGTCTTTTCGGATGCTTCCTCATTGAATGAATATCCCGAAAGAACGGCGTCCGTCATATCGAAGGTCTGCTCGGAATACTCTGTGTTGGAAGTTACAACAAGCTCTACTTTATCCTCTTCTTCAAACGAAATGAAGCTGTTGTTTTCAATTTTCTCTCCGTTCTTGAAGAGGGTGTAAACAAGCTTGAAGCCTTCGATGAAGGTTGAGTCGGAGGCAAAGGTAAGTGTGTAAGCTCTGTTTGCTTCGTCAACTGCGTACACCTTCTGTACCGAGTTGTCCGAAACCTCTCTTGAAAATTCGCTCTTATAGGTCTTATTGCCCTGTGCAAGTGCAATCGCTTTGTTCTCTTCGTCACTCTCGCCCGTTGCAAGAAGGGGATCGAGTATAAAGAGAGGAACGTTCAAGGTATTTGTAACAGTTGCGGTGGACTTTGTGATTTCAGGAGTGCTGACTGTTGTCAGGATTTCCGGCTCAGCGTCAACCAAGTTAAAGTCAAGATTCGCGGGACGAATAATGCTCTCGTGTCCGAGCGAGTCAACTGTTTTAATACCAAGACCGTAATTTCCGTCAAGACCTCTGAGTACTATCTTGTAGGAAACAACTCCGTTTTCGTCATTCTTCTCCATAGTCATCTTGGTGAAGTGAGTTTCGAAGAATCTTATCGACTCCTCGTCGATTACGCTGTCGGAGGTGGGGTCTTTAACAAGTGCGAATACAGTGTCGGTAACGTTAGCATCTTTGATTGTAAGCTTGATGGAGGCATCTGTACGTGCACCGCTTTGGAAGAGGTTCGACACAGCCGATAACACGGGTACATCCTTGTCGATACAGGATACTGCAAAGGGAACTTTCACTTCGTTTCCTACCGCATCCGAAAGGACTGCGTATGTGTCAACGTTTCGCTTTACTGTGAGAATGTACTTAATGTCGCTCTCTTTTTCAACTGTTACAAGAGAGTTTGAAAGTGCAAGATTTGTGATGCCGTTGGCATCGTTTACACTAACGGTTATTGTAACGTCCTCTTTTGTGGGACTTGAGGTACTGTAATCAAGGTCGAATGAGGGAGCGGTTGTATCATATATAATATCGTATGAATAAACGTCGCTCACAAGGGAGATTGCGGGGGTTGCGGTTGTGCCGTCCTCTGCACACGCAACCTTGAAGTAAAGTGTATTACGGCCTTCGGTAAGGGTTACGGGAGAGGTGATCTGCGCATTCTGTGAAAGGTAGGAATCTGCCTCGTCCATGGGCACGCTCAAGGTATTCCAAGGACCGTAGTTGATGCCGTCGGTTGATACCTGATATTTTACAAACTGTGCGTCGGCAAGGCTGTCTGCCGCAATCATATTGTCGAGTACCTGGAGATATACCGTGTAATCCTGCGAGGAGGTTACAGACGTGCCGCCAACCTGTACCGCAATATCGTCACCTGCCGATACAACAGAAGGCTTCTTTGCTCGGATGGAGAAGGTGTCGGATGTTGTGTGTACCCGTTCGTCTCCGTTTACGTCAACTGCAGTTACAACAAGCTTGTAAACTCCGTTTTCACTAGGCTGAAGCTTGATGCTCTCACGCACGCCGACAGTTCCGTCTCCGCTGACAGTAGGTGTGAGTGTTCCCTCACCCACCTGCTCTCCGTCAACAGTATATATACGATAGGAGGCAGAAACAACGCCTGAAACGTCGGTAATAACGATTGTGGCCTGCTGAAGCTGAAGCGGTCTTGAGAATGCTGTTTCCGCTACAACACCAATGTTCGGTGCGAGGTTATCGAATATGTAATTCTTTTCAAACCTTGCAAAGTTGCCCGATCTTACTTCGGTTACTTTGTATTCAAGTCTGTAAGCACCGTCGAGAGTAACAGGATTGCCGTCGTCACCGTACTGAATGGCGGCACCGACATCTTCCCCTTCATACACCTTCATGCTCTGTGTGATGGGAACGGCATTTGCCGAAACGGGCACCCAGCGGTACTCTGTCTTGTAAATTCCGTCAAATCCCGAAATAGTTTCCTTAAAGGAAATGTCAAACGACTTCTTGGGAACAAGATTTGAGCTTGTCTCAATGGTGTCTGTGGTGTCGAAATTGTAAATTTCAAGGTCATTTGCAAAGGTGATTATCTCCGTGGAGTTACCTACGCTGTCCTTAGTAAGAATATAGAGTGAACCGATAAAGCTCTCCTTAAGTCCGAGGGACAAAAGAATGGTCTGAAGATTTCCGTTTTCGTCTGCCTCAATGAAATTCCACTTACCGACAGTGGTGTCAATCTCGCCCGAAACAGTATCGGGATCAAGGGTGGGAATGCTCTCACCCTTAGGCACGAACACGTAATAAAGTCTTGCCCAAGAAGCGAGTGTGTCTCGGTAGGAGTTACAAAAATCGTCAAGAGTGAAATTAAACTCGGTGTGCTTTATCTTCTGTGCATCCTGATAAGCCGCGCTTGATTCAAGCGTGTATCGGGGTGCAACCGAGTCAATAAGCACGTTTTCAAGCGTATTGTTTGAAATGAGGTTGCCCGCATCGTCATATCCGTCAAAGGAAAGTGTATAAGCGCCCTCACTTGCGGTTGACGTCTTAAGAATTATGGGAAGGTCGGGAAGAGTTGCGGTGGAAACGGGAACGGGTACGTTGAGGTAAGAGCCTGTACTGCCGTTATAGTTGTTTACGGGAACCTTTGTTGTACCCGAAAGGAGTGAGTAATTGAAATACGCCTCATCGCCTGTGGGATGGGGGGATGTATTCGACTTGTAAAGGGTCTCGCTTCCGTTTACGTGGAATGTGTGCTCTTTTGCAATCTTGTTTGTAATGTCAAGTGCCACGCCATCCTTATCGGTAATGCTGACAGTGGGGTTCTTCGTATCTGTTTTAAGGGTGGAAATGTAATAATTCCAAGTGGAGCTTCCGCTGTTCAAGAGATACTTTACACCGTTGTAGCTTGTAGAAATGTTTGTAAGATAGAGGTTAACGCCCTCTCCATTTGAATCAAAATCTGCGGGGACAGTACCTGTGAATACAAGCTTCTTTCCGTCACTTGAGGGAGCATAGCTCATGTCAGCAAGCTTTACGGAGGTTCCGTTACCGCTGTAAAGCACGGGAGTACATACAAAATTCTGTACTATCTGCTTGATATCGGCATCCGACATAGAGGTGGATGCGTGAATAGAAGTGGGAGAAACGGTAATCGTTACGTTCTTCTTTGCGGAGTTCAAATAGTCGTTATCCTGACGTGCCGTAAACACGGGGGTGTCGGAATAGCTTACGTTACCGATATCAAAGCACTTGCGATAAATGGTAACAGTCTCTGTGTGAGTGGTTGTAGAAGTACCTTTAATTGATGCGGTAGAGCGTGAGGGGAATGAAAGAGTGAAGGTAAGAGTTGCCTTTCCGATTCCCTTTGCAACCATCTCGTTGTAAATCTGAGCATAGCTCAGGCTGAGATTCGCCGCGTTATTTGAGGAAGGATAGGTAAGATTGTTAGTAAAAAGAGTTGTAGTGCCCTTATTAAACTGATTAGAGAAGGTAAAGGTAGGAGCATCGTCAAGACCGAAGGGAATATACGTTCCGTACTGGTCGGTGATTTTCGCATTCCAGGTAAGCGAAAGCGTGCCGCTGTCGTCTTTTCCGAGGTAAATTGTTTTACCCCAATTGTCGAAGGTACCGACAGAGGTGATCTTTCTCTTTGTAAGAGAGCTTATATCCTTATCAAAGGTGGAGCCTCCGCTAAAGGTTCCGCCTATGTAGTAAGACGAGCCCACAGAAAGCGTCGCACTTTGGGTATTCGTCATTGTCGGGAACCACGCCTGAACATATCCGGGCTTCCAGTCGGATGACGTGCCCTTGTTATCGCCCTGATGAACATGGATGCCCTTTATCATCCAAGGATAAGAGTAAATATCAATGTTATAATCGTCTTCAGCACCCTTTTCAAAATCATCATAGTCGTCCTTGTCCAGATGAACACGTCGAACACCATCGGTATAGGTATCAAAACCGGCGTAAATGCTCGCGCTCGTACCTGCGTAAGTTTCATTTCGTGTAGAAATTCTGAGCTTATATCTGAAGGTGGAGCCGGGCAGAGCCTCAGCTTCAATGGATGCAATATAAGGCACCATTGTCGCAAGCATCACAAATACAAGCATGAGTGATAAAATTCTTTTCATGTTATCCTCCGTTTTTACTGTTTATATCTATCGTATCAAGAAGTGCCACAGCCCCTTCGGGATATCCCACGCCTTTAAGGTCCGCTTTGACGGGGGCGAACTTCCCGTTCTTCAGCGGCAGATATATTGCAAGTCCCGAATATTTATTGGGAATTGCACTTCGTTTGTAATAGACAGCACCTTCAAGCGCCACTCCAAGGTCGGCAACGTCCATATCAATCAAGCTGAAAAATGAAACAAGGTCATACTGGTCATAGCCTCCGTTATCCCCCAGAGCTTGAAGCTCTGTTTTGAGAAGACGTTCAAGAGCACCTCCCTTGACAAGCTTGTCAAGCATCCTTTCAACCTCATTCGTAATGGGCGTCACACTGTCTAGTCTTATGACTGACATTCCTACATCCTCACGCCCTTGCGGTGCGTGAACTATATATGAATCAACAATAAGTCTTGAAAGCTCTTCTGTGGAAAGCTTTGAATCAACCGAAAGCGAATTAAGCCAGGTGGTGTAGTAGATTCCGTCGGTGGGAATCATATCCTCCGAGGCTATCATGTATTCGCCCGCATCCTTCAGCGCCCATGCGCATTCAAGTGTTCCCATAAGACAGGCATCGAACACTATGAGGTCGAATTTTTGTCCGAAGGAAGTAAGTGCCGTTTTCATATCGGTGAGGGAAAGCGATGCGTTTCCGTTTATTTCGTCCCGTCCGAAGCCACCCTCCGTTCCCTGTCCGTGATCCCACATAACAAGAACGTATCTGTCGGCTTTAATGTTTTCTTTTGCGTAAACAAGAAAATCACCCAAGCTCTTCGGGTCGCACATCTTTACACCATCCAAAACCTCAACACTCTCAACCTTGCTGTCGGTTATCCTGAAGCGTTGAGTCTCGCCGTCCTTCAGCGCCGTGTTGCGGAAGTTTTTCGTTCCTCCCGTCTGTACGAGAATTTCGATATTCTTCGTGGGAGCATCAAGTATCTCGGTGATATCCATAGAGAACATTCCGAGACGGCTTTCAAGGTCGGATGCAACCGAGTAGATAAGCACCGCCGTCTTTTGCTCTTCTTTTTCTACCTTTGCTTCAGCCGCCGCAAAATCTCCCTGTGTGAAGACTCTGTCGGAAATAAGCTTTTTCGCAAGTGTTTTGCTTGACCCTTGTAAGGTAGTATTGAGAGCTGCATATGTAAGTCTTACAAGCTCACCTCTCGTAAAGGTGTCAAGCCCTTCGCCTATCGCTAATTTGTGCTGTGCGAATTCATACGAACCCTCATACTTGAACTGTCCTCCCACGTCGTCGGAATACCCGATTGCACGTAAAAGTAGTGCCGAGTACTGCCTGTGGTCAATAGGTTTTGACGGCCCGAACTCTGTAGGTGATATTCCCTTTACGATTCCGTTTTGGTAGGCATACCCAAGATACGGGTCTACCCATTCGACTGAATCGGTGAAGGGATGTTCAAGATTCTTCAAGAGGGCTTCATCCTCTTTTCCGAGGACTCTGACAAGAAGCGTTACAGCCTCTGCCCTCGTTGTGGGTCTGTCAAGCTCGTAACCCTTTTCGGTTCCTCTGAACAATCCCACCCTGTTAAGTGCTGCTGCATACTCAAGCGTGTCGTCGGCGCGGACTCCGATTCCAAGAGAGATAAAACACACAAGCACCAAAAAAATCATGACAAACCTTTTAATTTTTGTTTCCTCCCAACATAGTGTTTTTCAAACGCATTTTTTAGAAAAATATATTTTATATTAAGTATTACATATTATAGTATTACATATATAATATAGCATCACTTATAAAAAAATCAATATTCGCGGAACGAAAGGGTATTTTCTTGGAACGAAATGCAAACATTTTTGTTGAAAAAAACAACCTCATCTGTTATAATAAAAACACCAATAAATAAGGAGGATTTTACAATGCTCAGAATCGCTGTATGTGACGATTCCGAACTGTTCCGAGACGAGGTATCAAGGCTTCTTGACACATGGCAAAATAACGATATTACCATTTCAAAAGAAGCATTTAAAGACGGTCCCTCTCTTGTCGCAGCCCACACGTCATCCCCCTTTGATATAATATTATTGGACATCGTGATGTCCGAGACAACCGGCATTGAAGCAGCTTCCTCGATACGAAAAAATGACAAGTGCGTCAAAATTATTTTTCTCACATCGTCTCCCGAATTCGCCCTTGACTCATACTCGGTAAAGGCAAACGGATATTTATTGAAGCCAATAGACAAAAAACGCTTTTTCGCCTTACTTGATGAGATTTGCGAAGAAATTTCCGCAATGCCGAAATACATTTACATAAAGAATCTTCACTATGTACATAAAATTCAAATAAATTGTATTAATTACATTGAAGCTCAGGGAAAGCATGTAAAAATTTCTCTTGCAAACGGGGATGAATTATCCTCCGACCAACCCTTTTACTACTTCAAGACCACCCTTCTTACGGAGGACGGATTCTTCTCATGTCACCGAAGCTACATTGTGAATATAAGTCATATAGCCACCTATACCTCCAAAGAAATCATTCTCAATTCAGGAGCAAGGATTCCCATTTCAAGAAACTGTCACAAGGAATTTGAAACCGTTTATTTTGAGACAGCATTCGGAAAGGTAGATGAAATACTGTAATGGAAAATGTTTTACCGATTATCAACGGTGCAACTCTTTTGTTATTCGGAATCTTACTTTCTTTTTCTTTTGCGGGCATCCTCATAAATCGCCAAACTGCCGTAAGAATTGCAACTATGTACGCGTTTTGCGGAATTCTTCAAGTCATATTTTACGTAAGCGTATCGGAGGAGCTTGTGTGGAAAATATACCCTCTCATCACCCATCTTCCCATCATACTTTCGCTGATATTAGTGTATAAAAAGCACGTATTCACCTCCATTGTTTCAACATTGACGGCATATATGCTTTGTCAGCCGTCAAAGCTTGTCTCATCAAGCGTCAGCTATTTTACCGACAGCGAAATTATAATTCAAGTTTCCTACACTCTAACCCTTCTCATCACCGCCATAATAACGCTCTCTCTTCTCTCCTCACGCTTAAAAGAACTTTTTGAACGCACACACAGCGGAATTTTCGTTTTCGGAGCAGTGCCTATCGTATTTTATCTCTTCGATTATGCCGTTATGGTTTTTCCAAATATATGGAAGGACAACGTTGCGGCTGCCACCGAGTTTCTTCCCTTTTTCATTTGCATTGTCTTTCTTCTTTTCTGCCTTGTATACCACAGTGAGAGTGAAAAGAAGAACATAGCCGAAAGAAAAGAAGAAATTATTAAAATAACAGTTGACCAACAAGCAAAGGAAATTGAAAGCATTCACGAAAAAGAGCAAGAGCTGAAGATTTTAAGACATGATATGAGGCTATTTTTAAGCTCACTTTCGGTATGCATAAACAACAAAGAAAACGAAAAGGCAACCGAAATGATTTCCTACTATGCGGGGCGTGTCGAATCGACAGGAATCAAGCGTTTTTGCAAGTTTGACACAATAAACTACATTTTATCCGACTTTAATTCAAAATGCGCTTCGGCTGAAGTAAATTTCGTACATAAAATAGAGCTTGAGAAAATCAAGGTTGACGAGATTCTGCTCGCATCAATAATATCAAATGCCCTAGACAACGCGCTGAATTCACAAAAACAGCTTCCGAAGGAAAAAAGGCGTGTGCAGATGGTAATGAAGGATTCCGACGGAAAGCTTCTCATTTCAATCAAAAACCCATATGCCGAAGAACCGATTTTCTCGAACGGTATTCCCGTCACATCAAACGAAGGACACGGAATAGGTGTTCAAAGCATCCGATATATGACAGAGCGTCTTAAGGGTAATTATCAGTTTTCGGCACGCGAAGGAATATTTACGGTCAGAATAATAATATAAGAGACGAATAAAAGGGGCTGTAAAAAACTCGCAAGCGAGTTTTTTACAGCCCCTGACTTCAGGAGATAGGGAAAAATGCTTCAGACTGTACAAACGGAGTCCGAAGGAGTACAAAGGTACGTCGATAGGCGACGTTTGATACAGAGCTAAAAATATTATTTTTCTTAAAAGAACTCAATTTTTGAGTTCTTTCCTTTTTTAGTAGAGGTTTGATGTAACATAAGTGCCTTTTTGCCTTAACTTTTTTACATTCCCTTTGTGTGTTTATTTAACTACGTTTCCTGTAGTACCGATAGTGAGATGTACGTTCATGGGACAACCGTTGAGAGATGTCGCGCCAACTGTTGCCTTGTACTTGCCCTTGGGAGCGGTGACACTTCCCTCAAACCAGATTTTCTTCTCATTTGCGTAACGGTCGATAACCTTCGCTTCCTTGCCGTCCCACTCGATAAAGTCGGTGGACATAAGCTCACACTCGAACTTAACGGTTTCCTTGCCGATTGTAACGGTAGGATTCTTAATAACGTTGTATACCTGACGGCAAGCCTTGACACTTGACATCAGAACGCCCCCAACGTCTCCCTTCGACTCAAGCTCTACCTTTACCATTCTGCCGGTCTGAAGACCCGAACGGTAGATAGGATAAAAGTGCTCGTTTTGGTCAAAACCGAGATCAGGTCTGTCACCGTTATCTGCCTCACAGAGAACGAAGTCGCGCCATCCCTCAAAATCGGTCTCGATGATATAGAGTCCGTATCCAAACTCACTGTTGGAGGCACAGCGTGTCTTAATGCCAATAGCACCCTTTTTACCGTTACCCTTAACTCGAACGGTCATTGCAAGGTTGCGGTTAAGGTCAAGCTCTGCTCCGAATTCATGGGTCTTTAACTGATCAGAGACAGGCTTCGTCTCATCAAGGGGCAGAAGGATCATGGGATCCTGTCCGAGAGTCGACATATTCGCTTCGATTCGGATAAAGGGAGTCTGACGCTTGAAGGGGTTTTCAAACACCTCGGTATTACGCTTTTCGTCCTCGATGTCATAAAGTCTCTTGACCTCGTAATTCTTTTCTACAAAGAAGTACTTGCCGCGTTCCTTTTCAATTATTGCAAGCTCGTGAGGATTTGCTCTCGCCTTTGCAAGGATATCATCGGAGAAATAGAAGGACTTACGAAGCTCGGAATACTTTCTGTAGCGAAGGATATTACGTCTGTAGCCCTCGTAACGGTCGTATACAGAAGAGGACAGGCCGTTGAATACTGTAGAGTAATCGTATGCAACCGAAAGCGCACCCATATGGTCTATCTGATCCCAATGATGGTACTTAGTATGGTAGTTACCGGGCTGATTATCGGTCGTAGGAAAGTAGTTGTACCAACCGAGCGTACAGGCAAAGTGCTGACGGGTTGCTGTTATATGAGCTCTGTGGTGTGCCTCGTTAAAATATTTATACGCTCTGTATGGAGTATCCGTTGCACCCATGCGGGCACGTGCCGCCCAGATGGAGGGATACATTGTGGAATACTCAATAATTGGAGCAATGCCGCAATTCTTTACTATCTCGTGCACGAATACCGCACAGTGATACCATGCCTCCCACCCCTTGCAGTGTCTTCCGATACCGTCAAGCGCATCAAGGTATATCATCTTGAATCCGCCATTGTTATAGGTGTTTGCGGTGTTATGAGCGATAAGCTTGTAGAGGTCTGTCGAGGGCTTAGGTGAAAAGAGATTGAAGCATCCGATAAGGTGATACATTTTCTCTCCCTTCTTGTGGGGAACAGGTTTTGAGCCGCCGATACCTCTTATACAGGTCTTAAAGCCCTGAGGATGATTGGTATACTGAACTATCTCCTCGCCGATGAGGAAGTAAGGAAGATTGCGTGTGAAGAATCCGTAGTAATCCGAAAGGTCTGCAGTGGATTCCACCGTCGGGAAGAAATCTGCGTCCGCCGAAACGTCCTCGGCAAGAGTGAATACCTCTTCCCTGTCAAGCTGCTGCTGCCACTTGGGATCGGAAAGGATCTCGTTGCAAGCAGGATCTATATAATAAGCGTAGGTATGGAGTCCTGCATCCATGCCATATTTTGCTATCTTATCGGTAACGTTAGCTTTCCAGTCTGCGTCATCCTTATAGTGAGAATACTTGAAGTCGCCCTGACGGAAGTTGCCCTGTCCCTTATGAAAGTCAAGCTGGTCAACCCCTACCTGCTTGAAGAATTCCATATTATTCTCGATATAATCCTTTTCACTTCTGAAGACTATCATATAGTCGCCAAAGCTCATTCTGGAGTCGCGCGCCCATGGACCTGCGCTCTTTGAAACGATTCCCTTGTCGGGATCTATGCACGAGCAGACCTTCTTGAGAGTTTCACGAAGAATGGTCTCCGGAACGATCGCATAACCGATCTTTGCACCTGTAGCACCTCCGAGATGCTCAAAGCATTCGCCTCTTATCTCTCTGTTATATCCGCTGGGGAAGAAGCAGGGGTTTCCGTTGACGGTCATCGCAATACCTGTCGCACGAAGAGCCGAGGGGTCATTCAAATCATAATCGAACTTAACGTGTCCGAATTCGAAACGACTCGCGCCTTCAGGAATCGCACCGAGCACCTCAAGAGAATACCAGTCGTCAAGCATATCAACGCGTACGTCTATCTTACCAAGCGCTGTAACGACGCTTATCACACCGTCAGCGTACTCAAGAGCACTGATCTGTACTGTGTCGAGCACCTTAGTATCTGCACACTTGTAAAGCTCGAAAAAGCGTACACTGTCTCCAATAACACTCTCGCCGCTTCTGACGTCGGTAACTGCAATAACACTTGCGTCATTCTTGGAGATCTCGATCTTAACATATTTGTTTTCAAGAACTATTTTAGTTTTTAAATCGCGAATACCCATTCTTTTTCCTCCTTGGGTGAGGCTTTTAGCCTCTTCGTCTAATTATCTCATGGCACATTGTAAATGTCAATAATATACAGAGAAAAAAACAGATATTTTTGTAAAAAAGTAACAAATTCACACATTCGTTTTAGTTAATTACAAACAAAACATTCAGACTTAGAGTTACAATATATCTTAATAACGCGTCCGCTAAAAAAAGGACTGCGGTCACCCGCAGTCCGAAAAAATTATTTAACGATGTTACCCGTTGTACCGATAGTGAGATGTACGTTCATGGGACAACCGTTGAGAGATGTCGCGCCAACTGTTGCCTTGTACTTGCCCTTGGGAGCTGTTACACCGCCCTCGAACCAGATCTTCTTCTCGTTTGCGTAACGGTCGATAACCTTTGCTTCCTTGCCGTCCCACTCGATAAAGTCGGTGGACATAAGCTCACACTCGAACTTAACGGTTTCCTTGCCGATTGTAACGGTAGGATTCTTAATAACGTTGTATACCTGACGGCAAGCCGTAACGCTTGACATATAGACGCCATCAATATCGCCCTCGGAGTGAAGCTCAACCTTTTGCATACGATGAGCGTGAATACCTGTACGGAAGGTGGGGTAGTTGCCCTCGCCTGCAGTAAAGCCGTCTCCGTTATCAACCTCGCAGAGCACGAAATCGCGCCAGCCTTCGAAGTTGGTGTTTACGATATAGAGACAGTAGCCGTGTTCACTGTTGGATGCGCAGCGAAGCTTGATGCCTATCTTTCCGTCACGTCCGTTACCCTTAACTCTTACCTTAAGAGCAAGATTCTGTGTGAAGTCAAGCTCAGCACCGAAGTCGTGCTTCTTAAGCTGGTCAGAGACAGGCTTTGTCTCGTCGAGAGGAAGGATGTTTATAGCATTGTCACCGAAGGTTGAAAGATCTGCCTCAAGACGGATAAAGGGAGTCTGCTTCTTAAAGGGATTTTCAAACTCTGCAGTGTTGCGCTTTTCATCCTCTATGCTATAGTAACGCTTGATATCGTAGTTCTTTTCCTCGAATACCCACTTGTTGCCCTTCTTAACGATGGCAAGCTCGTGAGGATTCTTCTTTGCCTTTTCGCGAATCTCCTCGCTGAAGTAGAAGGACTTACGAAGGTCGGAATACTGCTTATATCTGAGAAGGTTGCGTCTTACACCGTTGCAACGTGTGAATGAGTCCTTGTTGTTTCCGTTGAATACTGTGGAATAATCGTACATTACAGCCATTGCACCCATGTAGTCAATAGCGTCCCAATGCTGATACTTGGTATGATAGTTACCGGGCTGGAAGTCGGTTTCGGGATAGTAGTTGTACCAACCGAGTGAACAAGCGTAGTGTGCCTTGAGGTATGGCTGATGATGAGCACTGTGGATATCAAGGAACTTCTTGAAGTTGCGGTAGGAGGTATCCCACGCACCCATTCTCGCACGTGCCGCCCAGATGGACGGGTACATTGTGGAGTACTCGATGATGGGGTAGGTCTTACAGTTCTTAACGATTTCATGTACGAACACCGCACAGTAGTACCAGCACTCGTCCTTTTCGCAATGGCGGTTGATACCGTCAAGTGCATCGAGGTATATCATGGCGAAGTTACCCTCGTTGTAGGAGCTTGCGGTGTTGTGTGCAACAAGCTTGAAGAGGTCGCTTGAGGGCTTGGGAGAGAAGAGATAAAAGCATCCTACAAGGTGCTCAACCTTAGCGCCCTTCTTGTGGGCTACAGGCTTTGTTCCGCCAATACCACGGGTACAGTTCTTAAAGCCGTTTGGAGCGTTTTCAAACTTAATGATTTCTTCGTCAATAAGGATATACCAAAGGTTCTTTACAAAGAAGCCGAAATAGGTGGACATATCTGCGGTTGACTCAACTGTGGGGATGAAGGTATCCTCTGCCGAAATATCCTCGGCAAGAGTGAACACCTCATCACGGTCGAGCTGAGCCTGCCACTTGGGGTCGGAAAGAATTTCGTTGCAGCCGGGATTGATGTAGTAAGCGTAGGTATGAAGACCCGCCTCCATTCCGTTTGCACGGAGCTTGTCAATAACGCCCTTGTTCCAGCCCTCGTGATCGTCATAGCAGCCGTATTTGAAATCACCCTGACGGAAGGTTCTTGCACCCTGATGGAAGTCAATCTGGTCAACTCCGATGTCACGGAAGAAGTCCATGTTGTTGTCGATATATTCGGGACAGCTTTCGCAGACGATCATATAGTCGCCGTAGCTGAGTCTTGAATCCTTTGCCCAAGGACCCGCATTCTTTGATATAATACCCTTTTCGGGATCGATTTTTTCGCAGATCTTCTTAAGAGTCTCACGGAGAGCCTTTTCACAAACAAAGGTAAAGCCAACCTTAGCGCCCTTAGCACCGCCAAGATGCTCATAGGTGGTAGCACGAGTTTTCTTGTCAAGACCGCTCGGATAGTAGTTCGGGTTAGCGTTAACAGTCATTGCAACGGCTGCCGCACGGATAGTGTCGGGATCGTCGAGGTCATACTCAACACTCATTTCACCGAAGTTGAACTTGTAAGCACCCTTGGGGAGTGCGTTCAAAACCTCGATTGAATACCAATCATCGAAAATTTCAACGGCTGTGTCAATCGTTCCAAGCTCAGTTTCAACAAGAATGCCCTTCTTTGAAAGAGAAATTCCGTTTATGGCAAAAGCCTTTTCCTCCTTGTCAACAAGTGAGAAGAAGAAGGTGTCCTCCTTCTTGATTTCAGCGCCTGTAATCTTCTCAATAACAGAAATTACTGCTGAATCCTTTTTTGAAATTTCGATTTTCACGAAACCGTTTTCGAGAATAATGGCATTTTTATTCTCTGAAAGCTTAATACTCATAGTATCCTCCAATTATAAAAAAATAACGCAAGAAAAAACCGACCTTCAGTCGGAGTCCCTTGCGCATAAAATACGTTTTTCATTTGTTTTCGTCGGGGTTGTCATAAACTCTTCTCCGTTTCGAAAAGCACAAATTACTTACAGATACACCTTACCATATTTTCTCCCTCTTGTCAATATATTTCAAAAAAGAAAACCGCAAAAAAGCGGTTTTCTTAAAACTTATTTAATTTCGTTCCCTGTGAAGATAAAGGTCAGCTTCTGGTTAATCACACCGCCGTTAAGTGACGTTGCACGAAGCTCAGCCTTGAAGTCGCCCTTGGGAACCTTTAATTCGCCCTCGAACCAAATCTTCTTCTTATCGCCGTAGCGGTCAAGAACAAAGGCTTCACGTCCGTCGAACTCGATAAAGTCGGTGGATTTCAGCTCACACTCAAACTTCACTTCGCTCTTGCCGACCTTGATTGTAGGATTCTTTGCAACCTCGTATGTGATTGTGCTACCGTAAACGTTACCGATGCGAACACCCTCACAATCTCCCGCGGTCTCAATCTTAATACCGCTCATCGCAGTAAGTCTGACACCGTGGAGATATACGTTGTAGAAGTGTCCGTCACGGGAATCGAAGGGAAGATCGGGACGCTCACCGCTGTCACCCTCGATAAAGGTAAACTCACGCCAGCCCTCGAAGTCTGTGTCAACGATATATTTTGCCGCACCCTTCGCTCTCTTGCTTACGAAGGAAACTCTGACGGCACTACCCTTCTTTCCGTTACCGAATACCTTGAAGGTGAGTGCGTTATTCTTTGTAGCGTCAAGAGTATTTGCGAAGGTATACTCGTAGCTTTCGGGAATCTGCTTCGTCTCGTCCATCGGGAGGAGGAGCATCTTATTGTCGCCCATTGTGGAAAGGCCCTGTTCAATTCTTACGAAGGGCTTCTGTGCCTTGAAGGGGTTTGTGAAGGACTCGGTGTTGCGAGTGGTATCCACGATATCGAAATATCTGCGGAACGCCATCTTCTTTTCCTCGAAAATCCACTTGTCCTTGCCCTTTGACTTGAGGAAGAATTCACGGTCGGGGTCTTTAAGCTTTGCAAGGTAGTCTTCGGTGAAATATCCCGAGCGCTTAACGTCGTGATACTTCTTGAATATCTCCACGTTTCGTGCAAGACCGGGGAAGCGACCGTTTGGGAGTCCGTTACGGAATACCATGGAGTAGCCGTGGATAAGAGAGAGCGAGCCGAGGAACTCGGTATCGTCCCAGTGATGATACTTGTTGATGTAGTTACCGGGATGTGCATCGGGGTATCCGTCGGTCTGAGGATAGAGTCCGTACCAGCCCATCATACCAAGTAAGTGACAGATGTCGGCATCCTGATAGTTTTTAACAATGTGATACTTATTAAAGCCACGGAATCCCTGCCAAGGAGCATCCCAAGCACCCGTTCTGCCCATGGCAGCCCAGATAGAACCGCAGGGTGCGGCATACTCGATGGTAGGCTCTGTGTTACAATGCTTGATTATCTCATGCACGAACTGTGCCGAATAGTAGTACTGGTCAATCTTAAGCGAATAAAGACCGTCGATAGCGTCAAGGTATATCATAGTGAAGCCGCCCTCGTTATAAGCCTCTGCCGTTCTTCTTGCAATCTCAAGGAAAAGCTCGCTTCCGGGAATGGGGGCAAACATATTGAATTTGCCCTGCATATGGTAAACCTTTTCACCCTTCTTGTGTGCCACCTTCTTTGTGCCGCAAACACCTCTTCCGCAAGGAGCGAATTTGCCGTGGTCCTTGGCAAACGAGATTATCTCGTTTCCGATCATAAGGTAAGGAAGACTGAGGGAAAAGAAGGTATGGTCTGTGGAAAGGCTCTCAATATCCTCCACAACCTCAATCACGTCATCCTCCTCACCAATATCCTTTGCAAGGATATACTCCTCCAGAACCATAAGGTCCTTCTGCCACTTGGGGTCGGACAAAATATCAGAACAATGAGGGTCGATATAGTGAGCGTAGGTGTGAAGTCCGCAGGTGATTCCCTTCTCCTTCAAGGGGTCGGAGAACTTTTCACGGAACTCTGTCATATCACGAAGAGTTGTGCACTTGAAGTTACCCTGCCAGAATGCCCAACTTCCCTGATGGAAGTCAAACTGGTCAACGCCCATCGCCTTATATTCGTCTGCTTTTGTGACAAATTCGGGCTTAAAACCAAGAACTATAATGTAGTTGTTGTAGTTGTCGGAGTAGTCTCTTGTCCAAGGACCGCTTGTGCGGAGCACGATTCCCTTTTCAGGGTCAATGGTCGAGCACATTTCCTTGAGTATATCACACTGAATCGAGAATGGCGAAAGCACCTCTCCAATTTTCGCACCCTTGGAGTTGCCCGACGTGCGACGGACAACACCTCTCATACGGCGCTCTGTCGAGCGGGGGATTCTGGGAACAACGCCGTTTACGGTCATAGAAATCGAAACCGTTGCATAATCTCCCTCATATTCAAACTTAACGTCGGCAAATTCCATTCTTTCAAGTGGCTCTGCCATATCGTCAAGCACTTCATAGGTGAAATAGTTATCGAAAACGCCCGCCTTTACACGAAGCGTCTGAAATTCCGTCTTGATGCTGATAACATCCCCGTCAAGGTCAAGCCCGAGCACTTCACAGGGCTCGTCCTTGTGAATGGTGTAATCGGTGCCGTCAAGCACCTCACGACTTTCATTTTCACTTGCCTTGTATACAGAGAAGAAACAGCTCTTCTCGGTCTTAGAAAGAATGTCCTCTTTTGTGTCAAGTCTTACAACCGACAAAACCTCGGAATCCTTTCGGGATATCTCGATTTTTACAAAATTGTTTTCTAAAACGATGCTATTTTTAAGCTCTTTAATTCTACTCATATTTTCCTCCTTAAAAAGAACCGTTTTTTTTGATACTACCATAATCAAAGACATTTGTCAATTCATTTGACAAATTTTATCCGTTTTTTATACTTTTCAAGAAAAAAGTTAAAGGAGCAGTACCACCGCTCCTTTATCATTTGGTTTATTCCACTTTAAAGCATTCTGTAAGAAGTCCGTCTTCAAAAACCCACTTGACACCGCCTGTTGTGGTAAACTCAAGTCTTATCCTGTCATAATTCGGTATATCACGGATTTCCGTATCACCTTTTTCAATATAATACTTAAGTCGAACCCTTCGGCTTAAACGTCAAGCTTCATGTCCCCTTCTTTTATCCATCCGATTTTTCTGAGTATCTCACTGAATATAAGTGAGAGAACAGCGGGAAGAACAAAACAAACAAGTATAAATCCTATCCAGAATGTCACGTCCTTATTGTCGGTTGCCTGCAATACACCTATCGGTCCGACAAGACCGCAGGTGCCCATACCTGCCGAAACGCCCTCACATTCAAGACGGAATACAACGGTGGAAAGCGGTCCGGTTATGGCAGACGCAAGAGTTGCGGGAATCCATATGCGCGGATTCTTTATTATATTACCCATCTGAAGCATGGATGTACCGATACCCTGTGCAACAAAACCGTTCCAACGATTTTCGCGGAAGCTTATAACGGCAAAGCCTATCATCTGTGCACAACAGCCGGCAGCAGCGGCGCCTCCCGCGATTCCGACGATTGGTATTGCGGCACAAAGTGCGGCTGAGGATATGGGAAGAGTAAGTACGATTCCGACTACGACCGATATTATAATACCCATCATAATGGGATGAAGCTCGGTGGCATTGTTTATAAAATCATGAAGCCAGGTCATGAGATCCCCGATAACAGGGCATATGGCAACAGACACAAGAGCTCCCGAAAGAATAGTCACGCACGGGGTAACGAGAATATCAACGCGCGTCTCTTTTGAAACCACCTTTCCAAGCTCCACGGCTATAAGAACTGCAAAGAATGCACCTGCGGGGCCCGCACCTTCAAGTGCATTTCCCATCATGCCCACACTTGCCGCTGAAAACATAACAAGCGGCGGTGCCTTGAGCGCGTAGGCAATAGCGACTCCTATTGCAGCGCCCGTTGTCTCTTTTGCATAGGTATTAATCGTAGCAAACAACTCAACGTCAGTATACTTTGCAAGTGTTGAAAATATGGTACCGATAAGCAAAGATGCAAAAAGTCCGAGCGCCATAGAGCCCATAGCATCAATGAAATACCGCTTTGCCGAAATTTCTATTTCCTTTCTTTGAAGAAACGATTTAATCTTACTCATGATTCTTTTTTTCCTCTATTATGCAATGAGCGAAGGTGAGATTTGCAAGGGAGGTGCACATTGCGCGGATAAGCTCAAGCTCATTTGAATCAGCTGCTGCAAGCTCATGAACCGACTCACCGGAAAACACGCGCTTAAGCGCTCCCTCAAGTTCCTCGCAAAACAGGTTATACGCATCCCTTACCGTATTTTTTTCAAGTATTATCTCAAGTCCTGCACAAAGCTCCGAAATATTCATAAAGCCCTTCAAAAGACACACGACCACAAAATACGAGAGGTGGACTCTGTCATACCTTTTATTAACAGGTGGCTTTACTATTCTTTGTTTCACGTAATTGTTTATCATATTTGAAGTCAGAAGCGGTGCTCCGTCGTCATAAAAAACGCCGAGATACTCCTTCATGAGCGAAAGTACCTGCTCGGCATAAAGCTCAAGAGAGGGAAACTCCTCGTACCTCGGGCAATGAAAATTGTAAAAATCCTGTCTTGTTGGCATGGTAATACTCCGTTTCACTTTATTCATAAAAAGTATACCACACATCAAAAACCGTGTCAAGGGTTTTAAAAAAAATGAGATTTGTTTTCAAAAACTATTGACATCAAGAAATAAATGTGATAACATAGTATCGAAAACTACATGGCATAATTTTTATAACGAAGGTGGATATTATGGCTAAAGAAAGATTCAAACTTTACGAAGTCGAGGATATTAACTCTATCCGCGAACTTATGGAAAAATCAAAAAATGCAGCAGGCGACAAGCTTGCATTCCGTTACAGAGTTGGAGCAAACGATGTTGCGGACGTTACCTACAATGAGTTTTACGAAAGAACTCAGGCACTGGGCACCGCCCTCGCCGAAAGAGGTCTTACAAACACGCATATTGCCTGCATCGGTGAAAACAGCTATGACTGGCTCACCTGTTACCTCACCATACTCCAGTCGGAGGGAGTATTCGTACCTATCGACAAGGAGCTTCCCGATACCGATATTTTCAACGTTTTGACAAACAGTGACTCTACCGTTATTTTCTGTGCCGGCAAGTATGAGGAGCGTCTTCGTGCAATGGCGGACAAGCTTGAAAATATCAAGTATTTCATTTCGTTCAACCGTAAAGAGGACGACGGAAAATTCCTTTCCTTTGAAAAGCTTCTTGAAGAAGGAAGAAAGCTTTACGAGGGCGGTTCAGACGCATTCACAAAGCAGAAGCGCGACGAGTATGCGCTCGCACTTCTCGTTTATACCTCAGGTACAACAGGTATTGCAAAGGGTGTTATGCTCTCCGAGCACAACCTCGTTTCCTGCGTTAAGTACGGTCTTCAGGTTGCGACCATTTATACCCGTTGCCTCTCTGTTCTTCCCTACCATCACACCTATGAGGGTGTTGCGGGAATACTCGTTGCTCTCCACAAGAGATGTACCATCTGTATCAACGATAACCTCTCCGCGGTTCTCAAAAACCTTACCATATTCAAGCCCGACTACATTTATCTCGTTCCCGCTTTTGCTGAGGTATTCTACAAGAGAATTTGGGAAAACGCTGAAAAGAGCGGTAAGGCTAAGAAGCTTCGCTTCGGTATCAAGCTCAGCCGCATCCTCATGAAGCTCGGCATTGACATCCGTCGCAAGCTTTTCAAGGACGTTCACGAGGCATTTGGCGGAAACCTTCTTGAAATCGTATGCGGAGGCGCTCCCATCAGAGCGGAAATCGGTACGTTCTTTAACGATATCGGTATAACTCTTCTCAACGGCTACGGAATCTCCGAGTGCTCACCCCTTGTTTCGGTTAACCATCCCGATTGCAACGACCCCGCAACAGTCGGACACACCCTCAAATGCATTGAAGTTAAGATTGACAATCCCGACGAAGATGGCAACGGCGAAATCATGGTAAAGGGCGACATCGTTATGATGGGCTACTACAAGATGCCCGAGCAGACCGCTGAATGTCTTTCCGAGGACGGCTGGTTCAGAACAGGCGACTACGGTACGTTCACAAAGTACGATCAGCTCGTTATCACAGGCCGTAAGAAGAACCTCATCGTTCTCACAAACGGAAAGAATATTTACCCCGAAGAAATCGAAAACTACATTGCCGCTATTCCTTATGTAAAGGAAGTTGTCGTTTACTCCATCAAGGATGAGGAAGGTCATGAAACAGGTCTTTGCGCCGAAGTATTCCTTAACAGTGAGTATATCGAAGAAAAGGGCATTTCCAACCCCGAGGAAACAATCAAGAAGGATATCAAGGAAAAGTGCGACTCCCTCCCCACCTACAAGCAGATTTCCAAGGTCGTTGTGCGTGATGTCGAGTTCGAAAAGACCACTACCAAAAAAATCAAGCGTAACAGCATCAAGAAATAAGATTTCAAAAAATCGGCAGATGTTCTGCCGATTTTTTCTTGACTTCAATGATTTATTGTGGTATCATTATTAGGTAAAATAATGATATGTGAGGTAAAAAATGAACGTTTATTCCCATTCCACTTCAAATGATTATTCTCTCAACGCCGTTGAGTACATGGTCAAGAAAAAAACAGATTCTTCAGCCATAATAAAGAGAATAGTTATGATAATTGTGGCAATTGCCGTTGTGGCATCGCTTTTCTACTTCTTTTGGCATCTCTTTGCACTCGGAGCAGTTGCACTTCTTCTAATTGCTTATGTTGTAAAAATGCTCTGGGGTATGACGAGCATTGAATTTGAATACACAATCGTTCAGGGCGAGCTCACCATGGACAAAATAATCGGTGCAAGAAAAAGAAAGACTATTGCCTCCTTACTCATCCGTGACGCTGAATCCATCGCTCCCTACACAGGCGAGCTTCCTAAGGATGCCGCTGTTATTGATGCCTCTGCCCACTATAGCAGACCCGACACTTGGGTTGCCATATACAAGGACGAAAAAGGAAACAAAACCGCCCTTATCTTCTCGGCTTTCAACAAAGGACTTGACACAATGGCTTACTACAACAGAACCGCAGTTTCAAGCGAGCGCATAAAGGACGAGCTCAACGCATAAAATGGTACAAAAACCACAAGAAGGTGATTTGTACGAAACGCATTTTTCCCATTTTTCTCTTACTTATTTTATTTTCCTGTTCAGAAAAAACACCCGAAAACCCCTTTGAACAAAACATCGGTGTCAAAGGGATTTTTTGTTCCGACGGCAACACTTTCGCCGTCACTGTGACAAGAAAAGACGACACGGTGTCAGTAGTTCCAGAGGATATCGGTATTGAATTTTTTTTTAAGGAAAATACTCTGCACACAGTTTGCCACGGTATAGAGTATGACTTTCCCGACCCCACTCTCAGCCGCTTCTACCCTCTTTATGAAATGGCAATGGGAATGAACACAAAGAATTCAGACGGCACGCTCATTCACCGCGACGGATATATTTTTAAGGATCTAAAATGAAAACACAAAGATGCTTTGCCAGAATCTCGATTGACAATTTAATACACAATTTTCAGGCAGTAAAAAGCCTCTGCCCCAATGGGTGCCGTATAATGCCCATTGTTAAGGCGGACGGCTACTCACACGGCGCTGTACAGATAGCGCGTGCTCTATCCCCCTATACCGATATTTTTGCAGTTGCCGAGCTTGAGGAGGCACTGCAACTGAGAAGTGCGGGTATTGAGTGTGATATACTTATCCTCGGATACACCACCCCATCCGCCGCTCTCACCCTCTCGGACTACTCGCTTACCCAGACGGTCATGAGCCTTGAATACGCGGACGCACTTGCCGATGCCCTCGGCGCATCGAAGCTCAAGGTACACATAAAGCTTGACACAGGTATGCACCGCTTCGGCTTCGACAGCGAGGACAGCAGCACTCTTGATGATATCATGGCGGTTTGCAATATTGAGTCTTTTTGTGTGACGGGTATGTTCACGCATTTCTGCGAAAGCGACTGTCTCGACTCCGATTTTACATCTCTTCAGCTCGAACGCTTCAACAAAACCGTTGACGCTCTGAAAAAAGAGGGCATCAACATTCCATGTCTTCACACTGCAAATTCGGCGGCTGTGCTTACACTCCCCGAAAGCCGTATGGATATCGTGCGTCCGGGTCTGATCCTCTACGGAGCCTACCCATCCGAGGAGGTAAAAAAGGTGTACCTTGAACAGCACCCTGATAAGCCTCTTCGTGAGGTCATGACGCTTTCCGCAAGAATATCACAGATACACCGCGTAAAAAAAGACGATGGTCTCGGCTACGGAAGAACACACACCTTTGAGCGCGATTCCACCGTTGCCACTGTTTCGGCAGGCTACGCCGACGGTATACCGAGAAGTCTTTCTAATAAAGGAGAGGTCACGGTAAACGGGAGAAGATATAAGATAGTCGGAAACGTATGTATGGACCTCTTGATGATAGATATCACGGGCCACGAAAACGAGGTATCAGTTGGGGATGAGGTTCAGTTCTGGGGTGAAAAATCCATTTCCGTGGATGAATACGCCCGCCTTGCCGACACAATAAACTATACCCTTTATACAGGTGTTACAAAACGAGTTGTAAAGATATATGAGTCATGACCACCGGTAAAACCGGTGGCATGCACTTAGCCTATAAGGCTATTATGTTGGCGGCGCCTCAAGGCGCGCCGAAACGGTTTGCCAACCGCATAACATTTACAGGCTGCCCCACAAGTGGGGCGGTCTTTTATT